>JBIIOQ010000005.1:0-125593 GCA_044336865.1 Crocinitomicaceae bacterium | reverse complement strand
GTTCATCCTGAGCCAGGATCAAACTCTCCGTTGTAAAATAACGTTGAATTTTTCTGAGACTTAGAGATGTTGTTCTTTTCTTAATCGCTGTTTCCTTATTCCTCAATATTTCAATGAACTTATTTTGTAAAACAAAAAGGACTTATCCCCATTTGTTCCCTTGGATTTAAATCATTCCTTTAACCCAAAATTATAACCCCTTAAGAAACGCTTTCCTCAATTGCGGGGTGCAAAGGTAATTACTTTTTTTATTCTAACAATGTTTTATTGGAAAAAATAAAGCTATTATTTTTATAATTTAAGCGAAGGTCCTAACTATTAGTAAGATAAGACTAATTTAACTATGCTAAAGATTTTTTTATAGCGAGTAAATCTAGATTTTCAATTAACAAATTATCTGTATCGCTAAACGATTTTAACTGGCTAACATATGATTCCAAGCAAAAATTAACGGTGTCATTTGATAAATAACAAACTGAATCAATGATGCTAGATTCTTTCTCATTTATAACCGTAAATCGAATCAGCTTTTTAATGCCTGCCAAACGATCCACCGACATAAAAACTAGGAATGCCGCAAACCCTATAGCTTCTTTCTTTGACATTAGCTTAGCTTCACCATTATCAATGACCGCAATGCTATAATTTGCCAATAAAATTCCAATCCTGTCCTTCAAAACCTGTATATCACTTTTAGACCATAATTTAAGTACCGGAAAAGACTTCAATAAATCAAACATGTCATTGGTATTTAACATAATTCGATCGATCTTATTATTCCTATTTTTAGCAACAGTAAACCAAAAGCGAATGGCTATTATTAAGAAAACGGTAGATAGAATACCCGCTACCTTGGCTAGGAGAATGATATTCACGAGGATTCCAAAAGGAACCAGAATGAGCAATAAAAAAAATACCGCTATCCATAACGGAAAACGGTATTTTAAATTTTTTGTATTCGACATTTAAGCTTGGTAATAACTAACTAGCAACCCATTTATCATTCAACATTTCTCCTCGAATAATAACGGTTTTAGTACGTGAGTAATCTTCAGCTGCCATTTGCATCTGTTCTTTTGTATCTCTTCTAATTAAAATTGAACCGGACCCCTGAGATTTGATTTCAATATAAAAACCATTTTTGAGTCTTGCCGGCCGTGTAGGTGGTCTTCCCATTTATATAAGTGTGTTTTTTAAAATAAGTAATAGTAAAAATAGGTATTTTTTTTGAAATAGGGTGTATAAAATAACCTGATATCGCAAAAAGAATATAAATATTTAATAGGACAACAACTATTATGCCTAAAAGTTTAAATACTTTTGCACATGATTAATTTAGAAAAACTAGGGTATTTTTTGCCTCAAGGGTACCTTTTTCAGCAAGTAAGTTTACAAATAAACAAGGGGGATAAAGTGGGGCTAGTTGGGAAAAATGGTGCTGGAAAATCCACCTTATTAAAAATATTGTCTGGGAAAATAAAGCCATCAGAAGGAAATGTTCATCAACCCAAAGGAACAGTGCTAGGCTATTTAACACAAGATATTGTTATTGACTCCAAACAGAGTGTATTCGAGTACTTAAATTGCTCCAATGAACGAATTGATTTTATTCGAACGCGATTAGATCACATTAATAACGAGCTTACTACACGAACTGATTACGAAAGCAATTCCTATTCAGAATTACTGAATGAATTAGCAGAGAAAAATCATGAATTTCAAGTCATTGAAGGCTTTCAATGGGAAGAAAAAATAATGACTGCCCTAAATGGCTTAGGATTTAACGATAAAGAAATTCACAAAAGCTTAGATACATTTTCTGGTGGATGGAAAATGCGTGCAGAATTAGCAAGAATTTTAGTGAATCAACCCGATGTACTGCTTTTGGATGAACCCACTAACCACCTTGATATATTATCAATTGGATGGCTAGAGACCTACCTACAGCGATTTGATGGAGTGGTTATTATTATTTCGCACGACCGATTTTTCTTAGACAATGTCACGAAAAGAACACTTGAGATAAGCATGAATAAAATCTTCGACTTCCCTTATGGATATAGTAAGTATAAAGTCATGAGAGAAGAGGAAATGGGGCGATTAGAACAAGCGAAAAAACAACAAGATAAGGATATCAAACATACGGAAGAATTGATTAATAAATTCAGGGCAAAGCAATCCAAAGCGGCCTTTGCACAATCGTTGATCAAAAAACTGGATAAAACGGAGCGAATAGAAATTGAAAAAGAATCGTATAGTGGCATTAGAATTTCATTCCCATTAAGCATTCAACCCGGAAAATGGGTATTGGAAATGGAAAATCTTGGTAAATCATATGGCGAAAAAGTACTTTTTAAACAGGTAAACCTGACAATTGGTCGCGGAGAAAAAATTGCCTTGTTGGGTCCAAATGGCGTCGGAAAATCAACCTTATTGAAAGCCATTATGCGCTCCATTGATTTTGAAGGAAAAGTAACCAACGGACACAACGTAAACCTAGCTTATTTTGCACAAGACCAAGCAGAAAAATTAGATACAAGCCTAACAGTTTATGAAACAGTTGACCATATTGCGAAAGGAGAACTGCGAAAAAACCTCAGGACTATTCTTGGGGCATTTCTTTTTTCTGGTGAAATTGTAGAAAAAAAAGTGAGCGTTTTGTCTGGGGGAGAACGAACTCGCCTTGCCTTGTGCCAGTTACTGCTTAGCCCATCAAATTTTATTATTCTAGATGAACCCACCAACCATTTAGACATGCAGAGTAAAGAAATCTTAAAATCTGCACTTCTCAACTACGCAGGGACGTTTATTGTAGTATCGCACGATCGTGAATTTGTAGAAGGTCTCACTAATCGGATTTGGGATATTGAGAACGAAGGTTTGAAAATTCACCATTTTTCACTGAATGAATACCTGCTCTATAAAAATGAAACTAAACTTAAAATTGAAGGTAAACTTTTAGGACAGTCAGAAAAAGTAAAAGTTCCAAAAATCAGTAAAGAAAAAGTGATTGTTACTCCAGAAGATAAAGAAATAAAAAACATCGAAAAAAAGATTGAAATAGCAGAAAATGAATTGCTCGAAATGAATGACTTGCTCAGTAAATTAAATTATGGGGACGCTGAATTTGATTCAACTGCCGAGCGGTACAACTCAAAAAAAGCAGTGCTAGCAAAATTAGTTGAGGAATGGGAAGCTATTTTATCGAAGCATAATTAACATATCATTTGTATGAGTAGCTTTATTTCTTTAATTTTAATGCATTATTTATCGATCAGCATGCTATAAATTTGCAACATGAAAATACCTAGCTTGTTTCTTTTTTTAGTCCTTATCATGGCTTCCTCATGCCTCAAGAATAACCAAAATCCGGTTCCAAGTATTCCTTTTGATATTACTATCGATATTAATTTGCCAAGTTATTATCAATTACAAGGGGTTGGTTCATGGACCTACGTCAACGGTGGATCAAGGGGTATTATCGTTTACAGAAGAACAATAGACGAATTCGTTGCTTTCGACCGACATTCGCCGATGGATCCAAACGGGACATGTTTTCTTCCACTTTTCCCCGAACAAGATAATTTCCTACAATTAAAAGATACCTGCAGTAGCGCACAATTTTCATTATACGACGGCGGAGCCATTTCTGGCTCTCAATTTGGCTTAAGACAATACGCTACGCAATTTAATGGCAGTAATTTACTCCGAATTTATAATTAATAATGGCTGATATTAAGGTAACAATTATTGATCGGGAAGGCAATTCGCATGAATTAGTTGGTCCAACCGATATGAGTATGAACATCATGGAGCTTTGCAAAGCCTATGAATTACCCGTGCTGGGTGAATGTGGGGGCATGGCCATGTGCGCAACTTGTCAATGCTATTTGGAATCTGATACGCTTTTAGACGAGCAAAGCGATGCCGAACTTGATATGCTTGATCAAGCATTTTTTGTTAAATCAACTAGTCGATTGGGTTGTCAAATACACCTTTCGGAAGAAATTGATGGAATCGTGTTGCGATTAGCTCCAGAAGCCTAAGCTATTAAATCGTTAGGTATGTTACACACCGGTATCGGCAACATTTTATGTTGATTGATTCGATTAAAGGTTCTGTAAATCTCTAACACTTGCTGCTGTCTATCTGTTAAAGTAGTTTCGTCTCCATCAAATTCCATCGCCCACTCTAGCTCAGGATAAGTGGCTCCGATTTGGTCCTCATCACTTCTTCCATCGCCCCACAAACCATCTGTTGGTTTAGCTTCGAGAATCTCAGGAAGTATTCCTAAGTGTTTCCCAAGGGCCCAAACCTGCGATTTTGATAGGTCGGCGATTGGACTAAGATCAACACCTCCATCACCATACTTCGTATAAAATCCTATTCCAAAATCTTCAACTTTATTACCAGTTCCCGCAACAAGACAATTATTGCTTTGAGCAACAGCGTATAAAGTTGTCATTCTGAGCCGTGAGCGTGAATTCGCCATGCTTAAACTATTATTCTTGCAATCTGAAGGCATCGTTTTTTCAAATTGTGAGAATACATCACTTAAATTAATCTCCAATTCTTTACTGTTTTTATATTTCGAATTGAGGTAAACTAAGTGTTTGTTAGCTAAATTGTATTCTTGCGTTGATTGTCGGATAGGTAAATTAATGGCGATTACTTGTAATCCGGTCATGGCGCATAATTCAGAGGTAACTGCAGAATCTATTCCACCTGATATACCGATAACAAATCCGTCCATTCGAGCATTTAAGGCATATTCCTTAAGCCAAGTAACAATATAATCAACTAGTTTATCCAAAGTATACTATCAGAAGAGTATTGATATTTTTAACATCAGCTGATTTTGCTTCGATTTTGTATAGAAATAAGTGCCTGAACCATCATACAATGAGTAATTCTTTTCACTAAATCGGTAATGCATCGGTGTTAATCCATAGAAGAAGCTAATTTCTGGAACCAAAGTAGTTGTACCTACAAAATTCCATTCAGCACCTGCAGAAAAGCCAATAGACCCTTTGTAAAAAAATGTCTCGCCAAATGATTTCATCGAGGTATTTTCTATAATTGTTGAACCTCCTACATCAACTCCCTTATCATTGATTTTTTGAGAAACCATAAAACTATTTCGGATACCAAATTTTCCAAAATACCTAAAGTCACCAATTGGATCGGTCCTAAATAACAACATCAAGGGAATAGAAATATAAATGGGTTTGATTTGACGTTCACTTAATTTAAAAGCTGTACCTCCTGTCTCATCTTTACCTAATATTTCATTCTCCGTATACCTATAAAAAACAGCACTGTCTCCTGCTTTATACTTCAATGTTTCAAAATCAAATTCTAAACCAGTAGCCAAACCGATATTGCTCGAATTTTTAAAGCTAGTATGGATTAACACACCCACCGATAAATCAGATCCCACACCATTTATATCCATTTTTTTACTTCCCATTTTTTGGAAGTTCAAACCAAAATTACCCGTCATACCTGCTTGCAGTCTTTTCGCCGCAGTCCCTTGAGCATAAGATAAATTCACGGCAAATAATACAATTACTAAGTAACAAATTTTACAAAATGAAGTTAGATTTTTCATGAGGTCTTTTTTATGATTAAATTTGAACAAAATTAATAATTAATAATGAGACGTGCTGTTGTCTACCTTTTTATTCTATGCTTAGCGTCTCTTTTGTCTTGTAAAGGAAACGACTACAAGGTAAATATAGAAAATATTAATCTAAATTTAGAATTTATAAATTTAGATTCGATTCTGTATGCATCAAAAGGACAAACTGCCATTGCAAGAAAAAATGAATTGCTTAAAAAAGATGCCGATTTATTAAATTACACAGTGGGGTATTGTTATCATATCTCTAGTTCTTCTGACACTGCCTACATAAATGGACTTACTTTATTTTATACTGATCAATACATTCAGCGCTTAGAAAAAGTAATTGCGAATAAATTTTCATCGAAAGAAAGAAAAGAAACGGAAATTAGTGATGCGTTTAAACGGTTAAAATTTCATTTTCCAAAAAATAAATTCCCAAAAAGAATTGCTTATATTAATTCACTTTTTTCAGCGAGTGTAAACTGCTCAGATAATTTTATAGCAATCGGTTTAGATCGTTATTTGGGTAATAATGAAGATGTTATTAAAGAACTGCCTAGCAATCAGTTTTATCAATGGATTAAAGAAGGTATGAATAAGCGATACCTAACACGAGATGTTGTATTAAGTTGGTTGATGGCTCATTATATCAATGAAACTTCCGAAAATTACTCAAGTGAAATGATACGTTGGGGGAAACTACTCTTCATTACGCATGCCTGCCTACCGGATCTTGAAGATGCTATTATTGTTCGATATTCTAAAAAGGATTATGATTGGGCGATTAATAGTGAGGGCTCCTTTTGGAAATATCTGGTGGAGGAAGAATTATTGTTTAATACTTTAGAAGAAACGAAACAAAACCTTCTTCACGAAGGGCCTTTTTCAACTGGATTACCGCAAGAAAGCCCTGATCGAATGGGACAATTTTTGGGATATCAAATGGTAAAGCAATATATGGATAAAGAAAGTATTAGCTTAGAAGAATTGGTCAAAGTACCCTACAATACCATTTTGCAATCCTACAAACCCAACTAATTGAATATGAATAAAGAAATCACCAAAACATCCGATATACTGATTAACATAGGACTGAACCCTAACAAACTACCCGTTTCCATAAAGTGGAACGCAGAAGATAATGGCTCAATTCCCCAAGAAGCAGAGGCATTTTTATTGTCTATCTGGGATAAAAAAGATAAAAATACACTCAAAATTGACTTATGGACACCTGATATGTCGGTCGAGGAAATGAAGCAATTTTTTCATCAGACCTTGCTTTCGATGTCTGATACTTTTGAAAAAGCGACGGGGGAACATTTAATGGCAGAAGATTTAAGGGATTATTGCTACCATTTTGCCGAGAAAATGAATATCTTACCCAAAGAATGAAAACTATTTTAGAAAAGCTGTACACTGAGCAAGGAGATGAAGTACGCTATTTCATTAAGCTGAACGATGAAAAGATCTGTTTAAATGACTTTATTGGACAGCAAATTACACTGCAGTACCTGGGAAAAATCGTCTGTTCTAGCTGTAGTAAAATTACCGATAAATCATTTGGTCAAGGATTTTGTTACAAGTGTTTCAACGAAGCGCCAGAAGCAAGTCCCTGCATCATAAATCCTGAATTATGCGAAGCGCATTTAGGAAAGGGGCGCGATGTTGAATACGAAGAGCGAAATCACAACCAGCCTCATTTTGTTTATTTTGCAGCAACCGATAAAGTGAAAATTGGCATTACGCGCAACACGCAGATTCCTACTCGTTGGATTGACCAAGGTGCTCAATCAGCAATCATTTTAGCAGAAACACCCAATCGCTATACAGCTGGCATCATCGAAGTTGCTTTGAAAGAAGCATACGACGATAAAACAAACTGGCAAAGCATGCTAAAAGATCTTCGGGATGAATCGATCGATTTAGTGGAAGAAAAATGGCTTGCTCAAGAACTATTACCTCATGATCTTGCCGCTTTTTTTACCGAAGATGAATCCGTTCATTCGATTAATTATCCTGTAAAGGAATATCCCAGTACCTTGGAAGCCATGAATTTTGATAAAATGCCACTCATTTCGGGAAAACTTACCGGAATTCGTGCACAATACTTGTACATTGATGGACATAAAGTCATTAATATTCGGCGCCATACTGGCTATGAAGTTGATATAATCTTGGGCGATGGAAAAGATTAAAACAGCACCTGATTATCTTCGTGGATTTTTGGATATTTTTTATCCAATCGTAAAAAAACTAATGAGTAAAACGACTTACTATTATGCCGTTTGTGGAGCATCTAATATGGTGCTGAGTTGGCTACTATTTTACCTATTCTACAACTTTGTTTTTCACCAACAAAAATGGCAGGTTCCTATCCTAAACCTCTATATTAATGCCTATACGATTAGTGCTGCTGTATGCTTTGTAATTTCATTTATCATAGGTTTTACCTTATTAAAGTATGTCGTTTTTACGGCAAGTGAAATTAAGGGACGAATTCAATTGTTTCGCTATGGAATAAGCGCCATAATTTCGTTTGTTACGAGTTACGCTATTCTAAGACTACTTATAGAAGGTTTTGGTGTTTATGCGTCTGTTTCAAACGTAATAGCCTCTGTAATCGTCGCTGTAATCAGTTACCTTATTCAGCGGAATTTTACGTTTAAATAAATTTATTTGATAAGACTATCGTACAACATATCCAACTGTTTCCCAACAGCTGCATAACTAAAATGAGTTAGTGCATAAGTTCTGAGTTCCTCAGGATTAAAATACTTTCCGTTCAACATGGCTTGCATCGCTTCTACTAATTGAGCTTCGTTACGCGGCTCCACCAAAATACTGTTGTGATCATTCGCAAATTCAGGAATGCCATTTACTGTAGTAGCAATAACGGGAACACCACACATCCAAGCCTCTGGAATCACACAAGGAAAATTTTCGAAATTGCTAAACAGTACCAAGGCACGACATTTTTTTACAAAATTGGCAATTTCTACTGTTGACATGGTTGGATAGAAAAACACAAATGAATTTAATAATCCTAATTCACGGGCTAATTGATGTGCTTTTGTCACATCGCCATCACTGATGATGTGAAAGGAAAAATTAGAGCTTACTTTTGAAAGCTGATGCACAGCTCGAAGCATCCCCAATACGTTTTTGGCGGGCTCAAACGCAGTAGAAATATGGACAAATTGATGAGCGGTTTGTGGTGTTTCTGAGGGAAGAAAAATCGCTTCGTTCACAACATTCGGAACCACTTGAACAGTGATAGACGGCGCTAGTTTCTTTAAGCGTTCACCTAAATCTTGACTAACTGGCATAACACATGCTGAGGACTTAAGGACTTTTTTAGCCAATGTTAGAATGACCTTAGGATAGGCATTTGCCCCGCCTTGAAAACCACTTGCATGCTCACTAATCACCATGGGAATTCCCAGTTTTATTTTTAATTTTCGAGCCAAGTAACCCAATGGATAAATGACATTTAAATGAATAAGATCAGGCTTGCCGTGTCCCTCATAAACTCTCTTCATTCCAAAGGAAAAGGCCTTTTTATACTGCGCAAATGCCTGTATTGAACCGAGTAAGGGTAAAGAAGTTTTTTTCTTTGGATAATAAATTAAAATTTCGTTGAGCGAACCCCGCTTATTTTCTACTATTTCAATCGTATTAATTGTCTCGTCAGCTACAATTGCTAATACCACAACTTCATTTAAAAGGGAAGCTGCCTCAGCATGTTTCTGTACAAAATTACCTAGCGTTGGGTTTTTTCGGTTGGGATACCAAGAGCATAAAAAGAGGACTTTTTTTCCTTTATGTGACATGTGCTAAACCAAGATGGTTTGAAATACAATGTTAACCTGTTGCAGAGTGTAATCAATTTCTTCTTTCGTGGTATAATGGGAAAATGAAAAACGAACATTGGGCCTACTCATATCGGCATTTATTCCACTTAACACATGTGATCCAGTAGTGGCACCCGATGAACAAGCACTGCCACCACTTGCAGCAATACCCTTTAAATCTAAGGTAAATAATACCATTGACGCTTTTTCTGTTGGTGGGAAACAAACGTTGAGTACCGTGTATAGTGCTTTATCATGTGATGTTTCACCATGAAATGAAATTCCCGGTATCGAAGCCGTCAATTGTTCGATCATATAGGCTTTCAATCCCCTAACATGCGCATCGTGTACAGCTAAATTTTGGTAAGCTAAATCAAATGCTTTTGCTAAACCTACAATTCCAGCGATGTTTTCTGTTCCACCTCGCAAACCTCGTTCTTGTGCACCCCCATGAATAAAAGGGGTTACTTTGGTCGCTTTATTAACGTAAAGAAAACCCACTCCTTTTGGCCCATGAAATTTATGTGCTGCGCAAGTAATGAAATCGATATCTAGTTCTTTTAAATCAAACGAATAATGTCCCATGGTTTGAACCGTATCCGAATGAAAATAAGCGCCGTTTTCTCGGCAAATTTTCGCCACTGCTTTGATTGGAATCAAGGTGGCAATTTCATTATTGGCGTGCATCAATGAAACCAGGGTGGGAATTTTATCGGCTAAGTGTTCAGATAGTTCATTCAAATCAATATGACCGAGACTGTCTACCGATAAATACGTAATGGTGGTGCCGTATTTTTTATGTATTGCTTCAGCCGTATGACCTACCGCATGATGCTCAATCTTCGTGGTGATGATTCGTTTAACGCCTAAATCTTCTACAGCAGTAAGTAGCGCCATGTTATCTGCTTCAGTTCCACCCGAAGTGAAAATAAGTTCTGATGAATGGCAATTCAACCAGGCGGCAATGGAGCGCCTAGAAGTTTCTAATAAAGCTTTAGAATTGCGACCATAATAATGCGTAGAAGAGGCATTACCAAAATTTTCTTGATAAACATCAACCATTGCCGCTATAACCTCTGGCGCCATTGGTGTAGTTGCTGCATTATCTAAATAAACACGCATTTTTATCTTTTAAAAAGCGAAGATAAGCATTTTATTACTTAAGATTGAGTTGAGGCGCAAGCGACTGTTACTTTAGGAAGGTTCGTTTTCGCCAAAGCAGCATAACCGCCAATAACGTCTTTTATTCCTTCGAAACCACGGGATTTTAAGATCGAGGCCGCAATCATGCTCCTGTAACCGCCGCCGCAAAGCAGCACAAGTTCTTTGTCCTTAGGAAATTCAGCCATACGATCGTTGATAAAATCGAGTGGAATACTAGGCACATCTACCAAATGCTCCGATTCGTATTCACCCGGTTTCCGTACATCAATCAAACATTCATTGGCAGTTAATCCTTGCTCTACATCGCTGGCCTCTACCCTGCCGATACTCTCAAGAGTACCTTCCCACGCATGAATTCCTCCATCCAAATACCCCCTTACGTTGTCATATCCCACCCGAGCCAAGCGGCGCACCGTTTCTTCTTCCTTACCATCTGGTGTAACTAAAATAATTTCCTGCTTAATATCGGGAATCAAAGCCCCAACCCATGGAGCAAATTGACCTTCCAAGCCAATAAAAATACTTCCCGGAATAAATCCTTGAGCAAATTCGGTGGCAGGGCGCGTATCCAAAATCAATGCTTCAGGAGCCAAAGAGGTGAATTGATACTGACTTAAGGGCTTTAATCCACGAGCCATTACGTCATGAATGGAATCATATCCCTTTTTATTCATCGCAACGTTCATTCCGAAATAACTAGGTGGCGGCAATAAACCATTTGTCAATTCTTTAATAAAATCAATTCGGTCCATGTCTGACCTCAAGGCATAATTGACCATTTTTTGATTCCCAAGGGTATCAAATGTTTCTTTCGACATATTTTTTCCACAAGCACTGCCAGCTCCATGTGCAGGATAAACAGTAACAGAATCCGGAAGTGTCATAATTTTTGACCGTAAGGAATCATAAAGTAATCCTGCCAATTCCTCTTGCGTCATTGCCGCCGATTTTTGTGCTAAATCAGGTCTTCCGACATCACCAATGAATAAGGTATCACCAGAGAACAAGGCGTGTTCTCGTCCGTTTTCGTCGATTAAAAGATAACAAGTGGATTCCATCGTATGGCCTGGTGTGTGCAAGACACGAACAGAGCAATCTCCGAAAGCCAATACCTCACCATCTTTGGCCGAATGAAATGCAAATTGAGGGTCAGCCATAGGACCAAAAACAATGGTAGCACCTGTAGCTTTGGCTAAATCCAAATGACCGGAGACGAAATCGGCGTGGAAATGCGTTTCTAAAATATATTTTATCGTCACACCATCTGCCTGGGCTCTGCTCGTGTAAGGTGTTATTTCCCTCAAAGGATCGATAATTATCGCCTCCGAACCGGAAGTCACATAATAAGCACCTTGCGCTAAACATCCTGTGTAAATTTGTTCGATTTTCATGATCAGTATTTTAATTGCAAAGGTAAAAAATTAGTGGGCTTATATTAAAAAAGGTAGCTAAATCGATATTAATTGGCATTATTAGTAAAATTAAATTGAGTATTCGAAATCGTACCAGCAAACTATTTTAATGTTAAAAACCAAGAATTCATCTGAAGTGAGAACGATTTAGTGACAATTAGCGTCCGTAAAGGCGGAAATATTCGGCCTTGAATTTAATGGTTTTTGCACCTGAACTGAAACTTTTAATTTTTAAAATTTCTACAAGAACATTTTTGAAAATTTCAGTTTCAGAAAGGAGTTAAAATTGTTCGCAACGAATTGTAAGTAGTTTTAGAATAATTATTTGCGAACAAAATAGGAATTCATAGCCTTGACTTTTTTGTTTCTTTTTTTGTCAAGCAAAAAAGAAAGGCAAATAGAATAATTTTTAAATTAAGATGATTATTCAAATTAGGACTTTGATTGGCGGCACGAAAACTACACTCATAAACGAAATAGCCAAACTATTTTTTTAGCTTGGTAACTTTGATATTTTATGCCCAAAATGAACTTTAAGCGGATCGAAAGACACGGAGGATAGAGACCCACTATTCAAGAGTTTTGTCCCAATTAATGGGATTAGTTGAATATTGTTGTACTTTTGCACTTTAAATACAGTTCTTTTGATTAAAAAGTTGTCCCAGGAATTGTAAATCATCTAAAACAATTCTAATGAATTTTGAACAACTCGGGGTCATTCCCACGATTTTAACCGCAATCGAAAATCAAGGTTACACCAACCCAACGCCCATTCAAGAAAAAGCTATTCCTATCGTTTTAAACGGTAATGATTTAATTGGCTGCGCACAAACAGGAACAGGAAAAACAGCTGCTTTTTCGATTCCTATTTTACAATTATTATACGCATCACCCGAGCGAAAAAAACACGGTAAAATACGTTCCTTAATTGTTACACCTACCAGAGAATTAGCCATACAAATTGGAGAAAGCATCAAACTATACGGACAAGGACTGAATATTCGTCATGCTGTTATTTTTGGTGGCGTATCACAACACAATCAAGTCAATCAATTAAAATCTCATGTCGATATTCTTATCGCTACACCCGGACGTTTATTGGATCTTATTCAACAAGGATTTGTAAAATTAAACGATCTGGAAATTTTTGTTCTTGATGAAGCGGATAGAATGCTTGACATGGGCTTTATCCACGACATTAAAAAAATCATCAAATTACTACCACAGAAGAGACAAAATTTATTTTTCTCTGCTACCATGCCGAAAGAAATTATTGGCCTAGCAAATACGATCTTAACAGATCCTAAAATGGTGGAAGTTACTCCAATTGCATCTACTTCAGATTTAATTGAGCAGCATGTTTATCATGTAGATGCAGATGAAAAGAAAAATTTATTAATCGAGTTAGTGAAAGCGCAGGCAGTGGAAGCTAGAGTGTTAGTATTCACTAGAACCAAACATGGGGCTGATAAAGTGGTGAAATTCCTTCAAAAAGTTCAAATAAAATCTGCAGCAATACATGGTAATAAGTCACAAAATGCGCGTCAAAATGCACTGAATGATTTCAAAAATAAGAACCTAAAAGTATTGGTCGCTACAGATATCGCAGCTCGCGGCATCGATATCGATGATTTAGAAATGGTGTTGAATTATGAAATCCCTAATATTCCTGAAACCTATGTACATCGTATTGGAAGAACAGGTAGAGCAGGCGTTAAAGGTGTGGCAATATCATTCTGTGATCAAACGGAAAAAAATTACCTTAAGCTCATCCAGAAACTCACCAAGAAAGAATTAACCGTTAAAAAAGCATAAGCTAAAAACTATTCAATCTATTTTTTGTTTATTAGAATCGTTGTTAAATCATTTATATGATGGAGCAGATTAAACGATTTAAACATGGACACAAACTATTGTCATTACAGCGATTTGCCTTCCGTTGAAGCTTACCGAAAAAAAGATATATTGAATACTGAACGGGTAACGACCGATGCTGAAACAGATCGCATTATCGAAATGGCTTGGGAAGATCGTACGCCTTTTGATGCGATTAAAATGCAATTTGGGTTAAATGAACAAGCCGTAAGAAATCTAATGCGCAAGGAATTAAAAGCCAGCAGCTACAACAGATGGAGAAAACGCGTTGAGGAGTGTAAAACAAAGCATGCAAAAAAAAGATTAGACCTCATCAATCGCTTTAAGTCCTCATCACAACGCTTGATCACGAAAAATAAAATTTCAAAGCGCTAATCCTTACCGCTATCCTTTTACTCACTCGTCATTAGAATTTAGTAATTCAAGAACCACTAAGGATAAGTGGCCATTCTATGCATTCCCCTCTATCAATGTACCTAATCGCTGGATGAGTAGTGACATAGTTCTTTTTAGCAAATAGCTCCACAAGTCCGGAACCTAGTTTTTGCTCATCATGGGTATTTAAAATTAGTTTTGCCTCACAAATTTTTGCCACTTCGATTAATTTTTCAGCGCCTAAATTAATGGTCCCACCCAAGAAAAATGGCAACTTAAACAATGTACTTGTTCCGATAAGTATATCAACTTTTATAGCCTTTAGATCTTGCTTAAGGCCATGAGGTGCATACAGCAAAGTCGTATTCCTTGATTTTATTAAAAATGCGTGGTGCACTAGATCCCAAATTGATGCTTTTGTAATTCGTGTAATTTCAAAAGGTGCTTCATCCAAGGAAAGCAAATGCTTGAAATGATGCCAAGATTGTATTTTACCGAGGACATTGGGAGACGCTATCAAGAGGATGTCAGGCGATAATTGCAAGAGGGTTTCTTTATTGCAATGGTCGGTAAATGGATGCGAAATAAAAATAACATTGTATGGAGGTAAGTCTGCGATTTGCGGCTGCTCACGAAAATGCTGCTGCTTGGAAAACCAAGGTGCAAGATCCACTTGCTGAGTTGTAAACCAAGGATCAACTAAAACAGAAAACGAATCAAATTCCCATAACCAAGAGGAGTCATCGTTTAATTTAGTTAATTTCATTTAATTGCGAAAGAATCGTAAAGACATGGAAAGTTTTGGACGTATTTCGGTCCGATCGATTATATAGTCAAGAAAACCATGCTCTAACAAGAATTCAGACGTTTGAAAACCATCTGGCAAATCACGTCCAATGGTTTCCTTTACCACTCTTGGTCCTGCAAAAGCAATTAAGGCACCTGGCTCAGCGATATTGATATCCCCCAACATAGCGAAAGATGCCGTAACACCGCCAGTTGTAGGATCGGTTAAATAAGAAATATAAGGCAATCCCGCATCGGCCAACTGACCTAATTTACCGGAAACTTTTGCCATTTGCATTAATGAAAATCCTGCCTCCATCATGCGCGCACCACCAGATTTAGAGATGATCATAAAAGGAGCTTTTAATTTAATTGCTTCATCTATTGCCCTAGCGATTTTCTCTCCCATTACACTGCCCATCGAACCACCAATAAATGCAAAATCCATAGCTGCAACAACGAAATCGTTACCATCCAATTTACCTTTTGCCGTTCGAATAGCATCTTTTAAGCCAGTTGATTTTTGGGTTGCTGCTACACGATCTTTATAATTTTTAGTATCTGTAAATTTCAATGGATCAGCAGAAGATAATTTTGCGTCTAATTCGGTGAATTTCTCATTATCAAAAATAATATTAAAATAGCCCTCTGCACTCAAGCGCTCATGGTGTGAACAACGGTCACAGACACCATTATTTTTAGCTAAATCTTGAGCAGTAAAAAGAGTTTTACAATTGGTGCATTTTACCCAATAGCCCTCTGGTGTCTCTTTTTTATCACTTGTTGAAGTCGTAATTCCTTCTTTCTTTCTGGTAAACCAACTCATTGTTTATTTTCGTTTAAAGGGTATTTACGTTATTCAAATCGGAAAATGCTTTTTCAAGTCGCTTAATAAAGGTCAATTCCCCTTCGCGAAGCCATTTTCTTGGATCATAATATTTTTTATTAGGAAGTTCGCTTCCCTCAGGATTTCCAATTTGAGTTCTGAGGTAAGGTAGGTTTGTCTCAATATAATCTCGCGCGCCCTCGGTGAAAGCAAATTGCAAGTCGGTATCAATATTCATTTTGATAACACCGTAACCAATTGCTTCTCTAATTTCTTCGATAGTGGATCCAGAACCTCCATGAAAAACAAAATCAACAGGATTATGCTCAGTATGGAATTTTTGCTGCACAAAATCTTGAGAAGATTTTAAAATTTTCGGGGTTAAAAAAACGTTTCCTGGTTTGTAAACACCATGCACATTTCCAAAAGCAGCAGCGATTGTAAAGCGCGGTGAAACTTTCAACAGCTCCTCATAAGCATAAGCAACCTCTTCGGGTTGAGTATATAATTTCGAATTATCAACATTACTATTGTCCACACCATCTTCTTCTCCGCCTGTAATACCTAATTCAATTTCTAAAGTCATTCCTATTTTTGCCATTCTGGCTAAATATGTTTTACAAATAGCGATGTTTTCCTCAATCGGCTCTTCAGATAAATCAATCATATGTGAGCTGTATAAAGGTTTACCATGTTCACGATAAAACTTTTCACCTGCATCTAAAAGTCCGTCTAACCAAGGTAATATATTTTTAGCGCAATGGTCGGTGTGTAAGATAACAGTTGCACCATATGCCGCTGCTACATGATGGACATGCATTGCGCCACTAATACCCCCCAGTATAGCTGCTTGCTCATTTGTATTTTTTAATCCTTTTCCAGCAAAATATTGGGAACCGCCATTCGAAAATTGAATAATTACGGGAGAATTAATTTTTGCTGCAGCTTCAATCACTGCATTTACGGTGGAGGTACTGGTTACATTGACGGCTGGAAGGGCAAATCCTTTTTGTTTAGCAAGACGAAATATCGCCTGAACTTCATCACCTGTTGCTACACCTGATCCCGGAAGAATAATTGACGACATACATTAAAATATATTAAACAAAGTTAAAAAAAAAAATGCTTTTTGAAATAAAAATAAAGTTAATTCGTTTGAACTTTAAACCTTCTAAATTGCCTATGGTCAAAAAGTACTCTCAACCCGAAAAATCTGGAAACAAAGCTGAAGAAAGAGTCTCTACTCAGACTTTACTTTTTTTACTTAACTTTAGTAAATCGTTAGATGCCAAAAAACTAAAGAAAAAAACAATTATTCTACACAATAATTAATCAAACGCCGAAAGGCGTTTTTTTATTTTTATTCCGTTCATTTGTAGAAAAAAGATGAAAGCTATTGCGATTTGTTTGCTACTGATGTTTCCATTTTCATTCATTGCGCAAGATTGCCCCATCTTACCGCATCCATTGGTTTATAAAACGATTCCTGGTGAAATTCAAATGCTTGAATCACTTTCATTAGATTTTAATAGCCTTCCTCCAAAGTTGATTGAGCAATTTAAATCCACCATTGCTTTATATCACGATGTGCCATTAATCGACTTAAAATTAAAGCCATTGTTGATTTTTAAACAAGCAATAAATGTTCCCTTAGATAGCTATTCCATTAATGTCAATGAACAAATAATTATCACATATTCTTCTTCAAAAGCGTGTTACTATGCTTTTCATTCCTTAATGCAGTTGTTAAAGCAAAATAATGAGGGTTATTTTATTCAAAAATGTTTCATTAACGATTTTCCAAAATTCCAATGGCGGGGTCTGCATTTAGATGTTTCTCGTCATTTCTTTACCGTTGATGAAGTAAAAAAATACATCGATTTAATGTCCCTCTATAAACTCAATATGTTTCATTGGCACCTCACCGATGACCAAGGTTGGCGAATCGAAATTAAGAAATACCCCAAATTAACTGAGATAGGTGCTTGGAGAGACAGCACGGTGAACGAACATTATACCACAACACCTAGAACCTATACCAAACAGCGTTATGGTGGATTCTATACCCAAGAAGAAATCAAAGAAGTTGTGGCTTACGCAGCAGAAAAATACATAACGATTGTTCCAGAAATTGAAATGCCAGGTCATTCAAGAGCAGCTCTTGCAGCTTATCCGCAATATTCATGTACCGGAGAACAACAAAATGTGCCCGGACTTTGGGGGGTTTTTGACGATATTTTCTGTGCCAAAGAGGAAAGTATTCTCTTTCTTCAGGATGTTCTATCTGAAGTAATTCCATTATTCCCTGGTACTTATATTCATGTTGGTGGGGACGAAGCGCCTAAAACCCGTTGGCACAAGTGTGAAAAATGCCAATCCGTTATAAAAGAACAAAAACTTAAAGATGAGCATGAATTGCAAAGTTATTTCATTCAACGAATGGATACCTATTTAATGAAGCAAGGTAAAAAATTAATAGGCTGGGATGAAATTCTTGAAGGAGGCCTGTCACCAAATGCTGCGGTTATGTCGTGGCGTGGATTCGAAGGAGGAATAGAAGCCGCAAGGCTAGGCCACGATGTTGTGATGTCGCCGGGATCTCATTGTTATTTTGATCATTATCAAGGCAAAGGAAGCGATGAACCGTTAGCAATAGGTGGCTTTACTAATCTGGAAAAAGCATTCGATTTTAACCCCATACACAGCACGATGACAAGAAACGAGGCAGCTTATGTCTTAGGGGGCCAGGCAAATCTTTGGACAGAATACATTCAGGATTTCAATAAATTGATGTACATGACGTATCCTCGAGCCATCGCCTTAAGTGAGGCGCTTTGGTGTACAGAAAAAATGACTTACGATGTATTTGAACAAAGCGTCATCAAGCATCATTTCCCTTTGCTAAAAAAGTTGGGGGTCAATTTCTCACAAACAATTCTCAAACCTAAAATCACCTTCAAACGTACGCCAAAAGGGGTTGCCCTAAAAATAGCATCAAACTTAGCAACTGAAGTATTTAAAGTAAATCAGGATAATGAATTTATTGGGACTGCCGATTTCAACATTGAACGTGTGAAGAAAACAGTACCAATTAGGTATCAATTTATTTCAAATGAAACCGGAATAGACAGAACAATTGCTATTCTTAAGAATCCCTGCTTGGGAGTGCCAATAGATTATGTAACTAAACCAAGTGATCGTTATAACAGCGGAGATTTAACCCTTGTTGATGGCCAATTTGGCGCAAGACCGTGGAAAGGACACGAATGGATAGGTTACGACACCTCCGTTGTAATCATTGAAATAGATTTACTCAAAAAACAAAAAATTGATAGCCTACAAATTTCATTTTTGAATGATGAGAATTCATGGATTTATCTACCAGTAGCGATAGAATTTGAGAATTCAAAAACAAACTTAGGCTTTGGGATTACACAATACCCCTGGTTCGTGAATGAAAAGCAAGTGCTATTTATCGGGAAAAAAGTTCAAAAATTTAGAATCACTATTAAAACCTTAGATAAAATACCACCAGGAATGCCTGGAGAAGGGAATCAACCTTGGCTTTTTATTGACGAGATTTCGATTAAAAATAAGTAATGTCATAGGAGTAAGCTTCAAAATTAAAAAGAGGTAAATTAGCGAGTTTAGATAAATTAAATTTAACTTTGATTGAACTTAAATCTTTTATTATGAAAAAATTAATTATTCCGTTTTTTGCATTGGCTTTGTTAACAGCTTCATGCGCTAAAGATTATTCTTGTAAATGTATTGAAACAGAAGCAGTTGGTGGTGTAGTTATTGACACAGATATTGACAACAGCCCAACATACCAAAAAGTGACCAAGAAGTGGATGAAAAACACTTATGGGTGTGTTAGCAGTACCTCAACAGTTGGTGATGTAACATACACTTCAGAATGCGAAATCGAGAAGCAATAAAAGAATGAATCATTTTATTGGGTTTTAATCCTCAATACATATTCTTCAAACTATACCTTTAGTGCAATTATTTATTGGGATGATTGTAATCTTCCCTTCTCAAAAAAAGAGGTGACTTAATCTGCCGTTTAGCAGTTCAAGTTCACCTCTTTTTTAGATAAAATACCACTAGGAATGCCTGGCGAAGGAAATCAACCTTGGCTTTTTATTGACGAGATTTCGATTAAAAATAAGTAATGTGTAAGGAGAAACTTCCCAAAAAATCTTTTAATTATTGAACAGTATATTCGGATACCATGAATTCGAACCATTGGAAAGAGGACTAGGACAGGTACCTGTTATATTCGCTGATTCTGCTGTATTTCCTACTCCTTGAGTTCTGTACCATGATCGATTATTGAAGTTATTACCGCTGGAATATTCCACACTAATTTTCAAATTATCCACATTATTCCAAGTAAAAGGGGTGGTTAACGTTACTCCATACCAAGAACCCACGACCTTATTGAAAGAAATTGGCCCATTATAAACAAGTATCGAATTATTAATAATTGTGGTGGACCAATCTTGACTAGTGGTAGTGGTCGTTGCAGCGGTATTTTCAATATAAATTTTGATGTTACCATCGGACAAGCCCGCAACGGATGCCTGCCACTTAATGGAAGTAATAAGTTGATTTCCCAGCGCGGGAAAACCACCAGCTTGGTTCAATACCGCTTTAGGATAAATAGTGGCACTTCTGTTGCATCGGTTGGCCCCTCCAAAGTTTTCGGTGGGCCAATTGGTAGTCGAAGTTCCAGCTCCAATGGTAAATCCTTGCACCCCAACATTTATTGTAAAAGTACAGCTTTGTCCACCTAACGAAATGGCAAAACTTGCCGTACCGCTCGTAGTTGGCGTGCCAGTTATCGTATACGTCAATGAGCCTGCGCCATTAGCCAGCGTACCTGCCGCAAGCGTTGCTGTTAAGCCAACAACACCCGTAGAGGAAACACTTTGTGCAGCGTAAGTTCCAGCGTTTCCGCCGGTATAACTTATTGCGGTACTCACGCCACTAGCTGCAGTTCCGTTTGTTAAAGTTCCGGTAGTAGTAGCACCACTGCAGTTTAAAGTGGTGAGGGCTGCAGGCACCGTACAAACACCTGCCATAGTAGACCAAGTTAAACTTCCATTACATATTGAAAGCACCTGACCATCAATACCTGGATTTAAAGTTACCCAAGCACTTCCGTTCCAATACATCAGTTGATTGACTGCCGTGCCATTTGAAAATCCGTTACCAGATGCTCCTGTGGCACCTGTTGCGCCTGTTGCGCCTGCAACACCTTGAATTCCTTGTGCTCCAGCTGGTCCTGTAGCGCCTGTAGCGCCCGGCAATCCTTGAATTCCTTGTGTTCCCGCTGGTCCTGTTGCACCTGTCAATCCTTGAATTCCTTGCGCTCCAGTAGCTCCAGTTGGACCTGCTGGGCCTGTTAAACCAATTGGTCCTGTTGCACCTGTCAATCCTTGAATTCCTTGCGCTCCCGCTGGTCCTGTAGCGCCAGTTGCTCCTGTTGGACCTGCAACTCCCGTGGGCCCTGCTGGGCCTGTTAAACCAATCGGACCTGTAGCGCCTGCCGGACCTGCAACTCCTGCTGGGCCTGTTATACCAATCGGACCTGTTGCACCTGCTGAGCCCGTAGCACCTGTTGGACCTGCAACTCCCGTGGGACCTGCTGGGCCTGTTGCTCCTGCCGGACCTGTTGCTCCTGCCGGACCTGCTACTCCTGTTGGACCTGCAACTCCCGTAGGACCTGCTGGGCCTGTTAAACCAATCGGACCTGTTGCGCCTGCCGGACCTGCAACTCCTGTTGGACCTGCAACTCCCGTGGGACCTGCTGGGCCTGTTAAACCAATCGGACCTGTTGCACCTGCTGAGCCCGTAGCACCTGTGGGACCTTTAATATTTCCTGTTAAAACCCAAGTTGTGGAAGAATTTTTATAATAAACATTACCAGTAATCATATCTAAATAAAAGTCTCCCATTGCGCCCAAGGTAGTGGCTGGAACAATGTTTCCGTAGCGCCATTGGTTGAGCTGATTCCCGGCATTCTTGGCATAAAGCGCATAAGGCACGCTCATAAGTCTTTGAGATCCGTAATCAACGTAATTAGTGCCGTTAGAAAAATCTACCCCCAAACTCACCCAATAATTGCCAGTAGACCAATTGATGGTAGAAAAATTACCTGACAGAAGCGTACCTTGACCAATCACCAAATTCACCAAGCCATAGGCTGAAGTGATGGCGGTTTGGCGCTCCGAAAATACCACCGCGCCCGTTGCTGACGTTTGCTTGATTTGAACCCGGATAGCCACAGGGCTGTTGGTCAACAAAGCACCACTGGTTTTTCTAATGACCGCTTGGTAGTTAATACCATCCGGAGCTTGACCAAAGGAAGTTATGCTTATAAATCCGATCGACAAAAACATCAGTAAATTCTTCATTGTAAAGTTTTTAAAAATTAATATTTAAAACTACGCATTTAAATTACAAGAAATAAAAAAAGTGTATTGTTTTTCATAAGGTTTAGCTATAAATTAAGTGAATTTAATTAAATCTAATCTTTTGGCTTTTTATCGATGAAATCAGCATAAAAAATAAGTGAAAACTTTATTTCGAAAAATAACTATTTGTTAATTTAACGGGAATTTTTATTAGTTTAATAGTTTAATAATAATTCGCTTATGTCATCAAGAAGAAAATTCATTCAACAAACGGCGGTTCTTGCTGGTGGATTTATCACTGCTGCCTCCTTAGATCCTTGGGCTCATGCAGCTGAAAAAATCCCATCATTGGATTATTCAAAACTACCTTTACTCAACGATGATGATTTTTGGGCATGGGTACGCTCCTGTTTTACGACTTCTTCCAACATCATCAACCTGAACAATGGTGGCGTAAGCCCGCAACCAAAACAAGTTCAAGATGTCCACATTAAGTATTACCAATGGTGCAACGAAGCGCCAACCTATTATATGTGGAGAAGCTTAGATGAAGGACGAGAACCTTTACGAAGGAAATTAGCGCATTTAAGTGGTGTGGACCCAGAAGAAATAAGCATCAATAGAAATGCCACCGAAGCGCTTAACACCATCATTTTTGGACTAGACTTGAAAGAAGGTGATGAAGTAGTGGTGAACAAATACGATTATCCCAACATGCGAAATGCATGGAAACAAAGAGAAAAAAGAGATAAGATTAAACTTAGCTGGGTAGAATTGAACATGCCGACAACCGATGATGATTACATCTATAAAATTTATGCGGATGCAATAAACCCAAAGACAAAAATCGTCTATTTAACACACCTCATCAACTGGACGGGTCAATTAATTCCAATTTCAGTTATGAAACGAATTGCTGATTTAGCCCATAAAGTTGGGGCAGAAGTAATTGTAGATGGCGCTCATAGCTTTGCACATACAAACTATCAAATAGGCGACTTAGGCTGTGATTATTATGGAACGAGTCTGCATAAATGGCTCTGTGCTCCTTTCGGAAGCGGCATGATGTATATTAAAAAAGATAAAATAAAAAATGTTTGGGCGCTTCTTTCAAATGACCTACCCGAAGGTGATAACATTCGCAAATTTGAATCATTAGGCACCAGATCATTTGCCTCTGAAATGGCCATTGGTAGTGCCATCGACTTTCACCAAGCTATCGGGACTGATCGAAAAGAAAAACGATTATTCGAACTAAAGAAATATTGGACAGATAAAGTAAAGTCTCTTCCGGGAATTATCTTTTACTCGCCACTTGAAAAAAACTATTCCTGTGCTATTGCCAACTTTGGTATCGAGGGAATGAAAGGGTCGGAAATTGAAGCGCTCTTAATGAAATATAGAAAAGTGCATACTGTTGCTATTGAATACGAAAAAATAAATGGCGTGCGCGTTACACCGAATGTCTATACTTCTTTCTATGATTTAGATCAATTGGTTGAAGGTATTAAAGAAATTATCGCCAATAAAAAACCTTGATAATAAAATTGCTTCTTCTACTATTTCATTATTAGACTAGTTGCTTTCTTATTACCTTTGCGTAAATTTTAGTCTATGCGAAATTGGGTCTCCTTAAAAACTTTTACAGATATTAAGTTTGAATTTTTTGAAGGTATTGCAAAAATAACCATCAACCGTCCGCAAGTTTACAATGCTTTTCGACCGGAAACGAATATGGAAATGTTAGAAGCCATGCATATTTGTAGAGAAAGAAATGATATTAATGTGGTTGTACTCACAGGTGCTGGAGATAAAGCATTCTGCTCTGGCGGTGATCAAAATGTGAAAGGAATTGGGGGATACATTTCAGAAAATGGGGTTCCAAGACTGAATGTACTCGATCTTCATAAAGCCATTCGCTCCCTTCCTAAACCGGTAATTGCGATGGTAAATGGCTACGCTATTGGTGGTGGACATGTATTACACGTGGTATGTGACCTAACAATTGCCTCTGATAATGCTATTTTCGGACAAACAGGTCCGAAAGTGGGTAGTTTCGATGGTGGGTTCGGATCCTCGTTTCTTGCAAGACATGTTGGACAGAAAAAAGCACGAGAAATTTGGTTTCTATGCAATCAATATACCGCTGAGGAAGCTGAAAAAATGGGCATGGTCAATAAAGTCGTTCCCTTTGAACAATTAGAAAATACGGTTGTTGATTGGTGTAATATCATTATGAAACGAAGTCCATTAGCATTACGAATGATTAAAAGATCCATGAATGCCGAATTGGATGGACAACATGGTTTAATGGAATTGGCTGGCGATGCCACCCTACTCTATTACCTAACCCAAGAAGCTCAAGAAGGAAAAAATGCCTTTTTAGAAAAAAGAGATCCTGATTTTCAACAATTTCCAAAATTCCCTTAAACATGAGTAAATTATCACATCTTGAGCCTATGGCTCTGTGGAAGTATTTCGAACAACTAAATGCGGTACCGCGCCCCTCCAAAAAAGAAGAAAGGGTTAGGCAATTTATGGTGGATTTCGGAAATAAGCACGGACTAGAAACAATAGTAGATGCCATCGGAAATGTTATCATAAAAAAAGGAGCCAGTTCGGGCATGGAGAAAGCAAAAACTGTGATTCTTCAATCTCATTTAGACATGGTTCATCAAAAGAACAATGCGACCGTTTTTGATTTTGATCAACAAGGAATTGATATGATCGTTGAAGGCGATTGGATTCGAGCCAATGGCACTACCCTAGGAGCTGATAACGGTATTGGAGTAGCCGCAATAATGGCAGTTTTGGCCTCAGATAATATAAAACATCCAGCCCTTGAAGCACTTTTTACCATCGATGAAGAAACTGGAATGACCGGTGCAAAAGAATTAGATGGTCGTTTATTCAACGGAGAAATATTACTGAATCTCGACACTGAAGATGATGATGAGTTATCGGTAGGTTGCGCCGGAGGAATTGATACAAATACGTCATACGCTTACCAAGAAATCGCTGTTAAAAATGGATCACACATCCTTGAAATTACAATAAACGGATTACTCGGAGGACACTCAGGAATGGATATCGATAAAGGCAGAGGAAATGCGAATAAGTTGATGGCTAGATTAATCTGGAAATTAGCGAAACAAGTTCCGCTGCAATTAATTTCGTTTGATGGTGGAAGTCTGAGAAACGCCATACCTAGAGAAGCAGTGGCAGTAATTGCTGTTGCTGAAGGACAAGAAACGATGGTAAAAAAGGCAATTAATAAAGAAGCAGCCATATTTTTAGAGGAATATAAAGCCATTGAAAGCTTCTTTAAAATAAGCGTAAATTCAATTAAAACTGATGAAAAAGCTATGTCAGATAGTGATTTCAATAATGTCATTAATTGCCTGTGTTCTATTCAAAATGGAGTTTTCAGAATGAGTCCAGACATCGTTGGATTAGTGGAAGCATCGTCTAGTCTTGCACGCGTAATTATAAAGAATGGCTCATTTACCACCCAATCATTACAACGAAGTAGCGTAGAAAGTACAAAAGATGAGGTGGCTATGAGTATCCGAGCAAATTTTGAGCTTATTGGAGCCACGGTTACACAAGGCGGAGATTATCCTGGATGGAAACCAAATACCAATTCAAAAATACTTCAGGTAATGCGAGAAATATACCTTGAATTATTCCAAGAAGAACCCAAAGTTAAAGCCTGTCATGCAGGATTGGAATGTGGGATTTTAGGCTTACATTTACCAGCGGTCGATATGATTTCATTCGGTCCAAATATTCGGGCTGCACACTCGCCTGACGAAAAAGTTCAACTATCTTCCGTACAAAAATTTTGGGGCTTTTATCTAAAAACATTAGCTCAAATACCAGAAAAAGCATAATATGAATATTCAATTGAATAGTATCGAAGAGGCAATCACAGCAATTAAAAACGGAGAAGTAATAATTGTTGTAGATGATGAAGATAGAGAAAATGAAGGTGATTTTTTGACCGCAGCTAGAAATGCTACGCCTGAATTAATCAATTTTATGGCTACCCACGGACGAGGATTAATCTGTGCACCAATAAGCGAGGAACGTTGCAATAAACTCGGTTTAGAAATGATGGTGACCAATAATTCTGCAGCGTATGAAACGCCTTTCACCGTAAGCATCGACCTAATTGGTCATGGTTGTACGACAGGGATTTCTGCCAGTGATCGTTCAAAAACAATTCAAGCAATGATTAACCCAGCAATACGACCTGAAGAATTGGGAAAGCCTGGGCATATTTTTCCGCTTAGAGCGAGAAAAGGTGGCGTATTGCGAAGGGCTGGCCATACCGAAGCAGCAGTTGATTTATCGCGGATGGCTGGCTTCGAAGAGGCAGGCATTATCGTGGAAATTCTCAATGAAGATGGAAGCATGGCAAGACTTCCAGAATTAATTTTAATCGCAAAAAAGTTCGATCTTAAACTAATTTCAATCGAAGAATTGATTAAGTATAGAATTGCACATGAATCCTTAGTTGAAAAAGTAGTCGACGTTCATATGCCTACTGAATGGGGCGATTTTCAACTACATGCTTTCAAAGATAAAAGCAACGACATGGATCATCTCGCATTGGTGAAAGGAACTTGGGATAAGGACGAAGCGATTTTAGTACGCGTTCATTCCTCTTGCTTAACAGGAGATATCTTCGGTTCATGTCGCTGTGATTGTGGATCACAACTACATAGCGCGATGGAACAAATTGAAAAAGAAGGAAAAGGTGTAATCGTTTATATGAATCAGGAAGGCAGAGGAATTGGATTAGTAAATAAATTAAAAGCATACAAACTTCAAGAAGGTGGCATGGATACCATGGAGGCAAATATTGAATTAGGTTTCAAGGCCGACGGAAGAGATTATGGTATTGGCGCACAAATTTTAAGAGAATTGGGTGTTAGTAAAATGAGATTAATGTCAAATAATCCTCAAAAAAGGACCGGCTTAATCGGATACGGTTTAGAAATAATAGAGAATGTTTCTCTTGAAATTCCGAGTAATGTTCATAATAAAGGATACCTTCAGACGAAAAGAGATAAAATGGGACACAATCTAAAAATTGATAAATAATGTTAATCGCAGAAGGAATCTATAAAAATTATGGGGAATTAAAAATACTCCAAGGTGTCGATATTAGTGTCAAAGAAGGCGAAATTGTATCGATTGTGGGTTCTTCTGGTGCTGGAAAAACAACCTTGCTTCAAATTTTAGGAACCTTAGATAAACCAGATCAAGGAAAGATTAGCATTAATGGAACCGATTTACTTTCCCTTTCAGGAAATAAAATGGCTGCCTTCAGAAATAGTCAAATTGGTTTTATTTTTCAATTCCACCAACTTTTACCAGAATTTAACGCCTACGAAAATGTTATGTTGCCAGCATTGATCCTAGGACTTAGTAAAAAAGAAGCCAGCGAGCAAGCCAAAAATCTATTATCCAAAATTGGACTTGAATCGCGGTTCAATCACCGCCCATCAGAATTATCGGGCGGAGAACAACAACGCATTGCAGTATGCCGATCCTTAATTAATAAACCTAAGGTGATTTTTGCTGATGAGCCCTCTGGTAACTTAGATACTAAAAATGCGAGGGAATTACACGAGCTATTTTTTAATCTAAGAGATGAATTTAAACAAACGTTTGTGATCGTTACCCATAATGAAGAATTGGCCAAAATGGCTGACCGCTCCTTGTCGATGCGCGATGGAAAATTTATTTAGCCACTACGATAATTTATTTGCATGGCGATGCAATAATAGCCACTTGCCTCTCTTCTTTACGTAAATTTCAGAATACATTAATGGTATTTCTAATGTTTGATTCTCAAGTATAACTGAAAACAGCCCTTTTCCACTAACAATAGCAACATGATTCGTGAGAGTTACTTTTGTCTCACTTACCAAAACTTGCTTGTAAACTAACTTATCACTTTTTAAATTAGCAAGTAAGTCCTCTTTTGATTCCACCCAACCGTTCGAATGAATGTACTTAAGGTCAGCATCTAATATCAATGACAGTGAATCAAACTGCTTCGAAATCATGAAATCGAATTTTTTTTGATGTAAAGCGATGATGTGATGGGCTATTTTATCTTTTTTCGTTTGTGAAAAAAACGGTAGGGAAATTAAAAGGAATAAAACTAAAAGATTTTTTTTCATTGTAATAGTAGGAAGCAAGCTCAACAAAGTTAAAATTTAATGATGACTAATTTTCTCTATGGTCACTAATTCTCGATTAAGGTGGATCTTAAACGGATCACCTGGATTTCCTTCAATCGTATAAAAATTAGCTAATTTACTACCTACTGCTGATTTAAATTTAGCACGTATTCTTGAAAGTACTTGATTGATGTTGCCTTCGGTTGGGTCTAATAATAAGTTTATCGCCTGAGCAATTTGAGCAGTTTCAAAGCTATTTGTGAAAGTTTCATAAAAGTGGGATATTTCAGTCTTATGGTCTATTAAATCAACAATTCTTACCCCTTCAGGATGATTTAGGAAAAATAAGTAGATTGTTTTTTCTTTCGGATTTAAATGAATCTCTAAATCCCCTAAATCTTTTAAAAAAATATGCTTCATAAACCCTCTGATTTCCATCTTACTTGGACTATTCAAGAACTCTGAGCGCTCCCTGAACATCATGTGTTGACGAATGCCATCCATTGAATCAAGAACTTGCCTCGCGAAAGGTCTATCAACCTCTCTATTTTGAATTACCGCCAAGCAATCGTTACAAATATCTGCTGTTCGCATCTTTAAAACAATATCTTTTTTGTTTTCGCAGAAATCCATCATGCAACCAGTAGAACCTTTATGAACGCCATCCATAATTTCTTGTCTGTTTTGAAACATCTGACTGCGCAACAACCAAATTACAATTTCATAGGCAATAGGAAAACGTGAATCAATAGAATTTCCAAGAAAGTGATGCCAATTTGATGTTTGTATGAAGTAATTTTTCATCGTTGAATCAATTCCGGCAAACCAATTTTTATCATTGGAAAAATCTGTTAATAATATTACAAGATCTTTTTCTGGAATATTATGCTTCATACGATAATCAATGCAAGCGGCAAAAAACGTATCCCATGAAAGTGAAGGTACCTCAACAGGAAAGACAATGCTTTTTTTAGGTGTTGATTCAAACATAGAATAAATACGACTATCTGAACTTGGTTCAATAGAAAATTTTGGGGTGCTTTTCTTTTCAAACTCCAATTTTGTCATCCATGAAAGTACTGGAGGAGTAGATTGTAAATATTTTGTTTCCGCTGAAATAAATTCAATCGGACCATTAAATTGCTTTAATAAATTAACTACTTGAGAGAAATCTTCCTCTTTGAATTCGTCTGAGCGAATTAAATGGACCTTGGAATCAAACATGCTTTTTCTATAAAAATTGGGGTTAAAATGATAAGTTGAAATTACTTAAAAAAATCAATAATGTTAGATAAAAATATAGCTTTTAAAATAGAGCAATAGCTTTAAATAAAAACAATAACTGTCCCATAATTATCATTTGTCGCCTATTATGATGATAAAACGTAGCGAATTGAAATTAGGGCTCCGTGAAGTAGCTCGTAGAGATCGCTGAAACGGTCTTATTTCAAGAGTAGAGTGAATTGAAGAATAATCAGCGACTTGATTTTTTGCTCCTTTTTCATCAAGGAAAAAGTAGAAGAAAAGAGACAGAAGATCTCGTGAACATCAATCTTTAATAAACTCGAATCATTTATATCAGACACTAATCTGAAAAATTCAAAATAAGCATGGACAAGTAGCAACTTATCCATACTCATTTTAAAAGTTAGATATCCCTTAAGACTCTTTATTTCTTATGTCTTTATTTTTAAAGATATCAAAAATATCTTTTTTTGTAGTTCCTTCTGCCTTGGTTTTAGAATATTCTCTCATGGATTCACTAACATTACCCATCATTCCAGCATAATTTTCTTTACTGAATGACATCACGTTTTCATTTCTTATGTTTAGCATTTTTGAGGTATGAATCGCGTCTAAGTCAGCGCCTAGAAAACTAAAGGTCCACCTTTCTGTCGCATCTAATTCTTTAATCATGCGCGCAATATCATGATAAGTATAGAAACGCGAAGCATTTTCATGGCCATCGGTAATGATTATTAATACAACAGATGCTAAATCCTGCTCGATTTCTGGTCCGTAAATAGATTTTATATCGTAAATAGATTTCCCTATTGCGTCCAACAAGGCAGTGCTACCGCTTGGAATGTATGAGGTCGGAGTCAAAGAGTTAACGGATGATGCTTTTGAGTTTTGAATAATCGGCGATACCTGATCATTAAAAAAAGTTAGATAAACCGCGTATTCCTGTTCCTTAAATTCGATTTCAAGATCTTGAACCGTCTTTAAATTCGTGTTGAAACCTGCAATTGTTTGCGTTTCACTCCCGTGCATAGAACCACTCTTATCAATGATAAAGTGATAAATTGTTTTTTTGTTTTTCATAGCTTTTAAGTTTTAAAGTTGATACAAAATTAGCTCCCTAATACTCCTTAATATATTCCTTGCAAGGTTGCAATGCCGGAGTCAACATTCAAATCTTCCGTCTTTGGATAGAAACCAATTTATCCATATGACAAACAAAAAAACAATGACTACGAAACTAAAAGAGTGCATAAGAAGCAACTGCATAACATTCAATCAAGAAAATTTATGGTAGCAAAAACGCATAATTATAAACGATAACTAAAAATCCAACTATGATAAGAAACAAAAAAATTTACACCTATTACACACCTAAACAAGTATGCATAAATAAAATTAAGGACTTGTCTTTCTCGCAATCGCCCTTAAAACCAAAATTGTTAATGGAGCGTATTGACACCTTAGGCTTTTCTGAAATGCTCGATAAAAAAAGCGATTTTAAACCTTTTGAGAAAGAGAGTTTTTTTCTTGCACATTCAAAACAATATGTTGAAAATGTATTTAATAAAACGGGGAATTACAAGTCCAACGACCTACCATGGTCAAAAAATTTGGTAAATAGTCTTGGCTACACAAATGCATCATTATATCATGCAAAACGACATGCGATCTTACATCCTGAAAGTGTAACGTTTGCACCTATATCAGGAATGCACCACGCAAGACCAACTAGCGGATCTGGATTTTGCACATTTTCAGGGCAAGTTATTTCTGCGATTAAAATATATGAGGAATTCGGTCTCTCTGGTGCTTATTTCGATTTAGATGGGCATTATGGAAACAGTATAGAAGATACGAGAGAATTTAATCCCTTGTTAAATAAAGCGATTCCCCAAGGATGCAATGTAAATCCATTTGGAAATAACGAAGAATACACGGCTGATTTCGCAAGAAAATTAGTCTTGATTGGCAATCAAATTAAATTAGGAAAAATACATTATGTTGTATTTGCACATGGTGCTGACAGCCACATGGATGACGACCTAGGATGGAATTGTGATACCTATCACTGGGTGAAATGTGCAGAAATGTTTGCAAACTGGGTGAACGAAATCTCTAATGAAATTGGAAAGCCCTTACCGGTCACATTGGCTTTGTTCGGAGGATACCGGAAAAACAATTACAACGCAGTGCTAGATTTACACATTAAATCGATACTAAAAATTAGTAATATTGTGTGTGGAACAAGTTTCAAGGATAACTTAGAGATTCCTGAAAAATATCCAAGTCAAAGAAAATAAAATTTTTCTTCCGATTAAGAGAACCGCTCATGCACATTGTTCTATTTTTGCCACATGGAACTAAATGAACTAAAAGAATTTCTTGATTTTAAAGCAGATCAATATGAAAACCCTTCATTTTTGGAACATGATCCGATTCAACTTCCGCATAAATTTTCACGAAAGGAAGACATTGAAATCATAGGTTTTTTAATGGCTACAATCGCCTGGGGAAATCGAAAAAGCATCATTAATAGTGGGCATAAACTAATGGAGATAATGGGAAATTCACCCCATGACTTTATCATGGAATATACAAAAAAGAAGCCCTTTCATTTTGTGCATAGGACATTTAATACCGATGATTTAGATTTCTTTTTTCGTTCGCTGCACCATATTTATAAGTCGAGTAATTTAGAACGTGTATTTTGTGGAGGAGACCAAAATAAGAACGTAAAAACCGCAATAAATCAATTTCGAACGGAATTTCTTTCAATAGAGCATTTTTCGCGATCAGACAAACACGTATCGAATCCTCAAACCCAATCTGCCTGTAAGCGACTAATTATGTACTTACGTTGGATGATCCGTGATTCGAAAAAAGGTGTTGATTTTGGAATTTGGAAAGGAATGCCCCCCTCCGAACTTTATATTCCACTGGATGTCCACACGGGAAACATTGCAAGAAAATTAGGAATGCTAAAACGAAAACAAAACGATTGGGCTACCAATGAAGAATTAATAGAAATACTAAGAAATTTCGATCCCATAGATCCCGCAAAATACGATTTCGCGCTTTTTGGATTAGGCGCTTTCGAAAAGTTTTAATCAATAAAAGTTATTGTATGATTAAGGATTTTTCAGTTAAATAACCCAACACTACTTTAGAAACGGAATCCACTTTTTCAGCTTTCACTTTTTGGTCATTTATCTCCTCACATTTCACATAATTATACCTGCCTTTATCCCACGAAAATAAACAATGATAAAAATACTTCTGCTTGTCGTAACGTTCGAAAAAACGGATAACTATATCATCATACTCAGTTTTTGATTTTCTTCGTTCAATTATATACCCATTAAAAGCATTAACCTGTTTCAATTTATTGTTTTTCCTTTCAAAAACCATAAATAAACGTGTTGGAAAAGCATGCACACCAGAACGAACCAATAGCATAAAACCATTCTGAAAATCAGTGTTGTTTTTCAATGGAAAAAATCGAAAAAAGCGCGGACTGCAAGCTGGCTCATCTAAGTTATTGTTTTTTAAGGTCATGGTGTCACAAATACCTATTTCGTGAAGTAATCTTGGCTCATTACCTTGGGTAAAAGCATTCAAATTAAAATCAGTTGATATTTCTTTTCCCGGTAAGTTAATTTTAGGTTTGGGAGGAATTGGTTTCTTTAATTTTCCAGGAACTAAATAATATAAAAGTCCAACACCAATTATGCTGACCAATAAGATGATTCCTCTTCGATAGAGTAGCTTAGGTGACTTTGCTTTTCCCATTTCTTTATTTTGTGTCATAGAATAATCATATTAATTCATCCCAAATAATCGCCTTGCTTCTATTTCTGCCAATGAGAATGAATGCTTATCAAGCGTATTTTCAATATTATTTAGTTCCATCCATTCTAATAATTCTTCCGTTCCTAAATTCCCAGTTAAGTCATCTTTGGCCATTGGACAGCCTCCCATTCCCTTAAAAGCAACATCAAATCTTCTACAGCCCGCTCCAAATGCAGCATCTAACAACGAATAAGAATGATTAGGTTTCACATGGAAGTGAGCACCTAATTCTGTCGCAGGTAATTCCTTACTGAATAGCTCAAATAATCCACGAACATTTTCAGCACTTGCACAACCAATCGTGTCGGAAAGTGCCAAAGTAGTTATTCCTAACTTATTTACAAGTTTTTCAGCCCAAGCAATAGCCAAAATTGGACTCCATTCTTCTCCATATGGATTCCCAAAACCCATTGATAAATAGACAACTAACTCTTTTCCCTTATTAGCGCATAGCGCTTGAATTCGTTCCACAGTATCAAATGCATCTGCAATTGAACTATTGGTATTCCGTTGTTGAAATTGTTCAGAGATGGAAAATGGAAAGCCAATACAATTAATTTCATCAAATTCTAATGCCTCTTTTGCCCCTCTTTCATTGGCCACAATCGCTAATAATTTTGTGGAATTGTTTAGCTCCAAGCCGTTTAAAACAGCTGCTGTATCTCGCATTTGGGGTATTGCCTTGGGAGAAACAAAACTTCCAAAATCGATGGTGTCAAAACCACATTTAAGTAAGCTATTAATGTACGTGATTTTATCAGCAGTCGGAATAAACTCAGCAATGCCTTGCATAGCATCACGAGGACATTCAATAATTTTTATGCTACTGCTCATTGATTGTCTTAGTTAAAATAGCTTTATTTATACGCTTGTTCAAGAAAGGACCTTCATAAATAAATCCCGTATAAAGTTGTAATAAACTAGCTCCAGCATTCAACTTTTCTATTGCATCATCAGCAGAATGAATTCCGCCAACTCCAATAATTGGAAAAGCACCTTTGGATTTATCGTGAATATAACGGATAACTTCGGTTGATCTTTTTTCAAGAGGCTTTCCTGATAAACCACCCGCTCCAATATTTTCAACCATTGCTGAGGTAGCCTTCAAATCAGAACGATCCGTTGTGGTATTCGTAGCAACTAAACCATCTAACTTAATACTGAGCATTATTTCAATGATATCATCTAATTGCTCATTAGATAAATCCGGAGCTATTTTTAGCAATAGTGGCTTTTGTACAGGAAAGGTCGCGTTAACTTCCTGCAAGGCAACTAATAATTTTTTTAAGGGTTCCTTTTCTTGTAAAGCGCGTAAATCCTTAGTATTTGGTGAGGAAACGTTTACAACAAAATAATCAACATGGTCAAATAATACCTTGAAGGAAGCAATATAATCTGATGTTGCATCTTCGTTTAAGGTCGTTTTATTTTTACCAATATTACCTCCTATAATGAGTTTTGAATTTGGCGATTTCTTTTTCAAATTTTCTACCGCCGCATGCATTCCGTTGTTATTGAAACCCATTCGATTTATTATCGCTTCATCTTTTTTCAATCTAAATAAACGTGGCTGATCATTACCCGGCTGAGCCACAGGGGTTACCGTTCCAATTTCGACAAATCCGAAACCACAATATTCCATTTCACGATAACAAGATGCATTTTTATCAAACCCAGCAGCCAATCCAACTGGATTAGGGAAGTCGATACCAAAAACATTACGCACTAATAATGGCGATTCGACACAAAAAAGACGCTTAAAAATATACTTGGAAAAAGGTAACTTTAAGATGCCTTTTAGAAGTAATACAGTAAAGGAATGGGCTTTTTCGGCAGGAAGTAAAAAGAGAAGAGACCTAAAAAGGTTATATAAAACCATATAACTTTTACAACGAATAAAAAATTAAACTCTTAAACCTTGTATTTACCTGACGATTTAGAAATAGATTTTGATCGCTGACGTCCATAATCTTTGTAGGTAATGTTTCGGGTAATTACGAAGTTAAGCTGGTAAAAAGCATCCTTTTGTTTTGAATCACCTCGCTGATATGAAGCACCGAACCAGTCAAAAACAATAGGATTACCTGGAGTGCTCTGCGTTACACTGTAATCAGATGGATTTGCCACAAGAGCGTGCTCAGGAGTAAATAATGAAGGATCTGCATAAACAGTGGAAACATCATCTATATAATCTGAAAATGTTTTAACATATGATGCCTCAATACCAAATCTCCAAGAAGTACCGAGCCCAAAACGAACACCAACTCCCATAGGGATAGTCAAGGTAATTGGGGAATACGGTTTGGCTTGACCTTCGGTTTTAATATCCCGAAGATTATACACTTTTCCGTTATATTCTCCTTTAGGATTAAAATATGCAGCACCCAGTCCAGTAAATAAATAATATTGCTGATTTTTATTTTTTCCTTTTGCTTTACCAGGAAGTGAATACGTTGGAGAAAATTTTTCAACGGAAAATGCGATCCATTCAATGCGTTGCTGAAGTTCAAAAACACCTGTTTTAAAATTTAAATTTCGAGCATTTCGGATGGATTCCTCAGATAATTTATCATCTCCTTTCAAGGTAAAATAACTTAGCTTAGTAGTGGTTGCAAACGAAGGATGAAAACGATAACGGAATCCAATCATACCATTTATACCCGTTGATGGCCAATCGATATCTTTCATACTATAATCAATACCGGCCGTAGCACCACCACCCAAATCTCCATTAAATTGAGTCGCGCCAAACCCAAAAAGAAGTTCTTTTTTATTTAACGACCAATTTTTTTGAGAATTAAAATTAATGTGCTGAGCACTCAAAAGAGTTATAGAGAAAATTGAAAATAGAATGAATGCAAATTTCATTTTAAAAAAATTATGGTTCAAATATAACAAAAAAAACCAATCTACTGCAAAACTACGAAGTAGTATTGAAATAAACTGGTTAAATCTTAAAATAATTTTGAATTATATCAACAACATATACAAAGAAATGGCTCCTATTACTGATGATAAACCTACAGCTCCATAAAACCATGGATTTATCCATTTTTTCTTTGTGGGTAACCTTGATAAGATTTTATTAAAATCTTGTCTTGAATTGATTTCAGCTGATGTTACCTCCTGTTTGTCGATATAAATTTTTACCATAATTACATTATTTAGTCTTATTAAAAAGTTCTTTTAATTTTAGTATTGCTCTAAATGTTTTCACTTTCGCATTATTTTCAGTTAATCCTATAATTTCACCTATTTCTTTGAATGATCGCTTCTCGAAAAAGCGCATTTCAATTAATTGTAATTGATTTTCCTTCAGTAAAGGCAAACATTTTAATAATTTGGCTTTATTCACTTCAGAGTAGTCTTCGATAAATTCCTCGATTACCTGAGCTATTTGTACGGAGTCAATTTTAACTGTTCTCTGTGCTTGCTTATCTCGAAAAGATTGATATAATTCACTTTTAGCAATTCGAAACAACCAAGAAGAAAAAGGAACACCACGAAATTCATATCGGCTTAGATTAGTTAAAGCTTTTACAAAAACACAAGATGTGATGTCGTAAGCTACCTCTTCTTCGTCTACTCTTTTGTTGATATACCGGAATATTGATTCGTAGTATTTTTTGTACAAAGGAGCAAAATGAGAAGGGTTTAACTTGGCCTTCTCGATAAGTTGGTTTTCCTCTTCAAGACGTAAAGTATCTTGGTAATACATCATGTTAATAGCCATAGTACTTAGTTTTAATTTATTTTTTTTAACCTGGAGAAAGTAAAGCTTGCAGTCTTTACAAATCGATAACGCAACTTGTAAAAGAAAGTAACAAAAAAAATAAAAAAAATTAAAGGGAAATTCTCAACTGTACAATTAAGTCAGTCTTACGACTGCCTATAATGCCCTCTGCTCCTGAGCTAATTGATGTTCTATTGTTATATAAAAATACGCCATAACGTACCCACAAATCACAATGTCGAAGAAATGAATAGCGAATTAAAACATAGGCCCTACTCCCCTGATAATAATATGCTGGAACAGCAAAAGCATACAAGGCATTATTCTCGAAAGAATATAATCTTGTATCATAATCGTCCGTATCAAATAAAGCATAACGCAAGGAAAAATCCAAAGGGAAACTTTTAGGCTTGTACAAAAGGTCCTGCGTTATAAGCATTCCTTTTTTCTGACCTGTACTGTTTCGGTGAACAGTAACAAATTCTATTCGAGACTTAAACGTAAACGATTCATTGATAACATAGGAAAGATTTATTCGGTAATTTCGCTGCAATACATCTTCTAGAGGAGTTACATTTCCTAAATAATCTCGGCTATTTTTTTCTTTCAATTGTTGCCTAAATCTTAGGTAGATTTCAAAAATTTTATTCGGCTTATAACTAGGTTGAAGCAAAAACTCATGCCCTCTTGATGGAGCGTCAACGCCATATTTCATCCATGGAAATTGAAAAATATCGACATAACCATTTAATGACCATGCAGAAGCAAGCTTTAGTTTTATACCTGTATATAAACCCTTTTCATTTTGTGTATTGCTTCCCTCGGAAAACCCTGCATTGTAAAATGTTTGATAATCTTTTTGGTAGTCTCGATATAAAATTCCAATACTAGCTCTAGGATCAAGGGCAATCATAGCGCCATGCACCATTGCCCACCCAGATTTAAACTGATTAAGATCGGTATTCCAAACTTTTGATACCTCTCCAAAGATGTTTATGTTTTTAATGTTGTAAGAGTAGTCGCCACTGAAAGAAAAATTTTGCTTGCCGCGAAAATCAAATTGATTGTAGAGCTGTACAGATTTTTCGTAGGGTTTGTCATAACCTTGATACACGCCCGCTAATCCTAATTTCAATCCTGATTTAGCATATTTTAAATTTAATCCAGCTATATTTTCTCGCAATGAATTCATCTTTTCAATTTCCCTGTTTGTACGATGCAAACCAGATAAATCAATGGTTGAGATAAACTCAAGATCTTCATAAGTAGAATCAGCTATAGATGAAGCATCCACCATTTTTGACGAAGCGAAGGCTAATAACGAGAAACTCTTTACACCAAAATCGAAAGCAATCCCTCGAAGAAATCTAGCTTCGTCAACGGAAGTATAGGGTCGTATAGGAATTGCTGAACGTTTCATAGTAGCAATATCCGATGTTTTACCAAAGGCATAGCTCGACCATACATTCAAACCTTGTCCAACTTGTACTTGATAATCACCAATTACAGCAGACCGAAGGTATTTTCCACCTTTAAAAAAGGCATGGGCAGAATAAAAATCAAAACCATTTTTTTGTGCTCCCGCAAAAAATTGCTCTCCTGCGTCTTTTTCAGCCGTTACTCCAACACTAATGTTGGTTTTATAGGTATAACGAAATCTAGTGTAGTAACGATCTCCATTGCCTTTGTAATAATTATTGGAATTAGCCATGATAGAATCCGAAACCTTAACATATCCTCCTTTTTGCTCCACCATGGGTTGATAACGCAAAAACATTTCGTATTTCCCTCCTTTCAATGCTTCTTTCAAGGTAATGTGCAGATTATCAAATTTATCGTCAATTTGAATAAAAGGTAAGACTAATTGAATAGTAGTCAATTCCCAATATTTTAACCCTTGTAATTCATATATCGAAATGAATTTTCCAAATAATTTACGGTGCAGAATTAAATCATTTATTTGCACACTCGTTAATAAACCTAATTCTTCTAAATCTTCACCGGTAGTGGCATTCAAATTTATAGGGTGATCATAGAAATAATTTAATTGCTCTATATAATTTGTTAAATCGATATCCTCTGATTGCAATTGCTCGGAAATAAATTCAATTCGCTGTTGAATGACTTCACTTTTTACTTGTGCAATCGATTGGTAAGAGGCGCAAAGAAATAATAAAAGGAAGAAGCAATTTTTTACCATAATCACTTCATTTGATAGGTGAAGGAGAAATTCGGTGACCAACCTAAAATCTGATGGTATGCGCTCCCAATATCGAGTTGAAACTGTTCTTTGAATCGATAGCCTAAGCCAGCGCTTAATTCAATCGGTTGAGTTGCAAAGCCTCCTCGAAAGAAAAGTTTCCTAATCGGACTATATTCTATACCGGTTTTAAAACGAACTGGAAATTCGACGTTTTTTTCAAGCTCGGCTACAAACATTACTTTTTCTGAAAAAGTATACTGTGTTCCTAAGCGCATTAAAGTTGTTAGCCTATCCTCACCAAATTCTGATATTTTTGTTCGCGTTAAATTAAAAACACTAAAAGCCACTTTCCAGTTATCCGTAATGTTGGCTTTAAGACCAAGCTCAGCAGTCAAAGCATCCTTTCTGCCATAAGCATCAGTCAATCTTACTTGATGATAATTAAGTTGTACACCACAAGATAAAAATTCTGCTAATTTCATGCTGTAGCCTACACCTAATCGATTCGTTCGGAAGTTCTTAAATCCAAAACTTTGGAGCCCAAATGATATGACACCTACCTTTAGGGGCAAAGCCACCACGAAGCCCTGAGATTGAAGCTCTTTTAGTAAAAATCGATTTTCATAAGACAAGCCAAAACCCAATTTCTTCACAGAAACTAAATTGGCTGGATTATGATGATAGGCCCAAATATCGTCAATGGCTACACTTGCGTTACCTAATGCATGTGAACGACTCCCCATTGGCAACCAACCTTGACAAAACGAAAATTGAAGGGAGAAAATAAAAATGGTCATCAAAAAAATCCGTTCTCTAATACTGATCATTTGAGACAAAGTGAAATGCATTACGTCTAATTAAAGTGTTTAATAAAGGCCTAAAATTACGTTTTATATCCTAAAAAAAAGTACATTTGAGTTAATGAGAGAAAAAAATAATCAAACCTTGATTTAACGTTAAAAAGAACCTTGATCTCTATTCACAAATGAAACTCGAACAACTAAGATTTCCTCAACTGTTGTATATTTGAAAAATAATTAACTATCATGTCAAGCTCCAAAGCGAAAAATACTTCTGATCGTGAATTTGTTTGGAAAGAAAAGGTTCTTGGTGAATTGAATAAAGGCGATGTTTCCCATAATTTTCATAATAAAATTGAAGATGTATTCATTACCATCGAAGATGGGCTGTCGCATTCTTCTGTCGAAGTAAGCAGTTGGAATACCGCTGCCTCTAATGATTGGAAAATAAGCGCTGATTTCGACGTTTTAGATGAAAAAAAGAGCAATCAAAGTATATTAGAAACATTACTTAATGGGGCAGATACCATTTATGTTTCGTCAAGTAAATCTTCACTCGATTGGGATGTTTTATTTAAAGAAATTGAATTCCAATACATTCAAATTTATATATCTACTACTGATCAAAAGCTATTTGCATCCTTTGAGAGCTGGTATAAGCATCAAGAAAATATAACTGTACTCATCAACTTTATGAGTGTTAATGATCCTAAGGAATTCATACACACTATTGCGTCAAGCAAGGTTCCCATAAAAATAGTAGCAGATGGATTTTCACTCCAACAATGCGGTGCCAATGCAAAACAAGAACTTGCTTTCATTATAAACAACCTACACGAATCGATTTTATTACTTGGCGAGCATAAAAACATTGGCTTTCAATTGCATGTTGGTATTGGTTCAAATTTCATGATAGAAATTGCGAAATTCCGAGCACTAAAGAGCCTAGCGAATACTGTCTTACATGCCTATGATGTACCAACCAATTCCTTTGAAATAGTTGGTATAATTGGATGGACAAACAAATCGCTAAAAGATTCAACTACGAATCAACTTAGGCAAACTACAGAAGCATTATCGGCGGTAATAGGAGGTGTTGATTACCTTCAAATTCATCCCTTCGATAGTCAAAGTAATAACGGGTCAACATCCTTTTCTCAACGAATGGCACTCAATATATCATCCATTTTAAAAGAAGAAAGTTATCTGAAATTAGTAAAAGATGCCTACAGAGGAAGCCACTATGTTGAAAATCTGACTGAAAAAATAGGTGATGATGCCTGGAAGATCTTTAATCAGTTAGCCTCTTTTAATGAATTTATTTCTTCAGAAAAAATAGATTTCATCGCCGGAATGGTACGTGAAACAACAAAACTTCGGCATGAAGAATTCATTGAAAAAGAAAGGAAAATGATCGGTATGAACGTTTTTCAAGATTTAGATCCAAATGCCAAAGAATGGAAAGAAGAGAAAACATTTCTTGGATTAAATAAATTCCGTTACGATAAAATTGAGATGCGATGAAAAGAGTCAATTTTAATACCGTAAATTGGAAAGAAGGAAATGATAATTTTCAAACAACTGAAAAAATATCAACTGAAATTTGTGATGGAATAAGTGTGCCTAATTATTTTGAAAAAGAAAGCGCTAAAGAAGCAGAATTAGCAGGAGAGATTCCTTTTATTAGAGGGCCATACGCTTCGATGTATTTATCAAAACCATGGACGATAAGGCAATATGCAGGATTTTCTACTGCGGAAGACTCCAATTCTTTTTATAAAAAAAATCTAAAAGAAGGTCAAAAAGGCTTGTCAGTTGCCTTTGATTTAGCCACCCATCGTGGTTATGATTCAGACCATCCACGTGTACTTGGAGACGTTGGAAAAGCAGGAGTAGCAATAGATACGATTGAAGACATGAAGATTTTATTCAAGGATATTCCCTTAGATGAAATGTCTGTTTCTATGACGATGAATGGAGCGGTTTTACCCATATTAGCTTTTTATATAGGAGCGGCGCTTGAACAAGGGGTTGAAATAAAAAAATTATCTGGAACAATACAGAATGATATTTTGAAAGAATTCATGGTGCGCAATACCTATATCTATCCGCCAACATCCTCCATGAAAATCATTGCTGATATTTTTGACTATTCGTCGCGCAACATGCCGAAATTTAATTCCATTTCAATTTCAGGATATCACATGCACGAGGCTGGAGCAACTGCGGCAATCGAACTTGCATATACCTTAGCAGACGGATTAGAATACATAAGAACAGGATTAAAAGCGGGCTTAAAAATAGATGAATTTGCGCCGAGACTAAGTTTTTTCTGGGCAATCGGGATGAATTTTCAAGTTGAAGTTGCAAAACTAAGAGCGGGTCGTAAACTTTGGGCAAAGCTCTTGGAACAATTTGAACCCAATAATCCAAAATCATCGATGCTAAGAGCACATTGTCAAACATCTGGATGGTCATTAACCGAACAAGATCCCTATAACAACGTTACCCGAACTTGCATTGAAGCATTAGCCGCAGTTTTAGGAGGAACACAATCGCTGCACACCAATGCACTAGATGAAGCCATTGCACTTCCCACCGATTTCTCAGCACGAATTGCACGAAACACACAATTGTTTTTACAGCATGAAATCGGCATCAGGGAATTTATCGATCCCCTAGGCGGAAGCTATTATATCGAATACTTAAGTGAAGAACTGGCTTCAAAAGCTGAATTATTAATTAAAGAAGTCGAAGAACTTGGTGGAATGGCCGCAGCTATAGAAACAGGAATTCCAAAAATGAGAATCGAAGAGGCCGCTGCAAAAAAACAAGCGAAAATAGATGCCGGATTGGATGTAATAGTTGGGGTGAATCGATTTACTAATTATGAAAATACCGATCTCGAATTGCGGGAAGTAGATAATGCTAATGTACTGATGCAGCAACTAAATAAATTATCGGAAATTAAAGAAAACCGCGATAATCAAGAGGTGGCAAAATTACTCAAGCAGCTAGAAAAAGCTGCTAAAGATGGTAAAGAAAATTTACTCGAAGTAGCCATAAAATGTTCATTAGCTAGGTGCACTTTAGGCGAAATATCAGATGCCCTTGAAAATGTATTCGGACGATATAAAGCCAAAATAAATACCATAAGTGGGGTTTATGAAAAATCAATTATGAAAAATGAACACTTTATTAAAGCAAAGGAGCTTTGCCTCCAATTTGCCGAATTAGAAGGTAGAAGACCACGTATTTTAATTGCAAAAATGGGTCAAGATGGCCACGACCGAGGTGCTAAAATAATAGCAACTGCTTTTGCAGACATTGGTTTTGATGTGGATATGGGACCATTATTTCAAACGCCCGAGGAAGTAGCAAAACAAGCCATTGAAAACGACGTGCATATTGTTGGCGTTTCTTCTCTAGCCGCAGGCCATAAAACATTAGTCCCTGCTTTAATTTCTTGCCTGAAATTACAAGGAAGAAGCGATATTCTAGTGGTCGTTGGAGGGGTCATTCCTAAGCAAGATTATGCCTTTCTTAACGAACAAGGAGTTTTTGGAATATATGGTCCAGGAACGGTTTTGGCAACAGCTGCACAAGAAATATTATTACTCTTAATATCAAGTCATAATTAAATTGTAAATTCGGCATAGAAATTGAAATAATTGTCCCAAATTTTTAACTATGAAAAGATTATTTTTATCCACGATTTTGTCCCTTTGTAGCCTAATTTCTATTTACGCTCAAACGATTGAAATTACAGCAGCAAATAGACTTGTTGAGCCAGTATTTGAGAGATCAGTTAAACCTGAAAACATAGTTGAACTTAAGAGCGCCTTAAAAAACACCAAAGGCAAAGCTTCGTATTTGTGGGCGATCAGCGGTAGTAAAGGAAAAGATTGGGATTTTGAATCAGGGACAAGTGAGTCGAGCACCTCCATTAAAGTTTCTTTCAATCGTCTTGGAAATTACACGGTTACATTAACTGTAACTTTTGATAAAAACTCTGATAATGAAACGGAACTTGAAACAGAAATTGAGGATTACATTACTGTTCGAAGTGTATTTCCTGAATTAGCTGCTTTATATGCCCAAAAACCAAAACCGAATTATGAAAAATTAGTAGTTAGAGCTTCAGATTTTACCTTGAAGCCAAAATACTCAACTGACCCTACTCCCTATTTATTTTTAGCAAAAGGGCTTTATGGTTTGGTTAAAGAGGGGAATGCAGATCCCAAATTTGAAGATGCTCTTGAAGAGTCTATATCAAGTTTGCAATCGGCTGTGGAACTCGATTTAAATGGTATTTTAAAGGATGTAGAGCATCAAAATTTTATTAATGAACTCGAATCTCATCTGCTCAGAGAATACATCGAAGTACAATTAGATGGCAAACCAATTGATTTGGGAGAAGCAATTGACCTGTACAAACAAACTACCTTAAATCCAATTGCCATAAATTTTCTTGATGCCTACTGTAAATATAAATCTAAGAATGTAAAAGGCGCCAATCTCATTTGGACTAGTGAAATCCCAAAAATTTTAAAATACGAGCGACTAGAAGTTGATGGAAATTACTCGAATACTTTTATTAATGAACTCGGTAAGACAATTCAGATGACGGAAAGTGATATTACAGTTTTGAAATATGGGATTATGTACTCCTCCTTCATACTTAATGAACGTGATAAAGATCCTAAGACAGCGTGTCAAATGCTGCGTAAAGTAGATCCTTGGTTTCAATTTGAGAAAGATTTTAGAGATGTATTTGAAGGAGAGCCTTTTTCAAGCTGCATAAAAAAATAATTGACTGGTTTTAATTATACCACAAAAATATTTCATTAACCCCTGAGGGGGTTAACTATTCTTAACGCTGGATGAAATCCAGCGAAAAAATGAGAAATAGTTCCCTTTTTGGCATGTATCCGCCAGACGGCGGATCATAAAAAAAAAGATTTTGTGGTAAAAAAGCGAACATACAGAAAAATAAACACCCAATACTTAATAACTTTCTTTTCCCTTTAATCTAGGTATAATTCCTTGGCTTACCTTTGGTGTATGAATAGAATTCCTAGATTTCTAAAGAATAAGTATATAATTACAATCGTTATATTTTTCATCTACAGTATGTTTTTAGATGATACCGATGTTTTTTTATTGGCACATAACTTAAAAAAACGAAGTGAATTAAAAGCCCAAAATGCTTTAATGCATGACCAGTTAGTGGAAGCTCAACGTACACAAAGACAACTATACAACTTAAATAACTTAGAATCTTATGCTAGGTCTAAAAAATTCTTCAAAAAAGAAAACGAAGAAATATTTGTAATCACCTACAAGTAATTTACTTTACGATGTAATCAGGGAAATAATACCCTATAATTTGATCATACGAATAACCAACACGCGCCATTTTCATTGCCCCTTCTTGACACAAGCCAACACCGTGTCCAAATCCACGCCCATCAATCACCATAAATTCACCTTCTTTTTTCGCATTGAAATACGTTGATTTTAATTTAAATTTCTCTCGTAAATCACGTAAGGGAATTCCATAACCAGGATGAATATAAAAAGCTTGACGATCTTCCTGCTCAAAGTTGTAAAGTAGTTGTAAACTTAAACTATCATCAATAGGAAAACGATACGTACTTACAACAAAACTTACCCAATCAGATATTGGTATTGATTTATGCCATGTTGCTTGCTTTGTATAGATGCAAAAAGTATCTTGAAACGAATGTAAACCATCAATATATTCATTCCAAACTTGAGAAGGTGTACATGTTTGTCCACCACAATTTGCGGAAAAAAAAGTAGGCGCCAAAGTTCCATTTTCAAAACAAAGCACCTTGGTTTTGGTGCTGCAAACAGCTGAATCAATGACAGACGTATTTAGGCGTTTGTGATGGTATACTTGGCAATGGACTTTGTCGCATAATTGATAACCATCAGCGCTATGCTTGTTTTTGTTAATTTGAGCATATGTCCTACTTATAATCGATTGAACTTTATAGTATTCAAGTTTTTGGGCATCACCAGCTTCACACTCCACAACTCCCTCAAGGTATGTTTCAATATCAATGGAATTAATAATCCGAATAGCCGATTTAGTTGCCATTAACTCAAAATCTCCCTCGTACAACCTTCCATTCGCTGTAGGATTTACACCTGTTAATTGAATGCATTGTTCTTCAAATAACGACAGAATAGATATCTTTTTAAGCGAAGTATATTTATTCCCTTTAAAATTCATTACTAATTTACCGGATGATAGAAAATTTATTTCAATAATATCATTTGAATTAGCTAATCCCAAATAAATAGAATCTGCCATGACGTGATAATTTCCAATTGCTTTATGAAACTTAATTTTTTTTAATTGATAATCCGTTAATATCCCAATGCGCATCTGCTGCGAAAATCCGCAAGCAGTCATAAAAAAGAAAAATAATACTAAAAAGGATTTCAATTAATTAATAATTCATTAAGTTATCTAGTACCATTATTCGTTAAAAAAGTTTCAAGTATATCGACCGCTACTCGTTTACTAGCACCATTCTCTCCCAATAAAACAGATAATTTTTGATAATTATCTAAAATTTCTAAGCGCTTGGGTTGATCTAATTCTATTAAGCGCAATTGACTAACCATATTGTTAACCGTGCAATTTCCTTGAATTAATTCTGTCACGACTTCTTTATTCATGATAAGATTGACCAATGAAATGTATTTTATCTTTACCAATAGTTTGGCAATAGCAAACGATAGTGGTGAACTTTTATAGCAAACTACTTGAGGAACATGAAATAAAGCAGTTTCTAATGTTGCTGTTCCAGAGGTTACCAAAGCGATAGTTGATTGATTTAAAATATTATATGTATCCCCAAAAACTAATTGAATGGTATCATCGGCATACTGACGATAAAATGCTTCATCAAGATTAATTGAGCACGCAACAACCACCTGATAGTGAGGAAATGACTTTGATGCCTCAATCATGAGCGGAAGTTTTCTTTTAACTTCTTGTAACCTACTGCCTGGCAACAAGGCAAGGACAGGCTTGGAAAAAACATTTTTATTTGAAAATTCACGCCGCTTATACTCCGTGATTTCATCCAATAATGGATGACCCAAATAACTTACCTCTACATTAAATTTCGCATAGAATTGTTGCTCGAATGGGAGAATGCAGTACATCTTTGACACATCGCGACGTATGGCTTTTATTCGAGACTCTTTCCATGCCCAAATTTGTGGTGAAATATAATAAATCACCGGTATATTGTGTTTTTTAGCCCACTTCGCAATGCGCAAATTAAATCCAGGAAAATCGATTAAAATTAAAGCCGCTGGCTGAGAAGCAAGAATTTGATTTTTACAATCTTTTATATTTCGTATGATGGTTTTAAGATTTAACAAAACCTCTAAAAACCCCATAAAAGATAAGGTTTTGACATGCTTTAAAATAGTCATTCCTTCCTTTTCCATTCGATCACCTCCCCAACCAATAAATGTTACATTTCGAGTTAAAGCATTAATTTCTTTAATCAAATTTGCCCCATGTAAATCACCTGACACCTCACCGGCAACAATAAAGATTTTAGTATTTTGCATTAAAACAAATTAACATAAATCATATAAGGAATAAAACATAGCATAGCGAATATTATGCCTCTTGCCACATCAAAATACTCACGATTTAACAACATATAAAACCAAAGCAAATTTGATATCAATGCCAAAGAAGTATACTTGCTTGTATATTCAGGAAATGTTATAAACTGCTCCCAAATATAGCCATACGAAACTGAGGTGACTGAGGCTAATATGAATAAAACAATCGGTATAAAAAGGAGGGGGGAAAGAATGCCTATCCCAAAACCGACAAAATGATTTTTGTTTAACTTTATTTTCATATGACCCAGTCTTCTAAGGTTTGAATTGCTTGATAATTAGTTAAATCAAAATGTGTAGGAACAATGCTCACATACCCATTTTTTAATGCTTCTAAGTCCGTATTTTCTTTCGGATTAACCTCGGCGAAATCTCCCGTTAACCAAAAATAAGGGTTCCCAAATTGATCCAAACGCTTGTCAAAACGATCTGCCCAAAACGCATGAGCCTGACTACATATTCGGACACCTTTAATCTTATCGATGCTGAGATTTGGGAAATTTACATTTAAACAAGTATTGGCAGCTAACCCACTATCCAACGTTTTGATGATAATTTTTTCAATAATGGGCTGACAAGCCGAAAAATCAGCATCACTGGCATAATCTGCTAATGAAAATCCAATAGAGTGAATGCCTTCCATTGCCCCTTCAATAGCTGCTGACATAGTACCTGAATACAATACATTAGTTGATGTGTTTTCACCATGATTGATACCGGAAAGCAATAAATCAGGTTTGCATTTAAGCACCTCATATATCGCTAATTTTACGCAATCAACAGGCGTTCCTGAACAGGAATAGGATTCTACACCATCGAACAAATCAACTCGATTTAATCGTAATGGATGATTGATTGTTATGGCATGTCCCATACCCGATTGAGCTTTATCAGGAGCAACTACCACTACTCTACCGAATTGTTTTGCCGTTTGTATTAATGAACGAATCCCTTTAGCGTTAACACTATCATCATTCGTAATTAAAATTAATTTTTCAGACATAAAAAAAGCTATTTGACAAATTTACTCAATATTAAAAGACTTTGTTTATATTTGGTTACCACAATTAATAAATGAAATTTCAAGCCCTCGATCAAAAACATGCCTTTTGTTTGGTTAGCGTTAGCCCTTTAAGAAAAGAACCAAAAGATAGTGCTGAAATGATAAGCCAGTTGCTTTTTGGCGAAATTGTTAAAATACATTCAGTTTCAGGATCTTGGGTTGAAGTAACAACCTTACTAGATGATTACAAGGGATTTGTTGATAGCAAACATTTACTTCCTCTGTCTGAACAAGACACACTAAATTGGCAAGAAATGTATACAAATCAATATAATATAAATAAAGAAATCTCCACACCTTGGGGGAAGCAAATCATCAGTTGCGGAAGTTTTATTGGTTCTTCTCCATCCTTTAAAATTGGCGATTACTCATTTGAATGTGCTGTTGATGCGCAAGAATTAAATCCCGATATTGTTTTAGGAAATTTAATCAACACCCCTTATTTATGGGGAGGAAAGTCATCTTTCGGTATAGATTGTTCAGGATTATCACAATTGTTTTTTAGACTAAGCGGAATAAATCTACCAAGAGATGCCTACCAACAAGCCGAAATCGGTAAGGCAATAGCGTTTGGAAATCATGAAAAAAATGACCTTGCCTTTTTTGAAAATAAAGACGGTAAAATTATTCACGTAGGCATCATTCAAGAAAATAATAAAATCATTCATGCATCAGGAAGAGTAAGAATTGATGGATTAGATGAAACAGGTATTTTTAATAATGAAATGAACCAATACACGCATTTTTTGTCCTCCATAAAGAAAATTAAGTGAAACGAAATACACACCTTGTTTGATATCAATTTTTATTAAGATATTTGCAGACTATAAATAATTTCCAATGAAAATTTTGGTAACAGGAGGGGCAGGATTTATCGGGAGCAACCTAGTGAAAAGATTACTTGAAAAAGGACATGAAATAAATGTACTTGATAATCTTTTACGCGGCAATAAGCTTGATAAAGAATCCTTTAAAAATATTACCTTCTTCAAAGGAGATGTAAGGGATGCTAATTTAGTTTTAACTGCATCAAAAGGTTGTGATGCAATTTACCACTTCGCTGCAGTTTTGGGTGTTGATATTGTTGCAGATCAACCTATAGAAACAATGGATGTAGAAGTAATTGGAACAAGAAATGTTGTAGAAGCCGCATCTATTAACAACATTAAATATTTGCTTTATGCCTCAACAAGTGGGATTTACAGTCATAGTGCGATTTTAAAAAGCGCACTTTCGGAAGATGTATTAGTTGACCCAAGAACTTCATACGCAATGGCTAAGCGCTATAATGAAATATACCTTGCGGCTCATCATGATGAGCGAGGATTAAATGTGATTTCACTTCGATTTTTTAATGTATATGGGCACAACCAAGATAATAGAATGGTAGTTCCTCGTTTTTTTGAACAAGCAATTAATAATGAACCGATTACAGTATATGGAAATGGAGCGCAAACAAGGGATTTTACCTACATTGATGACACCATAGATGCATGTGTTAGTTTGTTAGGAATTAATGGCTCACATATTATAAATATAGCCAATGAAGAAGAATGGTCAATCAAAGATTTAGCAGAAAATATTAAAAAAATAACCGATTCAAAATCTCCTATAAATTACATTGACGCCCCAAAAAAGAGATACGACTACGAGGTAGAAAGAAGAGTTGGAAGTTCGTCTCAATTAATGAAAATAGTAGGTTTCAAACCAGATGTAAATTTACTGGAAGGCTTACACAAAATATATTACATAAATCATTCATCGCACGTATTAAATAAAATATGAAAGACAACATAATATTCGACTTAATAAATGAAGAAAATAAACGTCAACTCAATGGCATTGAACTTATTGCATCAGAAAACTTTGTGAGTAATCAAGTAATGCAGGCCATGGGTAGCGTACTCACGAACAAATACGCAGAAGGGCTACCTGGGAAGCGCTATTATGGTGGTTGTGAAGTAGTCGATAAAGTAGAGCAACTGGCAATTGATCGTCTTTGTGAATTATTTGGTGCTACATGGGCGAATGTACAACCACACTCTGGAGCACAAGCAAATGCTGCTGTATTTCTTGCATGCCTTAATCCAGGAGATAAGATTTTAGGATTTGATTTATCACATGGTGGACATCTAACACACGGTTCTCCCGTTAATTTTTCGGGTAAACTCTATCAACCACACTTTTACGGTGTATCAAAAGAAACTGGGCTTATTGATTATGATGCCCTAGAAGAAACTGCTTTTCGCGTTAAACCAAAAATGATTATTTGTGGCGCCTCAGCTTATTCAAGAGATTGGGATTATGCCAAAATACGAAAAGTAGCTGATGAAGTCGGCGCGCTTGTTTTAGCTGATATTTCCCATCCTTCAGGATTAATTGCAGCAAAATTATTAAATGATCCATTAAGTTATTGTCATATAGTGACCAGCACTACCCACAAAACATTACGCGGTCCGAGAGGTGGTATTATCATGATGCGAACTAATTTTGATAATCCTTTTGGCTTAAAATGGAATAATGGCAATCCAAAATCAATGGCGGCTTTACTAGATGCTGCGGTTTTCCCGGGCATTCAAGGTGGGCCGCTAGAACATGTGATAGCTTCAAAAGCAGTTGCTTTTGGCGAAGCCTTGGCACCTGAATTTACCACGTACATGAAGCAAGTGCAACTCAATGCACGCGTTATGGCAAATTCTTTTATTGAAAAGGGATACACCATTATTTCTGGAGGTACGGATAATCATAGTATGTTGATAGATTTACGTAGCAAAGGCATTAACGGAAAAGATGCTGAGAATAGCTTGGTGAAAGCAGATATCACAGTTAATAAAAACATGGTGCCTTTTGATACAGAATCACCTTTCATTACCTCTGGAATTCGACTAGGTACTGCAGCGCTTACGTCAAGAGGTGTTAATGAAACTGAAATTGAAAAAATGGTTCAGTTAATCGACGAAGCATTAATCCATAGGAATGATGATGCCCAATTGATAAGAATTAAAGGAGCTGTTAATCTATTGATGCAAGATCGACCATTGTTTGCTTGGTGATAAGGTATTCATCAAAAGTAGATTAGGTTTACAAAGCTAGCGTAATCCTTATTGCTTCATTAGATCTACTAATTTCGCTAGCAACATTTTATCAAGAAGGCATTTATGATTCCCTCGTTATTTCAAGTATTTTTACCTTGACACTAGCCTATTTGATATCCTTATACTACTCCACAAGCTACCTTCTTCACCACGATTATTTGCGATGTTCAAGTGGGTGGATAATTAAAAAAATCGCCTACAAAGCAATTAAAAAAATTGAAAAAAATAAAGGATTGTATATCGGTTGGAAATTAAGTTTAGCACTTGATGGGCTTATCATATATTTCCATGACGGAAAAGAATTGTTTATTTCACCAGAAAATCTAGATCAATTTATTGACGATCTTGAACAAAGGATTTCAATATCGAATGATCATTCATAACCAATTAGAGCAAATACAGAGAAAGTAGATAGCCAGTGATCAATATCATAGTTTCCTTTGCCGATACTTTCCTGCGCATAATCCCACATTTCATTCATTGCGCTAACCCATTCTGATTTCGCCTCCTTGCTTAAGGCGTCAGCTGGAAGCGATTTAAGAATTCCATTTAAGCACCAAATTCTATTTAAGTGGAATCCATCCCAGTGGGATTCATAACCATCGTGTTTATCTACACGATCTAACTTGAGGGGAATATTAACTTTTCCTGGAATAAATAATTCCGGAGAAAAGCTATTTAACCAACTAACATACTCTTTCGGAGCTAGGACCTTTCGCATCAAATCTGTTACCAATAAACCAGCAGACATAAAATCATAGTCGAATGGCTCCTCATTTAACGGAGCATTGGCGATATCACCATAAAAACGAATAGCTGCCTGTGAAATGACTCCCTTTAATTTTTTATTCTTTGAACTTACCGCATAATCGTAGGCAAAAGAAAGCCCCATTGCAGGACTATCATGACTACCTGACATTTTAACAGAATTGATAGCAGGCCATACCTTTGTATGCACCATGACAATATATTCAGTAAGAGGCTTCAGATTATTCAGCCAACGTTTTGCCCTAGGATCATCCCACTTAATTAATTCATCTGCCACTTTTAATAACCAAGATTGACCGTAAGGAAATTCAAAAAAACCATCTTCGTGGGATATAAGATATGTTAATTCTTCCTTGATATTTTCTGCATTAAAACTTAATTCTAACTTATCATTTAAGGCATTAGCCTCAGGAATGGTAGGATAAAGCTTCAGTAATTTTACCATTGCCCAATGATTGTGAACGGCTGAATGCCAATCATAGCAACCATAGAAAGATGGCCAATAATCCTTTGGACCTTTTTGCTCACCTGGTAAACGCAAAGCCCTGTAAAAGTAATGAGGAGATGGTTTATTCGTACACTCTAAAGATAACTTAGCAAAATAAGAAGCTCCATCATTGGAAAGCATGTAGCGTCCATCTTCGAGCGAAACAACTAAAGAAGCTTCTGATTGAGCCGAAACCATAAAGATAAATGAGGAAGCAATTAGCGAATATAGTATTTTCATTTTTTAGTGAGTTCAGGTGATTTCTTGAAACCGTTTTTGGCAATAGAAACTGTTTCTTTTCCTATCCCAACAATAGAAACCATGTTCAAGGGAAATTCTAAAAGAACATGAGAAAAACTAAGGAAGAATAAAAAGCTTAAACCTAAGGCATAATTATACGCGTACAAACCACATGCGAAAAGCCAAAGAATCACTATAACAATTAATCGTATTTTAGGGACCTTATGCCAACGAATCACCTCGGTTTTACTAAACCAATTTAAGTAATGATACAAGTATGCAAAAGCGAAAAATCGCATGAGCATAATACCATATGTGGAGAAAAATACGCTTGCCCAATAATAATCTTTCGTGTTAATCGGAATGGCCATCTTCATAGGAATTGGTTTCATATAGTATTCATTATCTGGATTTGGCACAATAAAATTCTCGTTTAACTTATTCTTCAAAGAGTCCGTTATTCTAAGCTTTTCAGCAGCGGGGAATTGATTATTGGCGGATTTCTTATTTACAATAGAATCCAAGTATTGCTTATTGGTAAGATATGGGTCGTTTATCAATTTAAAATGATCCATAATACTAACATTGGTATAAAAGAACCCCTCCCCACCTGCATAATAGGAATCTTTTCCATACTTGGTAATTTGATTTTTTCCAGCATTAACTGGAAGAAAAAACACCAATATAATTGGAATAACAACAACCGCCAAAACAGAAATCAAGCCACTTTTACTCCTAGATTTTAAGGCCCCATATAGCATAAACAATCCGGTAAATACATATACATGAATAAGAGTTGGCACCAATGAAGTTAATGCGAAAACAAACGTACTACTCTGATTTGCTTCTTTATTATCATCAGAAAACCAACCAGAAATAAAGATAAAAAGGAATAATATACTGAATATCTTTACGGGTAGGTTTTTAACAAATGCAAATAAAAGAGAACTAAAAAGTGCTAATACAAGCAATTTATCGAATAAGCCTAATTCAACAAACGTCTCGTAAAAATCCATATCGAAACCTGCGTCCTTAGCGAATGCGGCATAAGATAGTGCAATACCGATGAGTAAAAGAGGAATGAAATCATACTTTCCCTTGGTGAAATATTGACGATCATGCAACCAGCTGATTTCGGTAAGGTAATGTAATGGACCAAGAAAGGCATAGGCCAATAAAAAAGTTTCAAAAGGAAAAAAATAGGCCGAAATCATAGCGACGAACATTAATCCAATGTTTTGGTAATTTATTTTATCATCTTTTAGCATTCGACAAATTTTGAAACAAAGTTATCAAAAAAACATTCCTTATTCATTATAGTTTACAGAATAATGACTTATTCGAATCCTTTTTCTTTGCCTTTTTCTTTGATGCTTTTACTCATGGCTGAACCGAAATCATCTTTTGTACCAGATTCGATTAATTTAGCTTTCTCTTTCGAAATAAAATCGTCCCTAAGTAATGCTAATTGTACAATTTCTGCTTGAATGGTGCTTCTTTCAATTGTTTTATCCGCAATATATTTTTTGATGTCTTCATCAGACTTACCAATTAATTCAGCTGGCATTGCCTCTTCTTCCAAGTCTAAGATACTTGTAGAGTCTGCTCTATAAGCATCCACGATATCCCATGAAGCATTGTTGTAACTGCCTTTAGATTTTACAATCGCCCTTTCAGAAGCGACACTAATATTTTGATTAAAGGCATTATTATCCTCTCTTAATTGGCTTTCCTTTTTGAGATTACCAGAAAAACCATAACTTATATAGGTGCCATTCAGTGATTGGTTCAAGCGAAAAATTTGATCATCATAAGGTGTCGCGATGGAAGTGATTTTATCATTTGAATTAATATTAAAATATGCTCCATTTAAACAAGATGCGCCATCTTTCCAAAATTCATTAATCCCCTGTTGATAATCACCGCAATAAATAGTATTAACAATCACGTCTTTTTTAAGAATTTCAGTACATACTTCTTTATAACTAATAGGACCTTGATTGAAGGGTTCATTTCCTGCAATATAAATCAGCTTTAAGTCCTTAGGATCATTTGACCAATTCAATTGTTGTAAGGATTTTTGAATAGCCGCGCCGCAATATTCTTCTCCACCATTGGTTCTAATTCCAAAAAGTTTAGCGGAAATAAGGTCTAAATCTGTCGTGAAATTAGTTTGCATTCGAACATAATTATCGGCTGACGAAATGCCAGCATTTCCATATTCATACATAGCGATCTCAAGCACTGGGGTTGTTCCTTGGTATCGTAAACCACTTGCATCATTCACGATGGCCCATATTTTTGATTTTGCTTGATCTAATAAACCATCCATGCTATTTGAAGCATCAAAAAGAATAACTAATTGAATTTTTCTATTTTGCTGAGCTTGTGCAACAAAAGAAAAGGAAATTAATACGATAAGAAGGGCTAGATTTTTCATAAAGGAACGATTAACGATTTTGCTTCCTTACAGGCAAGCCCTAAAAAAGTTCAATCGCTAAAAATACTTATTGAAAATACGACAAGGCCATTTCGTAGCCTTTTAATCCAAAGCCGAAAACACAGCCCACACAAACGGGTGTTAGAAGCGAATTATGGCGAAAGGATTCTCTACTAGAAATGTCGGAAATATGAACCTCAACCACAGGAATTCCTATTGCAGCAATGCAATCACGAATAGCAATACTTGTATGCGTATAGGCGCCAGCATTGAGAATTACTCCATCGACACGCGCTTCTTGGAGAAAATTTATTAACTCACCCTCAACATTTGATTGCAAGTAGTGTAACTCATGATCAGATGTTGATTTTAAGGAAAGAAAATAATCATCAAATGATTGATTTCCATAGATGGATGTTTCACGCGTGCCAATTAAATTTAAATTTGGACCATTAATAATTAAAATCTTCATCCTTGTCAAGTTGGAATCGCTACATTAAAGAATTTGTATCATACCTAAAAATCGAAAAAGGATTAGCAGAAAATTCGATTTTCGCCTACCAAAACGATGTGGCTAAATTACATGATTTTAGTGTTTCAATAGATAAAAATGCCGAACAAATTTCCTACAATGATTTAAAATTATTCATTGCTGCACTTTATGATTTGGGATTAAGTGCGCGTACACAAGCACGAATTATTTCAGGAATCAAGCAATTTTATGGCTATCTGCTCTTAGAAAACTACATCACCGTTGATCCAAGCGAATTATTAGACCAACCAAAAATTGGGAGAAAACTTCCTGAGGTACTCACTATTGAAGAGATTGATCGACTAATTGATGCCCTAGACATGAGTAAAACAGAATCCCATCGTAACAAGGCCATTATTGAAACCTTGTATAGTTGCGGATTACGTGTTTCAGAATTAGTGAACCTTCGCTTTTCCGACCTATTCTTTGAAGAAGGGTTCATTCGTGTAATTGGTAAAGGAAATAAAGAACGATTAGTTCCTGTTTCAGCAAGTGTTGAAAAAGAAATATCAATTTACAATGACCATATTCGTCGGCATCAAAACATTAAAAAAGGGGATGAAAATGTTGTTTTCTTAAATCGTAGAGGGGGAAAACTGACCCGCGTTATGATTTTTACCATCATCAAAGATTTAGCTGAACGAATTAGCCTACAAAAAACGATTTCTCCACATACCTTTAGACATTCCTTTGCTACCCATTTATTAGAAGGAGGAGCTAATCTAAGAGCAATACAAGAAATGCTTGGACACGAATCAATTACAACGACTGAAATTTACACCCACTTAGATCAACGCTATTTAAAAGAGGCGATACTTTCTTTTCACCCAAGAAATGCAGTGAATTAATACGCCAAAATAGCTTCAATCGCTTTGAGAAAACGTTCTTGAGGCAAGAATTGCTTTTCGAGATCTGCCGCGAAAGGAACCGGTGTGTCCATCGACCCAACTCTACTGACAGGTGCATCTAAAAACTCGAAGCAATTTTCCATAATTAGTGCTGAGATTTCACCTCCAATTCCACCCATCAAGCAATCCTCGTGTAAAACAATAACTTTTCCTGTTTTCTTTGAAGCTGCATAGATGCATTCCGTATCAAGTGGTAAGAGTGTTCTTAGATCAATAATTTCAGCCGACTTTTCTGGAAAAGATTCCATGGCCTCTAGCGCCCAATTAACTCCGGCACCGTAGGTTATTATCGTTAAATCCTTTCCTTCATTCACCACATTTGCCTTACCAATTTCTAGTGTATAATAATCCGTTGGAACATTTCCTTTTATGCTTCGATAGAGCATTTTGTGTTCAAAAAACAAGACAGGATTTGGATCTTCAATCGCGGCATTTAATAATCCTTTTGCATCAAAGGGATTAGATGGATAGACAATTTTTAATCCAGGAGTATGGAAAAACCACGCTTCGTTACTTTGAGAATGAAAAGGACCTGCTGCTGCACCTGCTCCAGTTGGCATTCGAACCACAACATCAGCATTTTGTCCCCACCTCCAATGAATCTTTGCTAGATTATTAATGATTTGATTGAATCCACAAGTTACGAAATCAGCAAATTGCATTTCAACAACAGCTTTCATTCCAGCGATTGACAAACCAAGTCCAGCTCCTAAAATAGCTGATTCGCACAAGGGCGTATTTCGAATTCGATCCTTTCCAAATTCAGCTACAAAACCCTCCGTAACTTTAAAGGCACCACCATATTCAGCAATGTCTTGTCCCATAATAATTAATGCTGGAAAACGCTCTAATGATTGCCTTAAACCATTTTGTATTGCATCAATAAACCTAATTTCCTCTGTCGTTTCGCCTGCATTCGTTGGTGTAAAAAGATGTGGGGCATAAACATCCGTTAACTCGTCAGCGACATTAGGGATAATATCGCTCTGATCATTTGCATGGTCGAAAGCGACTTGAATATCATTTTTAAGTTGACTTTTCAATGATTCATCATGCTCATCCGTCAAAATTCCTTTTGATTTCAGAAATACTTCAAAATTAACAACCGGGTCACGTTTTTCCCATTCGTCTTGAAGTCCTTCTGGATAATACTTTGTTCCAGATGCTTCTTCATGTCCTCGCATTCTAAACGTCATTAATTCCAATAGAACCGGTTTAGGGTCTACCCTGATTTCTTCGTTAATCGAACGGACAGCGCGGATAACATCCAATATATTATTACCATCAACTTGGATTGCTTTCATTCCATATCCAATTCCTTTATCAATAAACTGCTTACATCTAAATTGCTCACTAGAAGGAGTCGATAAACCCCAAGAATTGTTTTCCACACAGAAAATAACAGGAAGATCCCAAACAGAAGCGACATTCAAAGCCTCATGAAAATCTCCTTCCGATGCACCACCATCACCAGTAAAAACTAAGGTCGATTTCTTTTCACCACGAATTTTATTCGCGAGTGCTATCCCATCTGCGATGCCTAATTGAGGACCGAGATGAGAAATCATTCCAACAATCTTGTATTCTTGAGTTCCAAAATGAAAAGATCGATCTCTTCCCTTAGTGAATCCGTCCGCTTTTCCTTGAAATTGCGCAAATAATCGTGTGAGAGGAATATCCCGGGTTGTGAAAACTCCCAAATTTCTATGCATGGGAAGAATATACTCGTCCGTATCCATCGCATAACAAGTACCAACAGAAATTCCTTCTTGCCCCCAACCAGAAAACCATTTTGAAATCTTCCCTTGACGAAGAAGAATTAGCATTTTTTCTTCAATCAATCGGGGGGTGATTAGTTTTTGATAAATCGCAAGAAGCTCAGCGTTATCGAATCCAATCGCATCAAAATCAATGGTATATTCTTTCAAGTTTTATCAAGATTAATCTAGTGCAAAATTATCGAAAATAGTGCAATAAATTGATGGTATTACCATAAAATAATTGATGAAAAAAAATGGGTAAAAAAGCCCAATACCTTGGGCTTTAAATATTTAAAAGAACTGAAAGTAAGGTTATAATATTTTTACATTCAAAATAATTAATAAGGTGGAATATATTTCACCCCTATTTTACTATTCAACAGGACATGATGGACAATCACTACCAATGTCATAATCATTAATATTTAATATTGACCATCTTGAATTAAAATCCTTAAGCATAATAACATGATCAATATAATAATTAGGCATACCTACATTATATAATTCTAAGATTTCAATTGTTTGTATGTTATTTGTGAAATCATTAACATCTAAACTAAACCTACCTAGAATTTTTCTAGAATTACCAAATATCGCAATAAGAAAATCATCTGCTTGTTTACCTGACATATATTCTTCTCCGTCTGAAAAATACACTGTATCTGGAATTGATTTAAAATATCCTTTATTCCATTTCGTAAAACGATTGTATGCTGCTAACATTGAATCTTTAGTGGCGTCTTTAGTGGCTGAATCTTTTAAGTTGTATACTTCACCCGTTTCAACCATATAACGAACATGAGCTCCAGTATAATCGATGCCGTATCTATCTAAGATGACATTTTGTACTTCATTTAGCATTACATATGCAATTTGTGAGGATGCTATTTGTGAGGATGCTACGTTTGCAATAAACGATGCTGCTAATACGAATACTAACTTTTTCACGGCTTAATTTTTAAGTGGTTAATTATACTATGCAACAGGACATGATGGACAATCACTACCAATATCAATACTAGTATATATTAATATTGACCATCGTGAATTGAAATCTTTAAGCATGATAATATGATCAATATAATAATTAGGCATGCCTACATTATATAATTCTAAGATTTCAATTGTTTGTATATTATTTGTAAAATCATTAACATCTAAACTAAACCTGCCTAGAATTTTTCTAGAATTACCAAATGTCGCAATAAGAAAATTATCTGCTTGTTTACCTGACATATATTCTTCTCCGTCTGAAAAATACACTGTATCTGGAATTGATTTAAAATATCCTTTATTCCATTTTGTAAAACGATTGTATGCGGCTAACATTGAATCTTTATGGGCAGGGTCTTCTAATTTATATACTTCACCCGTTTCAACCATATAACGAACATGTGCTCCTGTATAATCGATGCCGTATCTATCTAAGACCACATTTTCTACTTCATTTAGCATTACATATGCAATTTGTGAGGATGCTATTTGTGAGGATGCTACGCTTGCAATAAACGATGCTGCTAATGCAAATGCTAACTTTTTCATGGCTTAATTTTTAAGTGGTTAATTATACTATGTCAAAAGATCTATTAATATAATATCCAACCAGTAAACTAATAAATGTTACTTTTTTTTATTGCTATTTATAGGGTAGAAACTAAAAGGAATATGAAAAACACATTAGCAGAAAATATGATGCGATTTGAAACTAAAAATCAATGTCAGACAGATAAAATCTTTTTTTGAATCATTTTTATAAAAGCCTCCCAAAGGAGGCTTTTCTTTTAAATCGTTATTTTTTTTAATAACTTATAAGTGATAAGTGGAATTGTTACTGCAAATACCACAATAGTTAATACGTTTAAGTCATACAACCATCCCTCCATTGAATATACTGGTCCGATCGGTGTTTGCGTGAAGATTGGGATGAATACTAATTTGATAAACAATGCCAATGCTAGAGAAATTACTGTCTTTTTCATGTCTTAATTTTTAAATAATTAATTATACTGTGTCATAAGATCTATTTATATAATATCCAACCGGTATACCAGTAAATGTTACTTTTTATTATTATTATTTATGGGAAAGAAGCTAAAAGGAATATGAAATATGAAAAACACATTCGTACTATAATGATTTGATTTTCTTTAAGTAAAGATTATTTACTATAATTAAACTAAGTAATCCTCCGTAGAAAATTGTAATTCCGGGGATACTATTAGGAAATAAAAGAGTAATATCAAACAAGCCATCAAAGTATCCTGCTTCAGATGAAATATTGTTTGGGTTGAATACAGAAATGATTGATAAAACTAATACCAAATTAATAACTACTGCGCCGGAAATAAATGCTAACTTTTTCATGTCTTAATTTTTAAGTGGTTAATTATACTTTAGAATATGAACTTTTAATATACTCTCCAACCAGTATACTAATAAATGTTACTGTTTTTAGTAATATTTATTAGGAAAAACCTAAATATGAACATAGCTAGAATTTTAACGGAATGCATGATTCCATTTAGAACCAAGAATACAACACTAATAGATTAATAAAAAAAAGCCCAACAAAATTGAGCTTTTTTAAAATTTGAAGGTTCATTAATATTAAACCAACCCTTGATCAATCATTGAATCAGCCACTTTCACAAATCCAGCGATATTGGCCCCTTTCACGTAATCAACAAAACCATCTGATTCCTTACCATACTTTACGCAAGCCTCGTGAATAGAAACCATGATGCCATGTAATTTTTGATCCACTTCTTCTGCAGTCCAAGACATACGCAAAGAATTTTGGGACATTTCCAAGCCTGAAGTAGCTACTCCGCCAGCATTCGATGCCTTTCCTGGTGCAAAAAGAACCCTTGCTTTTAAAAATGCAGTTACTGCCTCAGGTGTTGTTGGCATATTAGCCCCTTCAGCAACACAAATAACACCATTGGCTATTAACTGAGCCGCTTCATCTGCATTCAATTCATTTTGAGTAGCACATGGTAATGCGATATCTGTTTTCACAGACCAAGGTCTTTTTCCCGCAGTGAATTTAGCCGAAGGATAAGTTGATGCGTATTCAGAAATACGTCCACGCTTTACATTTTTCAACTCCATAACATACGCTAATTTTTCAGCATCAATTCCATCTGCATCGTAAATAAAACCCTCTGAATCAGAGAGAGTTACTACTTTAGCGCCCAATTGAGTTGCTTTTTCGCATGCGTATTGAGCAACGTTACCCGAACCTGAAATGGAAACCACTTTTCCTTTGAAAGAATCATTTTTAGTAGTAAGCATTTCTTTGGCAAAATATACGGTCCCGTAGCCAGTAGCTTCTGGTCGGATTAAAGATCCACCCCAATTTCTTGCTTTTCCGGTTAAAACACCTGTAAACTCATTTCTAATTCTTTTGTATTGCCCGAACATATAACCAATTTCACGTCCTCCTACACCTATATCACCCGCTGGAACATCTGTGTCAGGACCAATATGGCGAGACAATTCAGTCATAAAAGACTGACAAAATTTCATTACCTCATTATCCGATTTTCCTTTAGGGTCAAAATCAGAACCTCCTTTACCTCCACCCATCGGAAGAGTAGTGAGTGAATTTTTGAAAATTTGTTCAAATCCTAAAAACTTTAAAATGGATAGGTTTACGGATGGATGAAATCTTAAGCCCCCTTTGTAAGGACCAATAGCTGAATTAAATTCAACTCGATAACCTCTGTTTACCTGAACTTGGCCTTTATCATCCAACCATGTTACTCTAAATATAATGGTTCGTTCCGGTTCAACTATACGCTCCAAAATTTTAAATATTTTATATTTTGGGTGATTTTCAGCAAAAGGAATTACAGCTTCTGCCACCTCTTGAACCGCTTGCAGAAACTCTGCTTCATTGCCATTTTTGGCTTTAACAGCCTCCATAAATGCATTGATTTCATTGTGATAATTACTAGACATAAAGGATTATTTTTTAGTTTAAGCCGTAAATGTAGATAAGATTTTTTGTTTAAAAAGTATTTTTTATTCTTTTTAAATAGTGTCACAATTACACTAAGCGTAAATTTCTAAACATATAATGATAACAAAAAGAAAACATACAAAAAAACAACCATTAAGAATATTAATTCGTATATTTACTTTGATACTAATTGTTTAATTCAGAATTGTAATATATAGCATGTTTCTTAAACTAATATTTTATTTTACCTTAATTGTTTCCTTTGGGACTTTTAGCTTCTGGTCACAGACCAATGTTGGTTGCCCCAATGCCAATTTTAGTATGGGCAACTTTTCGAATTGGGTCGGTTACACCGGTAGTTACAGTAATCCTGCCTCTTCGGTAGGCATAGTTGGAGGTCGGCACACCATCATTTCTGCACCAGGAGTAGATCCCTTCTCTTGTGGTGGACTTCAAATGATTCCTCCCGGCAGTTCCTCCTCAGCAAGACTTGGCAATTCCGGTACAGGTGCCCAGGCTGAAAAACTGACTTATAATTTATTAGTGAGTCCTCAGAATGCGCTCTTCATATACAAATACGCAACTGTATTGGAAGACCCAGGTCACCCGCCAAATGCCCAACCAGTATTTGAGATGAGACTACTAGATGCCGCTGGAAATCAAATCGGAGGAAATTGTGGTATATACACTGTTTACGCAGGGCAGGCAGGCCAAAACTTTCAAACGTGTGGTGGCGTTAAGTGGCTACCTTGGACTGTTGTAGGAATTAATTTGAGTGCTTTTATTGGTACCAATGTAACTATTGAGTTTACTACAAAGGACTGTGATTATTCTGGTCATTTTGGTTATGCTTATGTTGTAGCGGATTGTATGCCCTTAATTTTAGATTTGGATTATTGTTTTGGCGCTAATCAAATAAACATCTCTGGTCCGTCAGGATTTCAGAGTTATTCATGGAGTAACGGTCCAACTACCCAAAGTATTACCGTTCCCGCGGCCACTGCATTACCTAACTATACTGTTACCATGCAATCCTTTTCGAATCAAGGAAATTGCACTGTATCCTTAACTGCAGCAGCGATACCGACTACTGTTCAAAATAACTTTACATACACTTCAGCATGCCCATGGTCCCCTACTCAGTTTAACAGTACACCAACCATATTACCTACAAGTATCAACGGGATTGTTTTAGCTAATGGAGGCGCTGCCTCATGGTTTTGGAATTTTGGAGATGGCTCCACTCTGTCTGGCAATAACCCAGCGATTCATATGAATCCAACACACCTTTACCAAAATCCGGGTACTTATGTTGTTACTCACATTGTATTTACACAAGCAGGATGCAGCGATACGATTTCTGACACCTTAACTGTTCTGCCACCGCCTGTAATTAATTTTACATTTACTGATGAATGCGTATTTGACACCGTTCAATTTACCAATCAAACCCAAGATGCCAATTTATCACAAGTTACCTACCAATGGATATTTGGAGATGGCTCTCCAAATGACAATACCCTAAATACTCAGCACGATTACCTCATCCCAGGTAACTATGATGTTTCGTTGATCGCAACCAACATTGGGGGTTGTTTAGATACCTTGATCCAATCCATTACCATTTTTCCGCTACCCAATGTCTTCGCGGGCAATGACACCACAATTTGCCCCAATTTTAACATTCCTCTGAATGCAACTGGTGCACTTAGCTATGTTTGGGAAACTGGTACAAGTAACGGTTCGAACTATGTACCCCAGACTACTCAAACCATTACTGTACTTGGCACAGATGCCAACGGATGTAAGAACAGCGATTCGCTAATTGTGAGCTTACACCCCGCTGCTATTGTTGATGCTGGACCTGACATCAGCGAATGCAATGGAACATCCGTAACTATTTCTGGCAGCGGAGTCTCAAGTTACACTTGGAACAATGGTTTAGTGGACGGGCAAGCCTTCACTCCACCTACTGGGGTGGTGACCTATACGGTTACTGGAACCGACATCAACGGGTGTATTGACACTGATCAAATGATTCTTACCACTTGGGCAAATCCCATTGTATCTGCTGGATCGGATCAAAGTATTTGCGAAGGTTCACCCACAACAGTTAGCGGATCGGGGGCTGTAACCTATGTGTGGACACCTTTGGTGCAAAATGCAACGCCTTTTACCCCTATCACTAACGGTTTATATTCCGTTATTGGAACAGATCAAAACGGATGTATTGGCGCAGACGACCTCAACTTAAGCATCGAGCCCGCAGCATACCCTTCTTTTTCGGCGCCGATTTTAGAGGGTTGTAATCCATTCACAGTTAATCTTACAAACACATCAACAGGGACACCTTACGCAAGCGCTATTTGGAACATGGGGAATGGTTCAATCATTAATTCGTCAGGACCGCTAACCTACACATACAACTCAGCGGGTTGCTTTGATGTTGAATTGACCCTGACCACAGCCTTAGGCTGTATTTGGGACACAACGATGATTAACTATTTTTGTGACTGGCCATTACCAATCGCCGATTTTTACGCACTTCCTTCGACATTAACTGATTTAGATAATACAAGTACTATGATTAATCAGAGTATAGGGGCTTCTAGCTATCTATGGGAATTTGGAGATGACTCGGGAATCTTTACAGAAGAGGAGCCTGTTCACGCCTTTCCAACCACCAATTCTGCTAATTACATGGTAACCTTGATAGCTGTAACAGACTATGGTTGTACCGATACTACCACACGTGTAGTAATCCTTAACGAGACTCAAATTATATATGTCCCAAATGCTTTTACTCCCGATGGAAATGAATATAATCAAAATTGGCTACCTATTATAACAGCCGATTTTGACCCTTATGATTTTACTTGTTACATCTTTGATAGATGGGGAGAACTGATTTGGGAAAACCACAATCACCTTGCTGGCTGGGATGGAAGACGTCCAAATGGTCAAGCCATTGAGGACGGCGTTTATATCTGGAGAATAATACTAAAATCGCCTTATAAAGACGATAGAAAAGCGTACACAGGTCATGTAACCTTATTGAGGTAACTGTAATTGATTTTTATTTAACTTCGTTGGCAAATAAGGCAACCTTAGTGTTAGAAAATCGTTAAATTTGTTTTAAATAAGCAATCAATGTACAAGATTTTATCAATTATATTATTTGTAAGCGTTCACTTTGCATCATTTAATGTTTATGGACAAATACAATTATGCTTGGGGCAAGACGCGAATGTTTGTCCAGGCCAAAGTGTTACCATCACCAACTGTAATAACGGAAATGTAGGAGCTACAGGGCCGTATCTTAATGCCCCTAGCCAAGTCAATTTATCTGATGACTCTTGGTCTGGTGCAGTTAATATAGGTTTTCCATTTAGCTTTTACGGGCAAAACTACACCCAATGCGTCATTGGCTCTAATGGACTAATTTCTTTCAACTTATCAAATGCAAATGGTTATTGCCCATGGAGTTTAGGTGGTGTTCCTCCTCTACCCAACGGAACTCTTACATCTGCTAGAAATTCAATCATGCTAACTTACCAAGATATTAATCCATCCTTGGGAGGTCAAATTCAGTATCAAACAATTGGAACTGCTCCGAATCGTCGCTTCGTGGTTTTATATAAAAATATTTTCATGTTCAGTTGCACACAACAATGTAATTACATGGCCATCATTTTATACGAAACGACTAATGTTTTTGAATTACATATTGGAAATAAGCCCATTTGTAACGGTTGGAATGGCGGTCTAGCCATTCAGGGATCTGAAAACAATCCAATGACATTGGCACACATTACCCCGGGGAGGAATGTCAGCGTATGGGGTGCGAACCAAGACGGGAGACGATTCACCCCTACTGCACCGAACAACACCGCAACCTATACCATGGCACAAATTCCATACATCATGGTTTCGAGCCCAGGAACAAATTTTATTTGGAACAATACTTTAGGTCAAACTTTCCCTTACAACAATGGCGTATTAAACGTGAATCCCGTTCCGAATGGAACAACGGGTTATTTCCTATCGGCATCAGCTTGTAATACCAGTATTGGATCCATTACCAATGATACCACTTGGCTAACAACTGGTGGAGGTTCGGTCAATGTCACGGTAACCAATGATGTTTGTTCTCAAGGCATTGGAACAGCAACAGCCAATCCAGGCAATGGCTCACCTCCATATACATTCACTTGGACACCCAATGTTGGGAATACGCAAACCATAAGTGGTTTATCAGCTGGTACCTATAATGTTACCATGCAAGATGCCAACGGATGCCCTTACACAGGTAGTGCAGTCATTGGGGATAATCCAGCTGCTTACAGTTCCTCGTCTACTTTAGTTTCTTGCCCAGGAGGAAATGATGGCACAGCGACTGCTGTCATGACACCCTCTGCAGCAGGTATTACCTATTCTTGGAGCAATGGTCAAACGACAGCTACTGCGACAGGTCTGATAGCTGGAACTTATACTTGTTTGATGAGTTCTCCATCTGGTTGCTCAGGAACGGTCAATGTAACTATAACTGAAATTCCAGGCATGATTGTAACAGCAACAAACATCATTGATGCTAATTGCAATAGCATACCAAACGGAAGTGCTACCATTAATGTCGTTCAAGGAACAGCTCCGTATTTTTATCAATGGAGTGGATCTAATTCTACCGTGAACACAGCCAACAATTTAGGTGCTGGCCCACATACTGTAACAGTAATGGATGCCAATGGTTGTATTCAAACGACCGCTTTTGTTATCAATGAACCGACACCGCTTTCCATCATTGCTCTTACGGGAGACACCATGATTTGTCCAGAAGCTTCCATAACGCTTACGGCCTTAGGATCAGGCGGATCTTCACCATACATTTACTCTTGGATCGATAATTCTGGTACTATTTATGGTCCAGGTAGTTCCGTTTTAGTTGATCCAGCGAATAGCCCAACACAGTATTGTGTCACCTTAAGTGAGCAATGTGGATCTCCTACCACTCAGCAGTGCATGAATATAACCTTTCCAACTCCGATCGCTCCTGATTGTTCGCCAAACGTGTCTATTTTATGTATGCCGGGCACATTCACTTTTTCGAATACCTCCAGCAATTCATCAGAAATAGCAAGCACAGTGTATAATTTTTCCAATGGGGATAATTCAACTGTTCCAGGTACTCAAAACTTCAATAATACCTTCCCTAACCCAGGATTGTATAGTGTTAACATGACCACGACCTCTATTTATGGTTGTGTTTATACCGGAAGCGTTCAAGATATTGTTGAAGTTACTCCGCTACCCACTGCAGACTTTGTATTATCTCGAAATCCAGTTACCTGGTTTGAAACTACTGTACAAGCAAACGACAACTCTCAAGGGAACATCGTTAATTGGCAGTGGTCTAGTCCGAGCGCTACATCATTAGTTAGCACTGGTATGAACGCTCTCATCACCTTCCCGCAAGGAGTGGTTGGTGATTTCTATATTAATCTTGTTGTAACAACGGCTCAAGGATGTCAAGACTCCATATCGTTAGCCTTAGAAATTATACCTGACATCGTATTTTACGTACCAAATACATTTACGCCAGATAACGACGAACACAACCAAACCTGGAAGTTTTATGTAGAAGGAATTGACCAACAAGGATTCCGTTTGACGGTTTACAATCGTTGGGGAGAAACTGTATGGGAAACACTTGACTCAGGTGCTGAATGGGATGGAACTTATGGAGGAAAACTTGTTGCTCCAGGCATTTACACATGGTCTGCCTGGTATAAAGAGCGTGATAACGATGGAAAGATGACAAAGTCTGGTTTTGTACAAGTTTTACGATAATACTAAATAACTTACAGCAATGAAATTCTTCCTTTTTTTTACATGTGCCTTAATTACATACTCTTGTAATGTTCTTTCTCAGATTCCAAAATTACCAAAAGTAACCGATAACTTACTAGTCAACAAACCACTCACAAATGAGTTAACAAACGACGAAGTCATTTCGGGATTAAAAGAAGCGTTGAATGTTGGAATTAAAAATTCTGTAAATTTGACTTCGGCTACAGATGGCTTTCTCAAGAATACTGAGATTATGTTGCCATTTCCCCCAGATGCAATAAAAGTAAAAGAGAAAGCAATGGCGCTTGGGCTAAGTGGCCAAGTTGAAAAATTTGAAACCACCTTAAATCGTGCTGCAGAAGAAGCCACCAAAGAAGCTATTCCGATTTTTGTCGATGCGATAAAAAACATGTCTGTACAAGATGGTTTTGCAATCTTGAAAGGAGGAAATGGGGCAGCGACAACATTTTTAAAAAATCGAACGAGTGCGATATTAGATAGCACTTTTGCTCCAATAGTTAAAAATGCCACATCAAGGGTAAAACTCACCGAATACTGGAATCCATTAATAACAAAATACAATGCATTAACCTTGGGAGAAAAACTAAATCCTGATTTAGATGCATACATAAGACAAAAAGCAATAGATGGCTTGTTTATTATGGTCGCTAAAGAAGAGGATAAAATTAGATTAGATCCCGCTGCTCGTGTCACCGACATACTAATCAAGGTATTTGGAAGCTTAAAATAATCCTTTGAAATATTTCCCACCGACAGAATTAGCCTTAAATTCAAAAGGAGAAGTTTACCACCTAGGATTGCTTCCAGAGCAACTCGCTGATAAAATTATATTAGTAGGTGATCAAGATCGTGTAGCTTTAGTTTCCTCTTTTTTTGAACACATTGAATTTACGAGTAGGCACAGAGAATTTGTATGTCAAACAGGCCTATACAAAGGCAAAAGAATTACGGCACTATCTACTGGAATAGGAACCGACAATATTGATATCACCATCAATGAAATAGATGCTTTGGTAAATATTAACTTGAAAACACGGACCGAAAAAGCTAATAAAACGAGCTTAGAAATTGTTAGAATTGGAACCTGTGGCATATTGCAAGCAAGTATTCCCTTACATTCGCACATAATCAGTGATTATGCCTTTGGCTTAGACAATGTGGCGCATTTTTACGACATAGATTTCAGCGAAAGGGAAAAATTTTTAGCATCAGAATTGAGTGCCTTTATTAAGTTACCGAATACAATTCATCCATATGCAGTTGGATCAGATGAGACATTAAGTAATCGGCTACACACTCCGCATACCTTTTCTGGCATTACGATTACAAGTTCCGGATTTTATGGCCCTCAAGGTCGCCAATTACGGCTACCAACTCGAACTGCCGATATTCAGTTAAAATTCGGTGAGTTTGAAATGAATGGTCTAATGGTGTGTAATTTTGAAATGGAAAGTTCCGCACTATTTTCCTTGGGGAGAGCTCTAGGTCATCGTTGTGCGACCATCTGCTTAGGAGTAGCGAACCGTCCAAAACAAGTTTTCTCAACAGGATACAATACAGAAATGCTTGGATTAATTGAAAACGTCCTAAACCAAATTTAATTTAGTGTTATTTCAGGTATTTATCAATTGTAATATGAAGTTGCAATCCTTTAAGTTCTTCACCTTCAGCGATAATATTCCCCTCCCCATCAACTAGAAATGCTGAAGGAATAAAGTTTACTCCATAGCTTTCGGCGGCTAGTCCATCTGTATCGATACCATGCGACTTCCATACTAAACCATCTACTTTGATAGCTGTTTTCCATTCCGTTTTATCCTTATCGAGAGAAACACTAAAAACTTGAAAACCATTACCATTGGTAAATGTACTTTTCCTATATTTTTTATACGCCTCAACAACATTTGGACTTTCATTTCTACAAGGTCCACACCAAGAAGCCCAAAAATCAATTAATACTAATTTGCCTTTTAAGTCAGACAACTTTATAAGCTTTCCTTTTGGGGATACTAATTCTATTTCCGGGGCTTTGATCTGTCCTTGGATGCCATTTATAGGTTCGTTAGCATTTTGATTCATAAAGCTGAAAGCCATATAAAATGAACCTATGAGTAAAACGATAAAAATAAAATGACTGGATTTCATTATCCTATCCTAGTAATATCGGCACCAATGTTTCGAAGACGAATTTCGATATCTTGATATCCTCTATCGATTTGTTCGATATTATGAATCGTGCTTTTTCCTTTCGCGGATAGAGCAGCAATCAATAAAGACACTCCGGCACGAATATCTGGAGATGTCATACTAATACCTTTCAAAGAATGTTCTCTATTCATTCCAATAACTGTTGCTCTATGGGGATCACAAAGAATAATTTGCGCACCCATATCGATTAATTTATCTACAAAAAACAAACGAGATTCAAACATTTTCTGATGAATAAGGACAGAGCCTTTAGCTTGCGTAGCGACAACTAAGATAATGGACAATAAATCTGGAGTAAATCCTGGCCAAGGTGCATCATAAATGGTTAATATAGATCCATCGATAAAGGTATCAATTTCATAATTTTCCTGAGCTGGAACATAAATGTCATCTCCACGTCGTTCTAGTTTAATTCCTAACCTTCTAAAAACATTTGGAATAACACCCAAATTTTCCCAACTAACATCTTTAATGGTAATTTCAGATTTAGTCATTGCCGCTAAACCGATGAAGCTACCAATTTCAATCATATCAGGTAAAATTCGATGAAAGCAGCCACCTAATTCTTTCACCCCTTCAATATGCAACATATTGGAGGCAATTCCAGAAATCTTAGCACCCATTGAATTCAACATTTTACATAATTGCTGAATGTAGGGCTCACAGGCAGCGTTATAAAAAGTTGTTTTACCCTCTGCAAGCACGGCTGCCATTAGAATATTTGCTGTACCCGTTACAGAAGCTTCATCTAAATGAATAAAGGTCCCTTTTAATTTTTTTGCTTCTACCGAATAAAAATGTTCCCCTGCATCGTAATTAAACTTAGCACCGAGCAAAGCAAATCCTTCAAAATGGGTATCGAGCCTTCTCCGTCCGATTTTATCGCCACCAGGCTTAGGAATAAATCCTCTGCCATAACGCGCTAATAGCGGACCAACAATCATAATGGAACCCCTTAAAGAAGAAGCACGTTTTTTAAAATCCTCACTTTCTAAATAATCAAAGTTGATTTCCTTCGCTTGAAAAATATACGTTCCTTTTTCGACTTTTTCTACCTTAACGCCCATCGCTTGCAGCAAGGATATAAGCTTGTTCACATCAATAATATCTGGAACATTAGAAATCGTTACTTTTTCGGATGTTAGCAAAGGTGCGCACAATACTTGAAGGGCTTCATTCTTTGCTCCTTGAGGCGTTAATTCGCCTTTTAATGCTTTACCACCAATTATTTCAAAAGATGCCATGACTTATTTTTTAATAAATTTCTTTTTTTGTTTATGCTTGAAATTTGTCGGTTTATTGAATTTTTTATTCAATCCCATTTCCCTTAATAATGTACTCGTGCTAACTAATTCATCTGGATTTTCAAGAACCAATTGCCCTTTCGATAATTCTTTCAAGTGATCTGCAATTACGTTATTCTCGACCGCATCATTATTATGAGCGAGGTAAAGCTTTTTCATAAAATTAGCCATTGAATTCTTTAGGTATTCTTTTTCCTTCGGATCTGTAATTAAAGCAGAATCAGTTAAAATTTGTTGAGTATATTTTCCATAATGGCCAAATCGTATTTCTCCTTTTGGATAAGCCATAATTTGAGGCTTTTCCATCAAAGCTTCGGGAAGCGGAATTTCATAAGGAGAATCAACGTCTAATTTAAAATCAGACATCACGAAAAGATGCGTCCACAATTTATGACGATAATCGTCAACATCCCTTAAATGCGGATTTAACTGGCCCATTACTTCAATAATCGCGATAGATGCACGATTACGTTCTTTTCTATCACTAATTTCCATGGCATGAGAAATCATGTTTTGCACATTTCTACCATATTCGGGAAGAATTAATTTTCCCCTTGTTGTATTGTATTCCATAATCAATTTTTATTATCTAACATATTACCCAAAGCATTTTGAAAGATTGCTTTTGCTTCACTAATAAAGCCAAAATGTTCTTCATCCACTTGCATTTTTCCTTTAGTCACATGACCTAACAAGGTAATATTAACATTCAAACCCAACATGAATTCAATGAATTGCACTTCCATTTCTTCGGTTAAAGTCACCACTACTCTACCCTGTCCCTCTCCAAATAAAAAGGAGTCTTCGCGAACTTCAGCATCGGTTACGATATCAAATCCTAGATCTTGAGGAATTGACATCTCCACTAAAGTAACATATAAACCACCATCTGAAACATCATGGGCAGCGTTAATTAATTTATTTTGAATTAGCCCTTGCACAGCTTTCTGCATGATGAATTCTTTTTCCAAATTAAAATATGGCGCTGGTGATTCCTTAATTCCAAGATAAGTCGCCAAATATTCCGAAGAAGAAATGTCGTTTGTATAATCCCCTACTAAGAAAATAAGATCTCCTTTCTTTTTAAAGTCCAGGGTCATAACATTATCAACATTAGGCACAATTCCAATCATTCCAATCGTAGGAGTTGGAAATACGGGCACTTCTTTCCCTTGAATATTTGATTGATTATAGAATGAAACATTTCCACCTGTAACTGGCGTTTCAAATTTTAAGCAAGCAGCACTCATTCCTTTTATAGCACCAACAAACTGCCAGTAGCATTCAGGGTTGTATGGATTTCCAAAATTAAGACAATTGGTAACAGCAGAAGGAATACCACCCGAACACACAATATTTCTTGCAGCTTCAGAAACGGCAATCATGGTACCAATTTCTGGATCAGCATTTACAAATCTAGCATTACAATCGACAGTCAAGCTTAGCCCTTTTTCTGTCCCTTTTATAAAAACAACTGCTGCATCCGAAGGTCTGTTAGTGGTCATAGTTGCTGTTCCCACCATCGAATCATACTGTTCATAGATCCATTTTTTAGAAGCAATATTTGGAAGGCCTAACAATGCAAAACCAACTTCTTTAAGATTCTTTGGTTTTTGAACATTTTTTATGTTGAATTTTTTATATTCTTGATAATAAGCAGGTTCAGAAAACTCGCGTTTATATTGTGGTGCACCGCCACCGAGCACGAGGGATTCAGCCGGTACATCACCAACCAATTCGCCATGCATATAATAACATATTCGTCCAGTATCCGTTACATGGCCGATTTCTTCAGCATGTAAATCCCATTTATCAAAAATTGCTTTAACGGTTTCTTCTTCTCCTTTTTTAACAACAACGAGCATCCTTTCCTGCGATTCAGAGAGTAAGATTTCGTAAGGAAGCATATTTTGTTGTCGAGTTGGTACTTTATCAAGATAAATCTCCATTCCGACATTACCAGCTGCTGACATTTCACAAGTAGAACAGGTTATTCCTGCGGCACCCATATCTTGCATCCCAACAATTGCATTCGTAGTGGAAAGTTCCATAGTAGCTTCGAGTAATAATTTTTCCATAAATGGATCACCCACTTGCACGGATGGTAAATCATTAGCCGAATCTTCCGTAATATCTTTTGAAGCAAATGCAGCTCCTGCTATACCATCTTTACCTGTAGCAGAACCAACAATAAACACAGGATTACCTGGGCCTTTGGCTGTAGCAGAAATTATTTTTTTAGTATCGATGATTCCTGCTGAGAATGCATTGACAAGAGGATTGGTATTATAGCATTCATCAAAGAAGACCTCACCACCAACAATAGGAATACCAAAGGCATTACCATAATCGCCAATTCCTTTCACTACTCCTTTGACCAACCATTTCGTTCTCGCCTCCTTTATATCACCAAAACGTAGTGAGTTGAGTTGAGCGATTGGTCTTGCGCCCATGGTAAAAATATCCCTGTTAATTCCACCTACACCCGTTGCTGCACCTTGATATGGTTCTAATGCACTGGGATGATTATGTGATTCTATTTTAAAAACACATCCTAATCCGCCACCGATATCTACTAATCCAGCATTTTCTTCACCAGCTTTCACTAACATATGTGGCCCATCTTTCGGCAAGGTTTTGAGCCAAAGTATTGAATTTTTATATGAACAATGCTCTGACCACATCACGGAATAAATCGCTGTTTCGGTAAAGTTTGGTGTACGACCAAGGATTTCCTTAATCATTTCAAACTCATCTGCGCGCAATCCCAATTCGATTGCCTGATCAATGGTAGCTTCTATTTGTAAAGTTTGTTTCATAAATACTAATAACTTGGTAAAAATAGGTAATAAAATGTGAAATCTGAGAATAACAAAACGCGTTTCACAAGGAATTTATAAAAGCGTAATGTTAGGATAATTGGTAAATTTAAGCATAAAAAAAACATAAATAAAAAAAGAATTTCAGCTAATCACTAACATAGTCGCTTAAATAGCTAAAATCAGGCATCAATTCTCCGAGTTTATTCGTTTCCGATGCACGCTCTAAAATGTTTTCAGGATCGTCACCAAGTAATATTGGTATTACTATCTTAATCAACTCATCACCAAAATGTTCTGATGCATCTCGAGGTAATTCGCAGGGTAAATTATCAACAGCCATAACAGCAATCGCATTTTCATCCATGAAATCAAGCTCTAGACCAGTCGCAGGATCATAGCCATAAATTGGTGAGGATATTTTTGAAGAGCGAATGGTGCTAGCAATTGGTCCCGCTACATCGCAAGAAATATCAGCAATCACCTTTATTCGTCGATTTGGCATATTTAAATCAGCTTTCTCTATGATTTTAGGCGAACGGCTATCCCAAAAATGACAAGGAATATACATGTCACAAAGTGGTAAATACGTATTAAAGGTGGAAATATAATGTTCAGGATGCTTGTAAAAATGGGTTTTATCGAAAGGTTCATTCTGGGTATGAGCATAATAATCTCCGCTTTCCAATTGAGTAAAAACAGGATTATTATAGGTTTTCGTTAAAAATTCCGCTGCTGCAATTTCTTTTATAGGCAATAAGCTCATGATTTCTGCTGCACCATGCCCCACCCTACCAAAACCAGTTAAAACCACTCGAAAATCATTCGGCAGGGTTACTTTTTTCAATTCTGTCTCCACCTCTTTACGATCATGGCATTTGTGCGCTGGCTTTAAACTATAACGACCACTTTTTAAACCATAGGTAAGAAAAGCGTTATAGCAGCCAACAATTCCTGCATAACGTCCAAAACCAATTAATCGACTGTGCTTTACATCACGAATTACTTCATAATCCACTAATTGAATTTTCTTTGCTAAAATACTTTTAAGAAGCAATCGATTGAAGGGCTGTTTTTTTATGGTGTGCGAAAAAAAGAAAAATATCTTATTCGGAATCAAGTGCTCAATTGGAACTTCCTTTATACCAAAAATCACATCACAATCCGCTAAATTTTCAACAATCTCAATACCAAGTGATGCATATTCCTCATCATTATAGGCTCGAATTGGGCTAGTTTGGACCACAATCTTTAGATTTGGATACATTTTCTGCACAGCCAAGCATTGCAATGGTGTAAGGGCAACTCTGAAATCTGGTGGTATTTTCCCTTCACGGATAATCCCTATGCGCAGTGTTTTCATACTAAAATTTGATTTTTATGAGATAGGTTCGTTTAGCAGAAAGGCATCAATAAATTCACGGATACATCCAGCTCCACCAGAAGTAGTAAGAACAACATGAGCAGCCGACTTTACTGATACAACAGCATCAGAAGGACAAGCAGCAATCCCTACTATTTTTAAGATAGGAAGGTCATTAATATCGTCACCAATAAAGGCAACTTCATCCAACTTAATAGCTTGTTCAGCACACCAACTTGTTAGTATTTCTAGTTTAGGTTCTCGTCCAACATAACATTTTTGAATACCTAATAATTCAGCTCGTTTTTGAACCATAGAATCCGTGAAACCTGAGGAAATAATCCCTACCTGAAATCCACTTTTTGTCAAGTGAATAATGCCCATTCCATCTTTGGTATTGTATTTTTTAAGTTGATCCCCATTTTCAGACATATACATGCCACCATCAGTCATAACGCCGTCAACATCCAGTACTAAAAACTTAATCTTATCGAGTTTCTTTTGCAAGGCAGCCGTTTTATAGAGCGGTTTAAAGAGCAGGGAAAATAAATCGACCTCATACTCTTCGCATATTGCTTCTAAATCAAATACGGATAATTCTTCCACGGCATCCACTTCAAGATCACCTAAAAAGCTATTAAAATCGATACCATGTTTTGAGCAAAGCCCTTTAATATTTTGTTCTAGATGCATATTAAACCATTTTAAATCCAACACTTGCTGCGACTTTTTGAAGGTCGTGATGCAACTGTTCAAATTGAGGGTATGTCAATTGCTGTGAAGCATCAGACAACGCAACTTTAGGATTGGGATGCGTTTCGATGAGTAATCCATCAATTCCCATTGCAACGCAAGCTTTTGCGAGAACAGGAACCCCGTACGCATAACCAATGGCGTGAGAAGGATCAAGTATTATCGGTAAATTCGTATATTCTTGCAGCCAAGCCACTCCACATAAATCCAAGGTGAAGCGAGTTCCTGTTTCAAATGTTCTGATTCCTCTTTCACACAAAACAACATTTTCATTTCCTCCTGAAAGCACAAATTCTGCTGCCTGCACAAATTCTTGTAAGGTAGTACCAAAACCACGTTTAATCAAAACTGGCTTGTTCGTTTTGGCACAAGCACGCAAAATTCCCTGATCATACATTGCTTTTGCCCCCACTTGAATAATATCAGTATACTCAATTATTTCGTCAATATGTGTTGCATCACGTGCTTCAGTAATAACATTCAAACCAAATTCCTCTCGCATTTTAGCTAATAATTTCAGTCCTTCCAATCCTAATCCTTGAAAAGAATAAGGACTTGTTCTAGGCTTATAACAACCGCCTCTCAAGGTGCTTAATCCCAGATTAACTAATAATTCAGCTGAAGAGCGAATTTGATCTTCCGATTCCACTGAACATGGTCCGCCAATTAAAACGGTATGATTTGATGTTCCTCCTATCGAAACATTACCAAAATTAACCGTGCGTTTATTAGCTTGATAAACTTTTGAAGCCAATTGCATATCATTTGGAAACACCCAATATTTATCTGAAACATCCTCCAATAAAGCAGGAAGTTCCTTTATTCCTGAACCAGTAATCAAAACGTGGTGTTCATTATAAATATGAAAGGCATTTACTGCTGCAGCTAATTGTTTAGCTTGCTCACTAGAAACACTTTTCTTTAGTTGTATAATCATAATTCTCCTTTAATAAGGTGTGTAAAGTTAACAATTCCATGCACCGTTTGATTTTCATCAATAACGGGAAGATACATGACTGAAAATGGGCATTTTTTAATATACTGCAGCATTTCGTAAACGGTATAATGCGTGTGCAAGGTTCGTGGTTTACGATTCATAAAATCACTTGGCGTGATGGTTTGTGGATCGTCAATTTTACGCAACAGCGCTTTACGAATATCCGCGCTCGAAACAATTCCTATGAGTTTATTCAGTTCATCAATAACAAGACAAAACCCAAGATTTCCATTTTCGACAGTTTCTAAAATTGATTTTTTCGTGCAAGATGAATCTCTTACAAACGGCGCTTCATGAAGTGGCGTCATAAAATCAGAGACCATAAATTGGGACTCAATATCTCGCTTGGTCAAATTCATTAAGGCTTGACCTATACTTGGGGCGTTAAATAAATAAGAACCAGAAACAGAGGTGCTCACCCCCATATTTCGAAGAATGAAAGATACCTCAGCATTGACCCCACCATCGACATGAATGGATTTACTCGGATACCGATTTCTGAACGATCTGATTTTACTAAAGTTATGCTTATCAAAGAGTCCTCCACTCTGACCCGGAATAGTTGCCATGATAAGGATAAAATCAAACGAGGAATAGTTATCAAAAGCAGCTACCGATGTATGTGTGGTTATTGCCAATCCTTTTTTTCCTGTAATTTCTTTTGGTATTAAAAGAGGTTCTGATAGGTTTTCGAACTGAAAAGTTAAATAATCAACGGGTGTTTCCAATAAAAGCGGAAAGAATTTAGCAGGTTGATCAGTAATTATATGAAGGTCAATGGGCAAACTACACCAGCTTCGAATTCGCTTAATGTCATCGAAAACTGTCACATCATCATTACAATCTACATGGAGTAACTCCACTTGATGCGCAGCCAAATCAGCAATTACAGCCTCTAGACTTCGCTTTTTATCACTGTAAATTGACGCGGATATTTTCATGCTTGACTTTTTCCAAAATTACATAGAACTTTCAAGTCAGCAAGGTAATTTAAGTAGCAGATTATTAATTTTCACTTAAGCAACTAATTGTAATGGTCTGCCCCACCATGCAAATACTTGCAGCTTGCGTCTCCTCATAAATTACGTTCACCTGCTTTCCTTCCACTAAAAAATTAGCATTAAAGTCATTGATATTCGTTGGCTCATATATAGATCCATTGATTTCAATGACCCATCCACAACCATCTAAACCTGTATAATTATGCATAACGCCCTTCTCAGAACCAGGACATGCTCGATCTTTATTACACGAAACAAAAAGAAGAAATAGAAAAGAAAGAAAGAAAATAGATTTCATAATTTTCAATACGTTGAGAAAAAAAGAGGGGCAAGCTACTCCTATCGCACCGCTACAACCTCACACCTTTGCTTCGTTCCCGACCTGGAGGATTCAGAGGGAGCTGGTCGTAAAAGACTTACCCCAATGCAAAAGTAGGTTTTTTTAACTAAAAAAAACGATGATTTAAAAGAAATTCGCCAATTATTGTTTCACAAAGGGCATTGTATAAGCACCAGTTGCTGATTTCACATGCACATGGTAGACACCCCTTGACCACTGATCAATTGACAAGCAAATAAGATTACCACTTGTAAAATCAAGTTTACTAACTAATTGACCATCGATTGAATAAATTTTAATTTCTATTGGATCATTGTCCATTAAGCTACTGATGTAAAGTCGTTCAGTGGCAGGATTAGGGTACAGCGATATTTTACTTGAGATACCATCTTCATTCAAGCCTACTTGCGAACCAACCTGAACCTGTGTGGATTCAGTGCAGTCGTTAGCATCGGTTACTTCGACCGTATATGTCCCTGCAGCCAATCCAGTTGCAGTCGCGCCCGTTTGACCGCTTGGTGTCCAAAGATACGAGTACGGAGCTGTACCACCCGAGACACTTGCAGTTGCAGTTCCATCATTGCCCAACAATTCATCGGTAGAATTGGTAGACAATGTAATTGCTGTAGGTGTTGATATAGTAATAGGAAAGTTGCTGTTACAGCCGTTTGCATCGCTAACTGAATAGTTATAGTTTCCTGCTGGAACAGTAAATGTACCTGTTCCTGAATATGGACTAGTTCCACCAGTTGCGGCCACGATAACTGTAGCGCTGTTTCCATTACATAAAATTGGGTTTACAATCGTTGCAATTGCTGAAAAGATAGGGGCTTCAGTAATACAAGCTATTTGAGATACAACACATCCATTAACATCAGTAATTGTCACGGTATAGCAGCCAACAGGTAAATTAGATATAGTTTGGGTAATAGAGCCATTATTCCATAGATAAATATAAGGACCTGTTCCTCCCGTGATGCTTGCGGTAGCAGAACCTGAAGCCGCGCCAAAACAATCTATGTTATTAGTTGTAACGCTTGCAGACAAATTACAAACCGGTACTGGCACACAGCCATTGGCAGGCGCTTGAGTGTAATTAAACACTAAACTCGGACAAGGATATAGGTATGGAATTCCACCATTCATAACGAGATTCACACCAGGCTCATGATAGATTCGATGGATTCCACCATTCATGATAATTGTGGAACCAGTTTTCGCAAAAATACTATCGATTCCACCACCCGTAATCATGGTTGCGCCAGATTCAAGGTAAATATTCATAATACCACCGTCAGTATACAAGGTATCATTTTGACAAACCCATTGAGGGGTAAATCCACCGTTCACAACTTGATAGCTATTTACAACATTAGAATTAGACAAAACCGTTGGGCCAGCTAAATTAATTAAGGTTGCGGCGGCAGTATCTGCACATCCATTGGCATCAGTTACAATCACACTATAAGCTCCAGGAGTAAGGTTGCTCAAGCTGGAAGTAGTTTGACCAGTGCTCCACGAATAAGTAAAAGGAAAGGTGCCGTTAGAAACTGTTGTATTGATACTTCCGTTGTTTCCTCCTCCGATCGCATTTCCGACACCTAAAGAAACTGCGAGGTTACAGGTCAATATAGGCGCGCAACCACCAACAGGCGCAAGGGAATAATCGAATACCAAACTTGGACAAGGATAAAGTGTCGGAATTCCACCATTCATGTTTAAGGTAACACCAGGTTCATGGTAAATGACGTGAATACCTCCCGTCATGGTAATTGTGGAGCCAGTTTTAGCATAAACCGTATCTATTCCACCACCCGTAATCATGGTCGCCCCTGATTCCAAATAAATTTTCATTATTCCACCATCGGTTTGAAGCGTTTGGTTAGCACACACCCATTGAGGCGTGGAACCTCCGTTTACAACAGAAAACGTACTTACAGGATTTGAATTCGCATAAAGTATAGGACCTGTGAGATTCGTTAAACAGGCCGTAGCCGCAGCTTGACAACCTGCTGCGTCCGTAATCACAACTGAATAACAACCTGGAGGGAGTAAATTAATATTCTGAGTAGTTTGCCCACTATTCCAAACAAAAGTATATGGAGCTGTTCCACCAGAAACAGTTAAGGTAACACTGCCATTTGCCCCACCACCCATTGCATTGTTGGCAACTGTGGTTGCTATCAGATTACATTGAGAATAAATGCAACTATTAAAAAGTGAATAAGCGAAAACTAGTAAATATTTGATTTTCATAATGGTAGAGTTAGTATACCAAAAATACGAAATTAAATAAGAAGAAAAATCAAACTGCCAATTATTTTACTTTAAATACCTAAAATCCTGTCCATTCTTGATGGTTTTCAAGGTCTCAAAAATTAAACGAATACAATTTTCGACATCTTCTTTTTGTACAGTTTCAACCGTGGTATGCATGTACCTCAAAGGCAAGGAAATGAGCGCGCTGGTTACCCCTTCATTCGAATAGGCAAAAGCATCTGTATCTGTTCCCGTAGAGCGCGAAACAGCTGCGCGTTGAAAAGGAATTTTATTTTTTTCGGCAGCTTTAATTATTAACTTCAAGAAATTATTCTGTACAGCAGGGCCATAGGTTAACACTGGGCCAGCACCAGACTTTTGATCGCCATTTTCAATTTTATCAACCATCGGTGTGGCGGTGTCGTGACATACATCCGTAATCAATGCTACATCAGGTTTAATTTTATGCGCAATCATTTCAGCACCACGCAGACCAATTTCCTCTTGAACGGCATTCACGACATATAAACTAAAGGGAAGGCTTGTTTTCGTTTCTTTCAACAAGCGAGCTACTTCAGCAATCATAAAACCACCTACTCTATTATCCAAGGCACGACCAACGTATTTATTCTTGTTCAAGATCATAAATTCATCTTCAAAAGTAGCCACACAACCCACATGAACCCCCAATTTCTCCACTTCCTCTTTTGTAGCACAGCCGCAATCTAAGAAGATGTTTTTCATGCTAGGCGTTTCTTCTTTGGTATGACGCATATGAATGGCAGGCCACCCAAAAATAGCTTTAACCGGCCCTTTGTCCGTATGGATATTAACTCGTTTAGAAGGCGCAATCATGTGATCTGAACCACCGTTTCTTTTCAAATAAATAAAACCATCTTTAGTAATGTAATGAACGAACCAAGAAATCTCATCAGCATGCGCCTCAATCACAACTTTATAATCCATACCTGGATTAATTATCCCGGCAACCGAACCATAATTATCGACAAAATAATCATCGACGAAAGGCTTGATGTACTCCAACCATAATTTTTGACCTTCTGATTCAAAGCCAGTAGGACTTGGATTATTGAGGTATTTTTCTAAAAAAGATTCTGATTTAGCGGTTATTATTTTTTTCATTTGTTATTTCATTAATGTTACATTTCCTTTACTAATTGACTTCAATCCTCCGATACACGTTACGTCCAAATAATAATCATAAACATCAGGGTCTAATTTACGTCCTTGGAAGGTGCCATCCCAACCATTAGCGATTTGATCGGATTCAAAAACTAATTCTCCCCATCTGTCAAATACACGGAAAATCACTTTTTCCACCCAAAGTCCTCTCACAAACAAAATATCATTATTCCCATCACCGTTAGGTGAAAATGCATTCGGGACAAAAACATAGGGGTGATCACAAATAATTTCATATACCTTCACTTCTGTTGTATCACTTATAAAGCAAACCCCATCAGAAACAGTGAGCGTAAAAATGGTTGTTTGTTGCACCGTTGCGAAAGTGTTCTGCAGAGTTGGCGTATTAAGACCCGCAGTAGGGGTCCAAGAATATGTTGCCATTCCACTTGGAAGTCCGCTCAGCAAAACTTGTGAGCCTGGAACCACCAATGTTGGTTGAGCAGAAGCAATAACAGAGTTAGGATCGAGGTAAAATACGTTCACAAAAACCGAATCATTCACCACACAATTATTGGCAGATGTGGCCTCCACATAGATGTATTGCGACGTTAATGGTTGAACATATACCTGATTTGAATTACTTGGATTTAGGATGATTGACAAAGGAGACCATTCATACGTAAATAATTCCTGCCCTGTATTTATCACCGAAGCCAAAAGACTGTCCCCTAAACAAAGCGTATTGGAGGCAGTTAAATTCAACTGATTACTAAAAATTTCAATCGAAACACTATCTGTTACGAAGCAGTTATTATTACCCGCTTGAAAATAATAATACCCTGGCTGGGGATCAATTAAGAGCAAGGTTGTATCTAGAATAGTTGCATTCAAGGTATCTGTAAATTGGTTATTTGTTGACCAGATAAAATAATTAGCAGCACCGCTTACAAAAGGTTGTAAGGTAATTGCTTCACTAGAGCATAAGTAAATAACATCTGTCAAGTTTACCGCTACGGAGGGTGAAACATTAATCATAAAATTAGTAGTATCCGAACTAGCACACAAGGAATCAACTATAATGAGCGAAACTAAATAAGAACCTGCTTGGGTATAAGTTATACTTGTATTATAATTAACAGAATCGATAGCACCATTTCCAAAATCCCAATAAAAGTTACTCGTAATACTTGATGAATTATTAAAATTTACCGATAAAGGGACGCAGCCCCCTGCAACCGAAGGTAGAAAACTGGCATTTACAGGCACGTCGAATTCCACGAAGACACTATCCGTGGTCGTGCAAAAACCATTAGAAACGGATACATAGTACCAACCAGGATTGGCACTGATCAATAAAACAGAAGGGCTACTAGGATTTGAATTCAAAGGATTTGTGAAATTTGGACTTTGAGACCAGATGAACTCATTGGCGGTTCCGTTGACTTGTAGGCTAAGTAAAAAAGGAGCATTAGAGCATAAACTCAGGGTGTCGTACAAGTTAAAATCAATAGAATCCAAAACCGTAATGGTAGTTAATGCCGTATCAGTGAGTAGACAAACGCTATCGGTTACATACAAGAAAACATTATAAACCCCAGGTTCAGTATAGGTAATGATTGGATTAAAAATCGTTGAGGAGGTTTGGTTGTTGCCGAAATCCCACAAATAGGAATCATTTTGAGAAGAGAAATTGATAAAATTGACTTGAAAATCTTCACAGCCAATATTAGCACTTGAATTAAAAACAGCAGTCGGAATGAGCTGAAAATCAAATTTAAATAACAGATTATTACAGTTAGTACTATTGTTGCTGGAGGAATATGCACCGGGCGTGGTAGGGAAATCGCTAAGTCCGCCGCATCCACCACATACCGATTGGTACACAACGCCATTTTTATCGAATCTACTGGTTCCTCCATCAACGTGTTCTGCAGCACTCGGCCCTCCCATATATGTAGCGTACAATAAACTTTGAAAATCATGTTCAATAACCATGAGGTAAAAATCAAATCCTGTGGTAGAAGATTGAAAGGCATTCGGCGAAACAGGCATCCCAGAAATGGGGATGTTTTGGAGGATATTGGCACCCCAACCGGAAACATAAATATTACCACAAATATCTACCAAAAATGCAGAAGGGGAGATGTTAATTTGTGAGCTTCCATTTCCTATCTGAGTAGAAGCCATATTTGTGCTTAGATTATTATTCAACTTGATAACAAATTGACTGGAGTTTGGATTAGTGTAGGGCGCATTCCAAACGGGAAAAGTTCCCCCTACAGATTGCCCCAAAACAAAGACGTTATTATCTCGGTCTACTTCTACAAAAAACGTTTGATCATAGGCCGTTCGCCCTAAATATGTTCCCGCCGTTAAGGCTGTACCTATTGGATTTAATCGAATAACAAAACCATCTGATTTTCCACCTTGGTAAGAACCCATGAGCCCACCAACCGTGCCAGACAGATCGGATGAGGAGGTTCCTCCACATACCACAACATTGGCTAAAGTATCAATTTTTACAGAGTAACAAGCGTCATTTTGGGTGCCTCCATAATAGGTCGAGAATTGAAGATTCGTAAAATTGGGATTCAGGCGAAAAATCACCCCATCTTCTTGGCCGTTATTATTCGCTTGATAAGGATTAAGCGTAGGAAAATTGAGTGAACGGGTGCAAGATGCGATGATGGTATTTCCTTGTTCATCAAGCATAATTTCACCTCGAAATTGATCGCCGTAGTTCGAAACCAACGAGTCGTAGGTGCCAGAGACATTATAATTTACTCCATCATTGCCCGAACCACCTACATACGTAGAAGCTAAAAGATTTTGCCCGTTAGCACTGATTTTTGACACATAAATATCAGAACCTTGATTTTGAAAATACACTCCATTAGAAGTGAAATTTGCGCCAGCTACTCCACCAGCATGATTGGGCTGAAAAGCACCAGGAGAAGTCGGAAAATCTACACTAGATGTCGCTCCAAAAATACAAATGTTATCGAGTGAATCACAGATCAAACTATTGGCCGTTTCGGTTCCTTCTACGCTGTTACCGCCACCTAAGAAAGTAGCCCAAAGCAACGCTGTACCCATGGAATTGTATCTAGTGATAAACACATCGGTTATGCCATAATTTCCACCAATAGTTGTAAAATTAGAACTTGGATCAAAAACATTTAGATTCGGAATGGGGAAATTATTACCATATACCATACCTGCTGAAAACGCAGCACCATTACTTCCATACGTGGCCGTCATTCCGAAATTGTCAGAGAAAGCACCATTATAGGTCGCAAATACCAATACAGGATCAATTACTAGAGGAACAGTTTTGTCGTACTGACCAAGTTCAAAATGAACTTGATTGCCTTCCAAAATAAACCGGCATTTTACTTCCACTCGACGGCCATCAATCAACTGGAAAGCAACAGGTTTTTCCTCTGTAATCGAACCTAAGTCCGTTTGTATGTTCAATTGCCCTTTACGGTTTATGTCTACGCTCTTTTGCCCAACATATTCCCACACAATATCAGCAGGATTAGCACCGGGATGAACCGTAAATTGATACTTATGTTGACCTTTAGCAAGCGCCCAAGTCATGTCGATTGAGGTGTAGTAATTCTTTAAGGTGAATTCCTGATAACCATAAACTCCTCTTCCCCATTTACTAGAATCCTTTCCTATTAGGTAGTTGTGGTAATAAGGCGTTTTACCTTTATACTCGACATCTGTCACCTCATTTGAATTTAAAAAATTAACGTGAACTACTGTCTCCTTGAGTGCTCCGACCGGACCCGGCTTTAAATGACCATGATTCTCGTGCATGGCGCTGAGATCTTGTTGATGGTAAATGAGTTTATGTTGTTGCACCCATATTTTTCCTCCTAAGACATCTGACTTAAAAAGAACGGACGTGGGCCATTGCCCTTTATTTTCAAAAAATCCTTCCGAATGATTCAATTTCGAAGCGCCTATACCTAATTTAGAAGCCTGACCCCAAGAACAATAGATGAGCATTAAGAAACTAAAAACAATGACAAGACGCCTCATGAATATAATTTGCTCCTAAATTAATATAAATTGATGTGAAAAAATCATCTTGACAAAGGTAATAATTACATTAGATCACAATGAATTAATAAATTAATGTGATTGCCAGTCATTTTTAGAGAAATGAAAATAATTTGAATTAGATTATTATAACTAAGGGAACAATTCGCCAAATTCCTTAATTTTGTTAGCAAGGAATAGTAAAATGGATAAAAACCGTATTTGTGAATTGTTTAACATTGACTTTCCCTTGATTCAAGCAGGAATGATTTGGTGTTCTGGTTGGGAACTAGCATCTGCTGTTTCTAATGCAGGCGGATTGGGCATTATTGGTTCAGGCTCTATGTATCCTGAAATACTTGAGCAACAAATTATCAGCTGTAAAGCAGCAACCACAAAACCATTTGCCGTTAATCTCCCTATGCTTTATCCAGATAGTGATAAGCATATCGCCACCATCATTAAGCATAAAGTTCCAATTGTATTTACCTCAGCAGGAAATCCAAGTATTTGGACAAGCCATCTAAAATCTCATGGAATCATCGTTGTGCATGTAGTTTCTAGTTTGAAATTTGCCTTAAAGGCAGAAGAGGCAGGCGTAGATGCCGTTGTTGCAGAAGGATTTGAGGCTGGCGGTCATAACGGACGGGATGAAACCACTACCATGTGCTTAGTTCCAATGGTGGCCAAGAAAATCAATATCCCATTGATTGCTGCAGGTGGAATTGCCACAGGAAGAGCGATGTTGGCAGCAATGAATTTAGGAGCTGATGCCGTTCAAATAGGAAGTAGATTTGTCGCAAGTCAGGAGGCAAGTGCTCATAACAACTTTAAGCAAGCGGTGATTTCTGCTCAAGAAGGAGACACTTTATTAACCTTAAAAGAAATAACACCGGTTAGATTACTTAAAAATGAATTTTCAGAATCAATTAAGAATGCCTATGAATCATGCGCTTCGAAGGATGAATTAAAAGCGTTATTGGGTAGAGGTCGTGCCAAGAAAGGCATGTTTGAAGGCGATTTAGCGAATGGAGAGCTTGAAATTGGTCAAGTTTCTGCTCTATTAGATACGATTTTACCAGCAGCAGAAATTATCGCAGAAATACTAAGTGAATTCAAAGAAGCACTGAAAGAACAAAACACCACAAAATTTCAATTTTAAGTATGATACAATTTGAGCGATTTGAATTAGCGAATGGATTAAAAGTGCTTTTTCATAAAGATATAACTACGCCAATGGCAGTTGTAAATACCTTATATGATGTTGGAGCGCGAGATGAATCGGAAAACCAAACGGGCTTTGCTCATTTATTCGAACACCTTATGTTTGGCGGATCAATTAATATTCCTGAGTTTGATTCTCCCCTACAAAACGCCGGTGGGGAAAGCAATGCTTTTACCTCAAATGATATTACAAATTACTATAATTTACTTCCTGCCCAGAATATAGAAACTGCGCTTTGGTTAGAAAGCGATCGTATGCTGTCATTGGCTTTCTCTAAAAAAAGTTTGGAGGTTCAACGAAGTGTCGTTATCGAAGAGTTTAAACAAAATTATTTGAACCAACCCTATGGCGATGTTTGGTTGGAATTAAGACCGCTTGCCTATCAAATACACCCATACAAATGGGCAACCATTGGAAAAGAAATAAAGCATATTGAAGATGCCACACTTGATGATGTAAAAGCTTTTTTTAAAAAACATTATCACCCTTCTAATGCCATTCTTTGTATCGCTGGAAATTTTGAACTTGCTGAACTAAAAACAATGGTTCAAAAATGGTTTGGTGATATTCCTAAAAGAAAAAAGCCACCAAGGATTATACCTGCTGAACCAAAACAAGAAGCATTAAGAATAAAAAGAATTAAACGAGATGTGCCAGCAGACTGCTTTTACTATGCCTTTAAAATGGCAGAAAGAAAGTCGGAAGGATATTACATTGCTGATGTGCTTTCAGATGAATTATCTAAAGAAAAATCAAGTAAATTATACCTGCAATTGAAAAAAGAATTGCAGCTCGTCACAGAAATAAACACCTATATCCTCGGATCAATAGATGAGGGATTGCTTGTGATTACTGGTAAAATTGCTCCTGGCAAAACATTAGAGGAATTAGATGCAGCGCTATGGTTGGTGTTGGATCAATATAAAACCATTCCAATTAGCGAGCAGGAATTAAAACGATTAAAATTGAAGATTCTAACCTCAAGAGAATTTCAAGAGCAAGGCTTATTAAATAGGGCTATGAATCTTTGTTTTTTTGAATTATTAGGCGACGCAAATGGTATAAACGAAGAAGCCCAAATCTATCAAGCCATCGAAGCTTCTCATCTTCTTGAACTTGCTCAATCAATACTGCGAAAAGAAAATTGCTCACTGCTTCAGGTTAAAAGCATTCCGAGTAAAAAAAAATCAATACCCAAGGTTAAAAGCATTCAAAAATGATTGATAGAAAAATAGCCCCCGCCATCCGAGATGTTGAAGAAATAAACTTCTTGACACCTAAAAAAGTATTGATAGACAATCAACTCCCATTCTATTCTTTGGAGAATACAGGAAGTGATGCTGTAAAATTAGACCTGTATTTTTCAGCTGGAACCATTGTCAATAATCCCTTGATGGCAAACTTCACCGCAGGCCTTTTATTCTCTGGATCTTCAACTAAATCATCTGAGGAAATTCACAATGAAATCGATGATCTCGGTGGATTTGTTGATATAAATGTTAGTCATGAGTATGCGATACTATCGCTCTATTCTTTAAATAGTCAACTGCTAGAACTTCTTCATGTTGTGCTAAGTGCACTAAATGATGTAATATTTCCAGAGGAGGAAGTGAAGGAATTATTGAAAGATCGGAAGCAAAAACTAAAAGTGAATCTTGGGAAAGTAAATTATTTAGCCCAAATCGAGCTACAAAAACGCTTATTCAAAGGGACACTTTATGGAAAAACAATTGAATTAAAGGATTTTGACACCATAAATCGAGCACTCATTCAAGATTTTTATGATACCTATTATCGCAAGGGAATCAATAAGGTAAGCTTAATAGGAAATGTAAATGATGACGATACAAAAGCGATACATGCACTTCTTGGACCATGGTATAAAAAGAAAATAAGTCCAAAATCCATGACATTCAATCCTGAAAAAGGAGTTTTCCACGTAGAAAAAGCAGGTGCCTTGCAGTCCGGAATTCGTGTTGCCAAAATAATGTTTGATAAGCATCACGCCGATTACCATGGCTTTAACGTAATGAATACCATTTTTGGTGATTACTTTGGTAGCCGTTTAATGAAAAATATTCGTGAAGACAAAGGCTATACTTATGGAATTGGAAGCATGCTAGCTGAGATTTATCAAAACGGATATTTTGCGATTATGACACAGGTTGGGAAAAAATTTGTAGATCCTACGCTTGATGAAATTAAAATAGAAATGGATAAAATGCGAAACGAATTAGTGGGAGAACAAGAACTGACTATGGTCAGAAATTACCTCATGGGGCAATCCTTAAAAGCAGCAGATGGCCCGTTTTCGATGATGGATTTATTTTTACAAGTAGAGGTCGCAGACTTGGATTATTCATTTTACAACCGCGCCATTCATGTATTAAAAACCATTACGCCTCAGGAAATAAAAGCACTGGCTCAAAAATACTTGATATGGGATGAAATGCTAGTAATTACTGCCGGACAGCAACTTAATTGATAAAAAAGCGTTACCACTTATTGATTATTATTTTTTAATGATTTCATGCTAAAATTACTTCCGCTATTTATCTTTCTATTCCTTAGTGCCAAAGCCTTTGGATCGCATGTGATGGGGGGAGAAATAACATGGAAATGTGACGGAAACAATAAGTATATCTTTGAGCTGGTTTTTTACCGCGATTGCAATGGCGCCGAAGTAAATACGCTTTCAGAAGCGCTTCGTGTTTGGAATCATCCCACTTTAACAACGATTATTTTACCCTTTGTTTCGCGTATTGACATTTCACCGGTTTGCACCACTGTAGCTGGCGGCCCACTACCTTTAGATTGCGGTACAGGAACTTCTGGAGGAAATGGCATTGGTGCCATCGAAAAAATTACGTATCGAAGTGCAGCCATCACGATTCAAGGTATTCCGCCTAGTCAAGGATGGATTTTTACCTATGAAAATTTTGCGCGGAGTAACGCATTGACGAACATTACTTCACCCGCAACATATGGCATTACACTCAGTGCTAAAATGTTTGCGCATGGAATAGATAACGGTTGTACAGATAATTCCCCCACCTTTTTGCAAGCGCCTTATTTTGTAAGTTGCGCTGGAACACCATTCCGGTACAACATGAATGCCGTGGACCCTGATTTAGATTCGCTGTATATTGATTTTGGGATTCCTTATAATAATTTTCCAACAGGCACTTACAATCCACCATTAAATCCAATTCCTATTCCTTTTGAACCCGGATTTACCTTTTCATCCCCTACACCAAACAATAGTGTTAATCCTTCTAATATTTCGGCAGCCATAAATTCTTCCAATGGTGAAATAACGTTTAATTCATTCACGGTTGGGAATTTTGTTGTAAAAGTATTGGTGAAATCCTATCGCCAAGGTATTTTAATTGCCGAAGTCGAGCGCGAAATGCAGTTGGTTATTGTTCCGTGTGCAACAGGAAACAATGCGCCAATTTTCACTGCACCTTTTGCCGGAGGCTTGTATACTGCTAGCGTGAATGCGGGAGATTTAGTTACGTTTAATGTTTTAGCAAACGATAACGAGTTCCTTCAAGATGGCAGCCCTCAAACGGTGAGCTTAACAGCAAGCGGTCCTATGTTTGGGAGTAATTTTACCTCAGCGACCGGCTGTCAAGTCTTTCCTTGCGCTACGCTCAATCAATCCCTTCCTCTTTCAGGAATACAGCAAGCAAATGTCTCCTTCTCTTGGCAAACTAGCTGCGATCATTTGGTCAATCAGTATGGCAATGTGCTTGAGAGTATTCCATATACCTTTGTTTTTAGAGCACAAGATAATTATTGCCAAATACCCAAGGTAAATTATGCCACCATTCAAATTAACGTACTAAATCCCGGAATTCTACAAGCACCAAAAATAGACTGTATTCAAACTGATAATGCTGGAAATGTAATTATTCGTTGGACACCCATCAATGACCCTATCAGTAGCTTTGTTTCGTACCAACTTTATTCTGTTCAGAATGGATTGTTAGCTACCATTCCAACACTTTCTACCAATCAATTTTCGTTAAGTGGAATTACGACTGCTCAATCCTTTTATATTGCGGTTGTTTCTGGGTGCAACGGAAACATAACTAAATACAGCGACACGATTTCCAATATCCATCTAGACCTCATTAATCCTGGAAATGGAACAGCAGTTCTTCAATGGAATAAACCACTTTCAAGCCCTTTAGCTACATTCGGAAACTACTACCATATTTATCAAGAATATCCTCCTGGAAATTTCACTTTAATAGATTCTGTTCCCTACAATACCACACAATACAAAGACACCATTACCATTTGTAACGCAACCATTGGCTACCAAATCGTTCTGCCAAATAGCCCTTGCGATTTTCAATCAAACATTCCTAGTGATGATTTTGAAGACATGCTAACGCCTTCCATTCCAACTATTCAAAGTGTTGGGTTTGATCCTACGAACAACAATAACTTACTGTTGACTTGGAATCAAAATAATCAAGCTGATACCTATGGCTATGTTGTTTACACCTTTAATTCTGCTGGAGTATTGTTTGAACTCGATACCGTTTGGGGAATTGGAAACACATCTTATTCCTATGCCATCGATCCAAGTCAAGGCCCTTACTCCTACTCTGTTGCAGCCTTCGATTCATGTTTTACCAATGCCGTTCCTATCACCTTTCAAACCTCAGCGAAAAGCCCTGTCAATAAAACCGTTCAACTCAATGGAGCGATCAACATGTGCCAACAAAAAATAGATTTAAGCTGGACTGCTTATCAAGGATGGACGACCAGCTCCTACGGAATTTACAGTTATGAATTGGGGGCATTAGTCCTGCTGGGAACAGCTAATGGAAATGCAGCAAGTGTGAATGTGGTCGGTGGAAATCACTACGATATTTACATTGGTGCCAACCTATCAAATGGACAAATAGCCTATTCAAATCCATTTGGTTTTGATGTTCCGATTCCACAGCAACCAGCATTTCATTACCTTAAATTAGCAAGCGTAATGAACGAAAATATTGATTTAGCAGCTTATATCGATGGCAGCGTAGGGGTAAAAGAAGTGATATTTCAGCGCTTAAACAGTTCCTCCATTTTCGAAGAAATTGGTCGCTCTCCTCTTGTTGGAAATCTTGCGACATTTACCGACACCGATGTTAATACCGGCGTTCAATCCTATACCTATCGAACACAATACATTGATAGTTGCGGCTACGATGGCTCCAATGGTAATCAAGCTACAAGTATTTTATTGCAAGGTATCGCCGATGAAATACAACAAATAAACTATGTCTATTGGTCCCCTTATCTTGGATTTGATGGTAATGTAAACCAATACGAAGTATTCAGCTACAATACCTTAAGCGGACTTAGTCAATCTTTAGGTAGCGTAAATTCAAATCAACTCAGTTATGAAGATGTCCTTCTGAGTAATGATTTCCCAGGAGAGATTTGCTATTATGTTGAAGCAAAAGAAAATGTAAATAGCTATGGATTTTCGGAAACGAGCAGATCGAATTTATTTTGCTTAGTTTATACCCCCATCATTTATATTCCTAATTCATTTTGCCCAAGCGGAGTGAACACCGTATTTTTGCCGATTTTAACCAATATTGATCCAACAAATTATAGCATGTACATCATGAATCGATGGAGTAATATCATTTTCGAAAGCAATGATATTAATTTGGGTTGGGATGGAAAAATTAACGGAGGAAAAGATGATGCACCAAACGATAACTACCTATATGTAGTAACGGTTCAAGATGCAGGTGGCAGACAAATAACAAAACGTGGATTTGTTACTTTAATACGATAGATGAAAAAGATCTTACTAATTCAGACCGCATTCATTGGCGATGTCATCTTATCAACTCCATTAATTGCAAACTTACACCATCAATTTCCCCACCTACAAATTGACTATTTGGTAAAACAAGGTAATGAGGAATTACTAAGTGGACACCCAAATGTGAACAAGGTATTTGTTTTTGACAAAGGGAATAAATGGGCAAGCCTAAGAGAAAATATCCGTCTTATCCGCCAGGAGAAATATGATTCAATCATTAATTTACACCGTTACGCAAGTTCAGGATTAATTTGTGCCTTATCAGGTGCGAAGCAAAAAATAGGATTTAAAAAAAATCCATTTTCTTTTCTTTATTCAAAATCATACAAGCATTCGATTGGCGATGGGGAACATGAGGTAGATCGCAACCTAAGCTTAATCGCTTCCTTTTGCGATATTAGCATTAGAAAACCAAGTCTTTATCCTTCGAGCGATGATTATACCTTCGTTTCAAAATTCCAAGACAAAGCATATTATTGCTTAGCCCCCGCTTCGATATGGTTCACCAAACAAGCACCCATTGCAACCTGGTTGAAATTAATCGATCAATTAAGTGACGCGAACCACGCTATTTTTTTGATGGGAGGTCCAAACGACCAAGCGCTTTGCGAACAAATCATCTCAGAATCGACCAAAGAAGTAAAATCATTGGCAGGCGAACTAAGCATTATGCAATCCGTGGCTTTTATGAAAAATGCAAAAAGAAACTTTGTGAATGATTCAGGTCCGCTTCATTTCGCAAGCGCGGTTAACGCGCCAGTTACAGCCTTTTTCTGTTCCACCATACCGGCATTTGGTTTTGGACCATTATCCGATGATGCAAAAATTATTGAAGTGATCAATTTACCTTGCCGACCCTGTGGCCTCCACGGACACAAAACATGTCCGGAAGGTCATTTTAAGTGCGGGGAATTAGAATTTTAGAAGATTAGTAATAATTTACTCCATCTCCACTACTCGTTCCACAGTGCCATCTTCGTAAATGAAAAGCATAACCGTGTTTTTTCGGCGCTGAATAATTTTTCCGTTGAGGTCGGTGATTTTTACCAGTATTTTTGTGGAATTAACCAACTCATGGATTCCCGTAAAATTCAAGGAGAGGTTAAGTGTTATGGTACTGTCGCATCCATTAGCGGCAGGAACTACTTGCGTGTAGGTACCACTTTGCGTATAGGTTTGTCCGTTTAGTGTGTAGGAATCTAGGGCGGTTTGTGTTAGAGAACTTGCCCCATTTTCCAACACGGTAACAACTACCGTATCCGATCCTGAACAACCCGAAGAATCTGTTCCATTTACCGCATAAGTAGCTGTTTGTGTTGGTGCAAAAGGTAAGCCATCAAGCACATTATTGTTCCACTGGTACGAATTTCCACCAGAAGCGTTCAAGGTAACATTATCTCCAGCGCAAATACTTTGGTCGAGACCGGCGGAAATTGCTTGTGAGCCGAGTTGTGCTTGATACAAATCTTGAATTTCGCATTCCGTAAGTGCACGGTTCCAGATGCCTATGTCGTCTAGGGAACCTTGTAGAAACTGCATTAGAATATTGGGATAGGAATTAAAAAATGCCCCAATATATAAATTTCTTTGCTGTGTAAATGGGCTAGCTATACCTGTTATATCTGTATCAGTATCTTGAAGTCCTCCATCAATATACATTTTCAAATTATTGTTATAATTCCTAACCATGGTAAGCATATGCCATTGATTTACTGATGACCAAGGAAATAAATTTTTTGTATCAAAAGGATCTGATAAATTTCCTCTTATGTGATTGCTAATATTATTGTTTGAATAATAAGTAATTCGCCAAAATCGGTTTTGATTCAAGCCGTCGCCATCTCCTTGTCCAATAAATGCCTGAGTAGAACCTAAATTGGTTAAACTAAACCAAATATTAACAGAATAGCTATTGTTCAATAAGAATGAATAATTTGGATTATCAGTGATTTCAATAAAATCATCAACCCCATCGAAACTGTACGCCATGTTTGCAACTCCAAATCTATCCGTTGTTAGGGTTGCACCATTAACCGTACCATGATTTCCATTGATGCTTATATCATTGGCATTACCGTTAAAAGGCCACCACCCTACCAAGCCGTTACTTGGGACATAGTTAGGCACTTGTGCGTAAGCGTTTAAGCTTAGAGTGAAAATGGTAAGGATTTGTAGTGTCTTTTTCATGTGTGTGTGTTTTTTTGTTTTTTAGTTACTCCTCCGCCTTGGCGGATCGATACATCCACTTTCAGCGGACACTCGATTTGCGAGGTTGTATTGTGGCATATAGAATTCCGCTATCTCGATACATCCACCTTCGGCGAACACTCGATTGGCGGGGTCACCCGGCCAGCGAGTCGTTGTGTTTTAGTTTGCCAATACCTCTTTCACCAAATCCGCTGCTTCTTGCAACTGGACAGCTGAATGCACATTCAAACCAGAATCATCAATGATTTTTTTGGCTTCTACGGCATTTGTTCCTTGTAAACGAACAATAATTGGCACTGGAATTTGGCCGATGTTTTTATAGGCATCAACAATACCTTGGGCAACACGATCACAACGAACAATACCACCAAAAATATTTATCAATATCGCCTTAACATTTGGGTCTTTTAAGATAATATGAAATGCTTTTTCAACACGTTCTGCATTAGCAGTACCTCCAACATCTAAGAAATTAGCAGGATTTCCACCTGAAAGTTTGATAATGTCCATGGTTGCCATCGCTAATCCTGCCCCATTTACCATACATCCCACATTACCATCTAATTTCACGAAATTTAAACCTACCTCGTCTGCTTCTACTTCTGTTGGATCCTCTTCTGTTTTATCGCGCATTGCTTCATAATCAGGATGACGAAATAATCCGTTTCCATCCAAGGTTACTTTTGCATCAACAGCAATGATTTTATTGTCTGACGTTTTGAAAAGTGGATTTATTTCAAACATGGCCGCATCAATTCCTTCATATGCCTTATATAAGGTTGGAATAAACTTTACCATTTGCTTAAACGCTTCGCCTGACAAGCCCAAATTAAAGGCTATTTTTCTCGCTTGAAATCCTTGTATTCCAACACGAGGGTCAATAATTTCTCTGTGAATTTTCTCTGGGGTATGTTCAGCTACGTGTTCAATATCCATTCCACCTTCCGTAGAATAAACAATAACATTTTTACTTATTTCTCTATCCAATAAAACAGACATATAAAACTCTTCGATTTCCGCTTCACCTGGATAATATACATCTTGTGCAATAAGCACCTTATTTACTTTTTTCCCTTTACCATTCGTTTGAGCGGTTGTCAAATGACCACCCAAAATCCCACGGACTTTTTCTTCCACTTGATCAATTCCTTTGGCTAGCGTTACACCATGAGAACCCGTTTCTTCCACGGTCCCTTTTCCTCGGCCTCCGGCATGGATTTGTGCTTTAATAACAAACCAGGTTGTACCTGTAAGTGCTGTTAACTCATTTGCTGCAGCAAGGGCGTCCTCGACTTTATCAACAACAATTCCTTCTTGTACTGCAACTCCATAACTTTTTAGAATTGCTTTTCCTTGGTATTCGTGTAAATTCATTTGCAAATATTTTGTCGTAAAAGTACCTTAAAATTCAATGTGAAATAAAAAAAAATCATCATGATTGCAACTTATTTTTCCAGGAGCTCGTTATTTCATTCGATGCAAATTCGCGTTCCTTAAAGGCATTAATATCATCCCAGATTTTATCAATAGCGTGCAAAAGCGCATCTTTTTCCTCCGTCATTGCTTGATGCATAACACTCGGATCAGAAAAATACGTTTTTACAAAATTCGTATCGAAATCACCAGAAATAAATGCAGGATGTTTCAGCACAAACTTTCCAAAGTCTAGCGTTGTTTTCACGCCTGAAATTTGATAATCATCGATTGCTTCAATACAGCGAGCGATGGCATCTTTTCGTGTTATTCCCCACACCACTAATTTAGCAATCATTGGATCGTAATAAATTGGAATTTCCATTCCTTCCAAAAAAGCATCATCAACCCGAACACTTTTTCCGCTTGGAATTCGATAGCGTTCAAGCGTACCAATATCGGGGGTAAATCCGTTCATAGCATCTTCTGCATAAACACGCACTTCAATAGCATGACCATTGCAAACAATTTCATCTTGGCTTTTCGGTAATTTTTCACCACGAGCAACCCTAATTTGCCATTCAACTAAATCTAAACCCGTAATTTCTTCCGTAACTGGATGTTCCACTTGCAAGCGCGTATTCATTTCTAAAAAATAAAAATTGAGTTCGCCATCCAATAAAAACTCAACGGTTCCGGCGCCCTCATACTTACATGCTTTACAAACAGCGACAGCGGCCTCACCCATTTCTTTCCGAAGTGCTGGAGTGAGCACTACACTAGGCGCTTCCTCAATCACTTTTTGGTGACGTCGTTGAATAGAGCATTCTCTTTCGAATAAATAGACAACATTTCCGAATTGATCGGCAAATACTTGAATTTCAATATGACGTGGCTTATCGACAAACTTTTCAATAAAAACAGCATCGTCACCAAAAGATGATCTTGCTTCACTTTGCGCTAATTTCATTTGACTTTCGAATTCAGCGGTATTTTCAACCAAGCGCATACCTTTTCCACCACCACCTGCAGAAGCTTTAATTAAAATTGGATACCCAATTTGCTCCGCGATCTTCTTTGCAGCTTCGAGATCAGAAATTGCTTCATCTACACCGGGTACTAAAGGAACATTATACGTTTTTACCGCTTGTTTAGCACTTAACTTATCACCCATCAATTCCATTGATTCAGGAGTAGGTCCAATTAAAGTGATACCTGCACTTTTAACCTTCCGTGCAAAGCCAGCATTTTCAGATAAAAAACCATAACCGGGGTGAATACCATCAACATTCAAGTCTTTACAATGCTTAAGAATTAAATCCTGCTGCAAGTAACTTTCAGAGGAAGGGCTTTTACCTACATATACTGATTCGTCAGCTTCAAGAACATGAGGTGCATTAGCATCCGCATCACTATAAATTGCAACACTTTTAATATTCATTTTTCGCAGCGTTCTAATGACCCTTCGGGCTATTTCCCCACGATTTGCAATAAGCACTTTTTTCATATTATTCATCCTTTTTTATTACTGGACTTGACCCATCATTAATAACTAATGGCGGTAGCCTCGTTTGTTTTTTCTTGCGTCGACTTTTAAAATATTTTTTGTCTTTAGGCCTAAAAATATCAAAAACAGATTGAGCCAATTCAAAATCATTAATCGTGTTAAATTCCTCGTGATAAGATAATCCTGCCCCTTGCGTGAAAGGCCCTGAATTTTCGTCTACCGTATTCGTATTAGACTTATTAAACGCATTTACGCGTAAGGTGCCTTTTTTATTAACGAGGTATTCAATACTTACATCACCAATAAAACCACTAGCCGTTTGTCCCTCGGTAGTATTATTCTCAACGCCAAAACTACCCGTCACAACGAGCCGATCATTTAAAAAGTTCTTCTGAACCGATGCCAATGCATTAGATTCTCCCAAATCAACATTTACCTTATATTCTTTAGATAGTTGTCCCAACAAACCATTTATTTGTGATTCAACCAAATCGAATGCAGCAGAGCTACTTGCTGAAACAGTACCCTTAATTGGCTGGAATTTTTTCACTAAAAGCAGCGAGAAGAACTGCCGATTCAACTCATCATTTTCAGCATTAACTCTTGAAATCAATGACTTTCCTGATTCAGACGCATTTGGAGCAAGAATCTCAAATTTAATTTTTGGTGATTCTAGTGTTTCATTCAATTTTAGAAAACATACAACATCTTGGTTCAAAAGTGATTTATCAAGCAATTCTGGACTCAAATCCAAAATACTTACCTTTTTAATGGTAAAGGCAGTCACGATATCAATATTTGCATCATAAATATTGCCCGTCCAAGTAATCGTTGAACCTTGCTGAATTTCAAAAGGCTGTTTTAGGGGCCCCATGGCAAAATTATAGTAACTTCCCTTGTTTATATTGTAGGTTCCTTCTAAATTTAAATTATTAAAAGCGTCCAACTTTAAGGCAATTTCCCCAGCGCCTACAGCACTAATTTCATCTCCTAATTGCTCATTAAAAATAATCTTTAGTTTGGCTACTGGGGTAAGCTTAAATTTCATGTTTAATGTTAAGCCAGTATAATCTGTTGTTTGTTGACGAGGCTTCGCAACTTCATCAGTTTTAGCGATAAAATGAATTAAATTATCATCTTCATCAATCTCCGATACCCCGTACATTGGAAAATTTAATTGAGAGCCTAATCTTGTTTCCAAGAAAACATCAACATCCATTTTAGCTCCTTTACCCGAAATATTAGCATATCCTTTTCCATATGCTTTACCATAATACGATTCACCTTCCTTATATTTTGTATTTAAGACTAAAAACCGCTTAGAATTTGCAGCAATACTATTTAATCTGGCTTCTTGTGGATTGGTAGGAGATTCAAAGTCAAGCTTAAAATTATAGCTGAATTTATCAAAATTGGTGTGTAAAACTTTTCCATTGAGGAACGCGAGATTACCATCTTCATCTTTCACTGGTATATTCTTAAAGTCTATCACGTCCTTATCAACTATTACATCACCATCTAAGCTATAATGTACGCCTAATAACTCAATATTTGCTCCGGTTTTAGCCAAGCTAAGCTTACCGGATAATTCAGGTGCATCAAGACTGCCCCTTATAAGAAGCTTACCTAGTAATGTTCCTTGAATTTCACTTACGGCAGTAGGATCAATAAATCCATTTAGAAAATGCAAATCAGTATTATTAAAATTTAAATCCATTTCAAGATTATTTCTATCACGCTTCATAAAATAAGAAGCACTAAAATCCATTGTGGGTAAGGCACGATACGTTAAATTTCCGCTGGCATAAATACTTTGACTTTCTGAATCATAATCTGATGTGAAGTGAATGTCACCAAGTTCTTGTTCATTCAAAAATAATTTTGATATATCAGCCAAGACAGAAAATTCAACATTAGACGAGGCGTTATTAATGCTAACATTGCCATTATAGAACCCCGCTAATTGAACATCTAATTTTAATAATTGACTTATTTCTGAAAGATCAATTTTTTTCAATTCTACTATTAATTTTTCATTGGCATTATTTGAAAAAATACCATCAATGTTAATTTCTTGATTCTTTCTTTGAAGTAGCAGATTATTAAAATCAATATCGCTATTTACCAGGGCGATTGTTGAATTGGTAAAAATATCCCACCTAATATCATTAATAGAAAAGAATGAAGGCTCAACAGTAAACAAAATATCATTGGAGTTTTTTACCTTCGTTTTCCAACCCAACTTAGAAAAATTTTTGCCATTTGGATCCCATATTAAACTTGAGGATAAAACACCTTGTGTTCCTTTAGTTAAGAAATCAACATTATTAAATGATAAAGAATCGTCTATAATTAATTTGGCAAATTTATAATCAGCGAAAAAACCATTGGATGTCATATTTTGATTAATGTCAATACCTTTAATAATAATACTATCATACATGACTTCGGAAGCATTTATTACTAATTGAAAGTTTTCGTTTTTCGAATTAAAGCCACCTTTTAATATAGTTCCATCAGCAATATATAATTCGGGAAGAAAAATTGAAAATAAATCATCTAGTTTTTTTGTGGTTATTTCGTAGGTAAAATTATTGATTGTTTGAGTGTTTTTAAGCGATGAGCTAAGGTTAATTGATGGTACTATTTTAGCTAGTTCGTAAACAAAATCATTTAATACTGTATTAAAATCAATTTTTCCAATAAGTTCAATATCGCACAGAGAGCTAGTAAGTTTATAAACATCAGCTATCTCAGATCGACTGACCGATAGCTTTGCTTGAGGGATTGATACATCTTTTTCTTTTTCTTTATAAACGAGGTCATTAAATGAAATGGTACCATTTAAATTAGTCACCTTATCTCCAGAAATATTTATGTTGATTTTACCTAACAATTCAGATTGTTGAGTCGATGAAAAACCCAATAAATCAAGCTTTGCCTTTTTTATTTCGAGCGCCAAATCATAAAACGGGGTCTTACCAAAGCCAATCTTTCCTACATAATCTAGGTCTAAATTTTTATCATCAATCGTTATTTTTCCCTCAAAGATATTTTTTCCGAGCTGTGCAGAATTTATAGCAATAGAGGAATAAGAATAATCCAATGCTTCTAACTTATTAAACTTAGCATTGATACCTGAAACTTGAATATCATTCTCTTTTATGATAAAATCTGAAAATCCGATTTCACCGTCAATACAGTTGATTTCATTAATCTGTAGCAACTTTCCTAAATTGAAATTTCTCATAGCGATAGACGGACTCTCTTTGATGAAGGGAGCAATAACTAAATCGGTGGTCACAGTTGAAAAACGAATAGCTTGAAGAATTGACGCATCACCCAAGCTCGTTTTAATGGTAGTAGGGGCAATAGTTGCTGCACCGTTATTCCCGGTTAATCTAAAATTAGCCAGTCGAACAACACCTAATTGGTTTATTTCATCCCCTAAAATTAATTTTCCAGATGGATAAGGAAGGATGAAATTTTGCAATTCAGACATATCAATAGAGGCACTATGTATTTTTTCTTTAAAGTCGTATGCCGAAAAATCACTAAAATTTGGTAATTCTAAATCAGCATGAATATGGGTGTTTTTAGCATAATCTAATTTCAAGCCCTTAATAAACAAGTGAGAAAGGGTATTGGAAACATTCCCTTGTAAAGCAATACGATTATGCATGCCTTTCATTTCGGGCACAAAAAAAGCAATATCACTTAGGAGAATTTTGCTTGGTTGGATGTTTATTTTCCAGATAACCTTATCCACAAAAGCATCTAAATCATCTTGGCTATTCCAATTAACAGCTATTTTTGATGCCTTAATGACCGAGCTATTCAATGAAATAATAGCCTGAGATAAATCAACTGATTTATCGTTGATGGCTAATTTACCGCATAAATTATTAAGAACTAGACCACAAGACTCTTTCAAACTCAGGTGCTTTATAGCCAAATTCAAGCCTTTTTTGTTGCTACTAATTTCCTCCAAACTTACATTCAACTTTGAGATATCGATATGGTTTTCATTGAATGTGAATGGGGTACGTTTAGCATTAAAATCATGATAATGGACGGAAAAGTTATTAAGGCTAATTTTTTTAATCGCTAAATCTATTGGGTTTGAGGAATCCGAAGGCTCGTCACTTTGGAAATAATCAACAAGAAATTGAAAATTGAATTCTTTAGATTTAGACGACTTAGCAACCTTAATTAGCCCATCATCTAATTTAATATTGCTAACCTTTATTTTATTACCTAGCAAACTTTTACCATCAAAAGATGCCTCTAATGTCTTCAATGATAAAAGCGTATCTTTTTCACGATCTAACATCAAAAAACCATCAAGGTAAATTTTATTAAATAAGATGATGTCAACTTTATTGACCGTAACCTTAGTTTTCAATTCTTTCGAAAAATAAGAAGCTGCTTTTTCAGCAAGAAATGTTTGAAAACTAGAGGTGCGAATGGCAAATAAAAAAATAATGAGGAAAATCGTCAGCCATTCTAATGAAACACCAACAATTCGACCTATTATTTTGAGTATTTTTACCATTCTAACACAAATTTAAGCATTTGATAGCGAACGACACTATAGTTTTGGGAATAGAATCTTCTTGTGATGATACCTCAGCAGCCATATTAAAAGGGAATCGTATTTTATCAAATGTAGTTGCAGGCCAAAACATTCACGCGAAATTCGGTGGTGTTGTTCCAGAATTAGCCAGCCGATGCCATCAAGAAAATATTATACCAGTTGTTCAAGAAGCCATAAAAAAAGCGGGAATTAGTTTAAAAGATATTGATGCTATTGCATTCACTCAAGGTCCAGGCTTGATGGGCTCTTTAATCGTAGGCGGTTCATTTGCCAAAGCCTTAGCACTGGCGATCAATAAACCGCTCATTCCAGTGCATCACATGAAAGCGCACATACTAGCTCATTTTATTGAAGATGCAAACGAGCTAGCACCAAGTTTCCCCTTTTTATGTTTAACAGTTTCAGGCGGACATACACAACTGGTTAAGGTAACATCGCCTTTAGAGATGACCATTCTTGGGCAAACGATAGACGATGCTGTTGGCGAGGCATTTGATAAAGCGGCCAAAATGTTGGGACTGCCATATCCTGGGGGACCACTAATCGACAAATACGCCATAGATGGAAATCCGCTGCGATTTACCTTTTCAAAACCACGCATGGAAGGATTAAATTTTAGTTTCAGTGGGGTTAAAACTTCTATCCTTTACTTTTTAAGGGATCAAAAACTGATAAATAACAATTTTATAGAAGAGAACCTCGCTGATTTATGCGCTTCCATTCAGCATACCTTAATTGAAATCTTGTTAGATAAGGTTAATAAAGCATGCAAAGAACACCAACTAACACAAGTGGCCATTGCTGGTGGGGTGTCGGCGAATTCATATTTAAGAAGCCGCCTTAAAACATGGGGGAAAGAAAAAGAATGTAATGTGTTTATTCCAAAATTCGAGTACTGCACCGATAATGCGGCAATGATTGCTATTTCTGGAAAGTATTTATTTGAAAATGGCTCAAAAGCGGATCATCAAATTAATGTAGATCCTAGGCTTTCTTGGTGACTATAAAAATGGGGTTAATTAACCAGAAGATTAAGTTATTAACATTTCTTTGAAGTCATTAAATTAAATCCTACATTTCTTGAAAATTGACTTTATGGTACAAGAAATTGAATTAATCCAAAAGGAAACTATCGTTGATTGTAAGTTCTTAAACGACATTCAACTAAATCAACAAGAAAATTTATTGCAACAAATTAAAGATGCCACCATTCTTGGTAATGCTCACCGCACAAAAGTGACGATTATCTTTCAAGATGACACAGGTATTAAACGAGTAGACACCACTATTTGGGCTTCCGGAGCGAAATTTATTTGTCTTAAAGGCGGATTATGGATTCCAATTAATCGAATTATTGAAATTTTAATCTAATTTTGATTAATGTTGAAATATTTTGCTCTCCTTCATTGCCTGTTTTATATTGGGTTTAGTCAACTTACTGCTCAAAATCATTTGAGTTGGGAATTTAGCTACGATAAACTTAACGCAAGTATCGTTATTAAAGGAACTATTGATAAAGGTTGGCACCTTTATTCTCAAAAAACACCTGCTAATGCTGGTCCAATTCCGGTAAGTATTAGCATAGCTAAACAAAAGGGAACTAAGCTCATCGGTAAATTTGAGGAAAAACTTGAGCCTCACGAGATTTTTGATGTAAATTTTGATTCTCAAGTGTATCTATTCGAAAATACATACTTAGCAGAACAGAAAATAAAAATAAAAATAAAAAAAACGAAAACTCAACATTTAAAACAACTCAATGGAAGCGTTCTATACATGGTTTGTGACGACACCAGATGTATGCCTCCTATTGAGGTGCCGTTTACTATTCAACTAAAATAACTGACACGAATGAAAAAAATACTTGGGATACTTATTGTTATACTGCATCAAAGTTTTGTGTATTCGCAGATAATCGATCATGAAAAGGTAGTTGCTGTGAAATTTTCAATTGAGCAAAAAGAAAGTGAAGCCTTTGTTGTTGCAAAAATTAATATCATTCCGGGATGGCACATTAACTCCAACAAACTTCCCAACGGATCTTTTGCCATTCCTACAGAAATCAATCTAACAAAAAATAAAAGTTTTACTGCCAGAGAAACGATAGAACCCAAACCGATACAATTTATTGAAGAAGACCTCGGTGATATGCAAAGTCACCACAAAGGTTCAATCACAATGAAAAGAAAATTTATTATTAATTCAGCTACTGATTTTAAGGTCACTGGTGCATTCGCCTTTCAAGTTTGCGATGAAGCTGGAAAATGTTTGATGCCCCACGAATACCCCTTTTCACTTGATGTTAAAGGATACGAATTAGCTGCTGAAAAGGATAGTATTGCTGAGAAACAAGCTGACACTTCGAGTTCAGATACAGCAAAAAAAATAAGCGATGACACAACTAAATCAATTAAAAAAGTACCTGAACCTAAAAAATCAATGTGGCTTATTTTTATCATTTCATTCTTAAGCGGATTTGCTGCCCTACTTACTCCATGCGTTTTTCCGATGATTCCGATGACCGTAAGTTTCTTTACAAAATCCAGTAAATCAAAAGCCGCAGGTATTCGTAATGCGATATTCTACGGCATATCTATCATTGCGATTTATGTAATTTTAGGAACAATTGTCACCACTATTTTTGGTCCTTCAGCGCTTAATGCATTATCGACAAATGTTTGGTTTAACATCACTTTCTTTATACTCTTGGTGGTATTTGCACTTTCTTTCCTAGGCGCTTTTGAAATTATGCTACCTAGCTCATGGCAAAATAAAGCCAATAATGCATCTTATAAAGGTGGCATCTTAGGGATTTTCTTCATGGCATTAGCGCTTGCTCTTGTATCCTTTTCCTGCACCGGGCCAATTGTAGGCACTTTATTGGTTGAAGCGGCTACGATTGGCGGCATAGCACCATTTGTAGGAATGTTTGGATTTTCCTTGGCATTGGCCTTACCTTTTACACTCTTTGCTGCTTTTCCTGGCTGGATGAATTCACTACCAAAATCTGGTGGTTGGTTAAATACAGTTAAAGTATTTTTAGGGTTTTTAGAGTTGGCCCTTGCTTTTAAATTCCTGTCAAATGCTGATTTAGTGGTGCAAGGCCATTTCTTGGAAAGAGAGTTGTTCCTGGCGATTTGGATTGGATTATTTACCGTGTTAACGATTTATCTTTTTGGATTTATTCGACTTCCGCACGATAGCCCAACAGAAAAACTTTCTGTATTTAGGACTATGTTAGCGAGTACTTGCTTAGTGTTTGTCATCTACTTAATTCCGGGAATGTGGGGCGCTCCTCTAAAATTAATCAGTGGATTTCCTCCACCACTTTCTTACAGCGAATCGCCAACTGGAATTGGAACGAGCCAAAATACAAATTCGCATTCGGAAAATAAGGACATGCACCTTGGACCTCAAAACATCATGGTTTTCCATGACCTAGAAAAAGCAGAGGCGTATGCAAAAGAAGTACACAAACCTCTTTTTGTGGACTTTACAGGACATGCCTGTGTCAACTGTCGAAAAATGGAGGAAAAGGTTTGGGGCGAGCCAGGAATCCTTGAAATACTGCGTGATAAAATGGTAATTGTTTCATTATATGTTGATGAAAAAACAGCCCTGCCTGCTTCCGAACATAAGGAATTAGAATATGCGCCGGGTAAAAAAATGAAAATAACTCAAGTTGGCCACAAATGGAGCTATTTACAAACCACAAGATATAAAAGTAATACTCAACCATATTACCGTTTACTAGGCCCGAAAAATGAAGATTTAGACATTGGCTCAGCAGACTATGAACACCACGGCAACACAGCTGATTTCAAAGCATGGTTGGAAAAAGGTCTTCTGGAATATAGCAAGGCAGAGGCTAATAAATAGTTGATCCATCATAAATTAGATTATTGCATGCAAACTTCCCAATTCAATGTTATTTACTTTCCTGTGAAATGAAACTTTGTATCGCCGAAAAACCCAGTGTAGCCAAAGATTTGGCGGAAATTCTAGGCGCAAAAACACGACATGATGGGTATTTTGAAGGCAACGGCTATTGTGTAACTTGGACCTTTGGTCACCTCTGCTCTTTGAAGGATCCTGAAGATTACAATCCGCTTTGGAAATATTGGAAATTAGAAGATCTTCCCATTATCCCACCGCAATTTGGCATAAAAATCAAAGCAGATAAAGGGGTTGAGAAACAATTTCAAACCATCAAAGCATTGGTTGCAAAGGCTTCTGAGGTGATTAATTGTGGGGATGCTGGGCAAGAAGGAGAATTGATTCAGAGATGGGTTCTCCTAAAAGCACAATGTAAAGTCCCCATCAAACGACTTTGGATTTCTTCCTTAACCGAGGAGGCCATCAAAGCTGGATTCAGTAAGCTCAAAGATTCAAAAGATTTTGATAATTTATTCGCTGCAGGAAACTCGCGCGCTGTCGGTGACTGGATGCTTGGAATAAACGGAACCAGATTGTACACTAAAAAATACGGGAAAGATAAGTTGGTCTTATCGGTTGGGCGCGTTCAAACACCGACCTTGGCCATGATCGTTAACCGACAAAAAGAAATCAACGCGTTTAATTCGGAAGAATATTGGGAACTAAAAACCACGTATCGCGACACGGAATTTTTATGTCAAATTGAGCGACTAAAATCTCTAGACAAAGCCCAAAAAGGACTGGAATATCTCCTAAATAAACCCTTTGAAGTTACTTCTTTCGAACAGAAAGAGGCAAAAGAAGGAAATCCACGCTTGTATGATTTAACTTCCCTTCAAGTGGATGGAAACAAACGATTTGGTTTTGGCGCTGAACAAACACTTAATCTAATTCAAAGTTTATACGAGAAAAAATTAGTGACCTACCCAAGGGTTGATACTACTTACCTCTCGGAAGATTTGCACCCAAAAATTCCGGGTATTTTAGGAAATCTAAAGGAATACCAGCGATTTACAGAAGTTTTACTTCAGAAATCCATTCCAAAATCAAAAACGATTTTCGATGATAAAAAAATAACTGATCACCACGCCATTATTCCAACCGGAATCGCCCCTTCAGGTATTTCTATGGATGAGCAGAAAATTTACGATTTAATCTGCCGTCGTTTTATTGCTGTTTTTTATCCAGAGTGTAAGGTATCGAATACTACGGTATTGGGAAAAGTAGATGCTTTGGTCTTTAAAGCGACTGGAAAGCAAATTATTACAAAGGGATGGCGAGAAGTATACGATGATTTAAAAGAAGAAAAAGTGGACGAAGCGGAGGCCAAAGAATTAAAAAAAGAACCCAAAGAAGCCGAAGAAAAGATCCTCCCTATTTTTGAAAAAGGTGAAAGCGGTGCTCACGCCCCTGAGATTCATAAAGGGAAAACGAGTCCTCCAAAATACTACACGGAAGCGACCTTATTGCGTGCCATGGAAACCGCTGGGAAATTGGTGGAAAATGAGGACATGAGAGAATTAATGAAAGAAAACGGAATTGGTAGGCCGTCAACACGTGCTAATATTATCGAAACGCTTTTCAAACGAAAATACATTGAAAAGAAAAAGAAAAATCTTGTCGCCACAGATACAGGGATGAACTTAATTGATACGATTAAAAGTGATCTATTAAAAAGTCCAGAGCTCACCGGACAATGGGAACATAAACTTCGATTAATTGAAAAAGGAACGTATGATCCACAAACATTTAAGGATGAACTTTTTAAAATGGTGCGTGAATTAAGTGACGAAGTTATTTTCTACCGCTAATGTTAAGGCATCTTCACAAACGAACGAACATGTAAGCCCTCTGTCGTATAAATTTTAAATACGTAGTTGCCGCTTTGCAGTTTTGAAACGTCCACATCAATCTCAGAACCCTGCCCATTTCTAGATAGTGTTAAGCGACCAGAAGATTCAAAAACCTGAATTTTTTCTATGGATGCCAAATTTGTTTTTACATGAACCATCGCACTGGACGGATTTGGATACAATTCGACCATAAAGCTCGTTAAATCAACCAAACCTGCATTATCAGGATTTACCTCATAAACCATGGTATCGCTGCAATTGTCGTTTGAAGCTACAAGTGTTACGGAGTAGGTTCCTGGCAAAGAATAAGTATGGCTTGGCAACTCACTACTAGCGGTAGTCCCATCACCGAAATCCCATGCATAAACATTTGCATTTTGAGAATTATTCACTGAAACACTTGCAGTCATGCCAGTAGTGTTTATACCAGCTGATGCTTGCACCTCATCCATAATTAAATAGATCGGTGTCCGCGGACTGATACAAGGATCTTTCACCACCTCCCAGTCGTAAAAATAATAGTAAAAAGCACCACCGGCACTTGACCCTGTAATTGACAATAAACCGGGTAATTGATAAGGGAAGATCGCTCCTGCATTGTTTCGGTAAAGATTCATTTGGGAGCCTCCTATTCTGTAAGCCACACCAGGATCTAAATGAAAGTTCAATGAAATCCGAGAACCACCAGAAGGAATATTCAAAAACCTAGAATCTAATTGGTTCCCACTAGCATCCCACAAGGTAATGGTTCGGTCTCCTGCAGCAGCTGCATTCACCCAAGCAGATACCACGGTCAATGGCTCATTCACTGAAAAAATCATGTATTGCACTGTGGTATTATTGTGTTGGCCTCCTGTACCAAAACTTGAATTTACAGGACCAACATATAGCGCCGCTTGATCCTCGGAACTTTCCGCCCACAAGGTATCTGTCTGCTGTAAGTAACTTGTATAAAGTCCTCCCGTTGCAACTACATTACCTCCAAACTCTTCATCCCAAATGCTTAAATCACCTAAAGCAGTGGCTGTTACCGAAACAGAATCTGGAGTACAAATAATAGCACCAATTACACTTGGAGCGTCTGGTCGATCTATGGTGATGTATTGATTGATGCTAAAAGTATCCGAACCAAAAGCATTAGAGGCGACTAAGGTTACATCGTAAATGCCATCTTGGGTGTAAATGTGAAGGGGATTTTGACTGTTGGAAACTCCACCGTCCCCAAAATCCCAAGCCCAAACAGATGGACCGTTGGTACTTTGGTCTTGAAAAGAAATATCTCCAGAACAACTGCTCGTTGAGGTGGCCATGAAATCGGCAATTGGCTCAGCTGTAGGAATTTGGCAGGCCCACGTCATCACAAAACCCGGATTGGTAACGTAGGTGTCAGAGAAAAACTTTAAAGTCACCGCACCAAAACTCGATTGAATGGTGCCTCCGCTTGGCAAAGTGTTTCCTGTATATTGTCCAATCAATGGACTCGTATTCGACGGACCATCATAAATGTATAAATAATCGTAATTAGGCTCCAAATCAAATACACTAAATGTCAAGGTCAACGAAGCAGCGCCGGTAGGTGCAATGGTAATTTCGCTAGTAACCAAATCCTGATAATTGGCAGCACCGCCTCCTGGATCGAAAAGGGTTCCAACACAAGCACTTTGGTTCTGATTCGCCCCTGAAGGATTCATCGTGATGGCACAAGGAAGCGAGGGATCTACATTGATATAATCCACTAAAATGGTAGTGTCAGATCCACAAGCACCGCCACTTGCAATAAGCGTAACCGTGTAAAGTCCGGGATTTTGATACGTATGTGAGGGATTTAAAGCCGTGGATGTTCCACCGTCGCCAAAATTCCATTGAAAAGTTCCAGCATTGAAACTTTGATTGCTAAAATTAACCAAAGCGGGTGCCTGGCAATAATTTTGAAATGCAGTTGAGAATTGAGCATTCACCGTGTACGAAAACACCTGTCCTACCCCTACGGCATGCCAAGCATTGGTGGTGGCCATTACTTCTGGTGAGCAAGCTCCAAACAAGTCGATCGCTGACTGAATAGCATAAAAACGCGCATCCTGATAATCCGAATTTGGCGTTAAATAAAAAGTATTGTTTCGAAATGCGATACGCGATGCATCTATCATTCCTAAGCCTGTAACGTTGTATGCTTGACCGATATCATTGGTTCCTGTACCACCAATACTCAATAAATAGAACCAAAAATTTTGCACCCCTGAATTGGTGTGAACCCCACCATTATCTTGAGTTCCGGTATAGTAATTTGTCCCAAGATAGGTGTCAGGATCTTGAAAAGCATTGGGATTGCTCATGCTTCTAATGCCGTTACCACTCGGCGTTGCATCTTCACCTATCACCCAATTTAGGGCATTGTTGTTAGCAAAAGATTCAACAGAAACACCAAAAATATCAGAAAAAGATTCGTTTAGAGCACCAGACTCATTGGCATACACTAAGTTGGACGTATTTGAGGTCAAGCCATGCGCAATCTCGTGACCAGTAATATCTATAGCGGTCAAAGGAGTAAAAGTAGTTCCGTTTCCATCACCATACGTCATACGCTGCCCGTCCCAAAAAGCATTATTGTAATTCGTATTGTAATGCATATAACTTTTCAAGGCAAAGCCATTGCCATCAATGCTGTTTCGGTTATGAATTTGCCAAAAATAATCGTAGGTCATTTCAGCCCCCCAGTGTGCATCTCCAGCATATTGGTCCTGGTTTGTGGTATTATTCCAAAAATTATCTACATCAATAAAATCAATCGCAGCGCCGTAATTAGACGTATTATTTAAGTCGAACGTTTGAATACCATTTCCCCTACCCGATTCCCTTAGTCTAAATTGAGATGAAAAATAATCCGCTACAATAGCTCGGTTTCCAGAGTAAGCAGTAACAGCAACTCCATTGCTATCGGCAGTATGAATTTGATCAGTACTATAAATTACCAGTCCTGTGTGAGCATCAACGTAAAGATTTTGACGACTCAAGGGCTCATTGGCATAAACATCCATTTTATAAGCCAACTGAAATATAGGATTAGTGTAATTAGTGGCAATCCAGATTAATTCAGGACTTGGATAATACGTAGCAGAAATATCTTGTCGCTCAGCTTTTAAAAGCGCTTCCTCTTGAATAATATCCCATTTATATGTGCTGGCATTTACCTTATTTAATGCAGCTTGAATAGCAAGCTCAGGAACAATAGAAGGACTTGCACTTTGGTTTATATTCGTGTAAAACGCTCCATTTATGGACGTTAAGCGACCCTCTTTAAAATGAGCTTTGTAGCGGCCAAATTCAACCGGGACTTCTCTATAATACTGCTGATAAATTTGGTGATTTTGCCCCATATCATCTTGCTCTTCTTTCACTAATTCGAAGCTGTAATCAGATGACAACTTAAAAACCTTTCTTAGAAATTCTACCGTTTGAGACTCATTAATAGCCAAATCGCTACTAAATTGAATATAATCGGGAACTCTATTCTCCCCTTTCAATCGAACAAGGGTTGCAAATGGATACTTTTCGGAAGCTTCTTTACCGTAAAAAACTTGTTGAGCCAAACAAGTCGAAGTACTTTGCATAGCAAAGCATAAAATGAAGAGATAAAATGTAGATTTCATACTTTTAATTATAGGTCTTAAAAGTACAACAATTAAAGTAAAAGAATGTTAGCTTAACCTTACATTTTTTCAGGCGCTTCAATTCCCAATAAGCTCAAACCACTTTTAATTACTTTTGACACGTTATAACTCAAGAGTAAGCGGCCTGATTTAACGTCCCTATTTGGCTCAATTAAAATGGGAATCGTTTGATAAAAATGCCCATATTGTTTAACTAATTCATACAAGTAATTGGCGAGAAGTGCCGGAGAATAGTTTGAAGCAGCTTCCGATATGATAGAAGGATAAGAAGACAAGCACTTTATCAATTCTTTTTCCTCATGTTGAAGTGTAAATGGCACCAAAACAAGTTCGGCACCAGAATCTTCTTTCTTGAGTAAAGAGCAAATCCTTGCATGCGCATATTGAAGAAAAGGGCCTGTATTTCCAGAAAGATCGACCGATTCTTCTGGATTAAAAAGCATCCGTTTTTTGGGATCCACCTTGAGTAAGTAATACTTCAATCCACCCAAGCCAATTTGCTGATATAATCGATTTCGGAATTGCTCAGACATGCCATCTAAATGACCACGTTCTTTTGTGATTTCTGTTGCTTTATCGACAACCTCTTGCATCAAATCATCCGCATCTACCACGGTACCTTCTCGGGATTTCATTTTGCCACTTGGTAAATCAACCATGCCATAGGATAGGTGAAAACAATTTTTAGCCCAAGCGTAACCCAACTTTTCAAGAATTAAAAACAAAACCTTAAAGTGATAATCCTGCTCGTTTCCGACAGTGTAAACCATGCCACTTAACGATGGATAATCTGAGAAACGATCGATGGCCGTTCCAATATCTTGGGTAATATAAACTGCTGTTCCATCAGAACGCAACACTATTTTTTCATCCAAACCTTCAGCGGTAAGATCAATCCAAACTGAACCGTCTTCTTTTTTAAAGAACACACCTGATTTTAAGCCCTCAACAATTAGATCCTTTCCTAATAAATAGGTTTCTGATTCGTAATACAATTTATCAAAATCAACCCCCATCGTTTGGTAGGTAAGATCAAATCCAGCATAAACCCAATTGTTCATGGTGGTCCAAAGCAAATACGTTTGAGGATCACGTGCCTCCCATTTCACCAACATATCTTTTGCTTCGCGAAGCAAAGTCGTTTCGTTTTTAGCTAACTCTTTAATTTTATCGTGAATTGCCTGTTGCGCCTTTTCATCTTTTCCCAGCAAAGCCTCCTGAAACTTTTTATACAATTCAACGACTGCAGCCGAAGTACCATCAAAATCTTCAGAGTCCCATTGGGCAATAATTTGCTTTGCCTCTGCATTGAATTGCTTATCAAATTCAACATAATACTTCCCCACTAACTTGTCCCCTTTTAATCCGGTATTGGAAGGAGTTTCTCGTTCACCTTTGGAATTCGTTGGTGAAAATTTTTCCCAAGCCAACATACTTTTACAAATATGTATTCCGCGATCATTTATCACTTGTGTTTTAATGACCTCATGGCCTGCTGCCTTTAATATTTCTGATAAGGAATGCCCCAAAAAGATATTTCTTAAATGACCAAGATGCAGCGGTTTATTGGTGTTTGGAGATGAGTACTCAACCATAATCATAGGTTTACTATGATGAACAGCCCTGCCAAACGACTCATTTTCATTTATGGAATGCAGCATATTAAACCAATATGCTGGCGAAAAAGTAAAATTCAAAAATCCATTAATCACCTCAAATGATTCTAACTCTTCGCAACGATCGGCAACAAACGCACCTATTTTTTCTCCTGCAAGTTGAGGGGATGTTTGCAGTATTTTGGCGAAAGGAAAAACAACCAAGGTTAAATCACCTTTTACATCTTTTCGGGTAGCCTGAAACTGAATACTAGCATCCGAAATATCCGAATTAAATAGCTCTTTGGTATGCTGCAATAAAAGTTCCTTAATTTTTTGTTCCATTAGTTTTCTTTTTCCAGGACTTCCACCATACTTTTTATTAAGTCAAAAGCGACCTCAGCCATTTTATTTTTTTTATCATCCAGACAAGGATTCACCTCCACTAATTCAAATGCGGCAATGTTTGGTAATTGGATCATTTCCGTCAACAATAATAGAGCTTCCTGAACACTTAAACCATTAGGGACAGGTGTTCCTGTTCCAAGTGATGTTTCATTAGGATCCATGGAATCAACATCAAATGAAATGTAAACCATATCGCAGTTTGAAAATCTATGTTTGAGTTCAGTCAGCAACTTTTCCATTCCCATTGAACGTAATTCCGCTACCGAATAATTTTTTATCCCTAGCTGATCAATTAAAAAATCCTCTTCAGATTCAGTATCTCGAACACTAATATAAACCAAATCTTCGGGAAGAATTGCGGAACTTTTTATTTGATTCCAATAATCCGCAGTATCGGAATCGATCTCATTTTTTTGACATTCAAGGTTATCAATTCCTAAAGCCGTGGCTAAAGGCATGCCATGCAAGTTGCCCGATGGCGTTGTATAAGGCGTATGTATATCAGCATGAGCGTCAATCCATAAAACACCCAATTTTTTACCGGGGTTGACTTTTTTAATGCCACTTATTGTTCCGCCAGCAGAAGCATGATCGCCAGAAACAATAAAAGGAAATTGTGCTGCATTTTTTTGACGTGCCAACTCCTGCTCTATGCAATTGAATACCTTTTGCAATCCATCAATACGCTTAGCTTTACGGTAAGGAGATGCTGTGTCTAATAATTGATTCCAATCGCTCAAAATAATAGGAGGATATTTGTCAAAGAAAGGACTGTTTACCTCACGCGCTGCAGCTAAAATAGCAGCCGGACCAAGGGAAGAACCACGTGTTCCTGCTCCAATTTCGGAAGGATTAAAAATGAATTGAATTTTTTTAGGCATAAATAGGATGGCTAGTTTAAGCGCTGTAAAGGTAAGGATTTTGCGAGAAATAAAATGCGAATGAAAGAATAGAATACGCACCTTTTTATTTACATTTGTGCACGAAGACTGTGCAAATGAATCATTTTGGTATTCATTAAGCACTGATTATCAATTTTTTGATGATAAAACAATAAGAATCTTCGCTAAATGGGGATGTAGCTCAGTTGGCTAGAGTGCTTGACTGGCAGTCAAGAGGTCGTGGGTTCGAATCCCATCTTCTCCACAAGTGCCTCACGAAAGTGGGGCACTTTTTATAAAATCCTATAAATTCAAAAAGATTTAAAATCGTATTATTCGCAGAATAATTAACTTTGAGGATGCAAAAACTAATTCTACTCCTATTCACAACACTTTCTTTGAGTTATTTTTCTCAGAAAAATCAAGTAGCGTTTAGCGGAGAATTACTTTACAACATTGAAAAATTAAGTCCTGCTGATTCATTACCAGCAAAAATGTTGCTCTATGCTAAAGACAGCCTTTTAAAAGTCATTAACTTTTCATCGACGATTGGAAAACAAGAAATGATTAAGCATTTAAGACTGAATCGCTCGTATGTCTTGGTTTCAACCACAAAAGGTGATTTTGCTATTAAAACGGATCACAATACCATAAGCGATAGCCTTCAGGAGTATACTTTTAAGAAAAAATTTGGAAGAAAAAAAATCGCTGGTATGAAAGCCAAAAAGGCTTTAGTAAAGATAAACGGAATAGACGAGAAGTTTATTTTTTATTACACACCAAAAATTAATGCTCGGTATAGTAGTTCTTATCAAAATCTGCCCGGATTAGCATTAGAATACTTCGTAGTAAATAATAATGGACTTTATAAATATACCCTTGAAGATATAAAAGTAACCGATCCTCCTCTCGATCTTTTCATCATTCCGAGCGCTTACAAAAAAGTCAATCTAGACGAATTTATTAAGCAAGTCTCAGCTCAATAAAATACGGTATTTTTTGCATGCATTAATAACTAACAAATCAATGTGCATAGATATCAACTGCTTTCAGTAAAGAAAACAAGGCATTGTATATCTTCGTGAAATATCAAAATTAAAATGGGCGATAACGAATATATACCAAAGGAAAAGGAAAAAGCTGAAAAAGTTGTAGGGACTGATAAAACAAAAGATAAGCAAAAGAGTAATGGAAGCAAGCCTTCTGAGAAAAAAAGCAGCCCCAGAAATTACAAGAACCTAAAAACAATTTCAGGGTCAATTATTCTATTAACCTCGATTTTTATTTTCATCTCTTGCATATCGTATTTGTTTACTTGGAAATTAGACCAAGATGCTCTTTTAAACGTGTCTTTTTTTGACTATATTTTCAACTCCAATATACCCGCTCCGGAAAACTGGCTAGGTAAATTTGGCGCTTGGACAGCACACCTATTTATTTTTGGAACTTTTGGAATTACCTCAGTTGGCTTATGCTTTATCCTTTTCCTTATCGGAATAAAAATTCTCTTTGATCTAGAATTATTGCCTATTTGGCGAAGTACTGCTATAACCATTTCTTACATGACCTGGGGAGCTTTGACGCTCGGTTATTTCTCAAACTATGTAAATTTTCTCGGTGGTACATTTGGATTCTATTTGTCAAAATGGTTAATTACAACGATTGGGCATTTCGGAACAATAGGCATAATCTTGACCTTATTATACATTATCACAACCCTTCTTTTTAATATTAATTTCGCTAAATTTTTCGCGTTTTTCACAGCTAATCGCAATACTAGAAAGGAAACTGCTGAATCCGATGGAATTGAAAATGATGATAATCATCTATCTTCTATTCATGATGATATGCACGTAATAAATACCATTAAAGATGAAGAAATTGAAAAAGAAAATATTTCCGAAACAATCCATTTTGATGAAGATGACGATTCTGAATTAATTGATGTTACCGATGAAAATGGCGATAATGATTTTGATGATGATTTTGAAGTAGAAATTGCTAAAGAAGAGACGCTAGTTGATGTGCCAGAGTCAAAAAAACAGCCAAGTACAGATGCAGAAGGAAGTCTTGCAGAACAATTGGTGGCGGAATTTGGCGTGTATGATCCAACAAAAGATCTTGATGGTTATTTGCTCCCTCCAATTGATCTGCTTAAAGAATATGCAGCTAATGGATCAACAGTTAGCAAAGAAGAACTCGAGGGAAATAAGAATAAAATTGTGGAAACGCTATCAAATTATAAAATTGATATTGCGAAAATTAAAGCAACAGTTGGTCCAACAGTAACATTATACGAAATTGTACCCGCTCCTGGTGTTCGTATTTCAAAAATTAAAAATCTTGAAGATGATATCGCCTTGAGTTTGAGCGCACTTGGGATACGAATCATTGCACCAATACCAGGAAAAGGAACTATTGGAATCGAAGTACCGAACCTAAACCCCGAAATGGTAAGCATGAGGTCATTGATTGCTTCTGAAAAGTTTCAGAATTTTGATGCTGAATTACCCATCGTCTTGGGGAAAACAATTACCAACGAAACCTTTGTATTTGATTTGACAAAAATGCCACACTTGTTAGTTGCTGGATCAACAGGTCAAGGGAAATCGGTTGGATTGAACGCTATCTTGATTTCATTGCTCTACCGAAAACATCCTGCTCAAGTAAAATTCGTTTTGGTCGATCCTAAAAAAGTGGAACTAACACTATACAATAAAATTGAACGTCACTACTTGGCAAAATTACCCGGGAATGAGGATGCTATTATTACCGATACCTCGAAAGTGGTGCATACCCTTAACTCCCTTTGTATTGAAATGGATGATCGTTACGAACTTTTGAAAATAGCGGAGGTACGTACCATTAAAGAATACAATGCCAAATTTATTGCCCGACGCCTAAATCCAGAGAAAGGACACCGTTACCTTCCATATATCGTAGTAGTAATTGATGAATTTGCTGACTTAATCATGACCGCAGGCAAAGAAGTCGAGCATCCGATTGCAAGAATTGCTCAATTAGCTAGGGCTATTGGAATTCACTTAATTGTTGCCACACAAAGGCCTTCTGTAAACGTAATTACCGGAATGATAAAAGCTAATTTCCCAGCGAGAATAGCGTTTAGAGTACTTTCGAAGATAGATTCAAGAACCATATTAGATTCATCCGGAGCCGATCAACTCATAGGACGAGGTGATATGCTCATTATGAACGGATCAGACATGATTAGATTACAATGTGGCTTTGTGGACACACCCGAAGTGGAGAGTATTTGTAACTTCATTGGCGGACAACGAGCCTATCCTGAAGCACTAATTCTGCCTGAATACATTCCTGATGGAAGTGACTCTGGAGCCGACCTTGACATGAATGAAATTGATGCCATGTTTGTCGATTCAGCACGAATCGTGATCATTAATCAACAAGGGTCTGCTAGCTTGCTTCAACGAAAACTAAAACTCGGCTATAATCGAGCAGGTAGAATCGTGGATCAATTAGAAGGAATGGGAATTATTGGACCTTTCCAAGGAAGCAAGGCCAGAGAAGTACTCTTTAGTGATATTGAATCATTGGATGAATTTTTGCGAACAAGAGGCCTAATCTAATTTGGCTAATTCTATTTTTATTCTAAATTGAATTTCATTAGCTTTGAACCTTATTTTTAGCGCATGAAATTAATTTCCTTACTTCTTCTCTCACTACTTTCTTTACCTTCTTTTTCGCAAAGCACGTTCTCACCTGAAAATGTACTTGGCTATAAAATTGGGAAACAATTCACGCCTCACGATAAAGTAGTTGACTATTTCAACACCTTGCAAGTAGCTTATCCGAAACAGGTTCGTTTAGAAACCTATGGAAAAACTAACGAGCAGCGTCAATTGTATGTCGCCATAATTGCATCAGAAGAAAACCTAGCGAGACTAGAGGAAATTCGTTTGAATCACCTCAACGTTGTTGCGACTGAAAATTCAGCGATTGTGTGGCTTAGTTATAATGTGCATGGAAACGAAAGCTGTGGTACCGAAGCCGCTATGCAAACTGCTTATGAACTCCTGTCAAAAAGAACTGAGCTGCTCAAAAATACAATCGTTATAATTGACCCTTGCCTAAATCCAGACGGTAGAGAGCGATATGTTAATTATTATCGTCAATATGGACCAAAATTCAATAACCCAAATCGCAATGCAGCAGAACATAATGAACCATGGCCTGGAGGTAGATCCAACCATTATTTATTTGATTTAAATCGAGACTGGGCTTGGTTAACGCAGGTAGAATCGAAACAACGGATTCAACTATACAACCAATGGCTACCGCATGTACATGTCGATTTTCATGAACAAGCCATTAATGAGCCTTATTTTTTTCCACCAGCTGCTGAACCATATCACGAAGTAATTACCCCTTGGCAAAGGGAATTTCAAATGGAGATTGGAAAAAACCATGCAAAACACTTTGATCAAGCTGGATGGCTCTATTTCTCCAAAGAAACTTTTGATCTTCTCTATCCATCCTATGGCGATACCTACCCTACCTTCAACGGTGCAATAGGCATGACCTATGAGCAAGGTGGCAGCGGGAGAGCAGGATTGTCTGTTTTAACGAATACATATGACACCCTTACCCTTTACGATCGCGTTCTTCACCACGTTACAACAGGAATTTCGACCCTTGAAGTAAGTGCGAAAATGTCAAAAAAACTCGTAGAAGAATACCAAGATTTTGTGAAAAATAAAAGTTACAACTTCAAAAGCTTTGTTCTTGATGGTAAAAGTCCAAACTTAAATGCATTGCTAAAGCTAATGGATTTACATGGTATACAATATAAATCAACAGTGCCAATGACTGCTGTAAAAGGGTTTAACTATTTTTCATCCAAAGAAGATACTTACAAAACAAAAGATGGCGATATCGTTATTTCTACTAATCAACTCAAAGGAACTTTAGTCAATGTACTTTTTGAACCAAAAACAAAATTGAAGGATTCGCTTACCTACGATTTGAGCGCTTGGTCCTTGCCATATGCCTACGGAATTTCAACCATTGCTTCAACAAAATTGATAGAGGGAACAAGCTACACGCGAAAACAACTTGCTAAGGTCTTAATCAATAAGGATAATTATGCCTATTTATGTCGTTGGGATAATTTAAATTCGGCACGATTTCTAAGCCAATTACTCGAAGCAAATATTAAGGTTTCATTCTGCGAATCTAATTTCGAAAGTGATGGTGCCAGCTATAAAAAAGGAACCTTAATCATCCTCAGAGGCGATAATAACATACCGGAATTTGACGATTTATTTGCGGAAATTGCCTTAAAAGAAGAGGTGGAAATTTACTCCATAGCAAGTGGAATGGTTGATAAAGGATTTGACCTTGGTTCCTCGAAGGTAAAGAATATTCCAAATCCAAAAATTGGCATCTTAGCTGGAAGCATGACTTCCTCATTATCCGTTGGAGAAAACTGGCACTTCTTTGAAGAAGAAATGAGTAAAAGCGTTAGCCTAATTTTAGAAGACGAAATCGATGAAGCGCTTAATGATATCGATGTGCTAATCGTTCCCGAAGGAGATTATACGCCAACAAATAGCCTAAATGATTGGGTGGCGGATGGCGGAAAATTAATAGTAATTGGTAGTGCCATCAATACATTTATTAACGATGAATTCTATAACGCTAAGGAAAAAGAACTGCAAGTCGATTTGCTAAACGAACATGTTTCATACGAAAACAGCGAAAGAAATGATATTAGTCATACTATTAATGGCGCCATATATGCGTGTGAACTTGATGAATCAAATCCTTTATGCTTTGGTTTAGGAAGCTCTTATTTTACCTTACGCGCTAGTCCAAATTACTATACATTAACAGATGGAGCTACCATTAAAATAAAGAAAGAAAATGCGCTAATCGCAGGATTTGCTGGGAATTATGTGAAATATCAACAGGCTAATGCCATGATTGCAGGAGTCGAAAGCAAGGAAGACGGATGTGTAATTTATTTTATAGACAATCCTATGTTTCGAGGGTTTTGGGAAAATGGGAAGTTATTAATGTTGAATGCTATTTACTTTGTGAATCAACAATAATCAACGAAAGATTGGGATTTATTACTAGTATAATTGAGGAAAAAAAGTAACTTTGCGTCGTAAAAATTTAACAATTAAAACACCCTTCATTAATCTAAATAGCATGAAAAAAATATTATTTTCTATTTCTATCCTAATTATTTTAGTTGTGATTAACGCATGTGATCAAGGTAAAAAAGAAGGCAATCATTCCAATTTAACAAATGCAAAAGATACCCTCTCGTATATTTTAGGGGCAATAAATGCAAAAACAATAGTGGGAAGTGGCGCTGAAGCTTTTGATAACCTTGATAAAAAACAAATTATTTCTGGCTTTAATGCTAATTTAAGTAACTATTCCGCTGATGATTGCTTGATAACCTTAAAAAATTTATTTGGAGAAAATTATCAAGACTTCAATAAAAAATATGTTAAAGAAGGATCCCTTTGTATGGGGAAAATGACGGGCTATGCCTTTTATTACGATATTTTTAAACTCGGCGGAATCGATCTAATAAACCTTAACATGGTAAAGGCAGGATTTGCAGATGGATTATATAAAAAAGACTCTTTTTTGAGAGAGGATCAAATGCGAACAATAATGCAAAACTTCATGATAACCCTGAATGTTAGAAATGGCAATAAAATGTTAGCTAAAGCAAAATTAATTAAGGGTGCACAAATCTTTGATAATGGTGTAGTGATTGAAACTATAAAAGAAGGAAAAGGGCCATTTCCCGGTCTAACTGATGATGTAAAAGTGCATTATATTTTGACCTCTGCCATTGGTGATACAATTCAAAATTCCTACAAAATGCCTAACGAAGAAAATAAAATTGAACCAGTCCCATTAAGTTTAAATGGTGGGGTAATTCCGGGTTGGACCTTTGCTATTCCCAAAATGAAAGTTGGCGGAACCTATCGCTTGTATTTACCATGGGACCTATCCTACGGTGAACAACAAGGTAGAGAATCTCTCTGTTTTGTGGTGGAATTAATTGCCAGAGGAAAATCAGGTAGCTTTACAACGGTTAACGAAAATAAATCAGAAGAAAAAAATAACTAAAAATTATGAGGGGAATAATAGCTTTTGGAATACTTTGCTTTTCGTTGGTGCTGACTAGTTGCTCTGAAAAAATTGACCTAATTGGTGATTTTAAGGAAACAGCCGTTATTTATGGCTTATTAAATCAAGCTGACACACTTCATTATGTAAAAATAACACGTGCTTTTATTGGCCCAGGAGATGCTACCCAAATTGCACAAATCGATGACTCTAGTTATTTTGACCAAATAGATGCTACCATTAGCGAAGAAATAAATAACGTCGTTATCCGCACATGGCAATTGAAAGACACCTTAATTCAAGATAAAAATACCAATGGCGTATTTTATGGCCCAATTCAAAAGGTTTATTATTTTAAAACCCTTGCAACTGGCCAAAATGAAGTGCAAATGATTTCTTCTAATCCAAGTTTTAGCTCGCTAAATCGAAACGCAATCTATAAATTAAAAGTAATCGTAAACAATGGAGAATTTGAAGTGAACGGCGAAACAGAACTTGCAAGAGGCCTTTCCACAAATGCGGGTTCTCAAAACTTCATCTTCAAGTTTGCCGACAATCCTGGGGAATATATATCATCATCTGTTCTAGCCTCTACTGGTGTTAGTGACGGTAATTCTTTTGTCGTGAATACTAAATTAGATGTTGAGTACAATGAATACATCGGAAATAATAAAACCTTGAAATCATTTAGTTGGGTATTAGGGGAAGCCGATGTGAAGCCTAATACAAGTAAAACGTTTGTCGCTCTTGGACAAACATTCTATAACTTAATCAAATCAAATGTAGTAGCAGATCCCCAAATTACACGACGAACGTTTAATGGAATACGCATAACATTAACCAGTGGCGCAGAAGATTTATACAATTACATGGTTGTAAACAAGCCAAGCAGTAGCCTTGCACAAACAAAACCTACCTACACAAACTTGACAGTAACTAATGGAAAAAGAGTCATTGGTATTTTTTCGTCGAGGCAAACATATACAGTATTTAAACCATTCATTTTTGGTCCAGGACAAGGTAATATTCGCGCTATTGATAAAAAAAGCACTAAAGAATTATGCAGTGGCCCTATTACAGGATTACTCTTATTCTGCTCGGACCACCCGGGTGATAATGTAGTAAATCAAGAAGAATCCTATTCTTGCCCGTAATTCAATAGGGAAGAAACAAGAATTATAGGTAATTTTAATGTAATGACTGATCGAACAACTTTATTTGTAGATATCGTGCTGCCTGTGCCTATTGCGCAAGCATTTACTTACCGAGTTCCTGTTGATTTCAATAATCAAATGCAATTTGGCATTCGGGTAATTGTTCCTTTCGGAAAAAATAAACGCTTAACAGGTATTGTTACAGCAATTCACCAAAATGCGCCCCTTAATTATCAAGCAAAATACATTGAAATTATCTTAGATGAAGCTCCTATCATAACACAAAAACAATATGATTTATGGTGTTGGATTTCAAAATACTATCTAGCACCCATTGGAGATGTTATGAATGCAGCACTCCCTTCTAATTTTAAATTAGCGAGCGAAACCAAAGTGGTTATTCACCCAGATTATGACCCAGCACTTGATGAAATCTCAGAAAAAGAACGCTTAATTGTCGCTATTGTAGAAGAGCGAAAATCTATTGATTTAAAGGAATTAGCGGATATAACTGAGCTAAAATACATTCAGCCCATTATTAAAACATTAATTGAAAAACGAATTATTGCTACGCAAGAAGAAATTAACCAACGCTACACTCCCAAAACAATTACATGTCTGCAACTCAATGAAACGTATTTAGAGGATGAAGAGCTCAATCTTTTGGTGAATCAATTGGCAGCTAAGCCTGGAGCAGAAAAACAAGTAGAAGCGATATTAATTGCCATTAAATTAGCTATGGAAA
>JBIIOQ010000045.1:0-11641 GCA_044336865.1 Crocinitomicaceae bacterium | reverse complement strand
TTTTTAAACCATCTCTTTAATCAGCTCCTCAAAAACACCTTGAAAAGCCTCTATCGGTGTGCGATGTCCATGTTTTCCCATTCTAATAGTTGCGCCCATATTTTGCAAAATCTTGAAATTTTCAATCGGAGAAATCAAATCATCTTGCTCGCCTAACAAGGCCCAAACTTCAGATTTTTCTGTTCCATCCGGTACTATTTTTGGTTCAAATGACCTTGAAATTAAGGCGGGATTCAGTAAAAGCAAGGTGCTCGGATAATGTGTTCCAATATGGGATGCAAAATACCCTCCCATACTTGAACCAACAATCAAATGAGGCTGAAACTCCATTACTTTTTCTAAGGTTTGAGAAAAAAGCGAATCATTTGTAGTATAATCCATACTTGGCGCTAAAACATCAAATCCCTTTGATTGCATCCAATCAACTTTTGAAGACTTGTTGCTGCTTTCTAAGCCATGGATAAAAAATATTCGTTTCATATGGAGCTTTTTAATGTTCAACTAAAACTGTAGAAAATTCATAATTCTTTAAATATATAAATTTCTTTGATTTATCTCATCACATTCCTCAACACCTCCCTTTCCACGAAAAATGGGTTCGGAAATAGTTCAACATCACCCACAAATGAAATTCTCATCGAACCTTGGGGATTTTTTGTTTAAACGATAAGCTTGGGAAGTACGATGCAGAACGAAACAATGAACGAAACTTAGGCCGACGCATTGAGATTATTCGTGTCCTTAGCAATCAGTTCTTTAATCTTTCGTAATCCATATCGCCACATAAAAATATCAAAAATCACAAAAGCTAACAATAATAAAACGACTAATCCTGGATTTATAGCACCCTTAGCTCCCATATACATTAAAATAAAATCAAATGTTCCATGGAGCAAAATTGGGATGGCCAAACTTAAAAACACATGAAATCTGGCTGAAGCGCCTGTTTCAAATCTAGAAAGCGATAAGTAGTAACCCATAGGAATAGCAAATAGCATATGCCCTGGAACAGAAATAATAGACCTTACTATTGCTGTCCCCATTCCAAATTTATTGACATACATAATGTTTTCGACGAGAGCAAATCCCATGGATATAAAAATGGCATATAAAATCCCGTCATAATATTGATCAAAATCCTTCGCTTTACGAATCAACCAATAAAAAATAAGCCATTTTGATAACTCTTCCGGGATACCAGCCTTAAAGAAAGCATCAAAAAACGATTTCATTACACCAGAATTTAATTCTATATCCAATATTGGATATGTTATTATTAATGTAATAGCGATAGAAAGAACACCTCCAAAAAAGGCCTTTACTAACATACTTAAGGGCTCTTTGACAGTATCATGTCTATAAACAATATACATGATAATAAAAGCAGGAGCAATAGATGCAATGAGTAAATACATAGGTTATCTTTAAAAAATAGTGCTAAATTTACTCTAAATATACATTAAATCTAGATAAGTACATCACTATATTAGTTGTGTTCAATTAAAAAAAATACTCCTTATGATTTTTAAAAACAAAACACCTAGGTTTTTTTGGATTTTAATTTTGGTTCCTTTAATTATAGTCACCTCTTCATTTTTGTTTTTTAATGGCACCAAACCTTTAATAAGTTCATCTGCAGTTCCCTTAGCAAAAGCAAATCAAGAAGATACTTCGATATCCTTATTTTTTGTTGGTGATATGATGGGACATCAATCCATGATTGATGCCGCTAAAATTAACGCTGAAGATAGATATGATTATACAAGTTGGTTTCAATTCTTAAGCCCTTATTTAATCCTTCAAGATTATTCCGTCGCCAATTTAGAAGTTACGCTTGGTGGTTCGCCCTATAGCGGATACCCTCAATTCTCCTCTCCTGATAGCTATGCAGAAGCGATACAGACTGCAGGATTTGATTTTTTAATCACTGCAAATAATCACTCTCAAGATAAAGGTCAAAAAGGATTAGAACGAACAATCGATGTGTTAGATCAATTAAAAATGGATCATACTGGAACATTTAAGACTCAAAATGATCGAGATCAGAATTACCCATTTATAAAAATTATAAAAGGAAAAAAATTAGCTTTCTTGAATTATACATATGGTACAAATGGCTTAGAAGTAAAGCTGCCTAACATTGTGAATAAAATCGATACCCTTCAAATATCGAAAGACCTAATAAAAGCAAAAGAATTATCGGCTGATTTTATAATCGTCACACTGCATTGGGGAGCTGAATATGAACGCAACTATAATAGCACTCAAAAAAATCTTGCTCAATGGCTATGTGATAATGGAACTGATGCAATTATCGGGATGCATCCGCATGTTATCCAAGGTATGGAGATTATGCATCCAAGCAACAATACATTAAAAAATATTCCTGTTGCATATAGCTTAGGAAATTGTATTAGTAGTCAACGTGACCAATACAAAGATGGTGGAATTGGTGTTGGCTTAACCTTATCAATTGTTGGTGATAAGCTGGTTTTTTCAGATTGGTCATACCTCCCTTTTTGGGTACAAGTAGGCAAAAAACCCAGAGGGTTTTACTTGATCCCCTTATCTGATTGGGAAAAAAATCCAAGTAAATACAATTTATCTGGAGAAGAAAAAGAGAAAATAAAGCAATTTGGCCTCGATACAAGGTCGCTTTTAGAAAGCAATAAAGAAATGTTCTAGATGGCCATAAAAGTACAGCGTTACTCAGGCTTTAATTTTAAATCCTCAGCCCAAAATCTCTTGATAAGTAAGTTTAAAATAATCAAAGAGCGATTAATCGTTTGGTTTCTGAGTTGATTCGATTTCTTAGATCATCAGAGACAGGCATCAATGGCAAGCGCATGTATTCCTCCATAATTCCTCGGGCAGCAAGCGCCACTTTCACACCACCTGGATTTCCCTCTTCAAAAAACATTTTTGTAATGCTAAACAACTCATAATGTGCTGCCCTAGCACGTAACAAATCACCCTTTATTGATGCATTCACCATCGCTGAAAATAATTCAGGAAAGGCATTTGCAACAACTGAAATAACGCCATCAGCACCTGCTGCAATTAGCGGCATGGTTAAATTGTCATCGCCCGACAAGACACCAAAAGAGGATTTTCGTTGGCGTATAATATCCATTATTTGTTCCATATTGCCTGAGGCTTCCTTTACAGCTACCATATTATCAAGCTGAGCAAGGGCTAAGGTAGTTTCAGGTAAGACATTTGAACCCGTTCTACCAGGAACATTATAAATAATAATAGGTAAATCAGTACATTTCGACAAATACGTATAATGTTCGATAATCCCTCTCTGAGTTGGTTTATTGTAATAGGGAGAAACGGACAGGATTCCATCCACACCCTGAGGAACTTGTTTAAGCAATTCGCCTACCGCTATAGTATTATTTCCCCCGACTCCGTAGACAATTTTTAATCGACCATTATTTTCATCAATTACGGTATCGAGAACAATTTGTTTTTCGCTTTGCGACAAGGTTGGAGATTCTCCAGTTGTTCCTTGAACGACTAAAAAATTAGTCCCTCCACTGATTTGTAATTGCACTAATTTTCTTAATGCCATTACATCTATTTTACCTGAAACATCAAAAGGTGTGACAAGTGCAACCCCTGAACCTGTAAAGGAATTAGTCATATAAATTAATTTTTTCTAAGGTGGTAGTAACAAAATTGAGCATTTCGCTAGGCTTTTCAAAGGCGGAGCTTAAGCTTAGATCAAAAAACGAATCTTCAGCATTTACAATCACCTTCTTTTTAATATGAGAATCTTTTAAAATAGACAATACTTTATCATTAGGCGTATCAAAATTGATTAAAAGATCATAGTTTTTGTTCAATTCTGTTTGCAGGAGCACATCCTTCATTTTACCAAAAAAGGTATAATCATTTGGTGAATTATAATAAATTAAAAAATGAGGAGGCAAAGTTGCTTTGTCGATTTCTTTCGGAATATTGACAACGATCACGAGCCTTCCCACCTGACTATTATTCAGCATTAGGTCCAAGGATTTTCGAAAATCGCGTAAATGATCATCATCTTTATAATTAAACACCACTAGCAATGATTGTGTCGAAGACCAAATATTTTTTGCTTTCATAATGAGATCATTTTAATAAAATTTTCCTCCGAGATGATATTTACCCCAAAACCATTTGCGGCTTTTAATTTTGCAGGTCCCATGTTTTCTCCAGCCACAAGGTAATCCGTTTTAGAAGAGACAGATGAAGCTACTTTTCCACCATTTTTTTCAATAAGCTCTTTCAATTCTTCACGTGAAAAAACTGAAAAAGTTCCTGATATCACCAATGTTTTATCTCGTAAAATAGTTGAGTCAAGAACCTCACTTTCTTTCACAAAACATAAACCAGCGCTTTTTAAGCGACTAATCAATGCCAAATTAGAGGTATCCAAAAAATAGTGTTGTACCGACATGGCAATTTTTTCTCCTATTTCTTCTACTTCATTCAATTGCTCAAAAGTTGCGGATTGAATCGCATCAATATTTTTAAAGTACCTCGCTAATTTCTTTGCAACAGTTTCTCCAACAAATCGAATCCCCAATCCAAAAAGAACACGTTCAAAGGTAACATTTTTTGATAATTCAAGACCCGCCAGAAGCGACGAAACAGACTTTTCAGCCATGCGGTCTAAGAGAAGCAATTGTTCCGCTTTCAAAACATACAAATCGGAAACGTCACGAATAAGTTCTTTCTCAAATAATAGTTCAATGGTTTCTTCTCCTAAACCGTCGATATTTAATGCTTTACGACTGATAAAATGTTGAATTTTTCCTTTTACTTGAGGCGGGCAAGATGTTTCATTTGGGCAATAATGATTTGCTTCCCCCTCGCTTCTCACTAATAAAGCATTACATTCCGGGCAATTCGAAATAAATTGAATCGGGCCAAAATCACCACTTCGTTTATCCAAGTTAACGCCTACAATTTTCGGGATAATTTCCCCGCCTTTTTCCAGGTAAACGACATCATTTTCGTGGAGCATCAATTTTTCAATCTGATCAGCATTATGCAAGGATGCCCGTTTTACAGTAGTTCCACCAATTACAACAGGGCTTAAATTAGCAACCGGCGTAATGGATCCTGTTCTTCCTACCTGATAACTTACCGTTATAAGTGCCGTTTCAACCCTTTTGGCTTTAAACTTAAATGAAGTTGCCCAACGCGGAGATTTAGCGGTAAATCCCATTGATTTTTGCTGTTGATAATTATTTACTTTAATAACGATACCATCGATATCAAAAGGAAGGTTCGCTCGTTCCAAATCCCAATACCGTATAAAATCCATAATGCCAGCTAGATCCTTTATTTTTTCTATAAATCTTTTTGAAGGATTAGGTGTTTTAAATCCCCAAGAAGCAGCACGCATTACAGATTCATAATGACCTTGATCAATGGGTTCGGTGCTGTAAATCCCATACAGATAAGAATCTAAGCCACGCTCAGCTACAACTTTAGAATCCTGCATTTTAAGTGTCCCAGATGCCGTATTTCTTGGATTAGCAAACAGTTGTTCTCCAATAGCCTCACGTTCGAGGTTAATGCGTTGGAATTGGGCATGAGGCATAAAGATCTCGCCACGAATATCAAAATCTAGTGGGAAATCATTGGTTAATTGTAAGGGAATAGAGCGAATGGTTTTTACATTATTGGTCACATCCTCCCCTTTTTCGCCATCACCACGAGTAACAGCTTTCAGGAGTTGCCCATTTTCATAATGAATGCCAATGGCTACCCCATCATATTTTAACTCACAGACAAAATCAATTGGTTCAGACACTAATTTCTGTACCCTAGTCACCCATTCGGAAATTTCCTCTTCAGAATAGGTATTGGACAAAGACAACATGGGAAATCGATGCCTTACGGTTTCGAATTTTTTAGTTATATCGCCACCGACGCGTTTAGTTGGGCTATTTTCAAATGCAAATTGTGGAAACTCAAGCTCCAATGCTTCTAATTGTTTCAAAAGCATATCAAAATCAAAATCGTCAAGTTGAGCAGCATTTTCAACATAATATAAATGATTATGCCTGTGAATTTCCGCAGAGAGCACTAAGATCTTTTGTTTTGCTTCGTCTTGAGTCATGAAATAAAGGTAGGCTTTTTAGCTTTTACCATACGCGGCTTACCTTGTAAATCTTTCCTTAATTCAATGTTAATAAATCCTTTTTTATCTAAAAGGGAGAGTACTTCACTAGAATAAAGTTCATGGATCTCGAAAAAAAGAAATCCATCATTATTAAGTAAATACATTGATTTATCGACAATCGCATGATAAAAAAGTAGCGGATTATCTTCAGGCACAAACAGGGCTATGGAAGGCTCAAAATCTACGACATTTGCTGCGATATTACCCGACTCATTAATGGGAATATAGGGCGGATTCGAAACAATGCAATCGAAAACACTTCCATTTTCGATAATTGACAGGTCTTCAGAAAGAAAATCAGATTCAATTAATTCAATTTCTAGGGAAAGTTTTACTGCATTTTCTCCTGCTAATTGAAGTGCTTCAGGACTTATATCAATCGCCGTAACCTTGCAAGAAGGAAGTTGATTTTTACATGCTAAAGCAATACAACCTGAACCCGTTCCAATTTCCAAAATGCTACTTATTGAGGCTTGTTCTTCAATAATCCATTGAACCAATTCTTCCGTTTCTGGTCTTGGGATTAATGCGCGTGAATCGCAATTTAGCAGCAAATCATAGAATAATGTTTCCCCAATAACATATTGAAAAGGCTCTTGATTTAGCAGTCGCTTTGTGGCATTTCTAAGATACAACAAATCCGATTCAGACAGTCGGCTATTGTTGTTAAGAATCAAATCTGTTTTGGTCCAGTTTAATCTTTTTTGGATAAGAGAATCAAACATAAGTTTACATTCGCTTGCAGAAAAATGAGCTTCAAGGGATGAATTAAAATAACGTCGTAAAACAGGAATGGTATTCGTTTCGACAAACATTACGGATTTCTCAATTTGATAAACTGATCAATCTTTTCATTTTCTATCAGTACAGTAAGGTTATAGTATGAAATTTTCCAATCGCCATTCACGAGTTCGCAAACACCACTACCCCTGCAACCGCCCATCCAAGTAGCTAAATTTTCATCAAACCAAGCCGTTTTTTTATCTGCTGAGAACATCCAAAATCGCTCTGAAGGTTTAAAGTCCCACGCTTTTCCTTTATCAAAATAGGGTTTGCAAAACGACTCAAATGCTCCTTTTTCCCAACGTTCATCTGGCGCGGTACCCAAAAACACAAACTGATCCGTAACGGCCGAAAAATAAGAAGTGAAATTAGCATTCGCTGCATCAATATGCCATTGATCAATCAAGATATTCAATGATTTCGGCACTTCTTGCTGCGAAAAGCCAACACTATTAAGTACTACTAAAAGACCAACAAGAAAAGAATTACGTGCACTCATTTATTTACCACCTTCCATCTTTTGACACGCTTTAACCGCATTATACACATTAACGGTACCATGCGAATTACATAAACTTTTCAACTCTTTTTGAATTGTAACAGATGAAACGATTGCTTGTCGAATTTGCAACATACTTAGCGTAGGGAAATAAGACTTTAACATAGCTGCAACACCTGCCACCATTGGAGATGCCATTGATGTTCCTTGAAGATTTTGATAATCACTTTGCGGAACTGAATTATAGATTTCGAAACCAGGAGCAAAAACATCAACACTTTCCTCACCAAAATTAGAGAAAGAAGCTACCAATTCAGCTTTATCCTTGGTTGAAGCACCAATAGAAAGCCAATGAGGCGTTGGAACATCTTGAGTAGCATAAAGTGCCGTTGGAAAATTCGGCTCAACGTCTGTGTCTTTTGAATCGTTTCCAGAAGCATGCACCATAAGTACACCTTTAGCATCAGCATATAAGATGGCCTCCAGTACTTTATCTTGAAATGGAGAATAATTTTTACCAAAGGACATATTAATTACCATGGCACCATTATCTACAGCATAACGAATTGCTAAGGCTACATCTTTATCATTTTCATCGCCATTAGGAACTGCTCTCAAAGACATGATTTTAACATTTTCTGCTACGCCATCTCCTCCTAATCCATTTCCTCTGATTGCGGCAATAATTCCTGCAACGTGCGTACCATGTAGTGCATCAGGACCTTCAACATTTGAATTGCCATAATTTTTATCATTAAAATCAGCTGGATTATCACCAATTAAAGCACGATCATCAAAATTAACATTCAATAAATAATCGACATGATCCGTGATGTATTTTCTAGTGTCTTCATCAAATTGATCAAGACTTTCTAAATATGGCTCATATTCTGAGATTTCATTTTCAACCTCCATTTTCACCTCCTGGTATAATAGGAACTCTTCACTAGCAACAATTGTGCTTTCATCTACCCCATCATACTTATCCATTAGAGCCTTCAAAATTCGTGTTTTTTCTAGGCATGCAGCATCTAAATTTTCTCCTTTAGCGTTTCCTAAAAAGTTCCAACCATGCACATCATCAACATAGCCATTTTTATCATCATCAATTTTATTATTTGGAATTTCACCCTTATTGACCCAAATCTTTCCTTTTAAATCCTCATGTTCGATATCAACACCAGAATCAATTACGGCCACTATAACGGTTTGTGACTTCTTGTTTTTCAATAGGCCATACGCTTTATCGGTAAACATACCAGTTCCTTCTCCATTATACCAGTTTAGCGTTCCAGGAAGTGCTTGAGCAAAAAGTGAACTTGACGTTATTGCGAATGCGCAAAGAATTAACAAAGAATTTAAGCGATTTTTCATACTTTAATAGAGTTTAAAATAAAGTTAAGTAAAAGAGTTTATAAAAGTGACAATAAAAATTAGTAAGGAATACTGTTAATTTAGTATCTTGCCCTAAAATTAACAAAAATGAAAACATTAATCATTTTATTGGTTACATTTTTATTTTGTGGAAAGGTATTCTCACAAGGCAGCTATTTAAATTTCAAGGACTATTATGAAAAAGAACCTTCCAAAATAAGTTCTTTTTGCAGTCCATATTCCAAACAAAACATTGAAGCCTTATCAAAGGAACAATTCTTTATTAAATACGCAACAAAAAACTGGATATATTATAATTCCACCGCATCTAAGGTTAAGGAACTACTTGACAATAAGGAACTATCATCGGTTTATTTCGAATTTGCTCCCCCACATACCTTATCTGATAGCGCCTTAGTAAAGCATCGAATTAATTTAGTTCATCAAGGTTTAGGAGGAATCGATACTGCATATACAGGCAAAGGAGTAATTGTTGGGATTGTTGACCAAGGAATTGATTTTAATCACCCCGACTTCAAATTCTCAAATGGAAAAACCAGGGTGCTTCGTTATTGGGACCACACCATTAATGGCTCAAACCCTCCACAACCTTATGGATATGGAACTGTTTGGGATAGCAGTGCCATAAACAACGGAACGTGTACTGCCTTAGAAACTGGAACAGCTCATGGCACCACGGTTTCCGGAATGGCAGCAGGAAATGCACAAGCCAATAATAAGAATAAAGGTGCTGCCCCAAAAGCAGACATCATCGTAGTTGAAACAAATTTTAATTTAGTAAACTGGACCTTAACCATTGCGGATGCCTGCGACTATATATTCAAAGTGGCCGATTCATTGGGTAAACCAGCTGTTATTAATTTATCCTTAGGCACCTATTTAGGAAGTCATGATGGCAATGATCCTGCTGCGGATTACATGGAATCTTTGCTAGATGGACAACCCGGACGCCTTATTGTTTGTGCTGCGGGGAATTCAGGAAATCAAGGCAAATATCATGTCCAAGGAAATAATATAGATGCTGACACCTCCTTTTTTTGGAACGTAAATAATCCTGGAGTCACCTTAGCCGGCACCAACAAAATACTTTTTGACCTTTGGTCAGATACTTCTGATGCTCATTATTATTTTGCTTTCGGTGCAGACCGTCCCTCTCCGACCTTTAAGTTTCGCGGACGCTCTTCCTTTCATTACGCCACAGCTAATATGGGAAGTCTACCGATATATGATACGATATACAACACCTTGAATCAGCGCATAGCATGCATCGAAACCTACCGAGAAATTATTGGTGCCGCCTTTCACATGCAGGTTATTTTCACTAAAGTTGATTCCCTATCCTATTTATACCGATTCATGACCTATGGATCCGGAAAATACGATGCTTGGGGCGGTTCTTGGCAACAGCTTAGTAACTTCGTTTCTAGCGCTTTACCCAATACTACTTTAATGCCGAGCATCATACATTACCACCTCCCTGATTCCTTACAAACAATTGTTTCCTCTTGGAATTGTTCAGAAAAAGTAATCTCAGTTGGGAATTTCAGAAATAGAAAAGGATATATCGACAAAAACAACACCTACTATGTTTCTCCATCGACCACGCTCGTTGGTAAATTAAGTGAGAATAGCAGCAAGGGACCAAGTAGATTGGGCGAAATAAAACCCGATATTTCAGCTGCTGGTGATATAACACTTGCAGCAGGACCCATGTTATATTTATCGAATTCAGCCAATAATAGCACCATTGATCAAGGTGGGTTTCACGTTAGAAATGGTGGTACATCAATGGCCTCCCCTGTTGTTGCGGGAATCGGCGCTTTATACCTAGAAAAATGCAAGTATGCCACTTGGGAAACCTTCAAAACTGATCTAATAAACTCAGCGGCACACGATAACTTTAGCGGTTTGCTTCCTAATTTTGGTTATGGGCACGGAAAAGCTGATGCAGTAGGAATATTATTAGAAAAAACTCCGAGTATTACGATATCAGGACCCGGTGGAATTTGTGTCGGATCGACCGCTATTTTATCTTTTAGCACCAACGCTTTTGTTAATAATGTACTTTGGTCAAACGGTGGTCAAACTAACACCATTAACACGGCAATCATTGGGCCGTATCAAGTTCAAATAACAAGTGAATACGGGTGTAAAACAAAGTCGCCTGTTCACCAATTAATTACGTACAGCTTACCTTTCGTGGATGCTGGAACTAGTTACACTGCTTGTCCTGGCGAGCCAATAACACTTTCTGGTGCAGGAACTGCGACTTCATACACTTGGGCCAATAACATACAAAATGGCATTCCGTTTATTCCTAGTCAATCATCTTATTATTACGTTACGGGAACAAATGCGAATAACTGTCAAATTACGGATTCTATTTTTGTAGGCTTATACAGTTCAATTTTACTTGACTACACCGAACAAACACAAAATGTATTAACAAATTCAAATCCTTTTAACCTTACACCAGGTGTTCCATCAGGTGGAACATACAGCGGTAATGGGATTATTGGAAGCTCTTTTCATCCTACCCTAGCCGGAGTTGGTTCACACTTAATTACCTATACGTATACCGACCCAAATGGCTGTACTCAAAGTGATTCAGCAATCATAAACGTTGTTTCCGGTGCAGCAGTAAGTACCCTTGATTCAGGTAATTTTACCTTGTATCCCAATCCAACCGAGAATGATCTAATACTTAACTTACCTCAAAGTGCTTCTTCTGGCCCCTATCAAATTAAAGATGCCACTGGACGAATAATACAAAATGGCAT
>JBIIOQ010000004.1:0-128026 GCA_044336865.1 Crocinitomicaceae bacterium | reverse complement strand
ATTCAGCGCGCCATGGAAGCCGAGCCGTTACTTAAAGTAACGATGCCGAATTTGGTCGATGATCAAACCTTAGACAAGCTATTGGATTAATCAGGATTTAACTTTTGGTTGCTTCTTTTTAGGATGGTCAAACCTGAATCCTCCAGTTAATTTTAAACTGTAATAGTATTGCCGGTAAATTAGATCGTTAAATTTAATCGATTTATTGTCAAAATCTGTTACGAAAAAAATGAAGTAATCATCGCTTGAATAGCCAGCAATGAATCGAATGTCGTAGCGCGGTGCCAAGCCAAGGAATCCAGTCGCTTGACCATTCAAAGGTGTATAAAACTTTCCTTGTATTACACCTCCTAAACCCACCCATCCTGAAAATTGCCAGTTTTTAATGCGATTGGCATAGGCAAAACCAGGAACCAATCCAAAATCTATTGCGGAAAAATTTCTAGCTTGTAATTTACTATTGTTACTACTTTGCAGTGGGCTTGGGATAATACTTTTGTTTAATTGATCAATGCCAAAAACACTAAATGTTCCTTTAATGTACCATGTTTGTACTTTTTGTTTAAAATGAGCCCTTTTTCCTTGGAGTGCATTCATTTTGAAATGGATATTATCAAAATACCAAGCATTAAACGATAAATTATAAGCGCTTAGATTAGGCCTTAGAGCATTCGGGTTAATTGAGTTGTAACTTGTATCCCATGAAGCAGCATCTTTGATACAATATCCTGTTAATCCTTTGTATTCTAAATCTAAATAGGTTTTTTTGTAGGTGTAATCTATGCCAATATTAAATTGTTTCGTTTCGCCATATTCTGCTTTAGGTCGAATATTTCCTAGTATAGGTAAAGCAACACGAAGTGAAATCCATTTGTAAGCGAAGCCAATACCAAGAATTGGCTTGAAGTTATTTTTGTAGCTGATTTTCTCAATTGAATTTGGAAAGGTATTGCGAATATTAAATGGCGCTGTGTTCATACCTAAATCGGCATAAAACACCTTTGAATCGCGAAACTCTTCTATAAAAGCCCCACTATCTTGGCCAAAATTTACTGTGTAAAACAGTAATAAGAAAATACTACTTGCGAATGCCTTCAAGACCGAGAATAAATGCATAAACCTTGGCAATTTCCATGCGTTCACTTGTCCTTCCCGAACCACCTCCATGTCCTGCATCCATATTGCACTCAAAGATTAATGGCTTTTCATCGGTTTTTAATTCGCGAAGTTTAGCAACATATTTAGCGGGTTCCCAATATTGCACTTGCGAATCATGATAGCCTGTTGTGATGTACATGGCTGGATAATCCATCGCGTGTATATTATCATAGGGAGAATATTTTAACATATAGTAGTAAAAATCATAATCGTTTGGATTACCCCATTCTTCCCATTCCCCAGTGGTTAACGGAATTGTTTCGTCTAACATGGTTGTTACAACATCAACAAAAGGAACTTGACTCACAACACCTTTCCATAAGTAAGGTGCCATATTTGAAACTGCACCCATAAGTAAACCGCCGGCACTTCCACCTTGCGCATAGATCTTATCTTTATCACAGTAACCCATGTGACCCATAAATTCTGCCGCATTGATAAAGTCTGTAAACGTGTTTATTTTATGCTGAAATTTCCCGTTTTCATACCATTCTTCCCCCATATATTTACTTCCACGAATGTGCGCAACGGCGAAAACAAATCCTCGATCTAGTAAGCTTAAGCGCGTTGCACTGAAAACATCAGGAATCGTGTATCCGTAAGACCCATACCCATAAAGCAAACAGGGTGCTTTACTAAGTTCAATCCCCTTTTTATAGACCATGCTAACGGGAATTTTTGTGCCATCATTTGCCGTGGCCCAAATTCGCTGAGAAGCATAATTTTCGGGTAAAAAAGTGGTGTCGATGAGTGTTCTTCGAAACCAGAGCGATTGTTCACCTGAAACTAAATTATATTGGTAAACCGAAGATGGGGTAGTCATCGAATTATAATTATAGAAAATACTTGTAGCGTTTATATCATCATTCAGTCCTAAGCCGACAAAATAGGTTTCTTCATTAAAGGAGATGTAATTTTCCACGCCATCTTTTAGATTTTTTAATTTCAATTTTAATAAGCCATTTTTTCGTTCCTCGAGTAGAATAAAATCCTTAAAGCAAGAAATGGATTCTATTAATACTGCTGAATCGTGGGGAATAAAGTCGCGGCATTCAGTTATAGAAGTTGGAGCAGTTGCCGAGAAACACACTTTCTTATTGTCGGCATCATGATTACTCAAAATATAGTATCCATTTGGATGATCGGAGATTTCATATAAATGACCAGCGGATCTTGGGATGAATACAGTCGGCAATGCGCTTGGATTATTTGCATCAATCCATTGCTCTTCCGATGTTGTAGAACTATAGGAATAAATTAAGATTAATTTCTTTGTAGTTGAATTTCCGATACCAACGCTGAATTTTTCATCTTTTTCTTCAAAAACCAACACGTCTTTCGATGCATCTGTGCCTATTTCATGTCTGTAAACTTGAAATTCTCGTAATGTTTGCGGGTCTTTTTTTATATAAAAAATCGTTTTATTATCGTTCGCCCAAACAATTGATCCACTTGTTTCTTTTATCTTGTCTGTCAGAAATTTGCCGGTTTTATTTATACGTATGCTAATGTCATATTTTCTTCTTCCAACAAAGTCTTCACTTACGGCTAATAATTTATTATCTGGAGATGGCGACCAATCTGCTAATTCATAAAAAGAGTGGTTTTTTGCACGAATATTCTCATCGAAAAATACAGTTTCCTTCTCCTTTTCAATAAGTATCACCTTTTGATAATCTAACTTTTCTTCGTTTCGAACTTGGTATTTTTGTCCATTTAAAATAAAAGGAGCACTGATATCATTTGGATTTATGCGGTTGTCAAATTCCAGCATTAATGATTTCACCAAACTTTGTAATGGATTAAAATACGTTTCGGCATACTTATTTTCCTCTCCTAAGTAGGCTAATATTTCTTTTGAATCGCGTTCTTTCATCCAAAAATAGTCATCATTTCGGCTATGCCCGTGAAGCTCTAAGGAATGTGCTTTTTTTACTGCTTTTGGACTAGTGTTTTGGGCGTTGTGTGTCATGGTGTTTAAGATACAGCAAGTTAAGAGTAAAATCTGTTTCATGCAGCGTAATTTTAGTTCAAAAATAGTCAAAAGTTTGCACTTGTTTAACTAAAGCAAATCGTTGAAAAATTAGCTAACTTTGCCTCATGAAATCCATGTATAAGTTCTTAATCAATAAACTTCCTCGTCCAATTTTGATACGTTTAAGTTATGTGTTTAAGTTTTTTGCGCCGCTGATGTACCGTGGCAATAAGGTAGAATGTCCGGTTTGTGAGCGTTCTTTTTCAAACTTTTTATCATATGGATCGAATGTGGCGTATCGCTCAAATGTATTGTGTCCTTATGATCTCACCCTCGAACGACATCGCTTGATGTGGTTATATTTAAAAAATGAATCAACTTTTTTCTCCGCGCCTAAGTTGTCTTTATTGCATATTGCACCAGAGCAATGTTTCATTCCTAAGTTTAAAAAACAAGCTAATCTAAGCTACCTTACTGCAGATTTATTATCTCCGATAGCTGATATGCATTTTGATGTTCACCAAATTCCATTGGAGGATAATTCTTTTGATGTATTGTTCTGCAACCATGTGATGGAACACGTCGTAGATCCAATTCAATGCATGAAAGAATTTTTTCGTGTCCTTAAACCAGGCGGCTGGGCCATAATGCAGGTGCCCCAAGACATGAGCAGGGAAAAAACGTATGAAGATGCAAGCATTACTAGCCCAGAAGAACGAGAAAAGCATTTTTGGCAATACGATCACTTGCGTTTATTCGGAAGGGATTATCCGCAATGGTTAGAAAAAGCTGGATTTCAAGTGAAGGAGTATCAATTGTCTGATCACTTTACTATAGACCAAATTGATAAATTTAGGATTTCTTCCGACGAAATTTTATATATCGCTACCAAACCAATTTAAGGAATGAAGGAAAAAATAGGAAATTATTTTTCGCTATCATTTCTTATGGTCACTTGTCTTTTAGTATCCTGTGGACATAATAATGTTATTCCCTTTCCTGTTCCTACCCCAATTGACAATCCAATGACGGAGGCTAAAATTGAATTAGGTAGGCAATTATTTTTTGATAAAAGGCTTTCAATAAACAATACTGTTTCTTGCGCTAGCTGCCACAACCCAAAATTTGCAATGACGGATCGTTTACCGCTTAGCAAAGGTGTTTATGGCCGCACCGCCTTCCGCAATGCATCCTCAATTCTTAATTCGGCGTATTCAAAAACCTTGATGTTTGATGCCCATGTTCCTAGTTTAGAAATGCAGGCCATTGTACCTCTTCAGGACCATGCTGAAATGGGGCATAATATGAAATACCTGATTCCGAAATTAAAAGGGATTAAGGCTTATCAAAGCGCAGCGCGTGAAATTTTTAACCGCGATTTTGATGCTTTTGTACTAACGCGGAGTTTAGCTGCTTTCGAACGAACATTGTTTTCATTTGATTCCAAATTTGATCGCTATTCCAAAGGAAATGAAAACGCGCTTTCATCACTTCAAAAAAAGGGCTGGCAACTTTTTTCTCAGAAATTAAACTGTGTTTCCTGCCATGCACCGCCATTTTTTACCACCCACGAAGCTGCAAATAATGGTTTGTACCTTACCTACGAAAAGGATGAAGGTCGGTTTAGAATTCATAATGATTCCTCAGATATTGGCAAGTTTAAAGTTCCGTCATTACGAAACATTGAACTTACTTTTCCCTACATGCATGATGGCTCCATGAAAACGCTTGATGAGGTATTAACTCATTACAGTCAGGGGGGGAAGCACCCTAAAAATCAGGATAAGCGAATCAAGGGTTTCTCTTTATCTTCTGCCGATCGCGATGCGCTCAAGTCATTTCTTTTAAGCTTAACCGATACCAGTTATCTCACCACTATTTATGGCAAAAAAAGCCATGTTTTACCGCCATTCTAAAAACTGACCTTATCTTTACCTAATGCAACACTTTGTGCAGGCGCTAAAAGCGCGTTTCGGCGACTCGAATGTATCTACTATCCATCATGATTTTGGAACTTTCCTCTTGATTACATCAAGCGATTTTTCAGGAACTTTACTAATGACAAGCGATTTTTCAACTTTTAAAATGAATGTTCACGAAAAGCATGAGGGGGAAGAATTTGCCGAATTGTATTTTTACCTCCCAAATTATTGGGTGATTACTGACCTTGATAATCCCACTATGAATTGGGTTTTCCCATGGTTGAAAAGAATTAAAGAATATGTACAAAATAATAATACCTGGCTAGGGCATGGTCACACAATGCCCTGCGGGAAAGAAATGAATAGTTTATCGTCAACGATGACACAAAATCATTTTATTATTTCGAATCCAATTGTGTGCGAAAAACACCTCCAACCTTTGGTGATAGAAAACAAAACCATCTATTTTCTAGCCATAATACCCTTGTTTCCCGATGAAATGGATTACAAACAGGGAAAGGGAACGGCTAAATTATTCGATAAATTTAGGCATCAAGGTGTCACAGAAAAACTAGATGATTATCGAAAATCGGTATTGAAATCGAAATGGAAATTTTTCGGAAAATGAAAGAGAATTGGAAAGCACATGGTGCTTTGGTTTTGGTTAATTTGTTATATGCTGCAAGCCATCTAATTGCAAAAGATGTCATGCCTACTTATCTAACGCCGAATGTTTTTATTTTATTAAGAGTTAGTGGTGCGTGTTTGCTGTTTTGGCTGCTTTTTCGAGTTTTTTCCTATGAGAAAGTTGAGGTTAAGGATTTGCTTTTATTGGCTATTTGTGGCTTATTTGGCGTGGCCATTAATCAGCTTTTTTTCTTTCATGGGCTAAATAATTCATCGGCTTTTAATGCGGGAATTATTATGGCTTTTAATCCCATTATGGTTGTTGTGCTGGCCTATTTTATCCTTAAAGATCAACTAAATTACCGCCAAATTATTGGAATTGTGATAGGTGCCACTGGTGCAATTTTGTTAACCATTAATAGCTTTCATACAGACTCTTCTTCTTTTAAAGGAGATCTTTTCTTGGTGATAAATTCCTTCTCATACGCCTTGTATTTAATAGCAGCAAAACCTTTAATGGCAAAGTATAGGCCTTTAACGGTCATCACATGGGTTTTTACGTTTGGCTTATTTTTCGTAATGTGCTTCCCTCAAGTTATTAGCGATGCTTTGTCTACTAATTTTACGGTAATCCCTTTACCAATAGTAGGTGTAATTGTTTATGTAATTGTTGGGGTTACTTTCTTAACCTATTTACTCACCATGTATGGATTAAAGCATGTCGGACCAACAGTATCAAGTACATACATATACCTGCAGCCGATTATGGTTATTGTTTTTACGGCTTTATTCACCTATTTTGATTGGACAAATAATGTGTCGTCAAGTATAAGTTTTTTGAAAACGACCCTCATGTTGCTTATCTTTATCGGAGTTTATTTTGCGAATTTTAAAAATAATAAAGCATGATTAGATCTGGTTTTTTAATTTGTTTACTGTACTGTTCTCCCGCGTTTTTCGCTCAGAAGAAATTAATAGATCATACGGCATACGCAAATTGGAAGAAAATCGAAAAACAGGTCATTTCTGATGATGCTCGATGGATTGCTTATGAAACTACACCGCTAAAAGGAGATGGCTTTGTTTGCTTATACAATGTTGAAACCGCAAAGACTGATACCATTTTAAGGGGGAAAGATCCAAAATTTAATGCTTTGTCTAATTTACTACTGGTAAAAATAACAGCAGGTTATGACACCTTGCGATCGTGTGAATTAAATAAGGTTGATAAAACGAAATGGCCAAAGGACTCTTTATATATCCTTGAGTTAAGTACTTTTAAAAGTGTGAGAATTGCAAAGTTAAAGGAGTATAAGTTAGCCGAGGAGGGAGGTCGAGTAGCTTATCTTAAAGATGCCGAAAAGGTTATTCCTCCGAAAAAACCTTGGTACTGCCCGTTTCAAAAACAGGTAAAATCACCACCAAAATCAAATGGTGGAGCATTAGTGGTGTTAAATAATTCTCTTGAGTCTGAATTTGAACGGAATCAAGTTAGCGAATTTGATTTCTCAATTAAGGGCGAATATCTATCTTTTATTACGCACGTAAAAGTAAAATCAGATTCTTTTTCACTTCATTTTTATGATTTTAAAGCGAAAGAAAGTCACCAATTAAGCGCGAAAACTGCCTATATGCTTCCTTCGTGGAGCCCTGACTTGTCTAAAGCGGCTTATTTATCCTCGTCTGATACATCCAAGGTTAAACAATATGATATCCATGTTATGGATATTCTTTCATGGAAAGATTGGTTGGTTTTGGATACCCTAAGCAAAGAAATTGATTCTATTCAGAGAATAAGCGAAAATAGAATTCCTTTCTTTAGCAAATCAGGAAGTTATTTGTTTTTTGGTGCAGCGAATAAGATTGAAAAGGAAGCGAAAGACACCCTGCTTTCATCTGAAAAAGTGAGTGTTGATATTTGGCATTACCAAGACCAGCGAATTCAACCGCAGCAATTGCTCCAGTTAAAAGAAGACCGTAAAAAAAGTGATTTATACGTGTTGAATGTAGAAAATAAAAATAGTTTAAAAATTAGTAATGATACCTTGAAGATTAGGGTTAATAAAAACCTTATCGGTGATTATGTAATTGCCACCTCTAATGAAGCATACGCTATTCAAGCGCAATGGCGTTCGCCGGGGCTCGAGGATGTCTACCGGATTCATTTGCCATCAAATGAAATCATTAAGATTAAATCAGCTTTAGCTTTTGGCGGTTCTTTATCTCCAAAAGGCAGATTTTATGCCTATTTTAATCATGATCAAAAGCAACATTTTTTAGTTGACATGCAAACTCAAGCTGAAATTTGTGTCACCTGCGAGGTGAAAAATGTTAATTGGCAGGAGGATGTCAACGGTCAGCCTTTACCAGCAGGTCCTATTGATGATTTGCAGTATCTAGCAGGGGAGGAGGAGTTTGTCGTACTTTCCGAATTTGATATTTGGAAATATTCGCTTAAAACACAAAAAATAACCTGTCTTTCAGATAATGGTGACTTCCCGAGGAAGACACGATTTTCGCTCAATAAGTGGTCAGCGGATAGCGTTTATATCGATTGGGAAAACACGTATGCAAAAGGCTTCAATACATTAACTAAATCCTCGTCTATTTTTACCTTTGATGACCATAACGGACACTTAGATTTTAAAGAAGTCTATGCTGCGAATTATGCGATTAATACGCTTTTGAAATCCAAAAATGGCAAGGGTATTATTCTTCGAAAAATGGATGTTGCTAGCTACCCTGAAATCAGTGTGCTAGACAGTTCATTTAATGACGAGAAAATAATTTCTAAAACAAACCCTCAGCAAAGCGAGTACAATTGGTCAACTGTTGATTTAATAAAATGGAAGGCCTATGATGGTAGTAGTTTAGAGGGTTTGGTTTACAAACCAGAAGATTTTGATCAAACTAAAAAATACCCTTTAATCGTCTATTATTATGAATTAAATTCGGATAATCTACATAATCATAACGCTCCAAGGCCTTCTGCAAGTACTATTAATCCCGTTGAATATGCTTCGGCAGGATACATTGTCTTCCTGCCAGATATTCGCTATAAAGTGGGCTTCCCTGCGAAATCTGCTTTTAATTGTATAATGAGTGGCACAGACTATTTACTTAAAATGTATCCTGTGGATTCCCTTCGAATGGGCTTGCAAGGTCAAAGTTGGGGCGGTTATCAAACGGCTCAGTTAATAACGATGACGCCAAGATATGCTGCAGCGATGGCTGGTGCACCTGTAGCCAATATGATCTCAGCATACGGTGGTATCCGATGGGGTTCCGGCCTAAACCGACAATTTCAATATGAATCGACGCAAAGTCGTATTGGAAAAACGATATGGGAAGCGCAAGAAGCCTACATTGAGAATTCTCCTATTTTTCATCTTCCAAATGTTAGTACCCCCCTCTTAATAATGCATAATGATAAGGATGGTGCAGTGCCTTGGTATCAAAGTATTGAGCTTTACAGTGGAATGCGCCGATTAAATAAGCCATGCTGGCTCTTAAATTACAACGATGATGATCACAACTTAACTAAATTGCCCAATAAGATTGATTTAAGTATTCGAATGCGTCAGTTTTTTGGTCATTTTTTAATGAATGACCTAGCTCCAACATGGATGTTAGAGGGGGTAAAGGCGACAGAAAAAGGTAAAATAACCGGCTATTAATAAATTAATTTCGTAAAGAATGAACAAATTCACCTATTTATAGTTTATTTGATTATGACCCGATTCATAGTTAGTATATTCATAACTTTTTCCTTTTCAGCTTTTTACGCTCAAAAAGAAGAGACAAAAACCGCCTACTTCGCAAGTGGTTGTTTCTGGTGCAGTGAAGCAATTTTTGAATTAATAGTTGGTGTAAAATCTGCTGAGTCAGGGTACACAGGGGGCAAAACAGTAAACCCGACGTATGAGCAGGTTTGCTCAGGGAAGACTGGCCATGCAGAGGCGATAAAAGTTGTTTATTATCCATCATCTGTTACCTATGAAAAGTTAGTTCGTGCTTTTTTTGAATCGCACGATCCTTCTACCCTAAATCAACAAGGCGCAGATAAAGGCACGCAATATCGTTCTGCCATTTTTTATCAAAATGACGTCGAAAAACAATATGCACTTACGTATAGTAAAGAGCTTGTTTCAAAAGGGATCTTTAAACTGGTGACAACAGAAGTAGTTCCCTTTACCATTTTTTATGCTGCTGAATCTTATCATCAAGATTATGAAAAAAAGAATCCTAATAATGGCTATATTCAGGCAGTTAGCAAGCCGAGAACCTTAGCGTTTAAAAAGAAAACTAAATTATTACTTCATGAATAAATGGCTTATTTCCCTTCTGGTTATCGCTGCTGTGTTTTTGGTATTTCAACTAGTTGTTTCTATGACAACCAGTGATATTGAAACGCCGAAATACAAAGTATTTAAAAAATACCCTCGTTTCGAATTAAGGCAGTATGAGTCAATGATGCTAGCTACTACTAATTTAGGGCCTGCTAGCTATGATGAAAAAGCAAGTGAAGGCTTTAGAACTGTCGCATCCTACATTTTTGGTAAAAATAAATCGAATGAAAAAATTGCTATGACGGCGCCTGTTATTTATCATGCTGATTCTTTATCAACACTTTCTTTTGTTGTACCAAGAAGTAAAACGGAAGAGTCTATGCCTGTTCCTATTGACTCAAACCTAACATTTGTTGTTCAAGCACCAAAACTGTTAGCGGTGCTTGATTTCGGCGGATTTATAAATGACGAAAAATTAGCCGCGCGCATGGCCGAATTGAAAAAAGCGGTGTTAAAAGAGGGTTTTCAAATCAAAGGTAAAGGCTATTTCTTTGGCTATAATCCTCCTTGGCAATTGATAGGAAGGAAAAATGAAGTTGCTTTCGAACTTGAAAGTGTGAATTAGTAGTTTCTTTTTCTCAAATTTGTAGTTCAATTAACTGCATGGAGAAATTACAGAATTTTATTAATGGTGAATATTGCCCACCTATCAATCAATTATATTTTGATAACATTGATCCTTCAACGGGATTAGTATATTCTCTTATTCCTGATTCAGACGAAAAAGATTTAGCACTTGCCGTTTTAGCAGCAGAAAAAGCTTTTCCTATTTGGTCTACAATGCCATCAGAGCAACGCAGCAAGATTTTAGTGAAATTTTCAGAAGGAATTGCGAATAGAATGGAGCAATTTGTTGCCGCGGAATCGAAAGATAACGGAAAGCCTATCGCACTTGCTAGGCAGGTAGATATACCAAGAGCGGTTTCTAACTTCCATTTTTTTGCCACTGCCATTTTACATTTTTCTTCCGAATCGCACTATATGGAGGGTGTAGGGATTAATTATACCACAAGAAAACCAATTGGAATTGTTGGCTGTATCTCACCATGGAACTTGCCTTTATATTTATTTTCATGGAAAATTGCACCTGCACTTGCGGCAGGAAATTGTGTTATTGCTAAACCAAGTGAGGTAACGCCTTACACGGCTTCGATGTTAGGGGAAATTGCTATTGAAGCTGGATTACCCCCGGGTGTATTAACTATATTGAATGGCACCGGAACTAAAATTGGCGACGCAATTGTTAAGCATCCTAAAATTAAAGCGATTTCTTTTACAGGTGGAACAGCAACGGGAGAACACATTGCCCGAACGGCAGCACCAATGTTTAAAAAACTATCATTGGAATTAGGAGGTAAAAACCCAACAATTGTCTTTGATGATTGCGATTTTGATACCGCATTAAAAACAACCATTATGTCCTCTTTTTCTAATCAAGGGCAAATTTGTTTGTGTGGATCTAGAATTTTTGTGCAACGTGGAATCTATTCTAAATTTAGGGATGCATTTGTCGCTAAAGTATCCACTTCAGTGGTTTCTTTTCCTGAGAACCCTCGAGCTAATCTTGGTGCAATTGTTTCTGAAAGTCATTTGAACAAGGTGCTCGGGTATATTGCTTTAGCTAAATCAGAAGGAGGAAAATTATTAACAGGCGGTAATAGGGTATATTTACCAGCGCCTCATGATAAAGGATTTTATTTGGAGCCAACCATTTTTGAATCCTTGCCCTATGATTGTAAAACGAATCAGGAAGAAATTTTCGGACCTGTGGTTACTATTATGCCCTTTGATACAGAAGAGGAAGTATTGATGATGGCAAATGATACAAAATATGGCTTGGCGAGCTCTATATGGACAATGGATGTTAAAAAAGCGCATCGCATCGCAGATCAATTAAACATGGGTATCGTATGGGTAAATGCATGGTTGGTAAGAGACTTAAGAACGCCTTTTGGCGGAATGAAAGCTTCTGGAGTAGGCCGGGAGGGAGGTTTAGAGGCCTTGCGCTTTTTTACAGAGCCCAAAAATATATTTATAAAATATGAATAAAGTACTACTGATATTTACTCAGCTAATTTCATTTATTAGTTTGGCGCAGTTGCCTCATGGTTTCACATGGGTCGACAATGGAAAGTTTGCTGCAAACGGCACATTTAAATCTTCGGTAAGAAGTGTCGGAGATCATGTATGTTTCGAGACAAATATTCTGATTCTTCGCGATATCGAAGGAAAACTAAAAGCATTGGAATCCTTACCCCTTGGAATACAAAAGCACCCTTTTATTCCGGGTTTATTTCTTTTTTATTCAAAGGCAGTAGATATGCCATCCTTGGAAGTTGATAAAGAAAAAGTTAAGAAAGAGTATTCGGTTGAGGTTTTTAACAATCAGATATTTACCATGGAATCCACTACTAATGATCCAAATTTCAATCGGCAATGGTCTATTGAGAATACCGGGAGTTCGCTTCAATACAATGGCACAGCTGGGGCTGATATGGAGGTGGTTCCTGCCTGGAGTTATTCTAAAGGTAACGGAGTGAAAGTTGCTGTTCTAGATTCTGGAGTTGACACGCTTCATCCAGATTTACTTATAAATCTTCTTCCTGGTTTTGACGGATATGCAGACAGTATTTCTAATACAAATGGTTATCCGATACCAAATTTTAGTTCAGATGGCCATGGTACTGCATGCGCGGGCATCATTGCTGCGGTTCAAGATAATGCAATCGGAACCACTGGTATTGCTCCTGAAGCAAAATTAATCCCGGTACGTATTTTTTATTATTTGCAATATGCTGGAAATATTGGTATTCAACCTTTTACGAGTACGCTTGGTTTGTTGAATGGCGCCGCTTATGCCTGGCGAATTGCCGATTGTGATATTATGAGTACTTCCGCCGGCTTGAGTGAAGTGTTCATTTCTGCACTGCAAATTAATACCCAATTAATCAACGATGAAATTGATAGTGCCTACTATCAAGGTCGAAATGGATTAGGTGTTTCTATGTTTTTTTCTGCAGGAAACGATGATGTTAATGATGTGCTTTGGCCAGCCAATCTTAATACAACAATAGCTGTCGGTGCAAGTGATATGTGCGACAACAGAAAAAAACCACTTGACTGCTCTAACGAGAATTGGGGAAGCACCTATGGTTATGGTTTAGATTTCGTAGCGCCTGGTGTGAAGATTGCAACCACAGATATGATAGGAACGGAGGGATATTCTACAAATGCTACGACATTCACCTTCAACGGAACGAGTGCTTCGTGTCCAAATGCGGCAGGCGTAGGCGCTCTGTTGCTTGGGGCGAATCCTGCTCTAACGAATTATCAATTACGTCAAATATTAAGTTCGACAGCCGAGAAAGTGACCTATACCTATGATAGTATTGCTCCATTTGGAACATGGAATATTGAAATGGGTTATGGAAGGTTAAATGCTCATCAGGCCATTTTAATGGCACTAAACACCAATGAGCTACCAAGTCATGAAACCCACCAATCTCTTGTGTTTGGTCAGAATCCAAGTGAAACTATTTGGATTAGAAATAATGGTTTGATGGAAGAAAATATCGAAATCATAGATGCTTTGGGGCATGTTTTCACGATTTGTATTTTGCCGAATGACATTTTTAATCAATGTTTTACCCCTGGACTTTACGTCATCAGATTTAAAGGCACTTCGCGTAAGATGATGGTGATTTAGTCTTCAACGGCTAACACAGCGCTGATTTCTGGAACGGCTTTTTTAATGCTTTCTTCTATCCCACCTTTCATGGTAGACTCTTTCATGGAGCAATCCTTGCAGCTGCCGGTTAATCGAACTTTTACGGTGTTGTTTTCACTCACCTCAACTAATTCAACGTCACCTCCATCAGCATGTAAAAACGGCCTTATCTGCTCGATGGCAAGTAATACTTTCTCTTCTATTGTTGCTCTATCAATTGCCACCTTGTTGCGCTTTTTCTTGGTTTATTACTTCTAATTGCGATATAAAGGTATCAACTAATTCGTCAAATGCAATAGACATGAGGGTGTCACTTTGAAAAACAGCAGGGCGCCCAGCGTCTCCGGCCTCCCTGACACTTTGTACTAGGGGAATTGCACCTAAAAATGGAACCTGCATTCCTTGTGCTAAATTCTTAGCGCCATCACGCCCAAAAATATAATATTTGTTATTCGGGAGCTCCTCCGGGGTAAACCAAGCCATGTTTTCTACAATTCCAATGATTGGCACCTTGATACCATCCATTTTAAACATATTTATTCCGCGTCTTGCATCAGCTAAGGCAACTTCTTGTGGCGTGCTCACGATAACTACACCATCTAATGGTGCGGTTTGAATTAAGGATAAATGAATATCTCCGGTTCCTGGCGGTAAATCAATTAGGAGGTAATCTAATTCTCCCCAGTGTGCATCGCTTATCATTTGTGTTAATGCTTTTGACGCCATGGGGCCACGCCAAACTACTGCATTGTCTTGGTCGGTAAAAAAACCTATGGAAAGTATTTTGATGTCGTAGCTCATAATTGGTTCTATCAATTGCTTCCCATCAACGTCGATCATCTTAGGTCGTTCACCCACTAAATCAAACATAGTCGGAATAGATGGACCATAAATATCAGCATCAATAATTCCTACACGAAACCCTTTTTTAGCTAAGCCACCAGCTATGTTAGACGTAATAGTAGATTTGCCTACGCCCCCTTTCCCAGATGCAATGGCAATAATTTTTTTTACAGCAGGCAATACTGTTCTGCTTGACTTTCGTTCATCTACGGCGCCACTGTTTACCTCACATTGGATACGTATTTCTTTACCAAGTTCTCTTTCTAAATTGAAAATAACAGCATCGTGCATTCTTTTTCGTGCATGTAACGCAGGATTCGAAATGGAAACAATGATCTTAATTTGATCTTCATTGATTATTATTTCCTGCACTAAATTTGCGCTTATTAATCCTTTCTTTAGATCGGGATCCTGAATTTTTTCTAAAAGTGCTTCTATGCGTTCTCGCGAAATGCTCATTTAATTAGTTTTAATGATTCTACAGATTTCTCCATAAGTTCTATTACTTTTTTAGTGTTACCCTCCTCTTTGTTTTTGAGCTCATAATAGATTCCATTGATATTTTTTATGGCATAAAGATGAAAACTTACATGATTTTCTTTGCTTGAAGCATCGCTTAGTGTATTTTTTTTAATGCTCCGTTGATATAAAATAATTCCGTTTTTCTTGCTAATTATCGAAATGTCGAAAAAATCACTTTTAGAAATTTTTGCTTCAAATTCATCTAATAATGAAGAGTTTTCGCCATAATCCTCAATAAACAATGTGAAGTTTGGGCCCGCTGATATCGTCCATTTAAAATCTTCATCATGGGATATTATAGGTTTGAATGAAGCACCAATGCCCGCTGTTTCATCAGGAATAAAAATGGCTGCATTGAAATCAAAATCACTTAATGTTAATTTGGTAAATTGGTAATATTTATCTGATTCTTGGTTTATTTTTTGCTCTTTTAATGTGGTAGTACCTTCGCTTGAACAAGCGTTAATAATAAGATAAAGAACTAACAATTGGATATAGATAAGTGCCTTAACTTTTTTCATAGTCAAAGATAATACATTTAGATTGTTAGTTTTGTGTATTAATTGTCAATAATGAATAATTTCTTACTAAGGTCCGGTTCAATTCTCTTTGTTCTTGCTATAATATTTGGCGCATTTGGCGCACATGCGCTTAAAGATGTCGTAAGTGAAAAAGCCATTAGTTCATTTGAAGTAGGTGTTCGATACCAGTTTTATCAGGCATTAGCATTTTTAATTATTGGCTTTTCAAAGGATAAATTATCGTTTAATTTACGACCGATTTCTATCGGTATGCTTCTTGGCATTTCGCTTTTTTCTACCTCAATTTATTTGCTCGCATTAAAGGAAATCCTTCCTTTTTCCGTCTCTTTTTGCGGTCCCATCACGCCAATTGGTGGATTGATTTTAATTATTTCATGGGGTTTTTTTATTCTTAAGCTATATAAAAAAACGATTTAGCCTTAACATTTCACAGGCTTAGGGCAAACCACAAAATCGTATCCTTGTAGCTGATTCAAAGACCGATTTCTTTGTTTGCCTAGCAAACAAATACGGACAAGCTTAATTTCAGTAATTTTTAGTGCGTTTTTCTGCTGAAATTCTTAACTTTGTTGCTATAATTAGTCATAAAATAGGATGGATAAGGTTTCATATTTGGGTAATGCGGATGTTAATGCAATAGAATTCCTTTATAATCAGTATTGTTTAGATCCAGAAAGTGTCGATGAAGGATGGAAAAAGTTTTTTGAGGGCTTCGAATTTGCTAAAACAGTTTTTGATAGTGAGGGATCTATTCCGGAAAACTTTCAAAAAGAATTTAAGGTCCTTAATCTAATTAATGGATATAGAACGCGTGGGCATCTATTTACGAAAACGAATCCGGTTAGGGAAAGGAGGCAATATTTGCCTACATTGGCTATTGAAAATTTTGGATTAAAAGAGGCGGATTTAGTTGAAAAATTCCAAGCGGGGAATGAACTAGGTTTGGGAATAGCTACCCTCCAAAATATTATCAAGCATTTAGAATTATCTTATTGTCTCTCAATTGGTGTAGAATTCATGTACATCAGAACACCCAAAAGATTGGAGTGGCTTAAGGCTAAGATGGAAGTTGTAAACAAACCGATTTTTTCAAAAGAAAAGAAATTGGGGATTTTTAGTAATCTAAACCAGGCAACAAGTTTTGAGCGTTTCTTAGGTAAGAAATTTGTTGGTCAAAAACGCTTTTCTATTGAAGGGGGTGAGGCATTAATCCCAGCATTAAATACGATAATTAATAAAGGGTCAGAACTAGGTTTGAGTTATTTTGTCATGGGAATGGCACACCGTGGAAGATTAAATACCTTAGTAAATATTTTTCAAAAACGACCAAGGGACATATTTTCAGAGTTTGAAGGTAAAGAATTTGATTTTGAATCAACATTTGATGGAGATGTAAAATATCACCAAGGGTTTTCAACGAAAATCGTCTTATCCAATGGAAAGGAAATTGGTGTTACGCTTTCCCCTAATCCGTCGCATCTTGAAGCGGTGAATACAGTCGTCGAAGGTATTGCAAGAGCTAAAATTGATTTCCTTTTTGAAGATGAATCTAAGGTTTGTCCGGTTCTTATTCATGGTGATGCCGCTATTGCAGGCCAAGGGATTGTTTATGAAACAATTCAAATGGCGCAATTAGATGGTTATAAAGTGGGAGGTACGATTCACATTGTTGTCAATAATCAAGTCGGTTTTACGACGAATTATCTTGACGGCCGATCGTCAACCTATTGTACGGATGTCGCAAAAACAACCCGCTGTCCAGTATTTCATGTCAATGGCGATGATGTTGAAGCGGTAGTTCAGGCTATGGAAATCGCGGTAGAATACCGACAAGAGTTTAAAAGAGACATTTTTATCGATTTGTTGTGTTACAGAAAATATGGTCATAATGAAGGTGATGAGCCTAAATTTACTCAACCTTCGCTTTACAATTTAATAGCAAAGCACCCGAATCCAAAGGATATTTATTTTGAGCAACTCCATAATGAGGGGGTTATAAATGAAGCGGATGCAAATGCGATGGAAGAAAATTTCGCTGAATTTTTAGAAACTGAATTTATTGAGGCTAGAAAAAATGATAAGGCTTTAGTATATGATTTCTTAAGCGAAACATGGGCAGGATTTAGGCATGGTTTAGCCAAAGACTTTGAAAAATCACCTGCTACGTCGGTGCCTCTTGAAAAATTAATGGAACTTGGAAAAAAACTTTCATCGCTTCCAGAAGGTAGAAAATACTTTAAGAAAATTGCGAAAATATTTGATGATAGAGCGAATGCGTATTTAAATGACAAAGTAGATTGGGGCTCGGCGGAAATGCTAGCGTATGCTTCTTTGCTCGCTGAAGGTCATCCAGTTCGGATTTCTGGGCAGGACGTTGAAAGGGGAACCTTTTCACATCGTCATGCCGTTGTTATTACCGAAGATACCGAAGAGGAAATTGTAACGCTGAATTTATTAGAAGAAAATCAAGCCAATTTTACCATCTATAATTCACTATTGTCCGAATACGGTGTGCTCGGTTTTGAATATGGGTATTCTCTAGCAACTCCTAATTGCCTCACCATTTGGGAGGCACAATTTGGCGATTTTTTCAATGGCGCTCAAATTATGATCGATCAATTTATTACTGCAGGTGAAGACAAATGGGCCACTCAAAGTGGTTTAGTTTTGCTTTTACCTCACGGTTATGAAGGCCAAGGAGCGGAACATTCAAGCGGAAGAATGGAGCGATTTTTACAACAGTCAGCAGATTTGAATATACAGGTGGTAAACACGTCTACGCCAGCAAATCATTTTCATGTCTTGAGAAGACAATTGAAAAGAGATTTTAGAAAGCCTCTCATTGTTTTTTCTCCAAAAGCATTATTGCGCCATCCTGATGCCACGTCAACAATGGATCAGATGGCTAAGGGTAGTTTTCAAGAAGTTATCGATGATGCAGACGCTTCAGCAAAATCAGTAGATACCCTTGTTCTTTGCTCGGGAAAATTTTATTATGAGGCTAAAGCTAAAGCACGCGAATTAAATTCTACAAATATGGCATTTGTTCGCGTTGAACAATTATATCCTTTACCAAAAAAGCAATTAAACGAGATCGTAAAAAAATACAAGGCTAAAAATGTCCTTTGGGCGCAAGAAGAACCTGAAAATATGGGTGCTTGGTCGTATATGGCCATGAATTTTAACGAAGTAAATTTAATTGGGATATGTAGACCCGCATCTGCTGCATCAGCCGAGGGATCAAAAAAATTACACGAAAAAAGATTAGATCATTTATATGAACGTTTGTTTTCCTATTCAAAAGGCAAATAAAATAAACTGTAAAATCATGGCAAAATTAGAAATGAAAGTCCCTTCTCCAGGAGAGTCAATATCCGAAGTTGAAATCGCAACTTGGTTAGTAGCAGATGGCGATTACGTAACGAAAGATCAAGCAATTGCGGAAGTAGACTCAGATAAAGCTACATTGGAATTGCCCGCAGAGGAATCAGGGACAATTACCATAATGGCAGCTGAAGGAGATGTTGTGAAAGTAGGCCAGGTTGTTTGTATCATTGATACATCGGCCACTAAGCCAAAGGGGATTGATGTGGTGACTAAAGAGGAAAGTAACGCAAGTCCGATAGTTGTGAAAGAACCAGTAGTGCCAAATCCGGATCCTATTGCACCAAATAATTCGTATGCCGCGGGAAGTGCTTCACCTGCCGCTTCAAAATTAATGGCTGAAAATAAGCTAACAGCTTCTCAAATTATGCCATCAGGTAAGGATGGGAGAATTACAAAGCAGGATGTCAATAATGCTCTTTCAAATGGATTCAATGCCGCGGAACTTTCCGGTTGGGGAGGAACAAGGGAAAAGTCTAGCGTAAAAATGTCGATGCTTCGAAGAAAAATTTCGGAGCGATTGGTGGCCGTGAAAAATGAAACCGCTATGTTGACTACTTTCAACGAGATTGACATGAAGCCTATCATGGATTTAAGGGCTAAATATAAAGATGCCTTTGCCAAGAAATATGATGTTAACCTTGGTTTTATGTCATTTTTTACTAAAGCGGTTACTGAAGCGCTTAATATCTTTCCCGCTGTTAATGGCCAAATTGATAATACAGATATGATTTTTCATCAGTATGCTGATATTGGTATTGCCGTTTCTTCACCTAAAGGGTTGATGGTCCCAATTATTCGGAATGCAGAACAAATGTCGCTGGCGGAAATTGAACGAGAAATCAAACGATTAGCTATTAAAGCTAGAGATGGGAAAATAACACCCGATGAAATGACGGGAGGAACTTTTACCATTACAAATGGTGGTGTTTTTGGATCAATGTTGTCAACCCCAATTATTAATCCGCCACAAGCGGCGATTCTTGGAATGCATAATATTGTTGATCGCCCTGTAGCAATTAATGGAAAGGTCGAGATTAGACCGATAATGTATGTAGCATTGTCTTATGATCACCGAATTATAGATGGGAAAGAATCAGTTGGCTTTCTTGTGAAGGTGAAGGAAATGTTGGAAAATCCTGAAAGAATGCTTTTTGGAGCTAAAGATATTAATCAAGTTCTTTTGGGTTTGTAAAACCAACTTTAATCAATTTAACTAAGACACTATTTAATGTCAAAAATTAGAAAACAAGACGCACTTGATTATCATTCTTCAGGGCGCCCAGGTAAAATAGAAGTCATACCTACTAAGCCCTATGCTTCGCAGCGTGACCTCGCCTTGGCCTATTCACCTGGTGTTGCTGAGCCTTGTTTAAAGATCGCGGAAAATCCGGATGATGTCTATAAATATACGTCTAAATCTAATTTAGTAGCTGTAATTTCCAATGGAACTGCAGTACTCGGATTGGGAAACATTGGTCCTTTAGCTTCAAAACCCGTTATGGAAGGTAAGGGCTTGCTATTTAAGATTTTCGCGGATATTGATGTCTTTGATATTGAAGTTGATGCCACTGATCCTGAATTATTTATTCAAACAGTTAAAGCTATTGCACCAACGTTTGGAGGAATTAATCTCGAAGATATAAAAGCTCCTGAAGCCTTTGAAATTGAGCGCAGACTTAAAGAAGAATTGGATATTCCGATAATGCACGATGACCAGCATGGTACCGCTATTATTTCATCTGCCGCGCTTCTCAATGCCTTAGAATTAGCGGGCAAGAAAATTAATAAAGTAAAAATTCTTATCTCTGGAGCTGGTGCCGCTGCGATTTCATGTGCGCACTTATACATCTCCCTTGGGGTGCAAGTGGAAAATATTTTTATGTACGATTCTAAAGGCCTTCTCTCTCTTCAACGTAAGGATCTAGATGTTATGAAAACCTTTTTCGCCGGTCATAAAGTTGATATACCTTTCGAACAAGCGTTTAAAAATATGGATGTCTTTTTAGGATTATCAGTAGCTGGTTTGGTAACGAAGCAAATGATAAAAGTGATGGCGAAAGATCCAATTGTTTTCGCGCTGGCAAATCCTGAACCTGAAATTTCTTACAAGGAAGCAACATCGGTTAGAAAAGATATAATAATGGCTACGGGAAGATCCGACCATCCTAATCAAGTAAACAATGTGCTAGGATTCCCTTTTATTTTTAGAGGTGCATTAGATGTTAGGGCAACAACAATTAATGAAGAAATGAAACTGGCCGCTGTAAAAGCTATTGCTGCTTTAGCGAAAGAAACGATTCCCGAAGAGGTAATTGAGGCTTATGGAGCTAAAAATATTTCTTTTGGTAGAGAGCAAATTATTCCTAAACCACTTGATCCAAGATTAATATATTATGTAGCGCCCGCAGTAGCAAAAGCAGCCATGGATTCTGGTGTGGCAAAAAATCCGATATTAGATTGGGAAGCATATGAAAATCAACTTAAGGGCAGACTGGGTTTAGATAATAAATTGGTGAGAAATATTACTACTAAAGCACAAAGTAATCCCAAAACAGTAGTATTTGCAGAGGCAGATAATGTAAAAATTCTTAAAGCCGCTCAAATTGCTTACGAGGAAGGTGTTGCTCTTCCAATTCTTTTGGGGAATCAAGAAAAAATTAAGGCTCTGATTCTTGAATATGCTATTGAATTACCCGAAATGACCATAATCGATCCAAAGCACGAAAGCCAAGAAGAGCGACGTAAAAAATTTGGTCTTGATTTCTTTGAAAAAAGAAAACGAAGAGGGATCATGGAGTTTGAGGCAATTCAATTGATGCGAGAACGAAATCACTTCGGTGCAATGATGGTTGAAAGTGGTTTAGCAGATGCCATGATTACTGGTTTAACGAGAAGTTATCGATCTTCTTTGAAGCCCTTACTTCAGATTATTGGCCTAGAAAAAGATGTTAATCGAATTTCAGGTATGTATATCTTGAATACTAAACGTGGACCTTTATTTTTAGCAGATACTACGGTAAATCTAAATCCAAATGCAGAACAAATTGCCGAAATCACACTGAATGTTGCTAAAACAATCAGGAAACTTAAGGTTATTCCTAAAATTGCGCTTTTAAGTTATTCCAATTTTGGCTCTTCTCCAGGAGATGATGCCGAAAAAATGGGAAAAGCAGTCAAAATTTTACATGAAAACCACCCAACATTAATCGTTGATGGAGAAATGCAGGCTAATTTCGCCCTAAATTCTGAATTAATGAATGAGAAATTTTCGTTTTCAGCTTTAGCCAATAAGGAAGTGAACACCTTGATTTTTCCGAATCTATCTGCTGGTAATATTGCGTATAAATTACTGCAACAAATGACAGATGGTGACGCTATTGGTCCCATATTGATTGGATTAAAAAAGTCAATTCACGTGGTTCAATTGGGTTCTACAGTGAGAGAAATAGTGAATATGGTGAAAATTGCGGTTATAGACGCTCAAAATAAATAAGATGATTGCACAATTAAATGGTAAGTTAGTCGAAAAAAACCCAACAGAGTTAATCATCGAATGCGGTGGCGTTGGTTATGAAGTCAAAATTTCACTCAATACCTACACAGCAATTGGTGCATCCGAGGCAATTCGAATTTTTACTAAACTTATTGTCCGTGAGGACGCCCAACTTTTATATGGTTTTGCTACCAAAGAGGAAAGGGAAATGTTTGGTTATTTAATTAGCGTTTCAGGAATCGGACCTAATATCGCTATGATCATGTTATCCTCCTTAGTTCCGGAAGAAATTGCCCACGCAATTCAAACGGAGGATGTAGCAACGATTCAACGCATAAAAGGGATTGGAGCAAAAACGGCTCAGCGTGTTATTATTGATCTGAAAGGAAAAGTGATGAAAATTGCTGAAGGAGCAGAAAATACATCAAGTTTAGGCAATACAAAACGATTTGATGCGTTAAATGCCCTCGTTTCTTTGGGCTTCGATAAAAAAGCGGCTGAAAAGGCAATCGAAAGAGTTGATTCTGGAGATTTACCTGTTGAAAATTTAATAAAAGAAGCGTTAAAAGTATTGTGATTTGAATAGAACGTTTACATTAATGAGTTTTTGTATTCGAAGCTTTGCTAGTGCAAGGCTTCTGTTGGTGCTGTCTGTTATTATTATTGCGAGCGCTGCTTTTTCTCAAAATGGACCAACACTTCCTTTCCCTATTTTTAATCCATTAAATCCAGGCCAAAATGGCACGCAAAGTTTCGACTTAGGAAGTCCTAGTTCACTCAATCAAACGATTGTCTATGACCCCACCACAGGGACATACATTTTTTCAGAAACATTAGGAAACGGACTTAATTTTAAGAATCCTTCCATGATGACCTTGGAAGAATACTTAGCTTATCAAAATAAAAAGGCAATTGATCAAAATTGGCAGGAAATAATTGACGAGGAATCAGTCGAGGGAAGATCCTTCGAATTACCCATAAAAATTGGAAACAAAGCATTTAAGAATTTTTTCGGCTCTGATGAAATAGTAATCCGTCCACAAGGTAATGTGGAAGTGCAATTTGGCGTAAATTCCTCGAGGTACGATAATCCAATTTTGCCGATGCGACAAAGACGGGTTACGCGTTTTGATTTTCAACAAAATATCAATATGGATATTGTTGGGCAAATAGGAACTAAATTAAAAATTGGAGCAAAGTATAGCACCCAAGCATCTTTTGACTTTGAAAATATTTCCAAATTAGAACATACCGGAGATGAAGATCAAATTCTTCAGAAAATTGCATTAGGTATGGTTTCTCTTGATTTGCCTACATCTTTAATTCAAGGTTCGCAAACCCTTTTTGGTGCAAAAACACAATTAAAATTCGGTAGAGCTACGGTAGATTTAATTGCGGCTTCCTCGAAAGGAAAACGCCAAGAAATTAATATTACAGGAAAATCCCAAGTCCAAAAATTTGAGTTGAGTGCCGATAATTATGAAGCAAATCGACATTATTTCCTAAACTTATTTCATCAGCAAAATTACGATAATGCAATGTCAACCCTTCCATTTGTTAACGCTACCAGATACATTACACGTATTGAGGTGTGGATTACAAATCGAACAAATAATACCGAAAATACCCGAAATATTATTGCCTTCGCTGATTTAGGAGAAGGTCTTGCTAGCAATTGTCAAGGTGCACCAGGTGGGTATCAACCAAATTATGATCCAGACAATCGAGCCAATATATTATACGATTGGGCATCCAACCAACCATTGGTTCGAGGTTTCTCAAATGCTGTGAGTGCCTTAAGTTCACAAGTTACCGCTCCTGGGCCTTTTCAACAAGCAATCGATTATGAAAAAGTTGAAAATGCTAGGAAGCTGACGGAGCAGGAATATACCTATAATGCACTATTGGGTTATATTTCATTAAATAATGCGCTTAATAATGATGAGGTATTGGGTGTTGCTTATGAATACACGTATCGAGGAGAAACCTATCATGTAGGTGAATTTTCTACCGATGGAGCTAGCGGACAACAAGCGCTAATTTTGAAATTAATAAAGCCGACCATTACCAACCCAAGAAATAAAATTTGGGACTTAATGATGAAAAACGTTTACTCTGTTGGCGCTTTCCAAGTAGATCAGCTAGGTTTTAGAGTAGATATTCTCTACAATAATCCAGAAACCTCGGTTCTTTTGCCAATTTTCCCAATGAATGGGGTAGATGATAAGCAATTGGTCACCTTGTTGGATATGGATAAAATCAATCAAAATAATCAGCCTTTTTCGGATGGTGTCTTTGATTTCGTACCTTTTAATATAGTTAATAATAAAGCCGATAATGGCGGAACAATTAACCGTAAAAATGGACGAATTTTCTTTTCTACTATTGAACCTTTTGGTAAAACATTGGCGAAAAAATTATCGGATGCAGGTGTTCCTCAACTTACGGTAGATAAGGTTTCTTTTTATGAACTATATGATTCAACTAAAACAGCGGCTCAACAAATTCCGAGTAAAAATCGTTTTCTATTTAAAGGCGAATACCAATCATCGGTAAGCTCAGACATTCCCCTTAATGCCTTAAATGTGCCACAAGGAGCAGTATCAGTCACTGCTGGTGGAATACTCTTAACGGAAGGAACGGATTATACAGTAGATTATAATTTAGGGCGAGTGAAGATATTAAATACAGGTATCCTTGAATCTAATACACCAATTAAAATTTCGATTGAAAGCAATTCCGTTTTTGGCTTCCAAGCTCGATCGCTTATTGGAGGACATTACCAATATCGCTTTAGTGATAAGCTTAAGGTCGGTGCTACTTGGGTTAGAATGACGGAAAGACCCGTTACACAAAAGGTCGATTTTGGTTCTGAACCATTTAAAAATAATGTCATAGGTGCAGATTTTGCTATTCGAACGAATGTGCCATTTTTAACCAAATTGGTTGATTTATTGCCCGTAATATCTACCACTCAAATGTCTACGTTTTCTTTTACTGGCGAGGTTGCCCACTTAATTCCCGGCCAACCTAGAGCTATAAACAAAGAAGGGACGTCCTATATTGATGATTTTGAGGCAAGTCAAAGCGCAATAGATTTAAAATCAATAACGGCTTGGCGCCTTGCTTCTATTCCTCAAGGTCAGCCTGATCTCTTTCCTGAAGCGTATGTAAAAGATCTTTCAGCAGGATTTAAGCGTTCTAAAGTTTCGTGGTATATGATCGACCCACTTTTTTATCAAAGTAATGCTTTAACACCTAATCATATCAAGCAAGATGCCTCCATGCTAGCAGATAGCCGCATGCGATTGGTTAATCAAATAGATATCTTTCCAAACCTTCAGCAGCAATATGGATCTATTCCGAACATTTCTGTCATGGAATTGGCTTATTACCCTACGGAAAGAGGAATGCACAATTATGACACCACCAATACCGTAAATGTGGATGGAACATTTACTAATCCTGAGAATCGTTGGGGGGGAATTATGAGGGCTCTTACCACCAATGATTTTGAACAAACAAATATTGAGTTTATTCAGTTTTGGGTGCTAGACCCTTTTAATGAAGATGCTGAAAATGTTAACCCGAATGCTATACACGCTGGTGGAGATTTATATTTTAACCTCGGAAATATATCGGAGGATATCTTACCTGATTCAAGAAAAAGTTTCGAAAATGGCCTTCCCCCATTAGCAACATCAATTGTCGACAATATTGACACCACTGTTTGGTCTAGAATTTCAACCCAACAAGTTGTTGTAAACGCCTTTGATACAGATCCTGAAGCACGAAAAAATCAAGATGTTGGCATCGATGGTTGGAATAATCAAAAAGAACAACTTGCATTTACAAATTATGTTCAATGGGTTCAAAATAATACGGTGCTAGACCCACTAGTTAAAGCTAGAATGATCGCCGATCCATCTAATGATGATTATAATTATTACTTAGATGATAATTTCGACAATCAAAGTGCAAACATATTAAATAGATATAAAAAATATAACGGCATGGAGGGAAATTCTCCAACTACTGAAATGTCAGATACCGCCAACGCTGATGGATACCCTACGCAAGGCAGCAATATGCCTGATCTCGAAGATATTAATCAGGATAATAATTTATCCGAATCGGAAAGCTACTTTCAGTATAAAATGAGCTTACGACCAAATGATTTAGTAGTTGGTAAAAACTATATCACCAATGTTCAAACGTATCAAAATGGCAATAAAACGGAATATTGGTATCAAGTAAAAATACCATTGAGAGATTTCGAGAAAAAGGTAAATGGAATTCAAGATTTTAGGTCAATCCGTTTCATGAGAATGTATTTGAAGGGATTTGATGAAGAAGTATTGCTCCGTTTTGCTAAATTAGAATTGATTCGAGGAGAATGGAGAAGGTATTATAATGACCTCACTCAACCTGGAATTAGCATTCAACAAGATCCAAATCTTACCTCTTTCAATATCGCGGCAGTAAACGTGGAAGAAAATGACCAACGTACACCTATTAAATATGAAGTTCCGCCGGGTATTACCAGAGAAATTGATCCATCTCAAACCTATCAACGCCAATTAAATGAGCAATCATTAGTGCTTGAAGTTTGTAATCTCCAAGATGGAGATGCACGTGCAGCGTACAAAAATGTGCAGTTCGATGTTAGGACCTACAAAAAATTAAAAATGTTTGTACATGCTGAAGAAGTTAACCCTCTCTTGCCTCTTAATAATTCGGATTTAACCTTGTTTGTTCGTCTAGGAACCGATTACATAGAAAATTATTACGAATATGAACTCCCTATGGACGTTACACAATGGGGATCCACTTCGCCCGATGCCATCTGGCCTGAGGGAAATAATGTAGAAATTGTTTTTGATGATTTATTAGATCTGAAAAAAGATAGGAATGCTAAAATTGAACAAGGCGCTCCAGGAATTTCATACTTATTAGAATATTCTATACAAGACCCTGCTAACTCTGAAAGAAGACTTAAAATCAAAGGAAGTCCAAATCTTCAGGGTGTCCGTACGATTATGGTTGGGGTTCGTAATCCTTTACAAAGCGATCCTAACAATAATTGGCCAGATGATGGTCAAGCAGATTGTGCTATTGTTTGGATTAACGAGTTGCGATTAACAGATTTTGTAAGCGAAGGAGGATCTGCAGCAGTTGGGCAAATGCAAGTGCAATTAGCTGATTTCGCTACTGTTTCTGCTTCTGGAAATTATTCTGGAATTAATTGGGGAAGTGTCGAAAGTAGAGTGCAAGAACGACAACGAAATGAAAGAATTGGTGTTGATATGAACGCGAATGTTCAATTAGGTCAGTTCTTTGGAAAACAAACACGCTTATCATTACCGTTCTTTTATGGCTACTCTTTGGGCATTATTAATCCAGAATACGACCCATTTAATCCAGACATTAAACTCGCTGATTACGATCCGGCTACCCAAAAAGAGCGTGCAAAAATGGGACAAGATTTTACGGAACGAAAATCATATAATTTCACTAATGTTCGCAAGGAAGCGAAAGCAGGAGCAAAGCCACACTTTTATAGAATTTCCAATTGGTCGGCAAGCTATGCTTTCGCTGAAAATCTTAAAAGAGATTTTAATATTAATTACGATAAAACCAAAACATGGACCGGTGCGCTAAACTATAATTACACCTTTTCAGGTAAAGCTATTGAGCCGTTCAAGAAATGGAAGCCCGTTCAAAAATCAAAATGGTTCCAATTAATTAAGGATGTCAATGTATTCCTAATGCCCAAAAACATTTCTTTTACCAATGATTTTTCAAGGATATACAATGAAAGGCAGGTCAGAAATAATTTAGTGCCGAACTATGAATTTGACCCTATTTTCTTGAAGCGTTTCGATTGGACAAGGAACTATAATATCGGTTATGATATTACTAAAAATTTGAAGGCAAGCTTTACCGCCAACAATAAATCGATCTTTGAAGAGGGAAATAGTAGGGTTGATAGAAAACTTGATCAAGCTGGATACCAAGAGTTTAAAGATACCATTCGTTCACAAATGTCAACCTTTGGGAAAACGATGGACTATGGGCATACGTATAGCCTAAGTTATACCATTCCTTTAGATAAACTTCCTCTAACAGATTGGCTTACCGCAAATGTTAAATATTCTGGAACTTACAACTGGCAGCGAGCACCTTTAGGTCAAAGTGAATTTGGGAATACCATTCAAAATAATCGGTCGATCAACATGACATCGCAAGCCAATTTCGTAACGATGTATAATAAAATCCCTTATTTTAAACGCGTACTTTCTGATGGGCGAAATTCCCGCGGGGCGCTCAATCCTAAAGAACTTAATGGTTCAGAAAAAACTAAGCCTGGGGATCCCAAGGCGAATGAAGAAGAGTTAAAACCGCCGAAGCCTTTAGAAGAAATGACTAAAAAGGAACGTCGAAAATTCGAACGCTTAAAGCGGCAATTCGAACGCAAGAAACTTAGAAAACAACGTGAAAAAGAAAAAGTAAATCCGGTGGGTGGATTTTTCGCTCGTATTGCTATGACACTTAGAAATGTATCTGGAACATACACTATCAATGATGGAACCTTACTTCCTGGCTATAATCAGGAATCAAGTATATTAGGAATGAATGGCTCTAGTACACAATTAGCTGGATTCGCATTTGGAAGGCAAGGGTATGATGTTTGGGGGAATTCAAATGGCTTTAATGTTGCTAATCTTTCAACCACGAATAATTGGTTGGTGCAAAACGAAAACTTAAATAAGCAATTTACTACTACCCATGCTACAACATTAAACATGAGGGCAAGTTTAGAGCCTTTCAAAGATTTTAATATTGAACTTAAAATGAATCGGAATTACAGTAGAAATTCTGGTGAATTTTATCGTTGGAATACACAAACAGCTGATTTTGAAGGGCAAAGTCAATTTGAAACCGCAACGCTTACTTATTCTACCCTCAATATTGGAACTGCATTTGCGAGTTTAAACAGCGATTATTCGTCTCAGGTATTTCAAAATTTATTGGCGAATAGGGTCGGCGTATCTCAACTAATTGGCGCACAAAATCCAAATGCCAATCTTTTGCCTTCAGGATATTATAGTGGGTATTCTGGTAGCCAACAAGAAGTTGTGCTAGGTGCTTTTTTAACCGCTTATAGCAACAGTAGTGTAAGCAGTAGGACAATTAATCCCGTTAAAAACACACCGCTTCCTAATTGGAGCGTTACGTATAATGGTTTATCTAAATTTCCTTTTGCGAAGAATATTATTAAATCATTCGTTGTTAGACATGCCTATAATTCAACGGTAAGCGTGAGTGGAATTCAATCGAATTTAGCGGCTACTTTTGATAATAGCGGTAATGCAAATGCCTTGGATTTAAATAATAATATCATTTCGGGATTGCAAGTGCAAAATGTAACGATAAGCGAACAATTTTCTCCATTGATTGGTCTTGATGCTACTTGGATGGTATTTGGACAATCTCTCACAACTAAATTTGAATACAAGAAGGATCGGCAAGCAACTCTTTCTTTAAATAATAATCAGGTTACGGAAGTCCTTTCAGAAGAAATTGTTGTCGGCTTGCAATCCAAAATCACGAAGGTGAAATTGTTTAAAAAATTGCCAGCTAGCGATGTTAATGCAGGGATAAATTTTTCGTTCCGTGATAATCTAACTGTAATTAGAAAGGTGGTTGAAAACACCAATCAGCCAACCGCAGGTCAAAAAATGGTAGCCTTTAAGTTTAATATTGATTACAATTTGTCACCAAACCTTACCATGACTTTCTTCTATGATCAAAATATCAACACGCCTAAAGTAGCGACTAGTTATCCTACGGGAAATTTAAATACGGGAATTAAAGTGCGCTTTAATTTAGCTGGTGTACAATGATAATTTATCGGGATGCAAAACCAGGAGATGAACAAACGATTCATCAGTTAATTAATCAATTAGCCATATTCGAGCTTGAGCCAAATGCAGTTATCAATACGCCGGAGGCTCTACACCGTCATCTATTTCTTGATAAAATCTGCTTTGCAATAGTCGCGGAAAAAGAAGATGATCAGGAGATTATCGCTTTTGCGCTTTATTATTTCTCCTATTCAACCTGGAAAGGAGTTTGCCTATATTTAGAGGATATTTATGTTCAAGAATCGTATCGTAAATTAAAGATAGGGCAAACGCTTTTTGATCGAGTAGTGGAAGAAGCTAAAAAAAATAAGGTGCCAAGAATGGATTGGCAGGTTCTTAATTGGAATCATTTAGCCATTAATTTCTATAAGAAAAATAATGCTGAATTATCGGATCAATGGCTAAATGGCCGATTATTTTTTGATTATTCCATCTAAAAGACCTCCACTTGAAAAAACTCCAAGCTGTTTTTTACTTTATTTTTCTCGCCATAGGCTTTTTTTATAGTGGAGGTATCTCAACAGGTTTTTCTCAAGAAACAAATTTACTTCGCTTAAACCAGATTCGCATCTTGGCATCTCATAATAGCTATAAGAAAAAACCAGACCCTAGGCTTATGAAATTCCTGGCCAAAGTAAAAAATAAAATTGGCGAGGAAAACGATCCTATTCAATTGGAATATGGTCACGAATTATTAAGTACGCAGCTCTCTGATTATATGGTCAGGGGCTTTGAATTAGATGTTTACTATGATCCAAAAGGTGGGAAGTTCGCAAAGCGAAAAGTTAATTCATTTGTAGTTGGATTAAAGACGAATTCAAAGGAGAAAGCGCTGAAATCTCCGGGTTTTAAAGTGCTGCATATCGCTGATATAGACTACGAAACGAATTATCTAACGCTCGAAGCTGCCCTTTCTGAAATTAGAGATTGGAGCATTAAGCACCCTTTGCATTGCCCATTATTTATTAATCTTGAAGTTAAATCATCCTCGCCAGCAGATGTTTCCAAATTCTTACGTTGGATTGGATTCAAACGAGCAACACAATTTACCCCTAACACATTTCATTTGCTAGATAGCCTCATTGAAGCTAATTTCTCTCAGGGGCTATTATTTTCACCATCGGAAATGAAAAAGAATTATACTTCGTTAAGGGAGCGAATTAACCTTGAAGGTTGGCCTTTATTATCAGAGTGCAGAGGTAAAATCTTCTTTATTTTAGAGGGCGACAATGTTGATTTATATACTAATAAAGCGGAAAGACCTATTTTTCTTTACGGCGACGTATCCGATGAAAACGTTGTGTTTTTATTGCGAAATGATCCAATTGGGAACGAAGAGGAAATTAACAAACTCACCGCAAATTATATCGTTCGGACACGATCCGATGCTGGAACATTGGAAGCACGCAAAAATGACTATTCAAGATTTAATGCCGCATTGAAATCGAATGCGCAAATTATCTCAACAGATTACTATAAAGCAGATCCGGCGATTGGTAAATTTGTTATTCAATTAGGAGAGGAATTTATTTCCTTGAAGCCATAAAAAAAGGCTGTCAGTTCATGACAGCCTTTTTAACACTATTTTTTTATGTTTAAAGTCTTACCCTCAGGTTGTATAATCTTCGATTATCCACCACCTCAGCTTTCTTTCTTAAGGCACCTAGGGTTTCATTTTGAATGGCATTCATAGCAGCATTTAAAAGTTGATCGTGCTCCGCTTGGTAACTATTTGTTATTGGAGCTTTGGTAGTTTTGATTACTTTAACCACATAAACACCCATCTTCCCTTTTAACGGAATTGTCGTTTGCCCGTCTTTAATCGCTGAAAACAATGCGCCTACTATTTCAGGCTCAAATCCTGAATTCCCAATAGATGGGTTTCCAAATATGATTTGTGCATCACTAACAATTGTTTTTCCATTACGTGCTAAAACTGCCATATTTTTTGTTTTAGACATTTTATTCATTAATCGCTTGGCTTTCTTTTCAATCAATATTTCTTTTTCCATTTGATCCCTCACTTGCTCATAAAGGGGTTCTCCAACCTCTTTAATTGATGTAACTATTGCGATTACATACTTGTTCTTATCTTTTATTGGATAAGATATTAAAGTCCCTACGGTCACATCTTCACCATAAGCTAGTTCTAACACTTTATCCTCGGCTGTCTCACTCGATAAGCCATATACCTTAGGACCATTATCCTCAAATACTAAAGGTCGAACAAAATAATTTGCTTTTCGAACAATGGTGTCAAATAGGTTAATTTTTTTGATGGGATCTTCGATTTTGGAGATTTTTTGATCAAGTTTGTATAACAAGTTATTGATTTCATCATCTTTATTGGAAGCCGTTTCTTCGGACGCGCCAAAGGTTCTTTCAATGGTGGTAAGGACAGGAAACTTAGAGTTTCCTTTTTCCATTATTTCAATAATATGAAAGCCAAAATCAGTTTTAACTACGGCAATTTTCCCCACAGGGTTATTAGCACAGAAACCACCAAATTCTTTCACCATTTCACCTTCTAGAAAATTATCATATAATCCCCCTTTATCTTTTGATCCTGGATCCTCGCTGTACTTAAGTACTAATTCTTCAAAGTTAGTTTTGTTAATTACTTTCAATAAGCTATCTGCCGTCTTTCGTTTAGCTGCTAATACTTTAGTATCTGTGGAACCATTTGTTGCAATTAACAAATGCCTTGCTTTTAGTTTAGATGGCGTAAATCCAATAACTTTAGAAATATACATCTTATCATTCATGGAATACGGTCCAACTAGCTGACCAATATTTGCTAATTTGAATATGGTATCATAGTCTGGAGGGTATGACATAAATCTATTTGATTTTTCATGCCCTTGAGGAACAGCTATCCCACGCATGTCTCCAAAATACATCTTGCTTTCACTCTCTTTCATTACAAATAATGAATCATTAGTAGAAGCCAAAAAGTCAGCTTTTAATTTTATAATTTCTTTTGAAAATTCAGCAGAATCTTTTTTGGATGGCTGTACGGCTACTTCAAAGATTTTAACTTCTCTTGAAGCCATTCTATTTTTATATTTCTTTTCTGATTTATGAGTTTCATAATAGGCTTTAATTTCAGATTCGGATACTTTAATACCAGCATCTGTATCGCTTATATCACTGAATAAGTATTGAACAAATGATATATTTTTAACTTCTTTTTGGGCTAAATACTCCTGCTTGGATTCTAATTTGGTTACATAAACACCCTGGCCAAGCAATGCGAAATATTTTTCTTGTTTTCTTCGATCGGTAAAATATTTTTTAGTGCCTTCCCACTGTTGTTTTGCACCAGCTTCTTTGCTCTTTTTTAACTGTGAAATTGTTTCTTGTAATTTTTGACGACCTGAAATGGTAGATTGTTCAGAAACTACACCTGTTAATGAATCAGTAAAAAAACTAGCTAAATCTTGCAGAATTGGAAATCCATCCGTTGCTAATAAATAAGCATTGAATTCTTTGTCCGAAACACTTATTCCTAGGGCCTCGTATTCTTTAAGAAGTAAAATAGAATCAACTGTAAAATTCCAGGCTTTATCACTTGCAGCGAGCATTTCTGCATCTCCAAACCCCTTTTGCTCTCGCTCTGCTTGAGCACGATCTTGTTCTTGAACACGAGCACTAAGGATGCTGTAATTATTTTCATTTACCTTATCTCCATTTACAAGGCCAATGCCATAAACGCCTTCCGAAGAACCGAACATACTTTGATAATCACCCAAAACGAAGGCCAATAAAGCTAGCCCAACAATTCCAACTAAAAGTCCAGATTTTTCACGTATTTTTCCAATAATTGCCATTTTCTTATTTTATTAGTGCGCGAAGATACTAATTTGTATCGGTTTTGAAAAGGAATTTCTAATAAAATGAAGCCTTATTTCCCACCTCCTTTTTCTTCGGGTTTCTTCTCAACTGGAACTGGCGGATCTGGCACTACGGGTTTTACAGGTGCTGGCGTTACGGGTTTGACAGGCTTTGGTGTTACAGGTTTGACAGGCTCTGGTGTTACAGGTTTCACAGGCTCTGGCGTTACGGGTTTGACAGGCTCTGGTGTTACAGGTTTTACAGGTTTTGGCGTTACAGGTTTCACAGGCTCTGGCGTTACAGGTTTCACAGGTGCGGGCTTTACGGGTTTCACAGGCTCTGGTGTTACGGGTTTTTCATTTTTATTCTCATTAGTTTCTTTTTGACCGTTATTATCGGATCCGTTTCCTTGTCCATTCGGCGGGGTAATACTCTCTTGCGAATAGTTTAGTTGAAAAGTAGCTGAAGCTACGCCACAATTTGTAGTGACACTGATGATAAATGTATTTAGACCAGGTTGTAAGGTTACTTGCCCCCCTAGGATCGTATTAGAAAGCGTCAAGCCTGTGATCGGACTGCCATTTTGGGTAGCATTAACCATGCTTATATTATCAACATTGGCTAGATTAAGTTGGATGAAATATGTTGAGGTTTGCACGCTTGTATAAATTGTATTCGGCATATTTAATGATACTGTTGGCGCCTTACAACGGGTAACCACATAGGTTTGAAGATCTGTACCACATGGTTTGGTAGCGCTTACAGTAATTGTAGTAGTCCCCAAAGGCAGGTTGATGGTTCCAGATAGTTGACCGTTGTTGTTGGTGTAACCGCTGATTACCGTCCCATTTTTTGTTATTACGACGAGGGTTTGGTTATCATAATTTGTGATGGCAGCATTGAGGGTGAGGCTTCCGTCTTGGGTGCTTGAATTATTAGGAACGCTTCCACTAATGCTTACTACTGGTAAGGCACAAGGAAGGTAACTAATGGCAAATGTTTCTGTGGTATTTCCGCAAGCATTACTAGCCGATAATACAAAAACATTGGCGCCAGGTAACAAATTAATGTTGCTGGTTAATTGTCCGTTCAAATAATTGAAATTACTTATGGTATTCCCATTCAATGAAAGTGATAAGCCTTGCGCAGTAGGCATATTCATTACACTTGCTTGAAAGGTATAAATGGATGTTGTAACGCTTGCTCCAGTTACCCCATTGATAGTAAGAGAAGGCTGAATACAATTTATATAGTCAACCGTAACACTCTTGCTATCGCTGCCGCACGCATTTGTAGCAGTAATGACAAATTGGTTAATTCCAGGTTGCAAGGTAAGGTTAGCCAACACTTGACCGTTATTAAAGCTTAGTGCCGAAATTGCATTGCCATTTAAGCTTGCATTGATGTTTTGAAGGCTTGTTACATTCTGAATGCTTGCAAGTAAATTAAAGGTCGAATTGGTAACTTGGGTTCCAGAAGTATTACTAATCATCACTACTGGGGAAATACATGTTTCGTAATTCACTACACTGATGTCATTGTCATTTCCACATTCGTTACTGCCGTTTAAATAAAAGGTGTTTATTCCTGGTTGCAGTGTAACAGATGCGACAATTTGCCCTGCTTCAAAGCTAAAAGTACTGATGCTTTGTCCATTTAGTGTTAAACTGATTGCTTCACTATTCATTACGTTTTGAACCTGGCCAACAAAGTTATAGCTTGCACTACTTACCACACTACCTATCGAAATAGATGAACTTACAAGAGGTGCAACGCAATTATTGTAAGTAACGGTGGTTAATTGTGATACTCTACCGCATGGTGTGCTTGCCTGAACAACAATAGAATTTATACCTTCTTGCAAGCTGAGATTACTGCTAAGGATACCGTTTGAAAAACTAATAGTGTTTTGAATGACGTCGTTGAGGGTTAAGGAAATTTCTTGCACATTAGAAACGTTCGTCAGTATTGCACTATACATAAAAGACTCACTACTAACGGATAAACCGGCACTCGCTGGGGAGCTTATAGAAATTTGCGCAGGCAAACAAGGCGCGAAAGTAGTCTGGATCGTTTCAATGTCGTTGCCACAATTGTTGGTCGCTGAAATAACAATGGTATTTAAGCCGCTAACTAAGTTTAGTGAAGCACTGATCGTGTTATTGCTAAATGTGAAGGGTTGCGAAATTCCATTGAGCATGCAGGAAAGTTGTTGCGCAGCACTTATATTTTGAGTGCTGGCATTAATGGCTACTTGCTGTGAAGTCGCAACAGCCGCAATCGCTGTGGATAGTGTAATGTTAGGCGTAATACAATTATTGTAGGTAATGTTTGTTTGAAAGACATCTGAACCACAAGCATTTGTCGCAGTAAGTTTGATAGTATTCATGCCGGGTTGAAAGTTTAGCACTGCGGTAAATGAATTTCCGGAAAGAATTACGGGCACTGAAACATTATTAAGCAGCAAGGAAATTTCTTGAGCGCTGCTAATATTTTGAACATTACCGTTGATTGTCGCTGAAGCGTTGTTGGTCGTTGTAATTTGTGTATTCGGATTTTGAATAGTGATGACGGGTGATTTACAAAGACTATAGTTTATAACGATTACTTCATTGTCGGTTCCACACGGATTGGTGACATTAAGCTGAATTTTATTTGAACCTTCTACAAGAGTCAGAGGGGCATTAACAACGCCATTTTGAAAATTTACAGCGGTAATAACACCATTAAATTTGAGGGAAATATTTTGAGCATTACTAATATTTGAAAGCAAGGCTTGGAAATTGTAATTCGGATTAGCGACAGTAATGCCGCTAGCAGTAGGGTTGATTAATGTTATCTGTGGTGAGATACAGTTGTTGTAGGTAATGGTAAAGGTCTCGCTATCTCGACCACAACCGTTTGTAGCAGTTACAACAAAGGTGTTAATACCTGGTTGTAGGGCTGAAAAACAGGAAACTACTCCATTCGTATAATCAAAGTTTACGATGCTCCCGTTTTGACTTACAGAAATTTCTTGTGCCGTCGTGATATTTTGAATCACTGATATCAGCGTGTATGAAGGACTAAGAACAGTTGTATTACTTGCACCATTAATAACTACAGCAGGAGTTTTGCAATTTTCATTATTAATGTAAACCGTTTCTATGTCTGTACCACATGGATTACTTGCGTTCAAAATCAGGGTGTTGTTTCCAGGAAGCAGGCTTAAACTAGCATCGATGATTTTCGTAGTTGCATTATACGTAAAGTTTGTTATCTGCTGATTATTTAGCATCAGTTGAATATTGGCTTGTAGACTGTTTTCGACCTTCATTCTACATCGATAGTTACCATTTAAGGTTGAACTTATGGTTGTGGTAGGGTTTATTAAGGTAATAATTGGAGAAACACAAATTTGATACGTAATAGCAAGGGAAATAGCATCTGAACCGCATAGGTTTGTTCCGTTAACGGTAAATGTATTTAATCCAATAACAAGTTGAGCTGGGATTTCTAAAACATTATTATTCATTGAAAAATTAGAGATTTGCACCCCATTTTGTAAAACAGTTAGCTCATTTTTATTTTTAAAGCCCACAAGGTTAATTTTTATATTTAGGGCATTATTACTGACTGTTGAGCCAGATGCTGATGGGGAAATTAATTGCAGTTGTGGGGTAATACAATTATTGTAGATAATGCTTGTGGATGCCGTGCTAGTTCCACAATTATTAAGCGCATCAATACGAATTGTATTGACGCCAGCTATTAAGGCTATGTTGCTCTGGATTTGGCCTGATATCGCGTTAAAGGTAAAATTAGTTTGTTGGACGTTATTTACAAATAATGAAATGTTTTGCTGGCTATTAACGTTTTGAACCAAGGCAGAAAAAACAAATGAAGAAGCGCCAACAGTTAGTTCATTAGAACTTGGATTAGTTATTATAATGGCAGGTGTTTTACAGGTGTTATAAATGATAACTACCGTCTTGCTGTCTATTCCACAATTATTCTGAGCAGTAATGGTAAACGTATTTGAGCCCGGTTGTAAGGTCAAATTCGCATTAAGTTTATTCGTTGTGGAGGAATATATAAATGGCGTGGCCAAGCCGTATTGGCTGCTTATTTGAATTTCATTTTGATTATTTATACCTGAAATACTCGCTTGCAGATTGTACGTGCTGGTATTGGTTGTAATAGTTTGTTGCGAAATGGAAATTATTGGTTTTGGACAAGGCGTATTAAAATTATTAATATTGTTGCTTGAGTTTTCCGGAACTATTGGGTCAACGATTTCTTTTTCTTCGCGTGCCTTAAATCTCAATTGCAGGTACACAGAGGTGTAATGATACACGTCATTTTTTACACGCGGACTTGTAGAAATGTAGCCATCAAAATTATCCGCTAAAGTAAAAGTTGTTTTATGTTCAATTCCAATGGTTGCTCTTTTCCCCAATTGATAACCTAAGCCAAAGCCCAAACTCGGCATAAAATTAACCTTGTATTTTGACGCACTGCTTCCATCTAAAGGACTATCAAATGTTCCATTTAAGTAGGTGGATAAAACGCCCTCTGATATTGGGCCATTAGCAAGTAAGGTGTCGTATGAATAGTAGCCAAAATCATTCGTTAAATCACCAAATGTTTGATGCCATGTTAAACCGACACCTCCAAAGATATACGGGTCGAAACCCGAATTCTCTTTTATTTTATTAGCATGTATTACTAATTCAAAAGCTAAACGATGAACATCGGCTTGAAAATTATTGACTGTAAATCCTGAGGAATCCTTGAAAGTGCTAAGCGCCGTTCCGGTATAATTTGCTAAGGAGGTCGTGTCAAGGTCTTGCCCATACCAATAACCCCTTAAATATCTTCCTCGAAGATCGAAACTTAAAATTTTTCCGTAATCATAATTGTAGGTTTTCCCCAAGGTAAAGCCCCAACCTGCTGCGGTTTTATTTTTTACATCGTTCGAATTCCATGTCGCACCGGCATTTAAGCCCAAAAACCATTTGGACGTATGATCATAATCTACGCGTTGAGCGGAGGAGTATAGGGTAACGAGGGCAAATAAAAAACTTAGGTATATCTTTATCATAAATGGCAGTTTTAATTAAATTCGTAGCGTCGCTTACTATTTTTATGCCAAATTTCGCCATAAATACCAAATTAAACGATATATGCCTTATCTTTTTTTTTAGCTTATGACTAATTACTTTTTACTTCTTTGTTTTAGTTTGATGGGACTTTCTCATGCAACTGCCCAACCTGTAAGTATTAGTTTAAGTAACCAAATGGACACGATTTGCGATAATGAATCGCTTTCATATTCGGTAACAGTTCAAAATTGCCCTGTCATCAACTCGATTTCATGGCTGATAAATAGCGCGGTAGTCAATTCGAATAACAGTTTAGTTTTCGACACAACGGGTTTTCAGCAAGGCGATGTTTTGCAAGTTCAAGTAAGTTGCCAAGTAGCAATGGATTCCATTTTAGTGCTAACAAGTTCATCAAATCCGATTTTGGTCAATAGTTTTACGCTTGATGCAGGGCCGGATTTATATATTGATTCAGGAAGCACGGTTCAATTTCAGTCAAGCTCTACAGCTAGCCAATTGAATTGGTCGCCAGGTTTTTTAGTTTCAAATCCACTCATTATCCAGCCCACCACAAGTCCAAACGAAACAACTACTTTCATGTTGAAAGGAACACTAAGCACATGCGAAAAGTTAGATTATGTCACCGTATTAGTAAAAGGAAGCTTTAGAATTCCAAATACATTTTCTCCTAATGGAGATGGAAAGAACGATGTTTGGATAATCCCAAACATAAACGATTATCCATCGAATGAAATGATCATCATGAACCGTTTTGGACAAGAACTTTATCAATCGCGCCCTTATACCTTTACAAATGCGTGGACAGGCATTTTTAATAATCGTGAATTGCCTGAAGGGGTCTATTTTTACATATTAAATCTTGGGGGAGATTTTGGGGTGAAAAAAGGAACAATTTCAATAATTCGATGATGAGAAAGTGTATCGTCATCTTTTTCCTATTTTGTATTGGAAGTTATTCCGTGGCACAAATGACCCCAAATGCGACAACTTTTTTCATGAATTGGGGAGGAATTAACCCAGCTCACCACGGATTACAGCAGCATGCCGAATTATATGCTGGATTTAAAGCACAATGGCTTGGTTTTGAAGGTGCTCCTAAGACAACGAACGCAACCTTATCATTACCCTTCAATAATCGAAAAAGTGACGCAGCAATGTTTGGTATGGGCTTGAATATGTCGAATGAACAAATTGGAACTTTTTCTAATACGCGTTTACAAATAGCAGGTGCTGTAAATATTCAAGTGAAAAACGAAGATCGACTTAGCTTAGGTATCGGGATTGGAGCGGTTCAAGTTGGATATAATGCCGATTTGATTTCTACCTATGAACAAGAAAATACTTTACAGCGATTCTCGTCTAAATTTTTGCCACAGTTTACCGCTGGCCTGGCCTATAAAACTAAGAATTATATTGTTGGATTGGCTATTGATGATATCGGGCCAAAAAATTGGGTGGACATTGGCTCCTCTTCCTCTTTTAGCACCCAATATTCTGTTTATGGTCGTTATCTACTAACGCTTCATCAAAATTGGTCGCTGATGCCATCATTGCGCTTGTCGAAGATTTTTTATTCTCCTTTTTTATACGATGTCATGCTGAAGTTAAATTATGCCGATGTCGTTAATCTATTCATAGGAACACCTTCGATGAAAGGAATCCAAATTGGTTTGGGTGGGCGAATAAAAAAGGTGTTTGTGCTTACCTATTTGTTCGAATATGGGTTTTCGCCTTTGACCCAAGTAAATATGAATAGTCATTCTGTTGGAGTAAAAATTAAACTGAATACTCGAAATCAATTTACTAAGAATGCAATGTTACTCATGGATTAATTAGGAGATTTAAATATTGTATGTATCTTTGTGGTCCGCAATTAGTTTTTGAAATAATAACTAAGATATTTTGCGGGGTGAGTCCCGAAGTTTCGGGAGTAGCTCGTCGGAAGAAAACCCGACAAAAAAAATTAAAATAGCGCAATAAAAAGATATTGCGGGGTGAGTCCCGAAGTTTCGGGAGTAGCTCGTCGGTTGAAATCCGACAAAGAAATTAAAATAGCGCAATAAAGATATTGCGGGGTGAGTCCCGAAGTTTCGGGAGTAGCTAGTCGGTTGAAGCCCGACAAAGAAATTAAAATAAAGCAATATAGAGATATTGCGGGGTGAGTCCCGAAGTTTCGGGAGTAGCTCGTCGGTTGAAACCCGACAAAGAAATTAAAATAAAGCAATATAAAGATATTGCGGGGTGAGTCCCGAATTATCGGGAGTAGCTCGTCGGTTGAAACCCGACAAAGAAATTAAAATAAAGCAATAAAAAGATATTGCGGGGTGGAGCAGTTGGTAGCTCGTCGGGCTCATAACCCGAAGGTCATCGGTTCGAGTCCGGTCCCCGCTACTAAGAAAAGCCAGTCATTAATGACTGGCTTTTTGCATTTCAAGAAGTGTTGAAAGTGAACTTTCAAAAGCGAATGGGAATGCAAAAAGAAAGAGTGCGAAGCGGTCTGGCTTTTCATAGTAAAGCCCCCTTTGAGGTCCATTCAGACTGCGAAGCACGTCTGGATATTCCGGTCCCCGCTACTAAGAAAAGCCAGTCTCCGCCGCGGCGGATGACTGGCTTTTTGCATTTCCAAGTTATATATCACAAGTATGTTTGTAGTGTATGTATTATATTCAGTCAATCACCAAAAAAAATATATTGGCTATACATCTACTTTAATAGATCGTTTTCATTCGCACAAAAAAAGTCCCTCTATATCAGAGGGACTTTAGAAATTTTTTTATACGAGAAACTTAAGTTTGCTCTTGATAGAAATCAAATGTTCTTATTGAATCTTTTGAAGATATCCAAAAGATTTTACTGCACGTCCGCCTCCTACATTTGAAGCACATCTCATTTCAATTACATCGCCAGCGACCAAGGTAATAGATTTTCCTATTTCATGTTGATGCACATTTAGAGCGATTTGTTCAATTCCTACATTATTTACACAAAGAATAGTTACAGATTGAACCTCACCAGTCATATTAAGATTAGTATAAGTTTCGGTATGCATGGAGAGCCAATATATTCCACTAGAAGGTACCGTCATCGATAGTAAACTCGTGTATGTGGTTCCATTGTACGCAGGTAAAGGTCCGATATCATAAGATTCACTAGAAACAAATGCTGGTGTTCCTGCTGGGCCAGTTAAACCAGTAGCTCCGGTTAAACCTTGAATACCTTGTGCTCCAGCGGGGCCAGTTAAACCAGTAGCGCCAGTTAAACCTTGAATACCTTGTGCTCCAGCGGGGCCAGCAACACCTGCAGGACCTGTTAAACCAGTAGCGCCAGTTAAACCTTGAATACCTTGTGCACCTGCGGGCCCAGTTAATCCGATTGGACCAGTAACACCTGCAGGACCTGTTAAACCAGTAGCGCCAGTTAAACCTTGAATACCTTGTGCTCCAGCGGGGCCAGCAACACCTGCAGGACCTGTTAGACCAGTTGGGCCTGCAATACCTTGAATTCCTTGTGCACCAGTAGCTCCAGCGGGACCAGTTAAACCAGTAGCGCCGGTTAAACCTTGAATACCTTGTGCTCCAGCGGGGCCAGTTAAACCAGTATCTCCCGTTACACCTTGAATTCCCTGTGGACCAACTGGGCCAGCGCCATTTCCTGATGTTTTCGCATACAAGGCATAAGGAACACTCATTAATTGACTTGTTCCCATGACAGTATATGCTGTTCCACCTGCTAAATCAACAGCTGTTTCTATGTAGAATGGACCGTTAGCCCAATCTATGTTTGCAAACGTTCCACTTAAAACTGTTCCGTTTCCAATTTCTAGGTTTACTATACCATACGCATTAGTTGTTGGTGAAAATGTTTCTTGATAAACTGTTGTGCCTCCAATTGATCCTTGTTGGATAGTCATTCGCATACCAACAGCTTGGTTGTTTAAAATAGTGTTACCAGCATCTCTTACGACAGCTTGGTATTTAAAACCTTCTGGTGCTTGACCGAGTGAGCTTAGTGAGATTGTTGCTATTGCAACGATTGAGAGTATTAATTTTTTCATAGTGATTTATTTTATTGTGTTTTAACTAGTTTAAATGTTTTTAGGTTTTGTGTTTGGTTATTCAATGTCAATGAATAGCTACCGGGAGCTAATTGACTTACTTGAACAGGTGTTTGTTCTGCAAATAATACATTCTGCATTACGATTTTTCCCTGTGCATCATACAGCGTATAGGTTACATTCTCGAACGAACTTGTTTTAATGTACAATGCGTCTGATGTTGGGTTGGGGAAAATGGTGGCTTTGTAGCTGGGAGCAAAATCCTCCACGCCTAAAAAGTTCCAGTTGGTTTGATGGAAACCTTGCGTTATGTCGTTGGTTCCATCTGTTCCGGTGGCTATTACCACTTCGCCTAAGGTAAAGTTTACACTTCCACTTCCATTGGAGTATAAATCTCCTTGAGTGGATATGACTTCCTGTGCTGACACAATACCCGTAGCTAAAAGCGAAAATAGCACGAGTGTGTGTCTTTTCATATTTTAATTTTAGGCGACAAAACTAAAGTAATAAAACCAAACTATGTTTATGTGTTTAAATGATAATATGGTTATAATATTAGCTTAATATATTTTTAACTAGATCGTTTTCATTCATACAATATATTCTCTGCGAAGGGATATACTTTGAAGTGTGGCCTTTGAGGTCCATTCAGACTGCGAAGCAGGTCTGGATATTCCTGTCCCCGCTACTAAAAAGAAAAACGCAGTTACGAAAGTGACGGCGCTTTTTCTTTTTTCCTCGTTCTCAAACTCTTTCTCGCTCTTATGTTGTCGCTTTTCTTTCAGAGTGAAAATGAGAGCGAAGAACATATTAATGCAAATCGGGTTTCCTAGACCAAGTTTCAAGTGCTGTAGAAACAATAAAATACAATCTGATTTGGCTTGGATTTAGAACTTTTATAAATTAAATTTGTTTATAGGATTATTTGTTCCAATGAAAACAAAATTGGTATTATTCATTTTTTTGTTCAGTTCTGTCTCATGGTCTCAACAACTTGAGTTTCAGTATACGAGTCAGCAACTCAATGTGTACAACAGTTTAACCACCGACATTCCAATATTCACCCAAAATTTTGATGATCAAGTTTCCGGTGCAATTCCGATTGTTCCTTTTACCATAGGTGGGCAGGCTTACAATACCCTTTTTGTAAGCACCAATGGTTTTATAACCTTAGGTCAGGCAGCCAGTTCTACGAATTATAACCCCATTTCACAGCCTCCAGGAATGCCCGTTATTGCTCCTTTTGCAGGGAATTTGGAAAGTGCAAATAATACTGCACGAATCAGCTACACCATTGTGAATAGTTTTGGGAATGTCCCGACAAGCATCATCATTCAATGGAAGAATGTTAGACGCTTTGGCATGCAAGGCGAGTCGTTTTCGTTTCAGGCTAAACTGAATTTTACTTCTTGGATTTTGCCCACAATTGATTTTATTTACGGAGATTTTAGTTCGGTAAATAACACTCAGACACCTATTGAAGTGGGAATACGAATTGGAACAGGTAATGCACCTACGGAATTTCAAAATATTCAAGTAAATAATGGGGGAGCATGGGTGCCCCAGCAATTTGGGACAACTACCAATTCAAACTGTTTATTTCCATCGGCCAATGGTGCAGCAGGTGTGCCTCCTTCAGGGATGACACATCAATGGTTTCTTCTTTACAATAATAATCAACCAACAGTGAACACCTCTCCCATTTGTAATCAGGATGGAAATGTGGTTATTTATTCCAATTATGACGGCGGAACACTTACTATCAACTGCGATCAAAACATCCCCAATCTAAAAATTGGAATTTGTACGTATGAACCAGTAATTGTAAATATCAACGGCCCGTTTGTAGGGAACATCACAGAAGTCTTATACGCAGGCTTTAATTCAAATCAAAACAATAATAATTGTGGATTGGGAAATTTTACAACTAGTATTTCAGGTGTGAATCCTGCATTGGTTCAAATCTTAACTGCACCGCCATTAGAATATTCGCCCACTCATCAAAATGGACAAGCCTTTACTAGCAGTTTAATGGTTGGCGTTAGCGGCCAATGCGATACCATTTATTATGCAGGCGGAGGAAATACACCCGATGAAGTGGTCGCTTATTTCTTAAATGCGTTCAATGGTAATCTGCGTTTTCATCACACACAGTATAATTGTTGGCTTACAGAAATCTACGATTTATCTGATGGAGGAACCTGTTGTACCAATCCTTTTGTAACCATTCCTGATTGGCAGATTTTAATTTCAAACGATACTTCTGTCTGTTTCGGTGAAAATGTATCTCCCGCTTTACTTTCAAATACCGGCGGCATAGCTCCCTTCACTTACCAATGGTCGTTTAATGGAAATGTAGTTAGCAGTAATCCTCAATTTACGTTTCAACCACAAACGAGTGGAACAGCTTGCTTAATTGTTACAGATGCCAATGGTGATACCCTTTCAGAATGCCTAGATATCGTAATAACTCCGTCGGTCAATCCGCAAATTTCTTTTCTAGATACCCTGCTTTGTTGGCCCGAATCTTTTACACTAATTAATGAAACAAATCAGAATACGTTTACCTCGCAATCTTGGTTTGTAAATAACGTTCTTTACTCAAACCAAGAATCAGTGGTTTTTAACCCGATTCAACCTGGAACTTATTCCGTTGAACTTCAATTGACCAATTCTCTTGGCTGCGTATATGACACACTCATTTCGAATGCACTGATTTCTCTTCCAAGCCCACAAGCAGGATTTTCGGCATCGCCTACAATTGTTCAAGTGGATAATCCTTTGGTATCTTTTACTGATCAATCTTTAGGTGAGATAAGTTCGTGGAATTGGACGTTCACTGTACCACCTTCAATAGAAACAAGTACGTTACAAAATCCTGAATTCTTATTTCCGAATACTATTGGAGGAGATTATGAGGTTCAACTGGTGGTTAGCAATGCATACGGTTGTTCGGATACGTTAACAGGAGTCATTACTGTTTTTGAAAATTATACCCTTTTCATACCCAATTCATTTTCTCCGGATGGGAATGAGTTTAATAACCTGTTTTTAGTCTATGGTTATGGAATTGAAACAAGTAATTTTCAATTAGAAATTTACAACCGTTGGGGAGAGTTGATCTTTGTGTCAAACAATCCAGAAATTGGGTGGGATGGAAGTCTAGGTATCAAAGGGGAAATGGCTCCAATTGGCACCTACACCTATTACTTAAGCTACCAACTTAAAAATCAAGTTAAACAGAAATTAATTTTTGGTCATGTAAACCTAATTCGATGAATCTACCAATCACCCTCCTATGTTTGCTCTTTTTTGGCGCCTCAATTGCCCAAAAGGAGGCCAATGTTTGGCATTTTGGAATAGGTAACAGCTTGGATTTTAATAGTGGATCTCCCGTACAAACCTCAGGCAGTCAGATGTATACTAACGAGGGATGTACCTCCTATTGTGATGAAAATGGCAACTTGCTTTTCTATTCAAATGGCGGAGGAAGACTTCCTGCGAGTGGTCAAGACGGAGGTAAAATATGGAATAAGAACAACCAGGTCATGTACGACATGCAAGGCCAAGAAGGTGGGGGATGGAGTGCGGCGCAATCATCGGTTGTGGTTCCTGCTCCTGGGGAACCTGATGTTTTTTACCTTTTTACCATGGAGGAGCTTGAATTTGATTGTGACGGGGTAGTTCCTTCAGAACCAAACGGTAGAGGGTTGCGCTATTTTAAAATAGACATGTCTCTAAATGGTGGTTTGGGAGATGTTGTTGAAGCGGATGTTCAAGTATATGATTACTCGTACGAAGGGATTTGTGCGATTCGCCATTCAAATGAAACGGATTACTGGATTTTAATCAATCAAGATACAACAGGTATCGGAGTTTACAGTGTCACTCAAAGTGGAGTTCAACTCGCCGGCGTTTATCCGCATCCAGTATTTTTCAACGGATTTGGTATTATTAAGTCTAGCCCAACCCAGAGTGGCGTTGGAGCACCTTGCTGCAATAAAGTGATGACATCCGCGGGACTTTATGACTTTAATTTGTCGACAGGCGTACTCACATTTGAAAGTGATTTGGGAGCTGCGTCGGACTACAATTTTGAGTTTTCTCCAAATGGATCTTATTTATATGCAAGCAATTTCGATCCAAATACGTTCGTTTCTAATTTGGTGCAATATAACGTATTTGCCCCTTCTCAAACGGGACAAACCGTGGAATCAACCGCTCAGGTTATTGTGCAAAACTTCAATGGTTTGTATATGCAATTAGCTTCGGATGGAAAAATCTACTTCACCGAACAAAGTTTCGGTTTTACAACGCTTTTGGGAACGATCAATTGCCCAAATACTTCAGACCCAACGGTCTTTTCTGGCGTTTTATCCTTCCCGAATGATGGCATTCTTTCGATAGGTTTTTACACTCTCCCCAATTTCCCTTCTTGGATTTTTTATAACAGCTACGATGCTCAGATTCAATTTGGTCCAGATACCGTTTACCTATGTCCGGGAGATACCCTTCTATTAAACGCAGGAGATGGGATATCTTGGGAATGGGGTGGAGATGCGTCTACCAATACGAGTCAATTTTATACGGTGACAAGTCCAGGTATTTTCAGTGCCACAGTAACGAGTACATGTGGTTTGGGAAGTGATCAGATAGTTGTTTTACCATGTGCGAATGAAGAACCAGCGGATAGTAACACAATAGAATTTACCTTTCCCAATGTACTCACACCAAATTCAGACGGAATAAATGATCTTTTTGAAATTGAAAATTTACCCGAAAACACGGAAGTAATCATCCTAAACCGTTGGGGAAATGTAGTGTTCTCATCAACAAATTACCAAAACAATTGGGACGGAAAAGATACGTCTGGAAAGGAGCTTGCTGATGGGGTTTACACCTATAAATTCACAACGGAAAAAGGTACAATTGGTCATGGATTTGTGCATTTAATTCGATGATTTATATGCTGATTTTAAAAAGATATTCCTTTTTTCTTATCCTAACGTTCACACTACAAACACCTGTTGTTTTTGGTCAATTGCAAAACAATAATTGGGTTTTCGGTTATGGAGCCCGCGTAAATTTTTCCGGTCCAATTCCAGTAGGTTCGAGCAATGCAGCCATCAACTCAAATGAATCAACGGCAAGTGTGTCGGATCCTGCCACAGGGCAGTTGCTTTTCTATACCGATGGCAGAAAGGTCTGGAATGCGAACAATCAGGTTATGCCGAATGGAGCCAATCTGTTGGGTGGATTTTATAACTCATGCACTCAGGGAGCGTTGATCGTACCTTTTCCTGAGGATAACCAGCGCTATTATTTATTCACACTCGAAGAGTTGGAGGCACTTTCCTTGGTTCCGGTTGTTGACAATGGTTTGAGATATAGTGTGGTGGACATGACATTGAATGGAGGACTTGGAGATGTCCAAGTTGCAACTCTGAATACGCCACTAGCAACTGATTTGACCGAAAAATTGATTGTTATTAGAAGTACTGAAATACAAGGTTTTTGGGTGATTGCTCATAAAAAGAATGCGAATGAATTTTTAGCTTGGAAAATTGATGCATGTGGTGTTACTGCACAACCTGTTGTAAGTACAGTGGGTTCAAATTTTGCGAGTGCTCCCTTCGGGGCGAATGAAGCTTGGTCAGGAGCAATGGATGCATCTCCTGATGGAAATCGGATTGGAATGCCTGTGGATTGGAGTGATCGCATAGAATTTTTCGATTTCAACAAGACAACGGGAGTTGTAAGTAATCCAATAACGGTTAATGTTACGGATGATTCAAACCCTCCTTTTCTCAGAAAGTATGGCGCTTGTTTTTCTCCCGATGGATCAAAATTTTACTATTCGAATATCAATTCGGTTTATCAATTAAATTTAGGCACCTACACTTCAGCTGCTATAGCATCTTCAATTACCTTGATATATTCTCCAATTCTTGAACCCAACAATTATCCTTGTTTTCAAATCGAACAAGCTCCAAACAATAAATTGTACGTGGCTATAGGAAATGCTGGGAGGCTCGATGAAATCTCAAATCCTAATGCATTGGGGCTAGGTTGCGGTTATGTAGACAATGCCGTTAGTTTTGGTCCTGCAACATGTCAACTAGGTTTGCCTGCTCAAGTCCCACTCGAGGGATTTGCAGCTAGTTCCACCGTTACATTTCTTCCTGATTCGTGTTTTCAGGGTTCTATTTCATTTTCAATTACAACAGCATCACCGATAAATCAAATAAATTGGAATTTTGACGATCCAATTTCAGGAGCAAATAATGTCTCAACGTCTTTAAATCCAAGCCATCAATTTTCTGAAATAGGAACCTATCAAATTACGGCTATTGTTGAATTTGATTGTTTTACAGACACCATTACGCGAATTATCACTTTGTTTAATTGCACGGATACCATAACACCGATTATTGCATTTGAATTCCCGAATGTATTTACCCCAAATTCAGACGGAATAAATGATCTTTTTGAAATACAAGATTTACCAGAAAATACGGAGTTAATCATTCTAAACCGCTGGGGTAATGTTGTTTTCTCAACCACCAATTACCAAAACAATTGGGACGGAAAGGATACGTCTGGAAAGGAGCTTGCGGATGGGGTTTATACGTATAAATATAAAACTAAAGATGCTAAAATTGGTCATGGGTTTTTGCATTTAGTGAGGTGATTTCTGTCAAACATTCCCAAATTAGGCTTTGTCTTGGTGTTCATTTTATTTAATTTTACTCGCTGATAGTAAATTCGCTGCTCCTTTAATGAACCACACGATCTACACCGATACCGAAAAAAACGCCATTCGCTTTTCGAATTTCAAGAAGTTGGAGTCCGAATGCTCTTTCAGTGGTTTAGGTATAAAATATGTTGCATCGGGTGAAGAAATCTATTACGCAAACGACAAAAAATACAAAGTGAATGCAGGTGAGTATATCATTGGGAATGAATCTACTAAGTCCATTGTACGGATTGATCACGCTGAAATGGTTCAAGGACTCTGTATTGATATCTCATCCGAAATTATTTCTGAAGTAGCTGAATTTCATGATGTGAATGGTTCGGAATTGAAAGAGTTTTTGCTTTCAGATCAGTTTTTTGTCAACCGGTACAACGTGAAGAATACCAGTTTGGGGTATTCGTTGAATGAAATCAATCAAAAGATAAAAACGGGGACATTTACCAACGATTTACAAAAGAATGAGCTGTTTTACAGTCTTGCAGAATCCATAATTACGGATCAACGTTTTGTGTTCGACCATTTGTCTAATCTCGATTTCAAAAAGAAGGTAACAAATGAGGAGGTTTTTAGAGCGATTCTTCAGGCTAAACTCCTTATCGATGAACGCATCACTGAAAATTTGTCGTTAGAAAACATGGCGCTTGTAACCGGTATTTCTAAATACCACTTTATTCGGGTATTTAAAGCCGCTTTTGGCATTTCGCCCTATCAATATCAAAAACGCAAAAGGCTCGAGCTCGCTAAAACGGACCTGTTGAGCGGCGAAGAAATTCTTTTTACAGCCCTGCGCTATGGTTTTGCGGACACCCCTACATTTTCAAAGGCATTTAAGATGCAATTTGGTGTTACTCCTGGGTTGGTGAAAAAAAGCAATTTTTGACAACACCGCTACTTATAGAGCTAGTTTCTTTGGAGAAAAATCCGAATTTACTAAGATGCCAAAGGCAACGTGTATGGGTATGCAATTGGTGTGGATGTTTTTAGATATATTCAATGATTTAAACAACAGAAAATAACAAGCTTTGCATACAGAAAATAATACAAGTAGACGGAAAAATTAAAACTGCATGCACTCTTTTTTTATTAAATATCAAAACAAGCTCATATGAAAAACATTAAAATCTCACTTCTTGCACTAACCGTGCTTTTAGCATCTTGCAACAATAAAGAAGAATTGGTATCGGGTATTATAAAAAAGAATATGGATACCTCAGTAAAACCAGGCGATAACTTCGACCGTTTCGTTAATGGAACTTGGACTAAAAACACCAAAATTCCTGCAGATAAAGCATCATTTGGTGCCTTTGATATGTTATATGACAAATCGCAAAAAGACGTTAAAGCCATCATTGAAGAAGCTTCAAAAGGAAGTTTTACTGAAGGTTCAGACGAGCAAAAAATTGGAGATTACTATAGCTCTTTTATTAATCGTAAAAACCGAGATGCTAAAGGCGTTACTCCCATTCAATCGGAATTAAAAGCTATTGATGCTATTGCGAATTATACAGACTTAGCAACTTATTTTGGTAAAGCCAATAGAACTGGAGTATCAATTCCTTTTTCGGTTGCTGTTACAGAAGATTTTAAAGATCCCAAAAAATATACGTTAATGACTTGGCAAGGTGGTTTAGGACTGCCTGAAAGAGAGTACTACCTTCAGAATGATACCAAAATGGCGGACATTCGTACAAAATATGTAGCGCATATCGAAAAAATGTGGCAATTAGTTGGATTACCCAATGGGGCCGAAAGTGCAGCTAAAGTTATGGCTTTAGAAACTAGGTTAGCAACCAATCAAATGAAAAAAGAGGACACTCGTAACACAGCAGCGCTTTACAACAAATATGCGTTAAGCGATTTAAAATCGTTAATGCCAGATTTTGATTGGACAGCGATGTTAAATAAAGCAGGAGTGGCTAACGAAAAAAATATTGTGATTGCTCAGGTAGCTTATACAAAAAGTTTAAACGATATCATCAAAAATACACCTATTGATACTTGGAAAACGTATTTAAAATGGGGTTTGATAAACAGCACTGCGGATTACTTGAATTCCGCTTTAGACAAACAGAACTTCGAATTCTACGGAAAGACATTGAACGGAACAGAACAACAAGAAGAAGATTGGAAAAGAGCTGTTAGTGCCGTAAATGGTAGTTTGGGTGAAATTGTTGGTAAGGTATATGTAAAAAAACACTTTACACCTGAAGCTAAAAAACGTATGACGGCTATGGTGAAAAATTTACTTAAAGCTTACGCAGCAAGCATCAAAGAATTGAATTGGATGAGCGCTAACACTAAAAAAGAAGCACTTGCTAAGGTTGATAAATTCATGATTAAAATTGGTTACCCAGACAAATGGAGAGATTACTCTGCATTAAAAGTTGCTAAAAATGATTTGTTCGGAAACGTAACAAGAGCTACCGAATTTGAATACAACCGTATGTTAAACAAATTAGGGAAACCTGTTGATAGAGCTGAATGGGGAATGAATCCACAAACTGTGAATGCTTATTACAATCCAACGCTTAACGAAATTGTTTTTCCAGCGGCAATTCTTCAACCGCCTTTCTTTAATTTAGCTGCAGACGATGCTGTAAATTATGGTGGAATTGGTGCCGTAATTGGGCACGAAATCGGACACGGATTTGACGATCAAGGAAGTACGTTTGATGGTAACGGCGTAATGAGAAATTGGTGGACACCACAAGATTTAACTGAATTTCAAACAAGAACAAAAGCACTTGTTGACCAATACAACAGTTTTAAAGCATTTCCAGATTTAACCCTTAATGGTAGTTATACACTTGGCGAAAACATTGGGGACTTAGGCGGATTGAGCATTGCTCTTAAAGCGTACAAAATGTCACTAAACGGAAAAGAAGCTACTAAAATGGACGGTTACACCGGCATTCAAAGAGTATTTCTTGGTTGGGGACAAGTTTGGCTAGATAAATCTCGTGAAGAAGCGTTGAGAAGTCAAGTAGCATCTGACCCACATTCACCTGCTAAATTTAGAATTAATGGTGTGGTTAGAAACATCCCGGAATTCTATGAAGCATTCAACGTGAAAGCAACGGATTCTCTTTATTTAGCTCCAGAAAAAAGGGTTAAAATTTGGTGATCAAATTCAAATCAATAGCAGTATAAAAACACCATTTAATAAATACGTATACATTGGTTTTGTCATGTTAGGGTTTTACCAAGCAAGTGCGAATCATGATTTTATTCAAGCTGCCGCTTCTCTTGGAATCGGTATGGCATTTGACCCATTCAACCCCGAACAAAAATGGAATGAGCGGCCTATTTGGCAAAAAGTAGTTTTAATTGCTCATCTCGCATTAGTGGCTGCACTATTAGGTTTTGGGATTCGGCTGTGATTCATTCATGGTTCACCAATTTGTTTACCAAGAAGTTGTATTCGTTATGCAATAATGGCTTCCTACATAAGCAGTCATCCAATCACCTTCAGATAAAACCCAATTTTTTACATTACCGCTGCAATCATTTTTAATGTTTACAGAATAGTTAGAAACATTATCAGACATAATTGTCCCACAATTACAAGTTTTAGTTTCTTTTTTACAAGAACACAAAAGTGCAGTTACTACTGCGAAAGAGAAGAGTAAATTTTTCATATTTTCTTTTTGATAAGAGATTAATTCTTTATAATTTATATTTTATTCCTACGCCTGTCTCGTTTAAAATTATGGCCGCTCTTTTAATATGCACAGGGGCTTCTAAAATATAGACAAACCCTGTTAACGATAGCAAACCTCCCATAAGCATCCCAATTTTTGGCAATATTGAATTACTCTGTGATAAAAGGCCAGCTCCTCCTCCCATTATAAGACCACCTGCCATGGTTAATATGACGCCTTTAGTATGATGTTTTACATAAAGATTCAACTCTTTTCCAGGTGTATTAGTAAACTCATCCACGTATATTTGTTTATAGTCTTTCGCTATATAATATTCATTTTGTGTAGAGTCAAACTTAATCTTATCATTTGGAATCATGGTCCAAAATCCTATCGTTTGTGCACTTACCGCATAGCTTAGTGCTAAAGCTATTGTCAAGAATAAAGTTTTCATATTTTCTATTTGATAAAAGGGGTCAATTCAGCTTTTTTAAGATCATATTCCTCTTGTGTAATGATTCCTAAATCCAATTTATCTTTCGCTTTTTTTAATTCGGTAAGTGCTTCATCACTTGTCATTCCAAAGGATTTTATTTCACCAACGAGAATAGCATCTTCAAGATAAACAAAGTAGTTATCAATCCCTGTCATTCCTTTTGTTTGAAGTTGAACCTTATAGCCGGCTCTTTTTGTCCCAGTAACTCTAATTTTTTTAATTTCAGCTGAGGTGTTTATTGCTTCAGCACCTACGACATAAACGTTCAACATAACATCAAATTTTTGAATGGTAACAAACTTTCCATTCACTCCAGAAGGTGTGCCGAACTTTATTTTATCTTCAATATTATAAGTGCTGCCATCTTTGGCTATGTAGGAAGTATATTGCCCCTTATCTGCTAATGCATTTTGTAAATCATCATATTTTACTACTTCTTGGGCAAAATATTTTGTTGGAATTATTAACGCAGTCAAGGTTAATACAAATAGAATTTTATTTTTCATTTTTTAGGTTTTAAAATTAGATTCAAAGATCAATGGCATATTTGACAATTCAAGTCAATATGAAATCAATTCAAAAAATAGTTTGACAATTCAGGTCAAAGGTTTAGTGGGTGTATTTTAATTGTATCGCAATCACAACGTATAGTTTCTTTTATGATAAATATAATTACTGAAATTTTTAGACTTCTAAAATCAATATATTTCAGGTAATCCATCCTTATCTTCTATCATTTTCCCTTTGATGTCAAATGGAATAAATGTATAAATGTTATCTGGTACACCGTATGCATTTTCTGCTGTACCACTCATCATTGCTTTAATTCTCTTTGTTTCTTTATCATAAAACAAACTTGCTGTTTCACTAGATTTGTAAGTAGGTTTGAATTTGACATTCCAATCAGCATATCGGATTCCATCATCACAAATTTCTCGAATTTTTGCTTCATTTAATTTTAATTCCTTAATAATGAGCTTGTCAATCATAAATTCAACCTTTTTTTTAGTTTTGTCTCCGTCTTCTGCTTCTAATGTCATATAATATCTGGGGCTATTATCACTCCCACGATTAACTAAGGCACCAATTTCGCTACCACTTCCCGATCCTGAACATGCTGCAATACCAAGTAACATTGTTCCAATAAATAATAATTTTCTCATAAGTCTTTTTTTAAATTTTTCCAAAACTCCTTGTTTTATTTGACAATTCAAGTCAATATGAAACCAATACAAAAAATAGTTTGACAATTCAGGTCAAAGATTTGGTGGGCTTATTTTTATAGTCCTAATTTGTATACAAACGACTAAAAAATGTTAAATCAACATAAAATACTTCGGGTTCTACAATTTATTTCCTTCCTGGAACAAGAGCCTTCCAAAACGGTTGCTCAGTTGGCTTCGCTGCTGGATACAACCGATAGAACGGTGTATAGGTACTTAGACTTGGTCAAAGAATGTGGTTTTGATTTGCAACGCGATAAAATTAACCGCTTTTTTATTGTCAATGATCGTTCGAATGGCGTACGCTTTACGCCTGAGGAAGCCGATTTCCTCAAACAGTTGGTTTTGACCAACGGTAAAAAGAGCAAATTGAAGGATGCAGTACTCAGTAAAATCTATCTTTCTTCGGATGCTACGATAGTGGCTGGACATTTAATTAATGCTAAGAATGGAAAAATTGTTGAGAAGCTTTCCACCGCCATTGCCAACAAGGAACAGGTTGTTTTGAAAAAGTACCAATCGATTAATTCTGAATCGATTTCAGATAGAGTAGTGGAGCCTTTTGGTTTTACAGATAATTATTGCACGGTGATGGCATTCGAACCGGCATCGCTCAAAAATAAAACCTACAACATCGATCGAATTACCTCGGTTGAATTTAATAATCAAAATTGCCTTTTTGAAAGTGACTACGAACAACAAATTCCAGATGCCTTTGGCTTTGCTTTTTCAGGTGAGAAGCATCCCGTAAATTTAGCACTTCCTCTCAAACAGTATTTACTTCTCAAAAACGATTTCCCAATGACTACCCCACACTTCAAATTCAATGCTAAAACAGAGCTGTATGAACTCAATATTGAAGTCAATGATTTGGCGCCGATTGAGCGGTTTTTGCGGGGGATGGGTGAGGTGAACACCTACTAAATTGGTTAGATATAGATAAATAGAATTTAACATTCCAAAAATGTCTAATCTTTCGACAATTTGTTTTTTCGTAACTTCGTAATTCATGCCTTATTTGTATTATGGCGGTTAGTATCAATTTACAAGCAACCCTAAAGAAAAACCAGCAACTTAGAAATCGAAAAAATATGAAGGAAAGCGAAGAAATAATACAGGCACTTTTGAAATTCAGAAACGAAAGAGATTGGGAGCAATTTCATAATCCAAAAGATTTGGCTTTGGCTATTAGCATTGAATCTGCTGAACTTTTAGAATTATTTCTCTGGAAGAAAGCAGATGAAGCAAATAGTGATAAAGTGAAAGAGGAGCTTGCCGACATTTTTTCATTTGCGTTTTTGCTTGCTGAAAAATATGGATTCGATGTTAAGGAAATTGTATTAGACAAAATCAAAACAAACGGCGAGAAATATCCCATTGACAAATCAAAAGGTTCAGCAAAAAAATATAATGAACTATGAATTCGTCATTCGATTTATCTATTGAAGTTTCCGAACAATACGATTTCAGCAAAGAATCATTAAATCGAATTGAACAAAATACTTGGGTTAAAAACCAATGGCCACTTGTTTATTTTATTCAAAATGATTCAATAAAATTAGCCTATGTGGGCGAATCTACAAATGCATCAAGCCGCATAAAAAATCACTTGGCAAATCCTGAAAGATGCAAGCTTGACAAAATATCGATTATTGGGTCTGATAAATTCAATAAATCTGCAACTTTAGATATTGAGTCGAATTTAATTCAATATATAACAGCAGAAGGAACATACAAACTACAAAACGGTAATTATGGATTAATCAATCATAGATACTACCAGCAAGACATCTATAAAAATCTGTTTAAAGAAGTTTGGAGCAAACTAATTGAAAAGAAAATTGTCACTAAGACTTTAACGGAAATTGAAAATTCGGAGTTATTTAAATATTCTCCATATAAATCACTAAATGAAGATCAATATAACTCAGTATTAGAAATATTAGAGGGCCTAACTTTGAAAAAATCAAATAGAGTTTTTATTAGCGGTAGTGCAGGGACGGGAAAAACAATTCTTGCAACATATTTGATGAAGCTTTTAACAACTGATATTGAAGCCATTCAACAAGACGAATTCAATGATGATGAGTTACGGGAGATTAATTACATAAAAGAATTTAGAAATAAATATCCAGATGCCAAAATTGGCTTAGTGGTGGCAATGACTTCTCTTAGAGAATCATTAGCAAATGTTTTCAGAAAAATTCCAAAGCTTAAAGCATCTATGGTAATAAATCCATCAGACACTTTTAGCTCACAGAAATATGATTTATTAATCGTTGATGAAGCTCACAGACTTAGACAATATAAAAATATTGGCTGGAGAGGAGCATTTAAAAAGAATAATCAAAAATTAAATTTAGATGACAATGGTACTGAGCTAGATTGGATACTTGCAAATAGCAAGAACCAAATTTTCTTTTATGACTCAGCTCAATCTGTGAAGCCTTCGGATGTTGATTCTTCAAATTTTAATGCTTTATTGGAGGAGAAAAACACGCTAAAGCTTGAGTTGAAGTCTCAAATGAGAGTAAAAGGTGGTAATAACTATATTCAATTTGTTGACGACGTACTAAATATTAATAGAACAATTCAATCTAAATATATAGAAGAATCATATGATCTAGTTTTATTTGAATCATTTAAAGATTTGTATACCGAATTATTAAAAAAAGAAGAACGCTATCACCTGTGCAGATTAGTTTCAGGCTATTCATGGGAATGGCAATCTGACCCCAAAAAAAAGAACCCGACTCCAGACGCAATAGATATAGAAATTGAAGGCTTACAATTTCAATGGAATCAAACCGATAAAGATTGGATTAACAATCCAAAAGACATCAATAATCCTTTGAGTGAAATTGGTTGCATTCATACTGTCCAAGGGTATGATTTAAACTTTACTGGGGTCATTTTCGGAAAAGAAATAAATTACAACCCTACTACAAATAAGATAGAAATTGATTCAAGTAACTATTTTGATAAATATGGAAGAATCGGAACAAATGAAGAAGAACTAAAAAGCTATATTATTAATATTTACAAGACGATAATGTATCGTGGAATAAAAGGAACTTTTATATACGCTTACAACAAAGAGCTGAGAAAGTATTTACAAAATCACATCGAGACTTTCAAAAAAGAAATACCATTCAGAATTCTAAGGTTTGAAGAAGCAAAACCATACGTTAATTCAATTCCATTAGTTGATATATCAGTAGCAGCAGGCAATTTTAGCGATTTACAGCAACATTCAGAGTTGACTTGGATAGAACCGCCATTTAATATTTCAGTTAAAAAGGGCTATTTTATTTGTAAGGTTATTGGTGAATCTATGAATAAAAAAATACCTAATGGTTCGTATTGTCTATTCAAACAAGATGAAGGAGGCACAAGAAACGGAAGAATTGTTTTAGTTGAATCTACAAATATTCATGACTCAGAATTTGGTTCTGGTTACACAGTTAAAGAATATCAAAGTAAATGGAGTAATTCCAATGAAGAACGCAAACATGAATCAATAATATTAAAGCCTTTATCTATAGATCCTAATTATTCAGAAATTGAATTAGCTGACGATGAATTGAATAATTTTAGAGTAGTTGGAATCTTCGAAAAAGTTATAGAATAAATGCCAAAACAACCCCCAAACTCAAGATGTCAACTTTTCCATTACCTTTGAATAACAATTTTTTATATGCGAAACCTGCTGTTTTTTATCGGAGTAATCTCCTTCTTAAGTGCTTGTAATTTAAGTGATAAGCCAAAAGAAAATCAAGTTGAAGCGCCGAATATGGCGGATACTTCCGCCCAAATCGAAACCCAAGCAACCATGCCCACGGGTTTAAGCTTCACAAAGTTTACGCTAAAGTCCGAAAATTGCGACCTGCCTATTTCTGACGGCATGGAAATCGATGAGGATTGGTGCAATACGCGTGAAATTGATGGCTTGAAGGTTTCCATGAAGGACGCTGAGGTAGCTCAGAAAATCAATGTTTTGATTGAAAAAGTAATTACAAGCGCAGGCGGTGGAAAAGAAAAATCATATAAGCAGTTTATGGCTGACATTAAAACCCCAAGTAATGAGGCGGAGGATATAGAATACATGCAAGATTCTTATACCTGCAGATTGGCAGATTCATCTAATACCTTCCTATCGATGTATATCTTTTCTGAGTATTATGGTTTCGGTGCAGCGCATGGACAGCATGGCATTTCAGTGATCAACATTGACCTAAAAACAGGCAATCAGCTTAAGTTGAAAGATGTATTGGTTGACAATTACAAATCTGCATTGAAAGCATTGGGAAAGCGAAAGTTTTTGGAGCAAAATGGAAACGACGAAGGGTGGTTTTTAGAAGACGGCCAACCTTTTGAATTGCCAGATGTATTTTCCATCACTCGAAAAGGAATTACGTTTACTTACCAAGTTTATGAAATCGGTCCCTACGCTGCTGGCGCTCCAGAAGTGTTCCTTAGCATCAAAGACCTGGGCTCCTTGCTCAAAGTAAATCCGTATTTGAAATAACTTGATGGCATTCTTGATTTTTAAATCTGGCAGTCATCATTAGTTCCTACTGCTGAATACCCCTAGTCACGTTTCTCAGGAAGTTCATAGTTGATTTTTAACAAATCAATCACCAAATTAATCTGATCTTTTAATTCGGGCCGATTTTCGGACAAGGAGTTTTTTAAGGCATCCCAACTTTTTTCGATTTCTAAATCTGCTCTTAATTCTGCTGCTTTTCGTATGGCTTCTGTTCCTTCTCGCATCGCAGCCTCCGCTTTATCATTTTTCCAATCTTCGCTCATAATTCAAGTGTTAATAGTTATGGTTTTTTTGTTCATTCTATATTCGTTTCCTATACTTCTTCGTAATCGTCAAATTCGTCGTCTTTTTTATTTTTTATACGCGATTTCACATCAATCAATGGTCCTCCATTAAGTATGTAAGTAATGGCTCCAATCATTTTAAAAATCATACTCAACAAGAAAAGCACACCAATAAACTTAAAGATGTATCCAATAATGGCTGTTTCTTCAATATCGATAATGCTCGCATAAAACCATTCAGCAATGTTGTTTTTAGCATAATCAGCATTGAATGCCAAAAGAACAAAAGCAATTAAGGCCCCAATAATAAGGATGATTTCATTCCTGCGGTTAAAATTACTTGTTGCATTACTGTTATTTTTTTGTTTGCCAAAAAAAGATACTTGTATCATGGATTTACGTTCATCATTCTGCAAGCGACCAATTAAATAAATGCAAAAAATGGATAGGGTAGGAGCAATGTTTATAAACGTTATTTCGGTCTTTGTTTTGTTGAGGCAAAATAGGACTAATACATTCACTAAGAACAAGTATTTAGCGCTTTTAATAAGATAATATTCTATTTTATTTCGTTGGCTCCCAGCTGTGATTAAACGAATAAAAGCGTCAATAAAAAACCAAATAAATCCATAGATGGCGAAAAGCACGCCCAATCTAAAAAGTAAAGTAATTAATTCCATTTATTTTGGCGTAATGATAAATTCTAAATACTCTTTTGATGCCTCAGGATAGGTCTTTGGATCAAAATCTTTTCCAATGATGCGTCCCTCTGTTCTTCTGTTTAATTGATTTAGCTGTTCATACAGTGTGCTATTTTCTTTAAACGTATTAATATACTCCTCTGTTAACACGATTTTTTCTCCTGTTGCTGGGTTGCGCCAAGTAGCAGGTTCCAGTTCTCCTTTCCCAAGTGGGATAATTCTACGAGGATCAACGTTTAATGCTTCTACTAAGTATTTATAACAGGCTCTTGCTCTATTTACTGAAAGAATTTGATTGGGCTCATCATCTCCCCGAGAATCCGTATGGGAAATTAATTCGATGACAATTGCAGGGTAATCTTGTAGCAATTTTGCCACGTAAGCAAGTGAATCGGATGAATTTACCAAAGAATCATTGATGAATTTCCAACTATTAAATTCATATTGAACACCGGGAAAACGAATTATTTTTTTGTCTTCAAATATGGGTTCATTTATTTCCTGTAGCAAGCTTGCTTTTTGCCCACTTGCATCTATTACCGTAATGGTATACTTGCCTTTTGTCAATCCAGTAAGATCTTCTGTTACTTGACCATTTGACCATGTAATTTTAAATGGCGGTATACCACCAGTTATACTCACATCGATTTCCCCATCATACCCTTGAAATTCACTAACATCTTTACCTATTGAACCAATAACTAATTTAGGTGGGGCAATGCTTTTAGCAGAATAAAGATCACAATCTTTGCCATCTCGATTACTTGACCAGATGATTTTCTCACCAATCTTTATGAGGTAAGCATCAAATTTTGGCGAATTAATTTTTTTTCCAAGATTAACAGGCTTTGACCAACTTGTCCATTTCCCTTTTTTCACACTATAATAGATATCGGCATCCCCTTCTCCTTTAAAACCATTGCTGGAAAAATACAAGGTGTCGTTGCTTGGGCATAGAAAAGGGGAAATTTCAAATCCAGCCGAATTAATGGTGTTTCCCATGTGCTCTGGGCTATTCCATCCTTCGCTTGACCGGGTAGAAATATACAAGTCCTCTTCTCCCTCCGAGTCTGAACCTTCATAGGAAAAAATGAGAACATCTTCCTTTTGTGATAAAAAATAAGAAACGTATTTCCCATCGATGTCTAAGTCAGGAATAGCAACTTTTATTGGATTGCCAATTACTGAATCCCTTAATGTTGATACTGCAATTCCTTTGCGTATATCTTTTTCTGAGGTGTAGCTTGAGAGCAAATATAAACGCGATTCAGTGCTGTCTTTAACCACTGCAACTAGGGCATTGTTGAATTTATTATTCAACAACCCACCAATTGGTTTTGCACTTCCCCATGCTCCTAAATCAAGTCTACTCGTCCAGATGTCTTGATCGTATATACCGCCAACATTTTTTATGTCGAGGGTTCTGACAAAATAAAGTGTTTGTCCATCAGGTGCTAAAATCGGATTGGTTTCTTCAGCAGAACTATTAAGTTGGCCAGGCAATCTTATCGGATCAGTGAAATCGTAGATTTGAGCCATTATTTCAAGGCTAAAACAAATGAATAAGAAAGAGATCCAGTTCTTAAAAGGCATAACTAATCATTATTTCATGGCCACCGTTGCTAAAATAATTTATTCGACTTGTCGCAAATTCCATCGAGTACCCAATTTTTAATTCATCACTGACCTCCATTCCTACCATTATTCCTGTTGACGCTCCCAAATGGTAATTCACCCCTGCCCAAAAAATATAGTTAATGGTAGCCAAGGCACTAAATTCATACGATAATTGGCTCGGCGTCATTTTTTTAATCAGTACCGCAGGTTGAATATCAAGTCCATTGGCAATCGAGAAATTATAACCTGCCATGGCATTCCAATGAATTCGTTGATCAAAATTGACGGAAGAATTACCAATGGTGAGAAAGTTTCTTGGGACTTGTTTTGCTGCAAGTGATATAAAAAAATCACTGTTGTTAAGCGTTAGGCCTGCTCCGCCATCTATATTGAGTTGATTTATTTTTCCTTGTGAAAAAGCATCGTATTCTAAATCGCCCCCAAGGTAAGGTAACATTGGATCATTTACATTTAACACCACTGCTCTGGCAGGATTAAAGGAATGGTTGTTCAAACCCAAACTAAGCCCAATAGTGGCTTTCCATTTCGTATTCAATGGTATCGATAAGGCGTAATTGGCTGCAAATTTTGTTGCTTGGAAAGCACCGTATTGATCTGACAGGATTTCTCCTCCAACAAAATGCACTAACTTGATGTTTCTTTTTTTCTCAATGGGCAAAATTTCTTGCCCTATTCGGCTCGCAGGATTAAAAATTACTTTTTGTTTTTTTCGAATCTTCGTTTGTCCAAATAAGGCTATTGTTTTTGGTTCTAATCCAAAGCCTAGCATTTGCCAACGCCCGACCAATGAAACAAAGCTTTGGTTATTTATTGCCATGGCAGCAGGATTGTACAAGGATTTATTTAAAAGAAATTGCCTGTATTGAGGTAATTGTTGGCTCTTTGCTATACTTGTTAGCATTACCGTTAAACACATTAAGAGCATTTTCAATCGACTCATTTTAATCGAATTATTGATACGGTACCATTAATAGGTTCACTTGATTTATCTTTCGCTAATTCTATGATATAGTAGTAAGATCCAACGGGAAGAGTTTCCCCTTTGTACGTCCCATCCCATTCATTATTGCTGTATTTTCCTTCAAGTGATTCAAACAGTAACTCTCCCCATCGGTTAAAAATCCTCACGCTGTTTGTTGGGTACTTAGTGTCCAAACCGACAATTTCCCACCGATCATTCTTGTTATCATTGTTTGGAGTAAAGGCAGTTGGGATAACAAATCCACAGGGTACTATCGAAACGGATAATATTGCATAGGGTCCCTCGCAGCCATTTACTTCTTGTGTTACATAAAATACTGCTGATGTATCACTCGATGGAAAAAACTCGTCGTCGCTGAATAAATAGTTGCTTAAAGCAGCATCACTATACCAATTAACAGCGCCTAATGGGTTGAAATTGCTCACTTGAATGCTACTCGTTGATTCATTTTCGCAAAGCGAGGTGTCGCCTATAAACAGTGGTATTTGCGGTCCATCTAGGACTGAAATAGTTTGACTACCAACCATTATATTTGAACAATATAAATCTTGAATAGAATCCAACACGTATGTCCCAATGGAATTTCCAATAGAAATCGGCAAGGAGCTTACACCAAGCACACTTTGTGGAATTCCATTCAATGAATAATAAACATTCCAGTTTGGGGTACCACTCACGAGTAGTGCTAATGGATTGAATTCTTGCCCAGCACAATAATAATCACCGCCTGTTAATTGAATAAGATTCGGACGTGCACGAACAGTGATTAGTGCAGTATCCTGTACATTTTGATTGCAAAGTATTTTGGAATAAATGATTTGATATGTGCCAGGTGTGGCATTGCCAAGAACAATATTCCCAGTTAATGGATCTACATTTAATCCAGCAGGTGTAACATTAAAAGTGCCGTTTGCAGGGAAGTTTGGATTTAGGACTGGAGCGATATTGTTTCCGCCAACGCAAGCATTTGCTGGGTATGACAAGCCTAAATTAGCACTGTTTGTTGTCATTTGTACAGATGAAGTAATGCTGCACGATTTTAAGGTGCTAAAGCTTAAATCATCGAGGGCAAAATCATTCCCAATAGCGGAGGTTTCTAGATCGGTAAGTGCAATTGTGATGGAGGAATCGTTTCCAGAAAACCAAGAATAGCTGTATTCTTCCCAAATGCATGTGCTAGTAGATAAGGTATCTATTCCTGTTGCAATTCCGTTTAATGAGACACTAATTTGGGCTGGATTACTTGCTGTTACACTTTGTGCAAAATATGAAAACGTATAATTTTTATTTTTTTCAACCGCAATTGTCTGCTTCCAAAAAGGATTATTGCCACTTACAGCCCCATCAAGGACCATCATTTTACCGATACCATTACCATAGGTATGGTCTACGCAGGGGCTAAAGATTGAATCCCAAAAGGAAGCATTAACGGTTATGCCGTAAGCTGCTTGTATCCCGTTTGTATTGCTTGGAAATAATGATGTGTAGCCGGAATAAAAACCGATATTCCCATCTTCAAATGTTCCGTTATAAAGTAAGTTAGTATTTAGGTCGTTGGTTGCAACGGTATAGATGGTATTGAGCACTGGAGAAACAATGACACTAGGGTTAAATGCAATTAAGGTTGGATCCACCGGAATGGCTGACCAATTATAATTTCCATTGCCACCGCTTACAGAAATCTGAAGGTTACTATTCGGACAAACGCTCGTATCACTTGGGGAGACACTAAGGAATGTTCCCGGGACTATAATTATTCCATTCGCTGAAACAACAGTACCTAAGGCATCTGTTACTGAAACATCATAGTTGCCTGCCCCTAATCCATAAAAAACACCAGAATTATTATTGGCAGTAAAAGTACCATTGTCCAATACATATTGATAAGGAGCTTGTCCGCCTTGTACATAAACCGAAATTAATGCACTAGTGGAATCACTGCAATTGGAACCAGTAGTAGAAAAGGTAATTGAATTTTGCGACAAAACGACGTGGCCTACACAACACGAATAGGATATAATTAGTAATATCAGCCCTCTTTTTAACACTACTCAAAAGTAGAAAATAATGTCACATTACTTCTTAAAAATAGGATTTATATTTAAGCAAATGAATGTTGAAAACTACTCCATGCAGGAGCAAGGAGGATCCATTTTTACCTGAACATGTGGTAAACTTGTTAAAATAAATTTATGAAAGCTCGGACCATACATAACGCCTTGTAGGTCAAGTTTTTCTAGTTCCTTTAATTGCTGTAGCCCCGTCCCAATATCGGCAATGGGATTATCATATAAATCGATTTCCTTCAGTAATGACAAATATTGTATTTCATTTTGGATACTCGTTATGTCGTTTTTTGAGGCAAATAAATAGCGTAATTGATTTAATTTGAAAAGAATAGATGGTAAGGCTTCAAATTTATTGGATGAAATATTGATGCTTTCTAATTGGGTGAATAGCGATAAACTATCGCCGAGTGATGAAAGTTTGTTTTTGGAAAGGTTGAGTGTTTTTAAGGAGCGAAAACGGAAAAGTTCCGTAGGAAGATCACTTAATTTTTTTCGACTTAGATCTATGCTGTAAACACTGTCAGGGCTAATAAGTAGCGCTTCATCAAGGGAGTAAATCCGCAAAGTTTCCTGCTGCGAAAAGCCATATGAACTAAGGCAAAGAAAAATAATTCCGAACAACGATTTCATCTTGCTGTAATTGCGTGGTTAAGGCTTGTAAATTGTCAAACTTAAGCTCAGGTCGAATTTTACTATAAAGTTGTATGCTAAGCTCATTATCGTAAATATCGGAATTAAAATCAAAAAGATGCACTTCTAATTTGATACTAGCGGAATCTTCAACCGTGGGATTCGTTCCAATATTTAGCATTCCATGTAGCGTTTGTCCTTGTAACACTGCCTTTACGGCATAAACGCCGAGTTGTGGGATCAATTTATTGGTGTCAGTTAAGGAAATATTTGCTGTTGGGAATCCGATTTTTCGACCAAGTTTTTTACCTGAAACAACCACGCCGTTCAATTCGTAAGGATATCCTAAATAGGCATTAGCGATTTCAATAGTACCAGCAAGTAAGGCACTTCGAATTTTTGTTGAACTAATTTTAATGGCATCGATTTCCTTCGCTGGGATTTCAATGATTTCAAAGTCGAATTTTTTTGCATTTGCTTGCAAAAACGCAAGATTTCCCTCTCTGTTATTTCCGAAATGATGATCATACCCAATGACTAAGGTATGACAGTTTAATTTATCTTTAATGATACTTTGTACGAATTCTACAGCGGTTAATTTAGAGAATTCACTGGTAAACGGAATAATCACTAAATGATCAAGTCCAAGTTCTTCGAGTTTGTTTATTTTCTCCGCTTGGTTTTGAAGAAGTTTTAGGGGCTCATTACTATTGATAATGCTTCTCGGATGAGGATAAAAGGTGATTAACACACTTTCTCCATTAATTTTTTTCGCTGCAAGAATTAATTGCTTAATTATTTTTTGGTGGCCGAGGTGCATCCCATCAAATGTTCCAATCGTAACAATTGGTTTTTGACAATCTATGGGTTTATCTATGCCGTTAAAGACCTTCACTTTTTTTTCATGCAAAAATACACAAATGAAAAGATAATTATACCTAGTATTTCATGGATTAAAACTTACGTTTATCTTCGTACCTAAAATCGATATCTTTTCAGCTTATGTCAAAACAAAAATTAACAACCATTCTGCTACTCTTTCTCGTAAATATTCATGTCGCCTTAGCGGATGAGGGCATGCTAATTCCTTCTTTAATTGCCGCCTTTGAGTCGGATATGAAGGCGAAAGGAATGAAATTGAGCGCAGACGAAATTTATAGTGTTAATCATTCTAGTTTAAAGGATGCTATTTTTCAATTTGGAGGCGGTTGTACGGCGGAATTAGTTTCTAGTAAAGGCCTGCTCTTGACGAATCACCATTGTGGCTATTCTCAAATTCAATCTCATTCATCACTTGAAAATGACTACTTAAGAAATGGTTATTGGGCCCAAAATCAAAGTCAAGAATTGAAAAATCCTGGTCTAACTGCCTCGCGAATTGTTAGAATAGAAGACGTTACCAATGCTATATTAAGCGGAGTAAGTTCCAGAGCGGACAATGCATCGATGGAAGCAATTATGAAAAAAATTGCAGCTGCTGCAGTGGCAGGAACCCATTACGTCGCAGAGGTTAAAGCATTTGATTACGGCAATGCCTATTATCTGATGGTTAAAGAAGAGTTCTTGGATGTCCGATTTGTTGGTACACCGCCTAATTCAATCGGAAAATTTGGTGGGGACACAGATAATTGGGTGTGGCCTAGACACACAGGTGATTTTTCTGTCTTCCGAATTTATGTAGGTGAAAATAACCAGCCTGCACCATTTAGTGAAACAAATGTGCCTTATTCGCCACTACATTATTTGCCAATTTCAATGAAAGATAGGCATGTGGGGGATTTTACCCTCGTTTATGGTTTTCCAGGAACGACAGAACAACATGTGGTTTCTTCGTATTTAAAATTTATAATTGAAAAAGAACGCCCAGCTCGGATACATATGAGGGATCTATCTTTGGGAGTAATAGATAAAGGGATGCGTAGCTCTGATTTAATCCGAATACAATATTCGGCCAAACAAGCAAGTATCGCAAATGCATGGAAGAAATGGATCGGTCAAATTGAAGGCTTGCAAAATTTGGATGGCGTGAGCATAAAAATTCAACGAGAAAAAGAATATACGGATAGAGCACTATCTAATCCTGCATGGTCAGGGAAATATGGCACTATTATTCAACAAATGAATGATCTTGTTGCTAATCAAAGTGATTTTGAATTCAAGTATGCAATGGGAATTGAATACCTTTCGGTTGGACCAGAGTATTTTAAACTAGCACGATCCCTTAATGACCTAATCACTAATTATAAAAAATACAACGATAGTGGGGAACTTCCTTCGGTTATTGCAAAACTTAAAGCTAGCGGAGAAGGGTTTTTTAAAAATTTTAATTCGGAGATAGACAAAGAAATTTTCAATTTGCTCACGAAAGCGTATTTCACATCAATTTATCCCGGAAATGCGCAACAAGTCGATTTGGAAATTGATAAGTTGACAAATACAATTTACAGCAAGTCTATTTTTACAAATCAAAAAAGATTCCAGGATTTTTTAAGCTCATTTAATTCAAAGAGCTTGGCGAAATTGCAAAAAGACCCCGGTTTCTTTCATTATAACAAGGAAATCAATGCCTTTCGTAATGAGGTGGTTCCCGGTTATAATGCCTTTAGCTCGAGTATGACCGCATTACTTCAAGTGTATGTTGAAGGAAGAAAATTAATGTATCCTGAACTAAAGCATTGGCCTGATGCGAATAGCACCTTAAGAATTACTTATGGCCAATTGGAAGGGTCTTCACCTACCGATGGCATGATGTATACCGAACATACCACGCTGGATGGTATAATTGCAAAGTATAATACTGGAAATCCTGATTTTGAATTATTGCCAAGAATGTTGGATCTCCACAAGGAAAAAAAATATGGTGAATATGCCCAAGATGGCGAATTATGGGTCTGTTTTACTGGATCTAATCATACCACTGGTGGAAATTCAGGGTCGCCTGTTATTGATGCCGAAGGAAATTTGATGGGATTGAATTTTGATAGAACTTGGGAAAGTACCATGAGCGATTATATGTTTGACGCTGCACGATGTAGAAATGTAGTGGTTGATATTCGATATGTTTTATGGGTAATTGATCTGTATTCAAATGCAAAATACTTGGTCGATGAAATGACAATTATTCGCTAATTAATAACAATTTTAAGCGTCGATTTAATTAATGTATATTTGTCCGATTTTTATAATTGAGAAACACATTTTTATGAAAAAAACACTTTTGGTTTTCGCTATAATTTTTCTTTGTAATGCTATATCTGCCCAAGTATCAAAGGAAATTAAGGGTAGTTTGATCGATATGAAAACCAAAGGTGAAGCCGAAAAGGTTGAAGTGCAGTTACTGTCCCTACAAACAGGGAAAAGTTGGACAACTTCTACTAACGATAAGGGCGAATTTCTTTTTAAGAATATACCCCTCGGTAAATTACAAATTAAGATAATCGATAGCGATTACAGCTATGAAAAATTTGCCTTCGAAACCGACTCCAATCACCTGAAAAAATATCACTTTTCCCAACCTTTTGGTGTAAGACTTAAAGTTTCTTGGCTTTTCAATTGGGGAGATAGAACGGTTGTTGTAAAAGGTAAAACGATCATTAAAGAACATTACTGGTCACATCTTACGGCTAAGATTATCCTATTTCTTTATGCTTTCTGCTTGTTTTTAATATTTTACTACAGTGTGGTTCAAGTTTCATTGGCTGTAGCGTATGTTAGAAGTCGTAAAAAACGAGCCTTAGAAATCGCCCCAATATTTGATCTTACAAATGCGCCAAAGGTTACGGTGCAATTACCAATGTATAACGAAATGTATGTTGCTGAGCGGATAATTGAGAAAACAGCAGAATTAGATTACCCACGGGATAAATTTCAAATTCAAGTGTTGGACGACTCAACCGATGAAACGAAGGAAATCATTGCTAATAAAGTTAAAGAATTAGTAGCAAAAGGGATTGATATTATTCACATTCATCGAACCGATAGAACAGGTTACAAGGCGGGAGCGCTGGATTCAGCTATGGATAAGGTAAGTGGAGAATTTATAGCAATTTTTGATGCTGATTTTGTTCCTGATACTGATTTTTTACTAAAAACGATACCGTATTTTCAAGATGAAAAAATTGGAGTTGTGCAAACTAGATGGGGCCACTTAAATAAAACCTATTCCATGTTAACCGAGCTTCAAGCCTTTGGATTAAATGGCCATTTTGCCATTGAGCAAGGTGGAAGAAGTGCAAATGGGCATTATATTAATTTTAATGGTACGGCTGGTATTTGGAGGAAATCGTGTATCGCAGATGCCGGAGGTTGGGAGCACGATACCATTACCGAAGACTTAGATTTAAGTTACCGTGCTCAAATGAAAGGTTGGCAGTTTAAGTATTTAGAAGATGTTATTTCTCCTGCCGAACTTCCGATAACAATGTCAGCGCTTAAAAGTCAACAACATCGATGGATGAAAGGAGGGGCAGAAGTTTTTATGAAAATGTGGAAGCGCTTAGTTAAAAATCCTAATGTTCGTTTTACTGATAAAATTCATGGTTTAGCGCACTTATTTAATTCAACGGTCTTTGTTTTTATTTTATTTCTTTCCGTGTTAAGTTTATTTGTTTTACACATAAAAGACAGTTTCTCTGATCTTAATTTCGTTATTCAATTCGGATCTTTTTTTATCATAAGCACCATATTCTTGGCCTATTATTATTGGTCTTCTTATCGAGATAAAAAAGGAAAAACGGGATCGGATATCGTGCGATTTACTGCTCGATTTTTTCAGTTTTTAACCGTTTCTATGGCACTTTCTCTTAGTAATGCTGTTGCTGTGATTGAGGGATATTTAGGGATTAAAAGCTCTTTTGTTAGAACACCTAAGTTTAATGTGTCAAAAAAAGAAGAATTTCAAGGAAATAAATACGATAAAAAAAGCCTTTCAATTACCAATATTATGGAGGGTATTCTTATGGTTGTTTTTGGATTTACTGCCATTAACCGAGCCTTATATGGCGATTTTGGCATGGTGCCCTTCCACTTAATGTTAACAATAGGTTATGGGGTTATTTTCTTTTCTACGCTAAAGGAGCGTAGAATTTAGCAGACAATTATTTCTTTTCTAGTGTGATGGTCAAGGATCCGAATTGATAGGCTGACTTTACCTTTTCAAATTGTATAGAAACCTTAAACTTGTCATTTTTTAAGGCATATTGGCCCATGCAAAAAACACTTTCTTCGCTTTCTTTTCCCTTAAAGGAGTAAGAAAATGTACCCCCTGGATTTTTGTCAAAAAAGTCCTGAAGGATTACCTCCGCTTGAGCATGATTATAAGCCCCTTCTTTATCCAATACGTTTAATAAAACGTACTCTTTGCCATAAGAAATAATAGTACTAGCATTTTGGCTATTAAAAGCACTTTCAATTTTGGCATACGGAACCTCAACCTGAGGGTCAATCATAAGAAATACGATGGCTGATACAATTAATAGGATTGTTTTCATGGGCAAACGCTTTTGTCAAAAATAATGCCTTTATCGATACACTTGTATTAAATGGTTAATTTTGATTATGAAAATCAGATTACTTTGTGTCGGAAAAACTAATTTTACATTTCTCAAAGAGGGAGAACAAGAGTATATGAATCGCTTGATTCATTATTGTAATTTTGAGAGATTAGACATTCCTGATGTAAAAACAGGCGCTTCTTTGTCTCAAAATGAATTGAAAAATAAAGAAGGACAGTTAATTCTTTCAAAAGTTAATTCCTCAGATTTTTTAATTTTATTGGATGAAAAAGGGAAATCGTTGAGTTCAATGGATTTTTCTTCCTTTATTGAAAAAAAAGCGATGCATGGCAAAACGACGATTATTTTTGTAATTGGAGGAGCATTTGGCTTTTCTCCAGAGGTTTATGATCGCGCTAATGAATTAGTTTCATTATCAAAAATGACATTTTCACATCAACTGATACGAGTGATATTTTTAGAACAATTATATCGCTCGTTTACGATATTAAAAGGAGAAAAATACCACCATTGCTAGTTAATTTATTTTTTACGTCAATTCAACTATTTTGATTTTACCATCGGCTTCCATAATTGAATTTCTTGTTACCTTCTTGTTCTTGCTTTTTATTTTTGTTAGTGCTTATTTTAAAAAATCCAAAATAGCATCTGATGCATTTCAAGGGGCATTCTATTTGTCACTTTGTTACCGAATAGTGTTTTCCCTATTCTTTGCTGTTTTTTATGCTTTCGTATTGAAAGGTGGGGATACATTAGCCTACTGGCAAGGCGCAAATACATTAAACAACTTGTTCTTCGATTCGCCAATGAATTATATTGATTGTATGTTGTCTGAGGCGTCTCCTTCCCTTTTTAACCAACACTTTAATTCAAATACGGGCTTCCCGCCAGGCTGGATTTATCGTGAAAAAGAAGGATGGATAATCTGTAAAATAGCCTCAATCTTCTCCATTATTACGTTTAAAAGTTATTTTGCAATGACCTTGATTCTTGCTTATCTATCTTTTGCAAGCTCTTGGAGATTAATGGAGCTTATTGCTCAATTCAAGACCCACGCTAAGGGTAACTTATTGTTTGCATTTATGTTTATTCCATCGGTTTGTTTCTGGTGCTCGGGTTTATCAAAAGATGGAATTGTTTACGTTTTAGTACTTTATTTGCTCATTAATACCTTTGAAATTATTAGTGAAAATAGACTTAGTGTTAAACGCATTTTAGTAATTTTAATCGCATCCTATTTTATCTATCATACGCGTTCATTTATTCTAATGGCTTTTTTAGCGTCAGTTCTTTTCGCCTATGGTGCTCGTTTAACTAAAAAATTTGAATCTAGCCCACTCGCAAAATTTAGCTTGAGACTTGTTTACGTTATTGGGGGCTTCTTCATCATTTTTATGTTTTCCAAATCCGATGCGCTTACCAATCTTATTTCTGAGGCTAACATAATTCAACAAGATTTTGTAAATAATGAGGTGTATACGGGAAAAAAATACGAGTTAATATCAAGCGATGTATCGCCAATAGGCTTGCTTAAATCTTTCCCCCAAGGTTTGCTATTTGGGATCTATCGTCCATACATTACAGAGAGTTTATCCATTTCTTTGTTCCTAAATGGTTTGGAAAGTATCTTATTTATTTTTCTTACTCTTCGTTTCTTTTTAAGTGTTAATGTGCTGAATAAAATCAATAAAATTAGAAAAAATGAATTTCTACTATTTTCTTTAGTTTTTATTCTAATTATTGGTTTTATGGCTGGTTTTACCTCGATATTGTTTGGTGTATTAGTGCGTATTAGGGCTATCATCTTGCCTTTCGTATACCTAATATTGACAGTTAGGGGAAAGAAAGAGATAACGGAATTAACAGAAGTGAAAAGTAGTTAATATGTGTGGCATTAATGGTTTTCTTGATTTTAATAAGCATGCTACTCGTGAGGATTTATCTGCGATGAATAAGGTGTTAATGCATCGAGGTCCAGATGGAAACGGAAGCGAAATTTTCGAGAAGGAAAAATTCACAATAGGACTTGGTCATCGTAGGCTTTCTGTTATTGATTTATCTGATGCGGGAGAACAACCCATGTTGTTTGAGGAATTTGCTATTTCATATAATGGAGAATTATATAATTATACCGAAATAAAGGGCGAATTAACGATGTTAGGGCATTCTTTTAATGGTGATTCTGATACCGAGGTAATTCTTCATGCTTTTAAAGAATGGGGTGTTGAGTGCCTTAATCGCTTTATTGGAATGTTTGCTTTTGTGTTGTTTGACCAAAAAGAAGAAGTCCTTTTTTGTGCAAGGGACCGCACAGGAATTAAACCGTTTTTTTATTATTTTAATGATGGTTTATTTTTATTCGCCTCGGAATTAAAAGCGTTTCACCAACTACCTCAGTTCAAAAAACGAATCAACCATGATGCCTTAGGTCTTTTTCTTCAATTTGGAAATATCGCTGCACCGCATACTATTTTTGAAGATTGTTATAAGTTGTTGCCGGGAAACTACCTTCTGCTTAAATGTAATTCAATAGAGGATTTTTCTAATGCGCTTGTTAGTCATCAATATTGGACAGTTTACGATGCCTATAATAAACCCAAATTGGATATATCCTTTGATGAGGCGAAACGCAATACCAAAGAAATTTTAACTTCTGCCTGCAATTATAGAATGGTGTCGGATGTCCCTGTTGGTATTTTTCTTAGTGGGGGATACGATAGCACCGCCGTTACGGCAATTTTACAAAAAGATCATTCCCAGCCGCTAAAGACATTTACTATTTCCGTTCCAGATCTCGGATTGGATGAATCGAAGGAAGCAGCTGAAATAGCTAAGTTTATAGGGACCGATCATACAGAAGTTCATTGTGATGTAAAAGAAGCCATTAATAAAATCGCAGATTTAGCCTATTATTATGATGAGCCTTTTGCGGATAGTAGCGCAATTCCAACGATGCTGGTTAGTGAGGCAGCCAAAAAATCGGTTTCCGTGGCCTTGAGTGCAGATGGAGGAGATGAGGTTTTTGCAGGATATAATCGCTATGATTATATGATGAAATATCAACGAAAATTTAGCGCAACACCCGAATTAATGCGCAATAGTATGGTATTTTTAATGAAGCAAATTGCTGCGGAAAAAATCCCTTTCTTTCGGAATAAATACAATTTTCATCAACGGTATGAAAAATTAAAAATGTTGCTTGATGATCCCAGCGAAAAAAACTTTATGTTCTCGCTTAGCAAACAATTCACAGAAGAAGATTTAACTTTTCTGCTACTTAAGAAGCCGGTATTACTTCCTACCGCTTATCAATCAATGGCTTTATTAAAGGAATTTTCTACGCCATTAAGCTACATGATGGCTATTGATTACCAAACGTATCTACCGGATGATATTCTACAAAAGGTTGATAGAGCCACCATGCATGTCGGCTTAGAGGGGAGAGAGCCATTATTGGATCACCGACTAATAGAATACGTTGCACAATTGCCGGACGGATTCAAATATCATAAAGGAACAAAAAAGTTTTTATTGAAAGAAATTGTCCATGATTTAGTGCCTAAGGAATTAATGGATCGACCTAAAAAAGGGTTTGCTATTCCTATTGCTAAATGGATGTTGAATGATGTTTCTTTCTTGCTTGATGAGTATTTAAAAGAGAGCGATATTCGCCATCAAGGCCTATTTAATTGGGAGGCAATGGATCAAATTATTAAAGCGTTTAGGGCGGGCAAGTTAGAATACACAAACAAAGTTTGGTATTTGCTTGTTTTTCAAATGTGGTACAAACAATGGATGAATTAATAAGGCATGAAAGCAGTCTTCAAAAAACACAGGTTTAACTTTATCCTACCTGCAGGGACAAGCAGGGGTATTTTGCACACTAAAGATTCTTGGTTTCTAACTCTTTTTAATGAGGATTTCTCAGGAACGGGCGAGTGTAGCGTTATACAAGGGCTTTCACCGGATTTTATGGATGAAATTAGCTATGAGAAAAAATTAAATGAAGTCATTGAAAAATTAAAAGGATGGGCACTAGCTGATTTTTTTTTACCTCTTAATGGTGATGCTTTTTCGCCAAATGGCAATGCCTTTCTTAGTGATTTAGATTCTTGGCCATCGCTTAGATTCGGTTTAGAATGCGCTCTTTTTGATCTTAAAAATAAGGGCTGTGGCACAATTTTTCACAATGCTTTTAGTCGCGGTGAATCTTCAATCCCAATTAATGGTTTAGTTTGGATGGGCACCAAGGAATTTATGTTGGAACAAATCGAGCAAAAATTAGCAGCGGGATTTAATACCATTAAGTTGAAAATAGGGGCGATTGATTTTAACACCGAATTAGAATTGATTAAAGGGATAAGACAAAAATATTCAGCAGATGACATAACTATTCGCGTTGATGCTAATGGTGCATTTGATGAACTTTCGGTATACAAAGTTTTAAAAAAATTAAATCGTTGTGACGTTCATTCCATTGAACAACCGGTTTCCCCAATCAACCTTTCCTTGCTTAAGGAACTAGCGAAAGAAAATATAGTTCCTATTGCCTTGGATGAGTCTTTAATTGGCCATGTAATTAGCAGTGATAAATCAGCATTGTTAGAGGAGATTAAACCACAATACATTGTGCTTAAACCAAGTTTACACGGAGGAATTGCAGGAACAGCAGAATGGATCAGTTTGGCGGATAAACAGGCCATAGGTTGGTGGATTACCTCTGCATTGGAAGGCTCGATAGGTTTGTCTGCTATTGCTCAATTTACTGGAAATTATCCCATCAACTTACCCCAAGGTTTAGGAACTGGAGGGATCTTCTCAAACAATTTGCCAACAAAGCTTGTTGTCAAACGTGGACAATTAATTATGACAGTATGAAATCGAAAGAAAATTGGAATCCCCTTACTTTTGATGAGGCCTATGTTATTGAAAAAAAAGGTACGGAAAGACCATTTACAGGCGAATATTACTCCAGTAAAGAGCCTGGAATTTATCATTGTAAACGCTGTGATTTGCCGCTTTACCGGAGTGATTCAAAATTTGATTCGGGTTGTGGATGGCCAAGTTTTGATGAATTCATTGATAAAAATGTAAGCTTCGTTCTAGATGCTGACGGAAGAAGAACGGAAATCGTTTGCGCTTCTTGTGAGGGTCATTTAGGGCATGTTTTTTTTGGCGAACAATTCACCGCAAAGAATACAAGGCATTGTGTTAATTCTATTGCTGTAAAATTGAGTAAATAACTATTTCGATCCACAGTGAATGAGGTCATCACATTCGTTGTAAATCATGTTATTTAAAATGAGTTGGGCTGCGAGTATGAGTTGGCTATAATTCTGTGAATTATTACCAAAACTTGCGGCGCTTGTCGTCCACATTTGCTTTACCAAGGCTTGCGAACCAACAGTTGGATTAATCTTAGCAACAACGGCGGCAACATTAGATGAACCAGCGTGATAGATATGCATCACAAATAACCTAAACCACAACTCTTTTTCTTTGTATTTAAGGCCGTGACTAGCCAAGATTCTTTTGGCTTCTGGAATGCACACGCTAAAAATTAATTTACTTGCTGCAGCAGCACTTTTATCAAAATCGCTGCGCTCATCGATACTTGAATTGACAATTAATCCATATTTTCTCGCAACAGAAGGCATTAATTGAAAGGCTCCGTAGGCTCCAGCAACTGATTTTTTTAGTTGGCCAGGGCTTTCAATTAATAAAATGGATTGCGCATACCATGGGTCAACGCCATTTTTATCGAAGGCAGCTACACCTTTAGATAACGAATTAAACACATCTTGAAATTTATAAAAATCATTTTTCCCTGTTGTTACGTAAATTTCTTCTTCAGAGCCAATACCGTTTGCTGCCTTTATCGATATTTTATAGGCCGCTTTTGCAATTTCGGTTTGTTTCGCCCACTGACTTACTGGAATAATAGAAAGTATTTGACGGCTTGAGGCAACATTTACAATACAAGAATCAGGGGATAGCAACATTATTTTTTGCCAAAATTGTGCTTGTGCTAATTCGTCCCAACGCTCCTCAAAGATGCTCTCGGCATTCATGAGTGTGTGCTTTGTATTATTTTTATAGAGTGAAATTTTCTCGTCATCCCACGATAATTCCTGTCCTTTAACCATTTCTGACATTAAAACGGAGCCTGCAATTAGACATATTGTTATGTATTTTATCATCTGTTAAAAATAGAAAGAAACGAAAACAGGAAGAAAGAGGTACAAAATAGTTTAACACATTCTATTGTTGAATTTCTTACTTTTGTTGGTATGAAATTGGTATTAAAAATAATGGCGTGGCCTTTAATTGCAATCATTCGATTTTATCAACTCATTATTTCACCCATTTTACCGGCAAGTTGTCGGTATACTCCAACTTGTTCTCACTATACCTTGGAAGCCATTCGGGTTTGGGGCCCTATACGAGGTTCTTGGCTGGGGCTTAAGCGAATCGCTTCATGTCATCCTAGAGGCGGACATGGTCACGACCCAGTGCCAGAAAAAACGAAGGATTAAGTTATTCCTAATTGCCATCCGCGCATTTTTAAGGTTCGGATAATGGTGAGCATATCATTTGCATTGCTAGAAAGGTCTGACCAATCCGCCATGCTAAGTAAATTCTTTTTTTGAGAAATAGTACACTCAAATGGAAATACTACCTCGTTTTGTTTCAATTGTTCACGCTCTATAAATACAAACCAACGCCAAAGTAATCGTATGGAATTATTACTCGATAAAGCGAAATCTTCTGAGTTTACAGATGCAAAAAAGTCAATATTTTTGCGTGCCCTAGAAAACAATACGTTTAATCGTTTCGATCCACTTTTCTCGTTAACAGGTCCAAAACGCATTTCAAATTGCCCATTTTCATTTTTAGCATATCCAAAACTAATGATGAGTCGATCGCATTCGTCTCCTTGAACCTGCTCGAGCGCTTTAAAAAATAAGCTGTCTTCATCTATTCGTGTAAGAAGGCGTATTCGATCCGCTGCATTGAGTTGTTGAAAGATACTTTCCAATTGTGTTTCGGAAAAAGCAACAAGGCCTATTTTCTCGCTCTTATTGCCTAACAGCGAGGCAAGATGATTGGCAACATTTTTTGCTTCTTGCTCATTCGTTCGGTTGGAATAGATGCCATTTTTTACTTCGTGAAATTTAATGGGCATCTGATCTTGGGAAACAGAAGGAAATGCTACCAACTCGTTGTTGTAAAAATGTTCATTTGAATAAGCGATAAGGGCGGGATGCTCACTTCTAAAATGATAATGCAAGAGGATGTTTTTGAAATAAAAACTTGCCTTGTGTAAGACAGTCAAGGCATTTTCATCTTTTGCATTGAAGTAGCTGCTTGGTGCCATTTGTTGACTGTCCCCGGCAATCAAGATCCGCTTGGAACGATACAAGGTGCCAATGGAATGGCTTAAAAGTAATTGACTCGCTTCGTCTATTATACTTAGGTCGAAGTAGTTTTTTTCTAAGGGAATATTATTGGCCAATTGACTAGGGTTGCTTAGCCAAATTGGTTTTAATAGATGTATCCATGGCGCTGCATCACTGCTTAATAATTCCCGAATGGATTTATGCTGTCGTTGTTTTGCAAACTCTTTAACTAACAAAGATTTTCCTGCTTTCAACATGCGCTTTTTCTCTTTCTCAGCAGGGCTTAATTTATAAGCCGGCGTCTGCAAGAGTGTATGAAAAGAATTGAATTCTTTTTCTTGATTTACTCTAATTGTATTTGATAATGAAATCGAATCAGCATCAAATTTGAGGTTTATTTGATCTAAACGTGCTAAAAACTCAGATGGATTATGTGCCGAAAAAGTAGGGTGTTTTGATCGAAAGTTTGTCCATGCAGAATAAAATAATTGATTTTCAAGCGCAGTAATAGATGGATTAGACTGGTAAAGCATCATGATATCGCTTGGAATGTTTCCGATGATTGAACTGTAGGGAAGTATAAGGCTTATTCCGCTTAGTAACTCATTAAGATAGGCATCAAGCTTGCTATCGTCATTCAAATTAAAATGATTTTTTAATTCCGAAACAAGGGCATTAATCTTAGTATAATACGCGTTTAATGCATTTCGTTCTTGCTCGCTCAAGGCTGTAAATTGGTCCCATTCATTATGATTTTGAGCATCAATTAAGGCGCTGATCATGTCTAAATCAATGGCTAAATTTTCTATTCCCATAGCTGAAAACTCGAGTGTTAATTGATTAAGTTCAGCCTCTAAAGCATAGGTTTTCTTGAGTGATGCTAGTGCATTACTAAAATCTAAAGCAGGAGTTCTTAGCCATTTTTTAAGCTCTATTTTCCAACGGTAACTATTTATTATTCCTTTTTTAAGGTATTGTTTCTCCAAATGTGCTAACTCTATTGGACTCGGTCGTTTTATCCAATGTTTTTCATTTTCATGCGCTTGGGCAAGTAGTAATTTTGTTTGAAAATAGCTTGTTTTGTGTCGTAAAAAGCGCTTGCTGTCTTTACATACTATTTCTTGGAATTTCTTAAAATAGTCGGTGGAAAAGCGATGACAAATTCTTGCTTTTTCAAAAAGATTTTTAAGGTCTCCGAAGGTGGTAAACGCAAAGTGATTATTTAGCAATCTAAGATCGCTTAGCCAATTTTTAATTAATTTGTCCTGTTCTCCGAGACTTGGTATTTGCCGCCTAAGATCCTTCATAAAACGAAGGGTAAATAATATTTCTTTAGGTATTTGTTCTAATTCATTTTTATGGCTTAGCCAACTGCTAATACTCGGTAAATTACTGCGATAATCTGCTGAGCTCAAGGGTTTATTTTTATTAATTCTTAAAAATTCCTTTACGCTTACACCTCCAATTATCCCTGCTTGATTCAATATCGCTAAATCTTCGTGAAGGGAGCGTATTTCTTTTTGCGCATTATGCTCTTTTTGGCCTAGGGCATAAGTTTCATTTTCAAGTGTCAACCAATTTTTTTTAAGGCTTTTGATAAATGCGCTAGAGGAATAGTTGGCGGTAGTTATTACGCTTAAGTCACCTAAACCTTTAGCTTCGAGTTTCTGTTGAATCACTTCTAATGCGGCCCGCTTATCTGAAACCACTAATGCTTTATTTTGCATAAGCAGTAATTTGCCAATTACATTACAAATGATTTGCGATTTTCCAGTACCTGGAGGTCCTTGAACAACACAATTGTCACTTTCTAATTTTTCAAAGACATCAAATTGCTTTTGATCGTAGGGAAATAATGCTCCGCCAGGCAAGGCTAATGGGAAGGAATTCCGCTTGGTTTCTTCCCCAAAAAGTTCTAATAAGGGATTCGACCCCTCATTTTTTTCAATGATCTTTTCTAATTCACCCATTAAGGCTAAACGATGGTGGTGGAAGTTCCCAATATATTCTATTGTAGTATCAAGGTCCTCAAATCCAAGTTCATTGAGCAAGGAAATAAATTCAGACGGATTTTCTACTCTTGTTGGAATGTTAGTTGTTGGAAATTCTTTTTGTAGTTGGTATACCAAAAATGGATTAATCATCAACTCATCTGGTAATTCAAGCAAGGTGACGGTTTTAGTTATCCTGTTCACCTTAATGCTTAAAGGAAGTATAAAAATAGGCGATTTTACAAGCTTCTTTTGATACTCGAAGTGTAATATACCTCGACTTTGACACAAAGGGAAAATGCCTTTTTCTTTTTCAATTTTATTGGCTTCGCTGATTATTTTCTCGAGTTCGTTCGTTAATTCATGCTTCCCAAGCGGCAATTGAATACAATGCTTATCCTTAAGATTCACCAAAATATCGTCTCCTCTGAAGGTGCTAAGTTCAAGGAGTAATTCTTGCAACTGTCCAATAAAACTATTCCCTTCCATGGGGTAAAGATAAGCCTATTCTTTTTTTTTTATTAATGATAAATTAAAGTAATTTTACAATAAACCAAATAGTTCAATATGACTCGTCTTATGTCTTTCACGCTGGGATTAATGCTTGTTGCTCAGTTTAATGCTCAAATTACAGTATCTGTCGCTGATTTTGCTTCTGCTGCAGATTCGGTAAGAATCAGCCAAGCTGATGGTGCAGGCTTGGATTTTACGTCTACTGGTGCCAATTTCAATTGGGATTATAGCAGCTTAGTAGCGAATTTCCAGTATCTGAAAGAATATAATCCAATTGGTTTTGCTTCCATTTTAGTATTTACCACCTACGGACCTCTTGCACCTACTAAATACAGGGCCACTTATTTTAATCCCACCAATGATTTACCTCTAGATCAGCTATCCCAATTTCTCCCAGTTTCCTTGAGTGATTTGAACCAGTACACCAAGCGCATGGCGGATTCCATCACCTCTCTTGGATATTCCATAGCCGTGAATGGTCAAGGTGTGCCTTTTAAATCGGATACCATTGAAACGAGGTATAAATTACCCTTAAATTACAATGACAGCCATTACTCTCGAGGCTATACTTTTATTGACCTCAATCCAGTAATTGATTTTAAAATCAAGCAATACCGTCAAAGACTAACAACTGTAGATGGCTATGGCACCCTAATCACCCCTAAAGGTACTTTTCCCGTGCTTCGTTTACGACATGATATTGGCGAAATAGATTCCGTTTACCAAACTTTTTTCGGTCCAGGTACTTGGTTCGGCACGCCACCCATTCAACGTACCGAATACGAATGGTGGGGAAACAATGAATTAGAGTGGCTGCTAAAAGTAACAGAAACCAACGGGAACATCACCGCAGTGGAATACCAGGAGGATTATTTGGGCTTAGACGCAGGAATTGAGCAGCTCGATGCTAGCCTTCTTGTTTTTCCAAATCCTGTTCATGATTATTTATCTATAGAAAGCGACAACAGTATTTCTAGCGCTGCAGTATTAGACGTAAATGGTCAAATTGTTATGAAAGTTACCCCCGATCAACTTTTGAATAAATACATCAATGTATCATCCCTTAGTCAAGGATGTTATTTTCTAAAACTTACCTTTGGGGATTCTTCACGAATAATTAAGGTGATTAAGAACTAATTTTCGTAATTTTATCCAGGCAAATCGGTTTATCGCTGTTTCGTGTAAGCGGAAGAGAGGAAAGTCCGGGCAGTGTAGAGCATCGTACTTCCTAACGGGAAGGTCTAAAGAGTTAACGCTTTTTAGAACAGAAAGTGCCGCAGAAAGGAAAACTACCTTCTTTTGAAGGAAAAGATGAAAAGGTGGGGTAAGAGCCCACCGCATGTTTGGTGACAAATATGGCAAGGTAAACCTTACGAACTGAAAGACCATGTATACCGAGGCTTGAGAGCTGCTCGCTCGATCTCGGAGGGTAGGTTGATAGATCTCAATTGTGAAGTTGAGGCTAGAGAAATGATAGACAGCTAACTCTTTTTTAGAGGAAGTGAACAGAACCCGGCTTACGATTTGCCTTTTTTTATTTTCATAAAATGATGCATACATATATCGCTCAATTAAGGTCTGAGCTTGAACTGCAACAAAACAAGGCGAAAGCAGCTAGCATGGAAGCATACATGAAGGGCTTGTTTGATTTTTATGGTGTTTCAAGTGTTCCTAGAAAGTCAATATATAAAACATGGAAATCTAATCTAAAATCCCCTCTAACTGAAGAATTTAAATGGCAGTTAATTCGAGAATTATGGGAAAAAGAGCAAAGAGAATACCAATACATTGCGGTTGATTGGATGAATTCATGGCCGGTATCGGCATACAGGGAAGGCGATATAGAGGAATTAAAGTTTTTAATTTCAAACAAATCATGGTGGGATACCGTGGATTTAATTGCTTCTAATTATTTGGGGAAATATGCCCTGAAATTTCCGGAAATGATGGATCAAGTTATAATGGAATGGCAAGATGAGAAATCAATTTGGCTTCATCGTTCTTGCATAATTTATCAGTTAAAATATAAAAATACCACCAATCTTGAAAGATTGTCTTATTTGATAGGAGTATATAAATCGAACAATTCATTTTTCATTCAAAAGTCAATTGGATGGTCACTGAGAGAGGTTTCTAAATGGAATCCTGAATGGGTTAAAACTATAGTAGAGAATAAAGAGTTAGCTGGATTAGCGAAACGTGAAGCGATGAAATACATCGCGAAAAAGTGACAAATTTTCACGGAATATTTAGAAGTATCCCTTTTATTTATAAATTTACTCTTGAAATTAATGTATGACGCGTCTTTTTATTCTCTTTTCCTTTTTTTTAATAGCTTCAAATAGTTTTTCCCAATTAATACCTTCCAATGGTGTAGCAGAATCTAAAGCTAATTATTATGCCTTGCAGCATGTAAATGTTTACGTTTCTGCCTATGAGTTCATTGAAAATGCAACCGTATTAATTAAGGGTGATAAAATTGAAAAAATCGCAAAATTCATCTTGCTACCAGATGCTTGCGTGGAAATTGATATGGAAGGCCAAACCATTGTCCCTGCATTTATTGAACTTTATTCCAATACCGCACTTCCATCACCTACCAATGGTTCATTTGGGAATCGACCGCAATTGGAGACTAGTAAGAAAGGAGCATACTATTGGAATGAAGCCATTCATCCTGAACTTGATGCAGCAAGTTTATTTAAAATCGATGCTAAAGCAAATGAAAACTTAATAAATATGGGCTTTGGATTTGCGCTAACGCACGTTCAAGATGGCATCGTAAGAGGTTCAGGCGCTTTAATATCTTTAGGAAATGAGGATGTAAATAAACAATTGATAGAAAGTAATGCTGGTCTTTTTTATTCTTTTTCAAAGGGAATTTCTAACCAAACGTATCCATCGTCACAAATGGGATCGATTGCTTTACTTCGGCAAAGCTTGTATGATTTGATTTATTATCAGCAGAATAAGGCAAATAATGATAATTCAATTTCAATGGATGCTTGGTCAGCTAAACTGAAGAGTCCCTCTTTCTTTAAGGTTGATGATAAGTGGGAAATTCTTCGTGCTAATAAAATTGCGCAAGAGTTCGGGTTGAATTTTATCTATGTCGCTTCAGGAAACGAATACGCAAACGTAAACTATTTAAAGAAAATTAACCCAAAACTAATCGTTCCAATTAATTTTCCATTGGCCTATAATGTGCAAGATCCTTATTTAGCACGCCAAATTCCTTTAAGTGAATTGAAACATTGGGAATTAGCTCCTTATAATGCTAAATCGCTTAAAGAAAATGGCTTAACGGTTGCCTTAAGTTCTGATGGTATAACAGTACCGGCAACGTTTTGGAAAAATATTAGGAAGCAAATAGAAATTGGCTTGAGTGTTGAGCAAATTTTGGAATCCTTAACGGATATTCCAGCTAAAATGATAGGTAAAGAAGCATTGATAGGGTCTTTAGAAGCAGGAAAATTAGCGAGCTTTAGTGTTTTTGAGGGAAACCCATTTACGTCGGAATCCGCCATATTAGAAGCATGGCATTTGGGGGAAAGAACGGTGCTAAAAACGCCTCAGAAAATAAATGCATTAGGCCATTTTTCACTGCTAATTAATGGAGATAAATATCAATTGGATATTTCAGGATCAAAAGATAAACCAAAGGGTAAGGTATATTATACACAAGACAAAATTGAAAAAAAGAAGACAGTTCTAGACACCATTTCTTCGGATGTTGAAATTATGATCAATCAATTGGATATTTCAATGTCATTTAAATTTCCAATTGAAAATGAATTAGGGGGATATCAGCTACATGGCAAGCTTAAACGCGATGGCGATATTATGGAAGGCGATCTTCTTTTGCCAGATGGCAATTGGGGAGCGTGGGCTGCCATAAGAAAACCATCCTCGGTTCCTAAAGCTAGTGAGTCGGACAAGGATAAGAAAATTAGCACGCCGGATCCTCAAAGCTGGATGCCAAATTTGGCTTATGGGCAACTTTATCCGTCTACAGATAAACCCATTGTTTTTAAGAATGCAACGGTTTGGACGAATGAAGAAGATGGTGTTATTTCAACTGCTTCTGTTGTATGTTTTGCAGGAAAAATTATTGCTATCGCTAAAGGTGCGGTGCCGATACCACCAAACGCAATTATTATTGATGGTACAGGGATGCACCTAACCTCAGGAATTATCGACGAGCACTCGCATATTGCCATTTCAAAAGGGGTTAATGAAGGTGGGCAAACTGTATCAGCTGAGGTAAGTATTTCAGATGTCGTAAATCCAGACGATATTAACATCTATCGTCAGTTGGCGGGTGGGGTAACCGCAGCTCAATTGCTGCATGGCTCTGCTAATACAATTGGTGGTCAATCGGCGTTGATAAAATTAAAATGGGGTTCATCTCCAGATGAAATGATTATTCCAAACGCGCCAAAATTTATTAAATGTGCCTTAGGTGAAAACGTAAAACAAGCCAATTGGGGAGATAATAATACGGTTCGCTTTCCCCAAACACGAATGGGAGTTGAACAAGTATTCTACGATGGTTTTAAACGGGCTCAAGCATATAAAAAGGAATGGACTGCGTATAATTTGAGCACGAAAAATGATAAGTCAATTGCGCCAAGAAAAGATTTAGAATTAGAGGTCTTATGTGAAATTTTAGAAGGTGAACGAAAAATAACATGCCACTCTTACGTGCAATCTGAAATAAATATGCTCATGAAAGTAGCCGATTCAATGGGCTTTACGGTAAATACGTTTACGCATATTTTAGAAGGGTATAAAGTAGCCGATAAAATGAAAGAGCATGGGGTTGGTGCATCTACATTTTCTGATTGGTGGGCGTACAAGTTTGAAGTAAATGAGGCTATTCCTTACAATGCTGCACTCATGAACCAACAAGGCCTTGTTGTGGCAATAAATTCGGATGATGCAGAAATGGGTAGACGTTTAAATCAAGAAGCCGCAAAAAGTGTTAAGTACGGTGGAATGTCTGAAATGGATGCGTGGAAGTTAGTCACGCTAAATCCAGCTAAATTATTGCACCTAGATGATAGAATGGGAAGTATTCGGGTTGGCAAAGATGCGGATTTGGTATTGTGGAGCGATAATCCCTTAAGCATTAACGCTGTAGTACAGATGACGCTTATCGATGGCCAAGTTTTGTTTAGCTTAGAACAAGATAATGCCTTGCAATCACGTAATAAAATGGAACGAGCACGCCTAACGTCGCTTATGCTATCTCAAAATCAAAAAAATGAAGCTGCTCAAAAGTTTAAACCGAAACGCCACCGCCAATTTCATTGTAACACTATTGGTGAGGAAGGTAGTGAATTAGAAAATGCCCACTGATATGAAAAGAAGTATTCTCATTGTTATATTTTTAGTTGCTCTTCATTTTGGGTCCTTTGGTCAAAAAACGTTATTGATTAATGGCTATTTGCACGTAGGCAATGGAGAGGTAATGCCTACAGCAGCAATTGGTATAATTAACGGAAAGATCGTTTCAATAAAAAATGCCATGACGACAACCCATGATCCGAGTGATTGGGATACTGTTATCAGTATTGAGGGACAGCATGTTTATCCTGGATTTGTAGCGCCAAACTCTACATTGGGCCTTACCGAGATTGATGCGGTAAGAGCAACAAGGGATTTTCAGGATGTCGGTGAATTTAATCCGCATGTCCGTACTCAAATTGCTTTTAATGTTGAATCAAATGTTATCGAAACAGTTCTTTCGAATGGTGTCTTGTTTTCCCAAGCAACCCCAAGGGGTGGTGCGATATCAGGTACATCATCTGTGATGTTTTTGGCCGGTTGGAATTGGGAAGATGCTACCGTATTGAACGACGACGGAATTCATGTGAATTGGCCTTCAGCTACAAGTGGCGGTGGCTGGTGGGCAGAACCCGCGCCTAAATCAATCAACAAAGACTACGCAGATCAAAAAACAAGTATGGAGGATTTTTTTAATTTAGCACTCGCGTACTCAGATAAAAAAAATGAGCACTTCGACCAGCGGTTAGAAGCCATGAAGCCATGTTTTAAGGGCGATAAAAGGGTCTTTTTTCATGCCGATGAAATGCAGCAATTATTGGACATCATTGATTTTTGTGAAAAGTTTAAGATTAAGTTTCCCGTAATCGTAGGTGGCTACGATGCTTATTTATTGGGAGCAAGATTAAAAGATGCACGAATTCCCGTTATGTTAGGACGGGTTCATAAATTACCTGAATTAGAAGATGAACCCGTCGATCTTCCGTATAAATTACCGTTCTTGCTACATCAGCAGGGTGTATTATTTTGCCTACAAAATCAAGGAGATATGGAAGCGATGAATGCACGTAATTTACCGTTTCAAGCCGGTACAGCAATGGCTTATGGATTAAAGGAAGAAGAAGCCGTTCGGTCAATCTCCTTGTCAACTTGCGAAATATTAGGCATTGCCGATAAATATGGATCCTTAGAAGTTGGAAAGTCAGCTACTTTATTTGTATCTCAAGGGAATGCCTTGGAAATGAGAACAAATAATGTGACTCTGATTATGAGAGACGGTGTGACGGTTCCCTTGGTAAACTTTCAAGAAGATCTTTACTTGAAATACAAGAAAAAATACGAAAAAAACTAAATTAGAAAGGTAAATCGTCTTCGTCTGTACTGCTTGTATCACTCTTCTTTTCAGCTCCAGCAGAAGGAAAATCACTTGAATCTAAGGAAATGGCAGAAGGTCCTCCTGCAGGCATGCCTTGAGAAACTTTCTCTATTCGCCACGCTTCCAATGTATTGAAATATTTTATTTCCCCTTGAGGGCTAGTCCATTCTCTTCCACGTAAATTAAACGATACCTCAATTTGATCGCTTACTTGAACTTGATCCAATAAACTACACTTATCCTGTGTCGCTTGAAATAATATATCTTGTGGGTACTGACTACTCGTGTCAGACACTACAAATTCTCTTTTTGAAAATCGATCACTCACCTGTACGGTTGCGTTAATCATTTTTACACTTCCTGTTAATTTAAACATACTCTTTATTTTTTTATCCGTTATTAAATGATAGAAGGGTGAGCCAAGCATCCTTCAAATTGTTTTGTTCTAGCAATATCTTAGCTCGCTTATGCAAAGCTAATTCTAATTCCTTTGGCTGATCATCTAAAGATAGAAATAAATCGCTTAATTCCATCAACTTATATTCATTTACATCAGTTTCGTTTGGAATTTCTTCAATTCCTGCCAAACGAGCTAATAAATTTTTTGATAGGACATCGCTTTGCAAAAAATCCTGTGGCAATTGATCGTACCCCACACCGCAAGTGGTAATAGGCTTCTCAAGCTCAAACATCGCATGTTCGTTTGCTCTACAATACCAATTTCCACCCATTCGGGCTACTAAATCTATTTTTTGTTGATCAATCAGTTGATTTTCATCTAAATAGCTTTCGTCAATATGAAATTTAACTACCTCACAAATGATAAGATTACCTGCGCCTCCTTCCGTGCCTAATTCGATAACTTGGTTCACTTTACACTCAAATTGAACAGGAGATTCCTTCACCCTGAAGGGCTTCACTAAATCTGATGGAATAGGCGTTAAACCAGACTTTACAAATTCACTTTCACCTGCAGGATAGGGAGAACTCGCTAAACTCATTTGCTCCACTATGTCAAAATTAACGACATTTATAACTACTTCTGGATGGGCTTTAACATTGTTGTAGGTATCTTTAGTGGTATTTGTCCGTCCACTCCGAGCAGGAGAAAAAATTAAAATAGGTGGATTAGCACTAAAGACATTAAAAAAGCTAAATGGTGCCAAATTCGCCTGGCCGTTTCCATCAATTGTAGACGCAAATGCTATAGGTCGAGGTCCTATTGCGCCTAATAAATAGTGATGCATCTTTGCAACGGTAAGTTCTTTTGGGGTAAAAGAAATCATATAGCTGAATTGTTAATCAAAAGTAGCTAAAAATCTATCGGACATTTCTTTCTTTGAAAATAAATTATACACAAATTAACTGTTTTTTGCCCTAAAAATATATCTTTGGTATTCTTAAATAGGTATTTAATGAGACATTCTATTCTTCTATTCTTCCTTTTATTTTTTGTCGGTAACAGCATGCTGTATGCTCAAAATAAAAAGGATAGTAATGGGCTTAAACAAGGAAAGTGGGTTTATTTGGGCGCTGACAGAATATTATCTGGATACGGAGCAACTACTAAAATTGAAGAAGGAAATTATACCAATGGAAGAAAAACAGGAGAGTGGATTAAATATCATTTCGATGGAAAAACAATAAAATTAAAAGGGAATTATGTAAATAATCGTCCCGAAGGAAATTATACACGCTATTATTCAAATGGAGTAATTCGTGAAAAAGGAAGCTTTAATAATAATGAATATAAAGGGGAACTTGTTCGCTATCACAAAAATGGCCAAGAAGCCTACAGGGCACAATTTAATGACAAAGGAGAAGAAATGGGCCTGGTAAAACATTACTATAAAAATGGTCAAGTTGAAATGGAGTACACTAAAATAGACGGTAAATTATCAGATAAAATAACGACGTATTTTAAAAATGGTAAGGTTAAATCGGTACAGCTTGTTCAAGCTGGAAAGTTGGGAAAGAAAACGAAAAATACCGTTGAAAAAAAATTCAATGATGAGAAAGTATACAAAGATGAAGATCCTCCCAAAACAACTAATCCAAAGACAAAAGGTGTTCGTTTTATTCCTTCAGGTTATAATACTATTTATAATGAAAACGATGAAATTTGGCAAGATGGAAATTTTAAAGATGGACAATTATACGATGGGAAAGTATATATATACGGAAGCAACGGTCTTTTGATTAAAATAAAAGTATTTAAAGAAGGAAAATTCCATTCCTTAGGACAATTATAATAGTAGTAATATGAAAGCATATGTTTTTCCTGGGCAAGGAGCCCAATTTAGTGGAATGGGGAAAGAACTTTTTGAGCAATCTTCCCTTGCTCGTGAGTTGTTTGAGGTTTCGAATGATATCTTAGGATTTGATATTCAAAAAATTATGTTTGATGGAACTGAGGATGAATTAAAACAGACCAAGGTAACGCAACCTGCAATCTTTATTCATTCTACCATTTTAGCGGCTTGTTTAGGTGATTCTTTTACTCCAAGTATGGTTGCTGGCCATTCCTTGGGGGAATTTTCAGCCTTAGTTGCCAATAAAACCTTGCGCTTTGAAGATGGTCTCTCACTCGTTTATAAAAGGGCTTTGGCCATGCAAAAAGCATGCGATTTGGAGCAATCTACTATGGCCGCTATTCTTGGCTTAGAAGACCATATTGTGGAAGAAATTTGCGCAACAATTGATGGGGTAGTGGTGCCAGCAAATTATAATTGCCCGGGACAATTAGTGATTTCTGGTTCAATAGTCGCTGTACAACAAGCTTGTGAGCAATTAACGCTCGCCGGAGCCAAACGTGCGCTTGTTTTACAAGTTGGGGGTGCATTTCATTCGCCATTAATGGAGCCTGCTCGAGCGGAATTGGCTGCCGCGATAGAGAGCACTAATTTCTCAAATCCGATTTGCCCTATTTATCAAAATGTTTCGGGGCGCCCAGTGGCACTTCCTGAAGAAATAAAGAGAAATTTAGTGCTGCAGTTAACTGCGCCTGTTAAATGGACGCAGATTATGCAAAACATGCTTGCTGACGGGGTAAGTGAAGTGATCGAAGTAGGACCAGGCAAAGTTTTACAAGGCTTATTTAAAAAAATAGACCGCGAATTAATCACTTCATCTGCAACAATTATTCATTGATTTTATGGATTTTTTAGGGTTATATCATCTACTAATAGAACCTTAAATTTATAGCCATGAAATCAATATCTTTTATCATTATCTGTTTTCTCACAAGTACTGCTTTTGGTCAAATTGTGAGCGGTGACATCTTAGGAACCTTGTTTGATCTTAATACAAAAGAACCAATCTTTAATGCGCGTGCTGTTGTGGAAGATAATGGCCGAAAATATCAAGCCTTGACAGAGCCTGATGGTCGCTTTCGAATCGTAGGCATTCCTGCGGGAAGGTATTATTTATACATTATCAGCGGAAAAGATACCATGAAAAACATATTGGCTGATGTCCCAATGGAAGCGTATTGTAATCTAGGAGATATTGTATTTGAACGGATAAACGTTTTTAAAACGGTTACGGTAAAATCTGGGGTAAAATTGGTGTTCGGCGAGCTGCCTACGAAGGAATTAACGGCTGCTGATATTAAAGTAAATGTCAATAAATTTGACATCCGTACGCTTGCAATATCAATGTCATCTGAAATAAAACAGGATGAAAACGGGGAATTGATGTTTCGCGGTGCCCGCAAAGGCGATATGATTTATATTGTTGATGGGGTGAAATGTTCTGATGTGTTCAATGTTCCAAGTGTCTCAATTAGTAAAATGATGGTATTTACAGGAGGATTACCAGCAAAATACGGCGACACAATGGGGGGCGCTATCGTTGTTGAAACGAAAGGTTATTTTGAGTTATACCGCTCATGGCTCGCTGCCCAATAAATTATTTCCATAAGGTCCTAAAAACGAGTATGGAACTGGTAGATCCAACAAATAGTAGCGTTATCGGTGGCAAATAATAGGGCCATTCGTTAGGGTTAAACCAACCATGTAATCCAATTATTGTAACATGGATTAAGGAACTTATCACACCAACTTTTCCAAATTTATACAACTTGCTGCCAGACGGAATTCTTTTAAGTGTCGCAAGTAGTGGGATACTGAAAAATATAAATGTTATGATGCCCATTAAAACGATATACCATCCTTGTAAATTGAGACTGGTTCCGTCAAATAATGCGGCTTGTGCTCTTGGATTAATGAGAACTAAATTGGCGCCGATATGCAATAGACTAAATCCGTAGGCAATTTTACCCAATTCGCTCCGGTAAAGAGGGTAAGCTGAAAACCACCTACTTGGCAATAAGGTCATAGCGAAAAATGTCCCGGCTGTCCAAGCAAATGATTTATTAAAAACAAATAGGACGCTATCTAAACCTAACCCTTTTCCAAAATGGTAGCGAAGTGCAGCGTACACGTAAAAAAGAATAAAAAATAGTAGTGCCTTCTTAATCATTCATATGTTATTTCCCATAAAAATAATCCTTCTGCCGGAACGGATAAAGCTGCTGCTTGCCTGCTTTTTAAGAGCATGATTTCTGGTATAGAATCAGGCGACAACTTTTTGTACCCTACTTCTAATAAGGTTCCAACAATGGCTCTAACCATATTCCGAAGAAAACGATTTGCGCGTATTTCAAAAACGAGTTGAGTGCCTTCAAACTTCCACTCTGCAAAGCTTACCTCGCAAAATGTATTTGTAACATCTGAATGACTTTTAGCAAAGGAGGCAAAATCATGTTTCCCGATGAGGTATTGTGCGGCCTCATTCATCCTATTAAGGTCAATCGGCTTGCGCATAAACCAACTAAATTCAGATAAAAAAGGCTCTTTTTCTTGATGAATAAAATAACGATATGTTCTTGATTTAGCGTTAAATCTAGCGTGAAGTGCTGAATCTACTTGAAAAACATCAAGAATTACAATGCTTTTGGGCAATACTTTGTTTAAGGTGTTTTTAAAGTTTCCCTCATCTATTGAATCTTGGAAATCGACGTGAAAAAAATAATTTTTTGCGTGCACACCGGTATCTGTCCTTCCGCATCCTACAATTGAAAATGAGGTATTTGAAAACAATTGTGCTATGCAAGTCTCTATGGTTTCTTGAACAGAAGTGGCATTTGGTTGGGTTTGCCAGCCATGAAAATCAGTGCCTTTAAAACTAATTTTAAAAAAATACCGTCTCATCTTATTTTGCACAAAGATTGATAATATTTTTTAGTTAACCCTTCAATTTATTAAAATTTGAGCGGGCAACTATGCCATAAGTGTTTCGTTTAATAATCGGTCAAGTTTTCCTTTTTTTACATTAATGTTGTAACTTTACGCATGAATGTTCAGTTAAACTAATCGTTTGAAAATTTATATGAATTATAATTTACTGAGATTTACCTTGTTTTTATTTGTTTTTGCTAGTAGCAATGCATTTTCACAATGTCCAAACTCAGCTAACATAGATTCTATAGATCAACCAACGTGTACCAATCCAACCGGAATAATTTATTTATCAGGGCTTCCTTCGGGCCCATGGACTATTAATTCTTCGCCAGCGGGTGTAACCCAATCCGGAAGCGGTTCAATTGCGGTAATTCCTGGGCTCATTCCTGGGCAATCATACACCTTTACTTACAGTGTTACCTCTCCGGCATGTACTTCTAATCCGACCTCATCAGTTATTATAAATTCTGTGCCTAGTGTTCCCAATACACCCATTGCTGGTGGCGTTACGCAACCGACTTGTCTTACAGCTACTGGATCTGTTGCCATTTCTAATTTGCCTTCAACGGGTGGATGGACGCTCACTGCCACAAGCGCAACACTTGTTACCACAACTATAACTGGTATTGGCTCAACAGTTTCCTTCACAGGGCTTCCTGTAGGCGCTTATACTTTTGTGCTTACCCTAAATTCAAATGGTTGCTCATCCTCAAGTTCAAATCAAATTTTCATTAATCCTCCCACAGTGCCTTCAGCCCCGATTATTGGGACCATAACACAGCCCAGCTGTAGTGTTACAACGGGTAGTGTGGCGTTAAGTGGACTTCCTAATCAAGCATGGACAATCACAACAAGCCCTGGCGCAATTTCCACTCCAGGCACTGGCAATTCTACCGTGCTAACAGGTCTTATCGCTAATACATCATTTACGTTTACTGTTACTAATAATGTTAACAGTTGTGTGTCATTGAGTAGCCTTCCTGCCCAAATAAATAGCGCACCCATTATCCCTCCTGTTCCTACAGCCACTTCTGTTCAGCCGAATTGTCCAGTACCTTCAGGGACGATTACCGTAAGCGCTCCCCTTGGTGCCTATACGTACTCAATCGACGGCGTATTATATCAAATTTCGCCTCTATTTTCTGGAGTTCCTCCAGGGAATTATACGGTTTACGTTCAAGACAATTCATCTGGATGCATCAGTTCAAATGGTCCTACAGTTATTAATGCCCTTCCTATACCACCAAACATCACCTTGTTGTACGTAGACAGTATTTCATGTAACGGTTTGTCAGATGGTGGCGCGGCCGTTCAGGTTACCTCTGGAGGCACCTTTCCTTTTGTGTATTCGTGGTCGCCGATGGGAGGCACCAATGATACGGTTACTAATTTGCCTTTGGGTAACTATAATATCGTTGTTGTAGATGCAGCACAATGTGTCGTTGTGCAAAGTTTTACAATCGCTCAACCCAGTGCGCTGACCATTTTTGGAAGTTCTACTCCTATCGATTGTGAATTGGGTATATTGGGAACGGTAGATGTGGATGTGGCGGGTGGCGAACAGCCATATCTTTACACCTGGAATATTCCGAGCGTCTCAACGGATAGCATTAGTAATTTAGATATTGGGCCCTATTCGGTAAATGTCACTGACAACAACGGTTGCTCCATTGCTTATGGAACAACAATTGGCATTATTAACGATTTATTAGTCAATATTAACCCAGCGGATACCTCTATCAATCCAGGAACTTCTTTTGTGCCCAATGCTTACAGTTTAGGAAGTGATTATGTATGGACACCCATTGATGGATTAAGTTGTACCACTTGTCCTAACCCTGTTGTTTCACCTGATTCTTCTGGTATTTATTATGTATCGGTGAGTGATGACAATGGATGCCAAGGAAGCGATTCTATGAGTGTTATAGTTAAGTTACTATGTGGCGAACTCTACGTTCCGACGATTTTTTCACCAAATGGAATAGGTCCCGAAGCAAATAATAAATTATGGGTCTTTGGAAAAGTGGCTTGCATTAAACGTTTTAGTTTTCAAATCTATGATCGTTGGGGAGAGATGGTTTTTGAATCCATTAATATTCTAGATGGATGGGATGGTAATTTTAAGGAAAGACCGGCTACAAGTGGCAATTATGTATATAAATTAAGTGTGTTATTGTATGATGATTCGATCTATAATGCATCAGGTAGTCTCACATTGGTAAGATAGGTATGAAAACAAAGAAATTAATTTTATTTTCAATTGTACTAATTAGCCTATTATCGGGCTCTAAATTGACTGCTCAAGATGTTCATTTTTCGCAAATGGAGTATGCACCCATGACATTAAACCCTGCCTTAGCAGGCGCATTTTCTACTTTTCAAGGTGTTGCTATGTTTCGCTCTCAATATGGTAGTTTTGCCACTCCATATACAACTATGGCAGCTTCCATGGATGGAAAATTAACCCCAGCATCTAGTTTGCAGAAAGGAATTATTGGAGGGGGAATTAATTTCCATAATGATCGAATGGGCGAAAATAATTATAATCAAACCCTCGTAAACATAAGCTTGGCATATCATCTGATGCTAAATAAGAACAGTAAAGTAGGGTTAGGATTGTCATCGGGCTTTGGGCAGGCCTCAACAAATCCTGCAGCAGGCCAATGGGGTGTTCAGTATGATGGTACAGCATTTAATCCTGTTATCGCTTCGGGAGAATCATTTTACAAACAAAATTTTTCCTATTTTGACATGGGAGCAGGGATGCTTTATTCGTTTAAAACCAATAATAAATATGTAAATGATAAAGCGGATAAGGCGATTAATGTTGGCGTTTCTGCATTTCACATCAATCGACCAATAAGTTCTTTTTATAATTCTAGTATTCAACGTTTACCGATACGGTATAGCGTATTTGTTAATGGTAGTATTGCCCTTCCTCAAGCCAATGGTGCTATTTTACCGGGAATTTACTATCAGCGACAAAAAACATACAATGAAGTTATGCTCGGATTTTATTACAAGCAATTTTTGACAGAAGGGTCCAGAACAACCTCCATAAATAAAGAAGTCTCTTTCTCATTGGGATTATTTACACGGTACAAAGATGCCATGATTATCAAACTTATGGCTGAATGGGGCGCTGTTTCACTTGGATTTTCATATGACATTAATATTTCTCGATTGTCTATCGTTTCCAATTTCAAAGGAGGAACAGAGGTTTTTGTGCGCTACGATTTAGATAAGTTTGCCCGTAAAAAAATAAGGGTTAAATAATATCAATCTATTTAGTAACAAATGGGTAATCCATCTTACTTAAGTCGGCTTTAAAAAGATCATAACTAAAATAATCATCTCTTTCGTTAATGCTTGCAAAAACACATTGATTCGTTTTTGGATTAAATTGAAAATGGGTATCGTTGTTCACAGAGTTTATCGACGAACCTAAATTTTTGGGAGCGCTCCAAACCCCATCAATATTTTCACAATAATAAATATCATATCCACCATAACCAGGTAGTCCATCGCTGCTGAAAAATAAATACTTGCCATCTGAAGTTAGGTAGGGGGTAGTTTCATTATCAAGAGAATTAATATTTTTTGGAAGCGCTTTTGCTGTTCCCCAAACATCGTCTGTTTGTTGCACGACAAACATATCCATTCCTGAATTTTCTGCTTTGCGATCGCTGATAAAAATCAGTTGTCTTCCACCCTCACTATTTTCAGACAGGGTTGCCCCACCTTCAAAATAATCTGTATTTATACTTTTATTTTTAATCACACTCATTGATGACCATTGGAAAGGAACATCTCCTGTGATTTCAAAGATATCAGAGCTTTTCGTTGTTTTTTCAGCAGCAGATGTATTCACCGTTGTTAATCCATAAAGCCCATCCTCTGCAACGAAACTCATGGCGTCAAATCCATTAGTATTAAAATCAATGAATGTTCCCGGCTGAATCACCCAATCCTTTTTAGTTGAATCCCAAACAGCATGGTAGATATCTTCATAATATTGTAAATCATCCGGGTTGAGGTTGTTGCCCGTTGTCTCGGGCCTTCTTGCGGTAAAAATCAGCTCTTTTCCATCGTTTATTACTATCGGGGCATACTCTGCATCAAGTGTATTTAGCATTGGCGATAAGGGCTCTCGTATATTTACGATTCCAGCCTTCATATCTTTTAAAGCAAGTTCACACTGATCAATATAGAAAAATATATTGTTTAATTTCGCCGTTTTTGTCCCCATTAATTGTGCTGTTTTTTTGAAATAAACAGCTGCTAGATCAATATTGCCTAGCCGTTGATTAACATTCCCTAATAGCTCATTTAAGCCTGCATCAGCATCATCTGATCTACTTATTAATTCAAGTGCACGTGAAGCACATTCCTCTGCTGCATAATAAATGGATAGTTCGTAAAAACTTTTTCCCATCCAATATTGAATCTTCCAATTTGCCGTGTTCATTAGCTCTGCCTTTTTTAGTAATGCAATAGCATCATTAAAACGCGTAAGGTTGTACAGCTCTATGCTTTTACTAAGGGAGAGGTTTACGCTTGTTTGATCAACAAAGTTCAGTGGATCTTTTTGGCTTATCGCTAGTTGGCTTGTAAGTATTCCAACTGAAACAAATAAAATATGCATGTATTTTTTCATGGTTCTAAATTAGTAATTTAATTTAAGATATTTCCAATTCATTTGATTCAAAATAATACTTCCCAACCTTGTTGTTTTTTAGTTCATTGATTATTTTTTCCGCAACTTTTTCACCAGAAATACTACGGTATTTTTTTAAGCTGCCTAAAAGTAGGGGATTGATGAGGCTTGAAATTCGTTGTGATAAGCACTCAAGTGGTCGTGCTGTTTCTCGCTTGCCTATTAAGATCGATGGCCTATAAATAAAAGTGGAATCAAAAGAAAGTTCGCAGATTAATCGTTCTATTTCCCCTTTTAATGCAGGATAAAAAACGGATGATTTTTCATTTGCCCCAATAGAACTTACCAAGTGAATTTGTTTATGGCCATTTTCTAAAGCTCCTTTCGCTGAAATAAGCGTATACGTTAAATCGATTTCACGATAGTATTTTTTATCGGGTGTCTTTTTTCTAGTGGTTCCTAAGGTACAGATCAGAGCGTCCCCTAGAGTTTCTTTGATGACGGATGAAAGGTCAGCAAAATCAATAACAAGTTCATTTATTTTCGGATCTTTAGTAGCTAAAGGCTTTCTTACTATCACATTAATTTTTGTGAAGTAATGGTCTGCGCAAGCTTGCTTAATTAGGTGCATTCCAATCAATCCGGAACCGCCAAGTATGGTTATTTTCATAAGTTTATGCAAATGTAAATTTTTCTAAATGAATTTAAATTAATTTTATCGAAAGTGTTTAAAATGAAATGTGTTGTATTGTGTTACCAAGTTAACGAGCTTTTTTCGCAAACAATTGCGGATGAAAAACATGATGGGAAACCCTCTGCCGATAATGTTAAAAACCATTGGGAAGATGAATTGCAAATTTCTTCTACCGTATTATCTGTTGAGGAGTTGCATAGTGAATCATACCAATTAGAAGGCTCTTATGCAAATGGCGAATCTTTTCAATTCGAAATTCCAGCCATGCGCTTAGTTAAAATCGTATCTGAAAATGCTCCCGTTTGTTACGTCGGTGCTTCGGAATCAATGATTGAAAAAATAATATTGACAAATAATGCTGAACAATATATTGTCAAATTATTCTTAAAGGATTTGGAGCCATTTGCCAATCCTGTTCCAGGAATTTATATATCCACTAAAGAATTTCCTAAAGAACTTAGTTCTTGATGCTAGCCGTTTCTGCGATATCATTAGGCTATGAAAAACCAGTGCTTTGCGATGTTTCATTGTCATTAGTTGGCTCTGAAATCATTGGTTTGGTAGGAAAAAGTGGTGCGGGGAAATCATCTCTTTTAAAAATCATGGCCGGGCTAATAGATCAAGATAGCGGTGACGTATTGCTAGATGGAAAATTACAGCCAAAATCATCGCTGCGTTTAATACCGGGCACAAAAGGAATTGAGTTGGTCAATCAAGATTTTAAGTTGGATGTTTATCATACTGTCGCCGAAAATATCAGGGAGGCCATTTTGTATCTCCCAAATACGGAACGTGAACGAAGGGTAGAGCAAATGCTGAGCCTTTTCGAATTAAAACCCTTAAGGCATCAAAAAGCTCATTTGCTCTCTGGCGGTGAGCAGCAACGCCTTGCAATTGCAAGGGCTGTTGCGAAAAAACCCAAGGTGCTGCTTTTAGATGAACCCTTTGCTCATCTCGACGCTAGACTTCGCCTAAAACTGACTAATTTCTTGCTTAAAATAAAAGAAAAAGAAGGAGTGGCTATGGTTATCGTTTCTCATGATGGGCAAGAAATTTTAGGCGTTTCTGATAGTATTTGTATCTTGAAAAATGGTCGATTGAGCCGAAAAAAAAACCGGATAGAGGCTTACTATAATTCCTCAAGTAAAATCGATGCCTTGTTCTTTGGACCAATTAATTCTATCGTGCTAAACGGGAAAAGAGTCCTTTTTCGCCCTGATGAATATAAACAAAATAGCAGTGGAGCAATATCATTATCTTTTGTGCGTGCCGTATTTTTAGGTTCAATTTATTATAATTATTTTTATACCTTAGCAAAAGAGGAGATTGTTCTTATTAGCATCAATCCTCTTAATAATACTACTGCAATTGACATCGACAAAAAAAACTAAGCTGCAAAGGTTCCTGCAGTATTTGACGGTCTTAAAAGAAGCTTTTATTGCCTATGTTAAGGAGGGGGCATTCTTCCATGGAGCTGCACTGGCCTATTATACGCTATTTGCTCTAATTCCAATTCTTTACCTGTCCATCTCAATCTTTGGACGAATAGTGGGCTACGATAAAATGATTTTCATAATTCAGCAGCTTTTTAATGAAAAAATCGGATTGACAGATACAGATAGTATCATGTCGTATATCAAAAACATGCAATTAGATCATGGAAGTTGGTTATTTGAATTGATAAGTATTTTTGTTTTACTTTATACCTGTTCGGCTTTTCTTGTATCTCTCAAAAGGAGCTTAAATGATTTCTTTGAGGTAGAGAATAAAGAAAATCAAAATATTATACTAAGTTTAATTGGATTTAGATTCCTATCTGTTTTCTTTATAGCAGCCTTCGCTTTAATTATCATTCTATTTTACTTTTTTCAGATTTTTATTGTATCGCTTATCGAACATTGGATAGTGACAACGAATGGTTTTGTTGATGTAGGGCTCTATATCTTGCATCACTTGATCGCGATTATAAGTAACACCTTGATTTTTTGGGTTATTTTTAAGTTTGTTAATGATGCTAAGGTGTCTTCCAAATTAGCTTTTCGAGGGGCTATACTCACCGCTATTCTGCTATATGCTAGTCAATTAGGAATTAAATTTTACTTGCAACATTATTTCTTTCTTGGTAAAGCGGGTATTGCAGGATCCTTATTTATTCTACTAGCTTGGGTTAATTATTCTGCCCAAATCGTCTTTTTTGGAGCGAAATATACTTATATCTTGAAAAAAAACAGGAACTAATCTTTCGAGCGCTTATTTATCTCCGTTTGGTTTTTTTGATTACTTTTCTACCTGATATCTAATAAAATGAGTTCTGTTTTATAAATTTTTTAGTGTCTTATTTAATACTATTTTTACCTTTAGGCTTTACAATAAACATTCATAATCATGAAAAATTCAACATTCTTTTTAATCTTTGTTTTTGCTCTAATCCTTTTTTCCTGTAAAGATACAGGTGTTTTGTTTTCGCCAAAATATAAAACAACCATTTTTAAAGGACAACAAGGTGAAACAGAAGTCAATAATTTTAATCGTAAACAAGCCGAACGAGAAAAGAGTTTAGCCGAAACATTAGAAAAGGCTGATGAGGCTTTAAAGCGCCTTGAGGATCAAAAAAAAATGTTTTATTCAATTGATAGTACCGAGCGAATTAAAGAAATAGATGTTCAATTGGATAACTTGATGGAAAGAACGCAACAAATAATTAATGCACTGAATGAAATTGATCCATATTCACCGAGCGGTCATGAAAAGTCTTTGCTGCTAGCCATAGAATTAAATGATTTATTGTTTCATTATATTTATCCAGTTGGCGAATTAATCCTTGCCAATAAAGAGATAAAAAATATATCTGCAGACATTAGTTTTGAAACGGGGAGCGCTGAATTAACCAAAGATGGCAGAATGGCTATTTCTACATTAATTCAAACAATAACTAAAGATATTGCAGATTGGAAATTATATTTAGATCAACATAATGAAAATGTGTTTAATCAAGATGAATATCGGACAATTTTAGTAATTAATGGATACTCAGATTTGCAAGGAGTAGGTAATGAAAAAGCTCGATCGGAAAGAAATCAAGATTTATCCGAGAAGCGCGCTGCTGCTGTTGCTGCAGAATTTGAAAAACAACTTGCTGACTTGAAAACCAAGTTGAATTTGACCTATAGCGTTACGTTTTTTGGGATGGGTGAAAATTTACCTCCTCAACAAATAGATAATGGAAAATTAAATAATCCAAATCGACGTATAACAACGGTTAGTATGGTCGTGGGACCGAAAATCCTTCTCTATGTCGATTAATCTATAAGAAGCTTGGTGGCTTTCGTAATTCTATTTTAGCATCTTTAAAGATTGAAGATGTATTGCGAATGCTCAAGAGAAAACTTTTGTTTCCGCCAATTGGTGTCCAATAAAAAGAAAGCGCCCAACAATGTAAGTTTCTATTTAATGAAAAATTAACGTTGGTGATTTGCTTGGACTGTAGATCAAGGTTAAGGTTGCTGCTTAAATTCCATCGTTTGGTGAAACTAATGTCTCCGTTTAATACAATGGTCTGAACAAAATTATAATCTTCATTCGAGATGCTGGTTTTTGATGTATTTGCATTGATTGAATAAACATGGGATAAATTAACTTTCCAAGGGATATTAAAATAAATGGCTTGCTCTGGATGCAAACTAAATTGATTGAAGTCGCTGTTCCAATTTGTTTTTACCGTTTCCTTCGCTTCATCTATAACTTCGCGGCTTTTTTTCGTGGCAAGAGTTAGGGTGCTTGTGAAGTTATTGGATAAAAATCGCCCCAATGATTGACCTGTTTGTGCTGCATAAGAAGCCAAGGATTTTCCGCTTACTGTATTCCAACTGTAAGGGCTAAACCCAGCATTGGCCACAAAATTTATCCACGTGAAAGGGCTTATTCTTAGGTTTAATTGTAAATTAGAAAGTTTCATAGAGTCCTTGTTGAAATCATAGTTTCCTGTGATGGAAAATTGATCAATTATCCTAATTTTTCGAAATCCAGTTAGGGTGTCTTTGGCTGATTTGCTTTTTATTTCCATTGAATTATTGACACCGAATGTGAGAAAGGACGATGCGCTGGCATTCCCCACATTGTATATACTCCGTTCATAAGGAGAATAGGAAATAAGGGCTTGGTTAATTCCTGCATTACTTGTTGTTAATGGGTTTATCAATGGCACATATCGATACCCAATACTTGGAGTCATCAAATGCCGTAATAGGGGTTTATTTTTCCCAATAAATCGATAATAACTAAATAATACGGTGGTGAGGTTGATGTTCATGCTGAATTCATGCGCCATCCCATATTTATCTAAGGTGTCAATTTTTGTCGAATTGTTTAATGCATTATAGTTCTTTTGAATTTGCTGCAAATTTATTTTATTTCCATATGAAATGCTAGGGGTGATTTTAACGGCGTTTTTAAATAGACCTGCAGTGGTTTGTAAACTTATTCCTTGATTAATACCATTCATAAATTGATCCCCAATTCCCCGGTAATCAAAGCTACTTAGAAGAGAATCGCCAAAAGAAGATTTGTTTTGGCTTTCCAAGGAATAGGTTAATCCAACATTTTGAACTGTTTTTTTCCAGGACTTATTTGGATTTTTAATGAGGTTTTTGAAGGGAAAAATACGCGTCATGTTTACATTTAATATCGGACTAGTCAAGGAGATGTTTTTTGCAATTGAATTTTGTCGCAGTGATATTTTCATGCCTATGGTAATGGGTTTACCCGGAAATGTTCGGTTTAAATTAATATCGGAGTTAAAGCTATTGTTAAAATATTGTGGGTTTATGGGGTCTAAATTATTCTTGGTGTTGTTATCTGAAATAAAATTAACATTGGAGGAGAAGGCCCATAAGGGATTCGATTTAGCCTCTTTTCGGTGCGACCAAACAACAGAAACTTTGTTTTGTGCATCGTTGTACGGAAAGCCTTGCCTAAACTGCTGAAAACCGACTGAAACTCTTCCGCTAAAAGCGTAGCGTACCGAATAGTCTAAATCATTTCGCAAACCCCAACTTCCCCGGCTGTATAAATTAACATATGCGCTAGTCTGAAGCCGGTCGTTAATTGGGAAATAATACCCTAGATTTTGAACTCCAAACCCATACACTGATATGGGGACAAATTCTGGAAATAAGATGCCGTGGGTTCGCTCTTTTTGTTGAGGGATTAAAGCAAATGGCAAGCCTAGTGGTGTTGGTATGCCTTTTACCCATAAGTTCATGGGGCCAGTGACGATGCGTTTTTCTGGAATCATAACCGCTTTTGATAACTGAAAATGATAATGGGGTTCTTCTAAATCACAGGTGGTTAAACGACCTTTTTTTAAGTGAATTTCATCATTAGGATAACGTTTCGCTTCTCCCATGTGAAAATAAAATTCATCCTGTTTAATGGCTAATTCTTCAATATACCCTTTTTCCGTTTTGGTGTTGTATCGCATGCGCAAACAAACAATAGATTCTTGCCCGTCGCTAAAAGCTGGAAGTTCTATTTTCTCGCCATTTTCACCTATTCGATAGCTTGCCTGTACTTCGTTCGCATTGAGATCAATGAGGATGTAACCAGCGGTCAATTTTATGTCGCCCATTTCAACTTTTGCATTGCCGTATAAATGAACTTTTTTACCCACTAAATCATTGTAAATGGAATCGTTTGAAGAATACAATATGATGTCGCTAATACTGGAATCAATGATCGAAATTGTGTCGTTAAATTTTGAGGTTTGGCCTGTAGATACAAGCGATCTAGACATTATTAACAATGCAACGAAGATAATTCTATAAAACGTTTTGTTACCTTTCAATCAATTAAAATTATATTTGTTCAGGAGCTTTTATGTTTACAAAGCTACCAAATTTCATTATGGCAACAATGAACGCTTGTTTTAGATCTTTATTTACCATTTTTCTGGTCGGAATCTTAATCATTCCTTTTAATGGTTTTTCTCAAACCAATAAGACAAAAAGTAAAGCGATAAAAACAGTGGTGATTGACGCCGGACACGGTGGTAAAGATCCCGGTTGTCATGGCTCGTTTGCACTCGAAAAAGTGGTTTGCTTAGCCATGTCGCTTCGCCTAGGCGATTTAATAAAGACCAAATATCCAGATGTTAAGGTTATTTATACCAGGGATAAAGATGTTTTCGTTGAGCTATACGAACGCGCAAATATCGCTAATAGGGCAGATGCTGATTTGTTTATCTGTATTCATGCTAACGCAGGAAGTTCATCCGCGTATGGAACGGAGACCTATGTCTTGGGTTTGCACCGTTCGGAGTCGCAACAGAAAGTGGCAGAAAGTGAAAATGCAATTATTACCCTCGAAGATGACAAAGGAGCGAAATACAGCGATTTTGACATGTCACCCGATGCCATCATCGGGATCCAGTTGCAAATGTCAGTTAATCTTGATAATTCGATTCGCTTTGCTGAATTACTACAAAAAGCATTTAAAAAATTAGGTCGCTATGATCGCGGGGTCAAACAAGCGGGTTTTTTAGTGTTGTATAAAACAACCATGCCTTCTGTTTTAATTGAAACAGGTTTCCTGCCTAATCCTACAGAGGAGAAATTTATTGGTGGAGCTGAAGGGCAAGAAAAAATGGCGCAGTCGATGTTTTCTGCTTTTGAAGCGTATAAAAATCAAATGGAAGGCAAAGTGGTGCCTGAAATTATTGATTCGCCAGCGCCTAAAGTTGTTGAAGAGTTGGTTTCAGAAAGCAAACTCGAAATTGATACGAATCAAAATAAATTGGTTTTTAGTATTCAAATTGCCACATCTTCACAAAAACTATCATTGACTTCACCTGTTTTTAGTGGGCTTAAGGTGAAGGAATATCAACAAGATAATTTGTATAAATATTACGTGGGGGATTTTATTAATGACCTAGATGCTGCGAAAAATCGCAAGGTTGAATTAAATGAAAATGGGTTTAAAAATGCTTTTGTTATCGCTTTCTTGGGTGGAGAGCGCATTAGTATCGAAAAAGCTATTAAATTAGCACAAAATTAAGAAATTGAAATTCTCAAAAGAAATTAAAACAGGCATAATAGCAATACTAGCTATATTAGTTCTTGTTTTTGGCGTTAATTTTTTAAAAGGAAATAGCTTTTTTGGAGGCGATGAAATTTATTACAGCTATTTCGAAAATTCTGGCCAATTACCAATAGCAAGCAATGTTACAGTGAATGGGGTTGTTGTTGGTAAAGTGTTGACGGTTGATTATATTCCGAATAGTCCCGCAAAAAAAAGGGTTAAAATTTCCTTTAGTATTCAAAATAACAATGTAAAGCTGCCTAAAGGAACCTATGTCGAAATTGGATCCTTAGATATATTAAGTAAAGGGCTAATCATTCATATTCCTGCTATAGCAAAGAAAGGTAATTATGAGCCGGGCAGTTATTTACCTGGTAAATTATCCGTTGATATGTTTTCGCAGGTTAAGGCTTATGCAGACCCAATCTCTCAAAAATTACAAACGATGATGGCGTCTATTGATAAAATGGTGAATTCATTATCGGCATTTTGGGATAATAGTGCCACTTCGGAAATTGAAGCTAGCCTTAAGGAAGTTAAAATTGCGATTGGTCGGTTTGGATCGCTTGCTAAAGAAATGCAAGAGTTTGTGGGGGAAGAAAAATTGCAGATATCTCGAATAATGTCTAATGTTGAAAATATTACCCTTAATCTTAAAAAAAGTAATGAGCAGATAACTAAGATAATCGGTAATTTAGCAATAGCTTCTGATAATCTTTTAACTGCAGATTTTAAAGGGGTAATCCTTGAGGCGCAAACTACGCTTAAAAAGATAAATTACATTCTGGCTGAAACAAATGACGGAAAAGGTACGCTAGGGAAATTAGTGCATGACGATAAGTTGTATAACGAATTAGTCGAATCGAATAATCAACTGCAAGAACTCGTTGATGATATTGAAAAACATCCGGAAAGGTATATCAACATATCCCTTGTCGGTGGAAAGTCAAAAGGACTAAAATTAAATAGTACGCAAGAAAAAAAACTTACTAATCTGTTAGATTCTTTGCCTGATTGATATGCTATCAATAGTTTTATTTATTTCTTTGTTTGTTTTCTCTACGGGGCTCTTCTTGCTCAATGCTAATAAAATTCGAAAAAATATCCGCTTAGGAAGAGGGGTAAATCGCTCAGATAAGCCTTTAACAAGGCTTAAAACAATGGTAAGAGTCGCTCTTGGACAAAAGAAAATGTTCAATAGGCCTATTGCGGCTTTCTTGCACCTAGCGATATATGTATCGTTTGTGATAACGCAAATTGAATTACTTGAAATTATAGCCGATGGAATAACTGGGAAGCACAGAATGTTCTATTTCTCGCTTGGTGATTTTTATGTCTTCATGGTTAGTTTCATTGAGATTCTTTCGGTGCTGGCTTTTGTCGCAACAATCGCCTTCTTGTGGCGCCGTAACATGCTTTCTTTGCCTCGGTTTAATAAAAATGAATTGCTGGGTTGGCCAAAAAAAGATGCTAATCTGATTCTTATCATGGAACTGGTGCTCATTGTTTTTATTCTTACTATGAATGGAACGGATGAGGTGCTTTACAATCGGGGTGGTTCTCACGTTGATTATGCAAAAGGCAGTTTTGGATTTTCAATCTCTGCTTGGCTCGGCCCCTTAGTATTCGATTCTTTTAATGTGGACACCTTGCGTGTTTTTGAACGCATTGGTTGGTGGGGACACATCTCCATGGTGTTCTTATTTCTGAACTATTTACCGTATTCTAAACACCTTCATATTCTCTTGGCTTTCCCAACTACTTATTTTTCAAACCTTCAAGCAAAAGGTAAGTTTTCTCATATGAAATCTGTTGAAAATGAAGTTAAGTTAATGCTCGACCCTAACGCAATACCACCCGAAAGTGATGCACCCCCAAGCCGCTTCGGTGCCAAAGATGTTACCGATCTAACATGGAAAAACCTTCTTGATGCTTATTCTTGCACGGAATGTGGACGTTGTACGGATGTTTGCCCTGCTAATAATACCGGTAAGTTATTGTCGCCTCGTAAAATCATGATGGATACGCGTGATCGCTTGGTTGAAGTGGGCGAATTGAAAAAGGGAGAAGTGGATAATAAATCCTTGCTAGGTGATTATATTACCCCTGAAGAATTGTGGGCTTGTACCTCGTGTAACGCTTGCGTTGAGGCTTGTCCAATCAATATAGACCCACTGGCTATTATCATTGATTTAAGAAGAAATTTAGTGATGGAGGAGTCGTCAATGCCTTCTGAATTAGCCGGAATGTTAACGAATATTGAAAATAATGGTGCGCCATGGCAATTTTCACAAAGCGACCGATTAAATTGGGCAAATGAAGAATAAGGCTTTAGGAGATAATTTAATGGTAAGGTTTAGTGGTAGCTTTTCCCCATTAATTGAGAAAAGTATTAATAGTCAAGTTTTTGAAGAGTAAATTATGCGTTTAAACGTTCCCACAATGTCTGAAATGATGGCTAAAGGAGAAACTCCGGAAATTCTTTTCTGGGTTGGCTGCGCCGGAAGTTTCGACGACCGTGCTAAGAAAATAACCAAGGCCTTGGTGAAAATATTAAACCATTGTAAGGTGAGTTTCGCTGTGCTTGGAACGGAAGAATCTTGTACCGGTGATCCTGCGAAAAGAGCGGGAAATGAATTTACTTTTCAGATGCAGGCCATGATGAATATTCAAGTACTCGATGGCTATGATGTTAAGCGGATCGTAACGGGCTGCCCGCATTGTTTTAATACGCTGAAAAATGAATATCCTGAATTGGGCGGAACGTATGAAGTCATTCACCACACTCAATTAATTCAAGACTTGATCAATACCGGAAAACTGGGATTAGAGGGAAGTCAAACGTATAAAGGGAAAAAAATTACCTTCCACGACCCTTGCTACTTGGGGCGAGCCAATGATGTGTATGAAGCGCCTAGAGCCTTGATCGAGAAATTAGACGCCGAATTAGTGGAAATGAAACGGTGTAAAACCAATGGCTTGTGCTGCGGTGCTGGTGGCGCTCAAATGTTTAAAGAGGCAGAAAAAGGAAACAAAGAAATTAATATAGAACGCACCGAAGATGCGCTTGAATCGAACGCTGAAATCATTGCTACAGGGTGCCCTTTTTGTAATACGATGATGACGGATGGTATTAAAAATTTCAATAAGGAAAATGATATTCAAGTGCTAGACGTAGCCGAACTTATTGCCAATGCAGCCGAACTTTAATACTCTTTTTCCAGCATTGCCGGATGATAGCCGTGTGTGGCTTTATCTTGCTGATAGGCCTTTCTCTGAGGAAGAAGAAACGTGGTTCAACAACGAATTAGCTTTGTTTTTAGCATCGTGGACTGCCCACAATAAAAAATTGAAATGCGACGGCAAGGTTCTATTTTCGCAGTATGTTGTTTTAGCAGTGAATGAATGGTCCGAAAAAGCTTCTGGCTGCTCCATTGATGCATCAACGCATTTTATGAAAAAAGCGGGAGCTGCTCTCAATATTGATTTTTTTAATCGCTTATTTGTGATGCAATTGGAAGGCGATTCTTTGATGCGTGTGCCTTATGCAAATGTTAAAAATGGCAGCTACTTATCTCCCTTTGTAGAAAACCTAGGAGATTTAAAAAATCAGTGGTTCCAATCTTAAAAAAAATCTGTGCATAAAAAAAGGGGCCTAAGCCCCTTTTAATTGAATATAAAAAGTGATTAGCTGTTTCTACCTACTATAATAATAGCATGGATAATTCCAGGTATTCCACATAGACATGTCCAAAGAAGATTTATTACAACTGTTTTTACATCCCAATCGGTAGCTAAGCCAACCGCAACCCAAGGAATAAAAAAGCATAACAAATACAACAAGCCTTTTGACACGTCTTTGTTATTTGCTTTTTTAACTATTTTAGTTGAGTTCATCGTTTTATTGGTCGCAACTTCCTTTGAGCTAGAAGCTTTTGAAGAACTATTAACTTTTTCTGTTTTTGTATTGTTTACTACTGAGCTAACTTCTGAATTAACTTCGTTGGTAGTATTATCCTCAACAATTACTGAAGCATCATTTGACTCATTTAAAGTAACACCATCAACTGAAATTGAGCTGTTGTTGTTTACTGAAGGAGCTTTTGTGGTCTTATTATTTACTACAGCGATTTCTTCTACTGCTTCTGAAGAAACAAAATCTTGTTTTTCCTTCTTATCTTTTTTCAAAGAACCAAGGTTCTTATTCCATTCTACGTTAAAGCCTTTCTGATGAAGTCTTTTTTCAATTGAACATGAGCTGATGGTAAAACCAACAACCAAAACGGCAAGTAATAATTTTTTCATGGTTAAAATTTTTAGTTAATATTAATTTCAAATCTAATAATTAATTTTTAATGTTTTAATCTTTTTTAATCTTTTTTAAACTTTTTTTAATTTCATTTAACCACAATAAAATGAACACTGGTAATACAAAAACGACTAATTTATTAAAGTGCCAGGCTCTTGTAAAATCAAAATGTATGGCATGTTGGATTGCCCTGGTGATGCCGCATCCAAAGCACTCTAGTTGCAATAATACCTTAGACATGCATAGCGATTCTCCTGTATCAAAATAGTTTGCTGGGAGAATAATAAATGGGAGCGGTAAGGCGATTAAAAAAACGAGGTAAATTTTTGAGAAAATGGATCTTTGCTTGGGTTTCATTTTTTTTCTTGCCAAGAACGAAGTTACTTTTATTTTTGAGTATTCGCAATCGCACCATTAAAATTTATTACTATTAAAAATTAAGAATCTATTTTCTCCAATCCTAATTCACAATCAAATGTAGGTGCCTTTCGGTGATTACTATATTAAGTGTCTCTCGACTCCGCTCGATTCACTTAAAGGGCATCGAGTCCGCCTAGGCGGAGGAGGAGGAGGCGTACATTTTCGGCCTTGAATTTAATGGTTTTTAATACTGAACTGAAACTTCTAATTTTTAAGATTTATTCGTTTTTTTTTCTCCTGTCGCCTATTATTCTGATAAAGCATAGCGAATTGAACTACGGGAACCCTGAAGCAGCTCGTAGAGATCGCTAAAAAGGTCGTAGTTCAAGAGTGGAGTGTATTGAAGGATAATCAGTGACTTGATTTTTTCGTTCTTTTGTATCAAGACAAAAGGACAAAGAAAATAAGGTCCGATTTTTTATCGGACAAAAGTGAAAAAAATCAGTGGTTCCAATCTAAAAAAAAAATCTGTTCATCTTTGATGAAATTTTTAATATATTTGATTTATCAAAGAAATAAACGCTATGAATTACCACAAAAGCTTGTGCATTTTAGTAATTGGAATCTTGGTTTCTTGCAGTGAAAATGATGTTAAATTTGATCGTAAGAAGGTATGTGGTTGCGCCGAGCTAATGTTTGAGGTTGCTCAAACATTAGAAAATCAAAAAGAATTTGATTCACTAAAAAACCATAAAATTCTTGACAGCTATAAGATAAGAATGATTGAATGTAATAAGTTAGATGATAATTTAACGCTTGAACAAAAAAAAGAACTTGAAAAGGTTCTAATGGATTGTCCTGCATCAAAGAGATTTGTAAAAAATCATTAATTTAGTGCAAGGACTTTAAAATCCCCAATCGTTTAAAAATATCTGATGAATCTTCGAACTCTTTTTTATCACTTATATGGTCAATGATTATATAATGAGGAAATCCGTATTCACGGAAAATATACTTAACATTTTTGCTGTGAACTTTGTATACAACAACAGTATCTTGGATCGAAGCGTTAATTTGGGTTGAGGTAGTTAAAAGAACGTTTGAAAAATAAGATTGTATCTTTGCAGTATCTAGACCCTGGGAACAAAAGCTGAAAATCAATAGTTCATTCGTGCCTTTATTGTATACCATCTTTGATAAATAGGCGAATTCTGAAATTCCTTTATTTTCTTGTTGAATTTGTTTTATTCGGTCATCTAAATAGGGTTTGATAACCTTTTCATTCTTTTGGAGCTTATAGGTGCTGTTAAGTCCGAATTGAACGATTTTTGGGGAGCATCCACAAAGTATTGAAACTGTTCCAAAAATAAGAGGGAGTCTAATTGACTCCCTCAATGTAACTTTAATATAACGAAAGATTATTCTCCTGTAACTATACATGTATAGGTTACAATAATTCCTAAAACGCTTTTGGTTTGCAAATCAACGGTTGAAATTTTCGTGATTCCACCATTTTGAGCAGCTCGTTGTATAGATGCATCAGCTCCGAAACATAACTGATAAAAAAAGCAAGTACCAGTGGCCTTTCCTTGTTTAGTACCCAAATCGTTTGAAGTTGCAGAAATAGGTAATGTTAGTGAGCATGAACTCAAAACCAATAAGCCTGCAGCAATTAATGAATAAAAAGTAGTTTTCATAATAAAATTTTTAAAGTTTACCAAATGTAATGCTTTTTAAGTTCTATGCATTTTTTTTTCGATAATATTCAAAGACCTTAATGATGCGCCTTGATTTTTTCGTTTTTTTGTATCAAGACAAAAGGACAAAGAAAATAAGGTCCGATTTTTTATCGGACAATAGTGAAAAAAAGTAGGGTAAGTAGTAGCGAAGCTAATAAAAAAATCAAGTTTTATTTCAACAGGATAGTTGTCTATTCAAAAAATAATCCCTAACTTAAAATTAAATATAACATCATGATGGATAAAGTGTGGAAAATAAAACCCGCGCCAGCACCTAAGCTGGTCAATGAATTATCAAGCTTACTTAACGTAAATAATAGAATAGCAACCCTTTTAATTCAAAGAGGAATAACCGATTACCAAAAAGCCGAACGGTTTTTTAGACCTAAAAAAGAACACCTCCACGACCCTTTTTTAATGAAAAATATGGCTAGTGCTGTTGAGCGTATAGTCTTGGCCTTGGAACACCAACAAAAAATACTGATTTACGGCGATTATGATGTTGATGGAACCACTGCGGTAGCGCTGATGTATTCCGCACTTAAACCTCACCACGACGCGATCGATTTTTATATTCCCGATCGGTATCAAGAAGGCTATGGCCTCAGTGAAATAGGGGTGAGGTGGGCAAAAGAAAATGGCGTAGAACTACTCATCACCTTGGATTGTGGCGTGAAAGCGCTTAGTCAAATTCAATTGGCTGTCGACCTAGGAATAGATGTCATCGTGTGCGATCATCACGAGCCAGGGGATTTGTTACCGCTTGCTCTTGTCTTGGATCCTAAGCAAAAGGATTGCCCTTATCCGTTTAAAGAATTGTCGGGTTGTGGCGTTGGTTTCAAACTTTTGCAAGCTTTATTTACTGCTCAAAAATGGGATGATGCACTTTTGTTTCAAAACCTTGATTTGTTAGCCTTAAGCATCGCTGCGGATATTGTTTCCATAACAGACGAAAATCGGGTGCTGGCTTTTCTGGGACTTAAAATAGTCAATGAAAAACCGCGTAGGGCATTCTCGGAATTATTGTCATTAGCAGGTAAAAAAGGCCCACTTACGCTCACGGATTTAGTTTTTATCATTGCCCCTAGAATTAATGCTGCAGGACGATTGAGGTCGGGTAGGACGGCCGTTCAATTAATGATTGAAGAAAATAGTGCGCTTATTCAAGATTTAGCGAAAGAAATTAATCAGGATAACCTAGATCGCCGACTTTTAGACAAACAGATGACGCAAGAAGCGCTGCAATTAATTGCCGAGGATCTTTCTTTTGAAACAAAATCTGCTACGGTTGTTTTTAATCCCAAATGGCACAAAGGTGTCGTGGGTATCGTAGCCTCAAGGTTGATTGAAACGCACTTTAAACCGACCATCGTACTAACAGAGTCAAATGGTGTGATTTCTGGCTCCGCAAGAACGGTTAATAATTTTGATCTTCACGAAGCATTGATTAAATGCAGTGATTTATTAACGCAGTTTGGTGGGCATACCCATGCGGCAGGATTGTCGTTGTTACCAGAAAACTTACTTGCTTTTTCCGAACGATTTGATCGCGTAGTTCGCGAATCCATTTCCAACGAAGATAAAAACCCTCATCAAGCCATAGATGCAATGCTTAGCTTAGAGGAGGTCTATTTACCGGGCGAACCTTTGTTAAAAATTCCTAAATTTTATAGGGTGCTAAGTGAATTTGAACCTTTTGGCCCCGGAAACATGAAGCCTGTTTTTTGGATGCAAAATGTCTATTCTCACAAGATTTCGGTGCTGAAAGAGGCACACTTAAAATTGAGGGTGAAACAAGAAAATACGGATCTGATGTTAGATGCAATAGGATTTGGCTTAGGTAATAAAGAAACCATTGCAGCTTTTGGCTTGCCCTTTAGTATAGCCTGTACGTTTGATGTGAATGTTTTTAGGGATGTTTCTACGCTTCAGTTAATGATTAAAGATATAAAGTCAAGTGATTTGTAATTAATCGTTTACCCTCTGATTATTTTTTGTAACCTTCAATAATGCCTTGTCGTAAAGGAGTTCGCTTTCAACAAAACAACAACAAACTTTACGACTATGAAATGTTACAAATTATCTTTCCCTTTAGCGCTCGTATTCTCTCTCTTCAGTTATTTGAGCTGGTCGCAGTCCAATTCATTTTGGATTAAAATGTCAAACCCAAAAGACTTGCAGAGTTCTGCATGGCAGGAATTTACGCAAACACTTTCAGTGTCTCGCGTGAGTCAAGCGCTTTCCAATAGTCGTAATATTGAATTGTTAAAAGTATATGAATTGGAATGTGCTTGTACTCAAGCACAACTTTCTGATGGTTTAAAGCGCTTTCAGTTGGCTTATGCTATCCTAGAGCCTGCACCAAAATACGAAGTCCTTTATTTACCGAATGATTTTTCAAATATTTTGGCGCCAGACTACAGCTTGTCTTTGATCAATGCGCCTCAAGCTTGGGACATCACACAGGGAAACGATAGCATTGCTATCGCCATAAGCGATCAAAACTTTACGCCTTCACACGAGGACTTAGAAGGTAAGGTGATTTATTACGATGTCACCAATACCGCCTCTCCAACTCACGGCACCGCAGTAGCAATCGTTGCTGCTGGAAAAACGGATAATGCATTGGGTCTTAGCTCTATTGGATTTAATTCCAAGTTGGCACTTTACAAAATGGATTACAACGATGTGCTTCTTGCAGCCTACAACGGAGAAAAGATCATCAATTTGAGCTGGACTTCGGGCTGCTTTTACAGTCAACTTCAACAAGATGTTATGACCGAAGTCGCATCAAAAGGAGCTTTTGTTATTGCCTCTGCCGGAAACGGAACTACCTGTGGTAGTGCCAATGCGCTCGTTTACCCTGCTTCTTATGGTCATGTGTTTTCAGTCACCTCGGTGGGTCCAACAAACAATCACGAACGTTACCTCGGAGATCCAACCTCTACTCATCAGCACAATGATTCGGTAGATTTGGCGGCGCCTGGTTACGATGTGGCTATTTCTCCTGCACCGGGATGGTACCTCAATAGCAGTGGAACCTCTTTTGCCGCTGCTTATGTGAGTGGTACAGTTGCCCTGATGTTGGCTGCCAACGAATGCATTTCGAATTTACAAATAGAATCAATTCTCAAATCAACTTCATTTCCGCTTGATGGATTAAATGTTGCTTACGCTGGGTTAATGGGCGCCGGAAGATTAGATGCTTTTCAGGCGGTTTCCGCTGCACAAAATTCCTTCACGCCTTTGAGTCCATCTGTGAGCACGAGTGATGGTTGCGAAGCAGGTGATGCCGCTATTTCAGTGAGTATTCAAGGCGGACAGGCTCCTTATAACATCAATTGGAGCAACGGATTTCAAGGATTGTCGCAAAATAATTTAGGCGCTGGTTCTTATTTTTTACATGTTGTGGATATTCATGGGTGTAGGTTAGATACCTTGGTTGTTTTAGCTGATGTAACGCCGCCCAACTACAGCGCAATAAGCGCAAATCCAACTTGTTCCGATAGTGACAATGGGATGATTCAATTGAATATACTGGATGCTAACACAACTGTTTTCTGGTCGCAAGGGTCTATGGGACCTGTAGTTAGCAATCTCACAGCGGGGAATCACCAGGCCTTTTTACACTATGGTGCAAATTGTGTGGATTCATTATCCTTTACCCTTACAGCGCCACAACCTATACAAGTGACTGCTGTACTGTCTCCATTAACAGCTTCTAATTTAGGTGCTATTGACCTCACCGTTTCAGGTGGGACAGCTCCTTACAGTTTTATCTGGAATAATAACGCCAGTAGCGAGGATCTGCAAGGGCTCAATGCGGGCACATATTCACTGTGGTTAACGGATGCCAATGGCTGTGCTTTCGAAGGTTCATATGTGCTAGAATCAATCAATGATATTCCGGTAGAAGCCGAGGCACTTCAACTAGTGCTATCTCCCAATCCTAATAACGGTGTATTCAATGTGGTAGGGCAAGAAGGTATGTTTTACCACGCCGATTTACACGACGCTTTTGGAAGAAAGATTTGGACCTTCGATTTTAATGGACAAACAACGGTAGAAACGGAATTAAAGGCGGGAGAATATTTTCTCTCAATACAAAGTTTGAATGCCGTTAAAGTGTTTAAAATGATTCGTTTATAGAGGCTTCACGGCTTTAATAAATAGATGTTAATATGAATAAATAAAATGAATGAATGGTAGAAAACAAATAAAATAAATTATCGGTGAAAACCCTTTTTTAATAATTGAATCTATATGAATGTTAATGTGGTGTCAGCCACTCAATTAGGTAAATTAAATTTAATGCGTAAAAATGACTCGAATTTAAATTAACTCCTTATGAAAAATTTACGTTTATCTTTTATTTTAGTGGCTTTAGTCACCATAATAAGTTTCTCATCAAGTATTATTAACCAGGTTTATGCGCAATCCTGCACCCATTACATCCAATTAAGGGATACTTATGGTGATGGATGGAACGGAAATAGGGTTTCTGTATCCGTGAATGGATCTACCGTTTTAAGTCAAATTACATTGAGTAGCGGCTATGGGCCAGTTACCTATTCTTTTGCAGCAACTAATGGTTCTACCATAAGGGTTTGGCAGTCCACTTCGGGAAGTTGGACAGGTGAGTGCCGCACCCAAATTTTTAATACATCAATGGGCGCTATAACAGGTCAGGTCGGTATTACAGGTGGAGGATCAACTTACGGTGGTACAACCTGTACTGGTCAATGTGCTAGCTCAGCGCCTTCAGCGCCTTCATCCATTACAGCTTCTCAAGCCACCTTGTGTGGTTCTGGGCAAACTTCTCAGTTAACAGCCCAAGGTGCAGTGGGTGCCGTATATTGGTACACCAGCAGTTGTGGAGGATCCTATATTGGAAACGGAAATCCCATTACGGTTTCCCCAAGTAGCACCACCACATACTATGCTCGAAACTACAACAACAGTCAATTCAGTTCAACTTGTGCTTCTTATACTGTAACGGTTTCATCTCCAACAGCTAACCCAACAGCTTCGGGGACAACCATTTGCGGAGGTAATCCGGCTACTTTAACTGCATCCTCGTCTCAAAATTATACTTGGTACACTAACTCAAACGGCACCGGGCAAGTGGGAACAGGTTCATCTTTTACCACACCGACCCTTACTTCTAATACAACGTATTACGTTCAAGGCTTTGGATCAGGTGGTTCTTCAGTGAATCAAACGTTTACTTACACAGGTGGCATGCAAACCTGGACTGTGCCATCGGGCGTAACTCAGGTTACTTTCGACGCACAAGGGGCTCAGGGAGGAACAAATATTTATGGTCAGGGTAACGGCGGTTTAGGTGGTCGTATTCAAGGGACGCTCACAGTGACACCAGGTCAGGTGTTAAATATATTTGTAGGCGGTCAGGCCACCTCGAATGCAGGTGGTTACAATGGCGGTGGCAGCGGAGGAAATGGTAATTACGCCAGAGGTGGTGGTGGAGCTACAGATGTTCGCATTGGCGGAACGGCCAATTCAGATCGCCAATTTGTGGCAGGTGGCGGAGGCGGAGGCGGATACAATTGTAGTTCTTCCGATCATGGTGGAATTGGAGGTGGAACAACCGGTGGAACCGGTTATCAGTGTGGTAGTCAAAGTTCATATCCTGGAATTGGTGGAAATCAGTCATCTGGTGGCGCTAATCAAGGTGGTCAGGGAACATCAGGATCTCTTGGTCAAGGCGGTAATGGGTACAATCCTTACGGCGGCGGCGGCGGCGGTGGTTATTATGGTGGTGGCGGCGCTAGTTATGGTGGTGGTGGTGGTGGTTCCTCTTGGGGAAACGGCTCAACAACAGCCTCAGTAACGCATACCCAAGGTACACGTTCAGGTAATGGAACAATCACACTTACTTGGAACGCGCTTGGTTGTGCTTCATCTGTGGTTGCGGTGGCGGTTAACGTTACTCCAGCCCCAACGGTAAGTGCAGGTTCTGCAGTAAGTTTCTGCTCGGGTACGAGTGGTGTAGCCTTAGCAGGTTCTGCTACAACGTCTTCCGGATCATTAACCTATTCATGGTCTCCTTCAACTGGTTTAAGTTCAACTACGGTGTTAAATCCAACGGCGGCGCCTAATGCTAACCAAACGTATACATTGTCTGCTACAGCCAACGGTTGTACTAACACAAGTACTGTGGTTGTTACCCTGGCGAATACGCCTTCAGCGCCTTCTGTAACTGGTGCAACGGTTTGTAATAATCAAACGGCAGCACTTTCAGCAAGCAGCTCGGGTAATTTGGTCACTTGGTACTCCAATTCAAATGGAACGGGACAATTAGGAACAGGGGCTTCTTTTACCACTCCAACCTTGAGTTCAACTACTACGTATTACGTTCAGTCATCTTCGTCCAATAATGGCACTCAAACTTACGGCTACACAGGAGCGGTTCAAACCTTTACTGCTCCGACTACTGGTGCATATGGTTTTGATGTTTATGGTGCTCAAGGAGGAACGACCAGCCAATTTGCAGGCGGTTTAGGGTCTCGTATTCAGGCTACTTATAACTTAACAGCTGGTCAAACCATCAATCTTTATGTAGGTCAACAATCAACTAACGCAACAGGAGGTTGGAACGGTGGTGGAAACAGCGGTGGAAACGGTCGAGGTGGAGGTGGAGCGAGTGACATTCGTATTGGTGGAACTGCGTTGAGCAATAGAGTAATTGTTGCTGCCGGAGGTGGAGGTGGAGGTTTAGGTTCATCTGGTTATTCGGGAAGTGCCGGTGCAGCAGGTGGAACGACCAATGGATCCAACAGTTCTTCAAGTAGTGGCGGAGGCAGTTACGGAAATGGCGGTACGCAATCAGGTGGAGGAGCATCTTCTGGCTGTTGTGGAACTGGAACTTCGGGTTCTTTGGGTCTAGGAGGTAATGGACAAAACGGTTCAGGTTGTGGTAGTTATTTTGATGGTTATGGCGGCGGTGGCGGTGGTGGATACTACGGCGGTGGCGGTGGTGGAAACTGTGGCGGTGGAACTGGTGGCGGCGGTGGATCATCATATATTGTAGGATTGTCTGGTGTAACTGCTACAGCGGGAGTTAGAAGTGGTAATGGTCAAATTATCATTACTTGGACGGCCTCAGGAGGATGTTCTTCTTCAGTGGTGCCAGTCGTGGCTACGGTAACTCAGCCTGCTCAACCTGCGGTAGCGAATGCAAGTATTTGTTCGGGTCAAACAACTTCTTTGGTTCCTTCAGGTGGTTCAAGTTTTGCATTTTATTCCAATTCTAACCTAACAGGGTTTTTAGGAATGGGTACGTCTTATACTTCACCTGCCTTAACGGCTAATACCACTTACTATGTTACCACTACTCAAGGTAGTACAGGTTATCCAAATGGTGCGGGCGGTACTTTCAATTACAGTTCAGGAGCTAGTAATTCTCAAATTGCACAAGCGGCTTGCGAATCTGTATATGGTGTAGGTCAATGTAATACAGGTGGATGTGGTGCTTTCTCTTATTGGAAAGCAACTGCTCACTTGAATTGTGACTGTAATAAAGCGCCAGGTCAATATGAATTTATTTATTCTAATACAGGTTACAATGGTGTTGGAGACGATTATGGTGGGGCAGCTACTAGTGTAGCAGGAATGCAGTTATTTACTCGTGTGAAAGCTGCTTCGGGTTGTACTTCTAACTCTTGGAACTTGGCTCAAGCCAATTTAGGTACAGGCTTTTCTGGATGTCAAAGTTCTCCTGTAGCCGTATCTGTTACGGTTAATCCAGCTATTACTGTATCAGCAGGAACCAATACAACCGTTTGTACTGGATCAAGTACAAACTTGGCTGGAACAGCATCCGGTTCAGGAAATATTACCTATTCTTGGTCTCCTTCAACGGGATTAAGCTCAACAACTATTGCTAATCCAACTGCAACGCCTAGTGCGAATCAAACTTATACTTTAACGGCTTCGGCAAACGGTTGTTCAGCTACTAGTACAGTAGCGCTTACTGTTGCGAATCCACCGTCAACACCATCTGTTAGCGGTACCACTATTTGTAATAATCAAACAGCGACTTTAACGAGCAGCAGTTCTGGGAATACCATCGTTTGGTACTCAAATTCAAATGGAACAGGTCAATTGGGATCAGGTAACTCTTTTACCACTCCAACGCTCACTAGCAGCTCCACTTACTATGTTGGTGCTTCTTTGGGATCGTCAAGTTCTCAATTTGTGGTGAACTCTTTGGCCACTTCTGGATCCTTTGTAACCGATCATAATAGTTACACCGGTGATGATAGAGGAGGTATTGCTGTAACTCAACAATATTACTATTATGTAGGCGATAACAATACAGTTAGGTATGATATGCCAGCCTTAAACAACCCTGTGTCATACACGCGAAGGGATGGAATTTTTAGTGATTTGGGTGGAAATGGAACGATGTATACATTATGGAATGGTTCTTCTGATCCTGTTGGAGGTTCTTTTACAGTAACCTCAGTAAGGACGCTGAATGCTGACCTTTCCTTTGGTTCAACCACTATTCCTCTAAGTACAACCTTTACCATGAATAGTGGGGCAGCGATTTTTGCAGGGGTAAATAATGTTATTTTATTTACGGGTGCATCTGGGTCTCCTGCAAACACCTATTTTAAAGTGGCGCTTCCTTCAGGGGCAGTTACCAATCTTGGTACTTCTTCCTTGTCTTATCAGGGATCTGAAAACTGGGCAGTTTGGGGAATTTCTGAATTTGATGGTACCGATAATAGAATCGTTTATGTATCGAACTCTTCAACTATAAGCAGAAAGAATTTAACCACTAATGCCGTTTCTACAGTTCAAAGCTATTCAAGCTTAAGCGACATGGCTTGTATTACATATGCTCCATGGTATAATAGATGGTATTGGCATCACGAGGGTGGTTCTCAGTTTGGAGGATCTTCAGAAACGGCAGGTTACTGCAACGGTACGCATACCTTAACTACGGCAACTACTTCTACATGTGTTTCTGCAGTGACACCTGTAACGGTTACCGTTACGCAACCGGCTCAACCTACGATTTCAAATGCAACTATTTGTTCAGGCCAAACAGCTGCCCTTACGGCATCTGGTAGCAGCTATTATGGTTGGTATACCAATTCTAATATGACTGGACTCATCGGAACGGGAACTTCTTATACGACACCAGCCTTAACTGCAAATACTACTTATTATGTTACAAGTGCGACTGCAAATCTTGGATATCCAAATGGTGCAGGTGGTGTATTTACTTACAGCTCTGGAGCCTCTAATTCTCAAATTGCACAAGCAGCTTGCGAATCTGTATATGGTGCAGGTCAATGTAACACAGGTAATTGTGGTAATTTAACGTATTGGAAAGCAACTGCTCACGTGAGTTGTGACTGTAATAAAGCCCCAGGTCAATATGAGTTTATTTATTCTAATACCGGACAAAGTGGTGTTGGAGATGATTATGGTGGAGCGAGTACGAGTGTAGCAGGAATGCAATTATTTACTCGAGTTAAAGCTTCTTCGGGTTGTAATTCTAACTCTTGGAACTTGGCTCAAGCTAACTTGGGTGCTGGTTCTTCTTCAAATTGTCAAAGTTCTCCAGTTGCGGTATCCGTAACAGTGAACCCAGCCCTTACTGTATCCGCAGGAACAGGTTCTAACGTATGTTCTGGTTCGTCAGTAACTTTGAATGGTACCGCTAGTACGGCTTCAGGAAACATCAGTTATTCTTGGTCTCCTTCAACGGGTTTAAGTGCTACAAACGTAGCTACTCCTAGTGCTTCGCCGAATAGTACACAAACTTATACCCTTACAGCTACTGCTAATGGGTGTTCGGCAACGAGTACAACAACCTTAACGGTTAACCAAACGCCTGCTACTCCTACTGTTTCTTCAGCTTCAATTTGTTCTGGATCAACAGCTGCACTTACAGCTAGTGGATCAAGCAATTATGTGTGGTCTACCAATTCAAATGGAACGGGTCAATTAGGTACAAGTGCGACATACACTACGCCAACGTTGAACGCTACGTCTACGTATTATGTTCAGTCATCCACTCCTCAAAGTGGAACTCAAACTTTTGCTTACACAGGCGCGGTTCAAACCTTCACTGCTCCAGTAACTGGTGCATATGCTATAGATGTCTATGGTGCTCAAGGAGGGAACAGCAGCCAATATTCAGGCGGTTTAGGTTCTCGGGTTCAGGCTTCTTATAATTTAACGGCTGGACAAACCATCAATCTTTATGTAGGTCAACAACCAAGTAACGCAACAGGAGGTTGGAACGGCGGCGGAAACAGTGGTGGAAGCGGTCAAGGTGGGGGTGGAGCGAGTGACATTCGTGTTGGAGGAACTGCTTTAAGCAATAGAGTAGTTGTTGCTGCCGGAGGTGGTGGTGGTGGATTAGGTGCGTCTGGTTATCCCGGAAGTGCTGGTGCAGCAGGTGGAACGACCAATGGATCCAACAGTGCTTCAGCTAATTCTGCTTACGCTAATGGCGGAACGCAAACAGGTGGTGGTACATCTACTGGCTGTTGTAATTCTGGAACTTCAGGTTCTTTGGGTCAGGGTGGTAATGGACAAAATGGTTCACCTTGTGGTGGTTCCTATGCTTCTGGTTGGGGCGGCGGCGGCGGCGGTGGATACTACGGCGGTGGCGGTGGTGGAAACTGTGGCGGTGGTTCCGGTGGTGGAGGTGGATCTTCATATATTGTAGGATTGTCGGGTGTAACTGCTTCAGCAGGAGTTAGAAGTGGTAATGGTCAAATTATACTTTCTTGGACAGGAACTGGTTGTTCTTCTCCGGTTGTACCTGTGGTAGTTACTGTTAATCAAGCACCTGCAGCGCCAACAGCAAGTAATCAAAGTATTTGCTTAGGTCAATCAGCTACTATAACAGCTTCTAATAATGCTAACTGGTATACGGTTCCATCTGGTGGTACTGCTTTCGGAACGGCAACTTCATACACAGCATCTGGTTTAACCTCAAACGCAACCTATTATATGGAAGGTGTTAATGGAAATTGTTTGAGTCCTACTCGTACAGCTGTTACTGTAACCGTAAATCCTATTCCAGCTTCAAATGCTGGTGCAGATATTACGGGAACAGTTACTTGTGGTAAGAATACGGTCACTATGGCGGGTTCTGCTGTGCCTTCAGGTCACATTGGTGCGTGGAATTTAGTTAGTGGAACAAACACCAATTATTTTTTCAATTCGGCATCGACATCTAATGCTGTTTTACAAGGTAGTTATGGGGCGACTTATACATTCGATTGGATTATAACCAATAATGCTACCGGTTGTGCCGGAAACGATCAAATGACGGTTACCTTTAATCAACCAAATGCTTCTATTCTTGGCAGTAACATTGTGAACGGAGATTTATTATGGTGTGGCTTGACCGGAACAGATTGGTCAACCTCAACAAATTGGTATCAGAAAATAAATAATGACTACGTTAGAATGTCTGGTAGTGTTCAGCCGGCAATCACCCATGAAGTGTTTACTGTCAATCAAACCAATGGTGGTATGTGTATAGGAAATAACAACCCTACGCTAAGTATTTCTAGTAATGCTGAAGATGTTTATGTTGGTCCAGGTATTACGCTTAATCTTACCAATGACAGTTTAAATATAGCTGGTAATTTAGAAAATTACGGCACTTTGGTAGCAGCTATTGGTACGGTAAACTTTACCGGTTCAGCGAACGGGTTTATAGGTGGAACAGGAAATACACAGTTGTTTAATATGCGCATAAATAAAAGCGGTGGGGCTTCATTAAGTTTACAACAGCCTGTGCTTGTCACCAATACATTGACAATGGTACAAGGAAATGTAAATACAACAACTACTAACTTGTTAACCCTAGGGCAAAACAGCTCGACATCGGGTAACTTAGTATATGGTAGTGGTTCAATTGTAGGTCCACTTAGAAGATTCTATGCAAGTTCAGCTACCTCTGGCGATGCAGGCTTATTTCCTGTAGGAACTTCTGCTTACAATCGCTATGCACGCGTAAACTTTACGAGTTCGCCTGGAACTAATCAGTACCTTACAGTTCGTTACGTGACTGGTGCACCAATGTCTGGAGGTATTCCTTTGTATAATGGATTGCCATTAATGATTACTGGTGCCATGATCCAAAACTATTCAGCGGATGGTTACTGGCAAGTTGACCCAACTGGTGGTTCTTACAGTTCTAGTATTGCTTCCACAAGTTATGATGTAACCTTATTTGCTAATAACTTAACAGGAATGACAACGCCACAGATTTGTAGAATTATCAAATCACCGGGGTCTGCCTCCAGCGGAAGTAACCACGTAGTATGGCAGGCTTGTGGAACGCCAGTGGCAGTAGCTACAGGTGCAGCGCCTTCATCTTTCGCTGTTACCAGCACAGCTGTTACAGGTTTCAGTTGGTTCAACATTGGATCACCTAATGGTCAAGCGCTTCCGGTTGAATTGATGAGTTTTTCAGGTAATTGTGCAGATGGTCAGGTGAACCTTGAGTGGCAAACCGCGAGTGAGCACAATAGCTTATACTTCGAAGTAGAGAAATCAAGAGATGGTGAAAACTGGCAAGTATTATCTACGGTTCCATCTGCTGGAAACAGCACTGAATTATTGACTTATTCAGCAGTAGACGCTCATGCAGGTGAGGGTAATAACTACTATCGTTTGAATCAAGTGGATATTGATGGGGCAAATAAGGTATACGATATAATCAATGTTAGCTGCTCTGGTGGAAACAAAGGTTACTTCTCAACGTACCCGAACCCAAGTTCTGGTGCTTTCCAAGTGGTCTTGAATAACAAAGAAATGCTAGGCTCAGCCACCTTGAGTATCCGTGATACGAAAGGAGCTTCTTTATTACAAAGAGGAATAGAGGTGAAGCCAGGCATCAATTTATTCAGTATCAATGACCTTAATTTGGCACCGGGTGTGTATTACATCCAAGTGATAAATGGAGACCAAACTACGGAGGTTATTAAAGAAGTGATTCGATAAAATAACCTATCGCAATGGAGCAAGGAGCTCTTAAAAGTTTGAGTTCTTTCGGACAATAAAAAAATCCCCAGGAGACTGGGGATTTTTTTATTTATGCAAGTTTTTTTCACTAATGTCCGCTTGTCTTGATAAGAGAATAATTCAATTGAATTAGGATTTTTGTGACGTGGCTCTCGGCTTCGCCTAGGCGGAATCAATGCACTTTCGATTCGATATTAAAAAACTTATAGATTTTAAATACCCCTTAAAATTTTCAAGGGGTATTTGTTTTAGTAATAACAATTCGTTTCAAATGAAAATTTGATTAGGTTGACAAATAATGATAAATTGTTAATATTATACTAATGAGTTTTTGAGAAAATTTTGTTTCTTTACGATTCTAAAAAAATCATTTTTTGTGTTGTTAAAACAAATTTATGTCTTAAGAAAAACAGCAAGTTTCTGTTTAGATCAAAGATCTTTTAAAAAATTTATTTCTGTTTTAGTACTGTTGTTGCTTGGGGGAAATGGTTGGGTGCAGACCACTGGTATTTATGAAAGCTATATTATCCTAAATATTAATAACGCAGGTAATACTTTTTACGATTTGAATGCTTCGACCGCTAATATTGATTTCAGTGGTGCAAACCTAGGCACCTTTTTAACGGGTAACAATACACTTGTAATTGCGGGTGGAGAAAATAAAACTTATAAATGTAGTGGTGGAGATATCACAGGAGGCAATACTAATTATCGAGTCTATTTAAGCTCTGGAAGCGCCCCTAGTTTTACCTCTTTGGCAATGTCCTGGGTTTCAAATGATGCTGGAGGTTGTGGCGGCAACCAAACTTGGAGAATAAACAATAACACAGCCAATATCATCTCTAGTTTGGCTCCAGGTGCTTATACTCTTGAGGTATATTCTGATGCCCCAGGGTGGCCTTACACTGCTTATGCATCTAACAGTGGCGCTAATTACAAAGCGAGTTTTACTGTTGTTAACCAAGCGCTTCCGGTTGAATTGATGAGTTTTTCAGGAAACTGTGAAGATGGTCAGGTGAACCTTGAGTGGCAAACCGCAAGTGAGCACAATAGCTTATACTTCGAAGTAGAGAAATCAAGAGATGGTGATAACTGGCAAGTATTGTCTACGATTCCATCTGCTGGAAACAGCACTGAATTATTAACTTATTCAGCAGTAGACGCTCATGCAGGTGAGGGTAATAACTACTACCGTTTGAATCAAGTGGATATCGATGGGGCAAATAAGGTATACGACATCATCAATGTTAGCTGCTCTGGAGGAAACAAAGGTTACTTCTCAACGTATCCGAACCCAAGTTCTGGTGCTTTCCAAGTGGTCTTGAATAACAAAGAAATGCTAGGCTCAGCTACCTTGAGTATCCGTGATACGAAAGGAGCCTCTTTATTACAAAGAGCAATAGAGGTGAAGCCAGGCATCAATTTATTCAGTATCAATGACCTTAATTTGGCACCGGGTGTGTATTACATCCAAGTGATAAATGGAGATCAAACTACGGAGGTTATTAAAGAAGTGATTCGATAAAATAACATATCGCAATGGAGCAAGGAGCTTTACGAAGTCCGAGTTCTTTCGAACAATAAAAAAATCCCCAGGAGACTGGGGATTTTTTATTTATGTAAGTTTTTTTAAATATTGTCCGCTTGTATTGATAAGAATAATTCAATTGAAATAAGATTTGGGTGAGGTGCCTCTCGATGCGCCTAGGGTAAGTATTTTTTTATCCCGAAGATTATCGGTATATTAGATGATTGTTACCATTAAAAAGATGTAACGACTAATTAGTTTTTTTACACCAACTTTATACCTCAAAAATTTTACAAATGAAAAATTATTTACATTCTATCTTCTGCATTTTTGCAATCTTCATTTTTAATTCATTTTATGCTATTGACTATTATTGGGTAGGTGGTGCAGGTAACTGGGGTGATGTAAGTCGATGGTCATTGACAAGTGGTGGTTCTGGTGGTGCTGGAGTTCCCGGTATTAATGACAATGTCTTTTTTGACAATGCCTCATTTAACGCTACAAATCAAATAGTATCACTAAATATTGCCAACGGCAGTTGTAACGATATGACATGGAGTGTAACGACAAATTCCCCTAATTTCTCTTCAACAAGTAGTGCAAACAACTTGAACATTTATGGAAATTTAGCGATGACGAGTTTTCAGGGTCCTTGGACCACAAGTATGAATGTATACTTTATGGGTACAGGTACCAAGACGATTAACTCAGGAGGGAAGAATTTTGGTCCGGTATACTTTGCTGGAACTGGAACGTGGTCGAATACTGCAGCATGGAATACTGGGGATATGACAGTAAATCAAGCAGCAACATTAAACTTCACGAATAACATCACCATGCAGCAGATGCAGGTTACTGGTGCTGCAAACATTACGT
>JBIIOQ010000024.1:0-41733 GCA_044336865.1 Crocinitomicaceae bacterium | reverse complement strand
AACGGTATAATAAAAAATTCATCGGCCTTGTTTGCTAGTAGCGTGACCTATTTAATACCAATTGTTGCTGTGATAATTGGATTTTATTTTTCTGAAGAAATCACCTGGAATCAGGTTGGCTCGATGGCAATCGTCTTACTAGGCGTATTTATTGTTAATTATGGCCAACAAGTCTTTTATAAAGGCAAAGAAATCGACAAATAATTTGCGAATAAGGAATTATATCCTATCTTTGCACTCCTAAAAAACTGAATTTAAACTTAAAATAAAGCTAAATGTACGCAATAGTAGAAATAGCCGGGCAGCAATTTAAAGTGCAAAAAGACCAAAAAGTTTTTGTTCATCGTTTAGCAGAAGAATGTGGATCAAAAGTAAGTTTTGACCGTGTTTTATTGATAGACAATGATGGCAAAATCAATATTGGCGCCCCAGCTATAGACGGTGCAAAAGTCACCGCAGAAGTAATTAGTCACGTGAAAGGTGATAAAGTAATTGTTTTTAAGAAAAAACGACGAAAAGGATACAAGAAGAAGAATGGCCATCGCCAGCAATTTACTTCTATTCAAATTATAGACATTAAAGGATAAGCATTACTATTCTCTAGGGAATTTAAAAAATATAAAATGGCACATAAAAAAGGAGCAGGTAGTTCGAAAAACGGACGCGAATCACATAGCAAACGCCTAGGCGTAAAAATATTTGGAGGACAAGCAGCTATCGCTGGAAATATCATTGTTCGTCAACGTGGTACTCACCACCATGCAGGAGAAAATGTTGGTATCGGTAAAGACCATACCTTATTTGCTTTAACTCCGGGCTTAGTGGAATTTAAGAAAAAGAAAAATAATCGTTCATTTGTATCAGTGGTTCCTTTTAATATCCCTGAAACAATTGAAACGATTGAAGTTAAGAAAGTAGTGAAAGCTAAAAAAGTAGCGAGCACTGAAGAAACTACTGCAGCAGTAGAGGTAGTTGAAAACACTGTGGCTCCTGAAACTACGGAAACTCCTGAAGCTCCTGAAAACACAGCAACTGAAGAAAACGAAGATTCAACTGAATCTTAAGAAAATTAATTTATTATTAAAAGGGTCGATAATCTCGACCCTTTTTTTTTGATATTTAGTACATTTGAACATGTTTAAATTATCCATCGGCAAGCGTTATCTTTTATCTATTTTATCTGGCTTACTTTTTACACTAGCCTTTCCATTTACAGGAAGTATTACACCACTTGTCTTTGTAGCGTGGGTGCCTTTGTTATTGCTTGAAAAAGCCCTTATCGACGATAAAAAAAAAGCCATACACGTTTTTATCCATGCCTATTTAGTCTTTATCCTTTTTAACATCGGAACGACTTGGTGGATATGGAATGCCGATATAGGCGGCGCCATCATGGCCTTTATCTTCAACTCCTTGTTAATGGCATTAACTTTTCTAATTTATCATCTGATTAAAAAAAGACTACCAGAAAAAATAGGCGTTTGGAGCTTACTTGCCGTATGGATTTGCTTTGAATACCTTCACTACAATTGGGAATTATCACATCCTTGGTTAACAATGGGAAATTTCTTTTCCATTAGTCCCAAATTCATCCAATGGTATGAATTTACAGGCGTTTTAGGCGGCACATTATGGGTATTACTTGTGAATATTCTTGTCTTTTTACTTCTAAAAAACTGGAAAGAGAAGCAAAAAAGAAACCTTACCCTGATCGGGCTATTTTTTGGCTTAACGGTTCCAATCATCGCCTCCCTCGTTATTTATTTTCAATTAGTAGACAACAGCGTTAATCACAAGACCTACGAAGTGGTAATTGTCCAGCCCAATATTGATCCTTACAAAGAAAAATTTAATGCACAATATACTCCAAAGATGCAGATGGCCAAATTTATAAGCTTGGCTAAAGAAAAAATTACGAATAAAACAAAACTTGTCATTGGTCCAGAAACAGCCGTACAAGGTGGATTAGATGAAGACACCGCGATGAGCAATGATGCCTTACGCCTTCTAAACTCGGATTTATTGGGACCTAATTCACCCTTTGATCTTTTAATTGGCGCCTCCACCTATCGCCTTTTTTCAAAAAAGAATTCTTCCGCATCGCAGCAAATCCCTAATAGCGATACTTTTTATGAATCCTATAACACCTCCTTATTCCTTCAACACAACATTAAGCCACAATTTATTCATAAATCAAAATTAGTATTAGGCGTAGAAAAAATTCCATTTTCCTCTGCCTTTCCTTTTTTAGAGGAATACGCCATTCAAAATGGAGGGACATCGGGTTCTTTAGGCATTGAGAATCATGCAAAGATTTTTAATATAAGAACGATAAAAGTCGCACCAATTATTTGCTACGAATCCATTTACGGCGATTTTTTAACCCAACAAACAAGATTGGGAGCTAAAGTATTCATCATTATTACCAATGATGGCTGGTGGGGCGATACGCCTGGATACAAGCAGCACTATAGTTTTGCTCAATTGCGTGCCATCGAAAACCGTCGCTATGTTATTCAAGCGGCAAATACCGGCACAAGTGGCGTTATAAATGCCAAGGGTGAAGTGTTAAGCGCAACACCGTATTCACAAACAGCTGTTATGAATGTTTCTGTTCCTTTATTAGACGAAATGACCTATTACGCCAAACACGGAGATTACATCGGGATCTTTGCAATCATCCTTTTTGGAATTATGATAGGCTACGCCATCTTTAATCTCCTCTTCAAGAAGGCTAAATAAGGCAACTAGCCGATGCGAGAGTAAATAGATTTGCTGTAAAAACAGCAGCAAAATAGCTTATAAATGCGCTAATCCTCCTTCCTAACAATTCATCCCTAATAAGCCGCTTAACATTTACGTAACATATATTTAATTTTCCTTAATTTTATCGAATGAATCGCACCATTATCCTAAGCTTTCTATTTCTACTATTTGGAATATTTAGTCGTGCGCAAACGAATCATTACGAAACTGTTGTTCGTGACACACAGCAATGGCAGTATATTGTTCCTAATGTTAATACAAGCGCCACTTGGAATCAGCCTAGTTTTAATGCAAGTACATGGCTTGTAAGTCCCGGCGGATTTGGATTTGGAGACAATGATGACGGCACCATAATTCCAAACGGTTCCGTAAGTGTTTACATGAGAAAATCATTTAACATTACGGATATCAATGCCTTGACAAAAATAATCTTCCACATTGATTATGACGATGGTTTCATTGCATATATCAATGGTGTTGAAATCGCAAGGAATAATTTAGGGACTGTTGGTCAGCCTGCTGCATTTAACTTATTAGCTAGTGCTTCACACGAAGCGCAATTATACCAAAATGGTTTGCCGGACCAATTTATTTTTAATCCTGCTCAATTTGCAAGTTTCTTACTTCAAGGAAGCAATGTTATCTGTGTAGAAGTTCATAACCAAACTGCAACGGGGCCAGATTTAAGCGCTCGACCTTTTTTATCCTTAGGGATAAACAATACAACAAATGACTACAGCGTCACGCCTACATGGTTTGTAGCCCCTTTTGAATTTATTACCTCTACCCTACCGATTGTTATCATAAGCACCAACAATATAACTATTCCAAATACCCCGAAAATTGATGGTTTTATGGGTATCATTGATAATGGCGCTGGGCAAATAAATAATGTGAACAATCCGTTCAACGAGTTCTATGGCCAAATTGCTATAGAAGTAAGAGGCTCCTCTTCCGCTACGTTTCCAGCAAAGTCGTATGGACTAGAAACCCGCGGACCCGACTCCGTCAATTACAACGCAAGTATTTTTGACTGGCCCATCGACAATGATTGGATCCTTTATGCCCCCTATACAGACAAATCATTAATTAGAAATGTACTCACTTTTAAACTAGGAAACGAAACAGGAAACTATGCACCAAGGACCAAATTATGCGAGCTAATTTTAAATGAAGAATATGTAGGAGTCTATGTTTTTATGGAACGCATCAAAGTAAATCCTGGAAGAGTTGGCATCGATAAACTTGACTATGCCGATACACTTGACAATCATTTAACAGGTGGTTATATTGTAAAAATAGACAAGACAACTAGCGGTGGCATTGTTGCATGGACCTCACCATACACTGCGGCATTACCGAGTAATTCGCCTATTAATTATCAATTACACGACCCAAGCATTGACCTTATACATCCGCTGCAAGAACAATACATTCAATCCTATGTCAGTGCGTGGGAAACTGCATTGGCTGGACCAAACTTTTCTGATCCTTTAACAGGATTTAGAGCTTATGCGGATGAGGCTTCCTTCATCGATTATATGTTGATCAATGAATTATCTAAAAATGTAGACGGATATAGAATATCTACTTTCTTATACAAGGAAAGATTTAGCGAAGGTGGAAAATTAGTAGCTGGACCATTATGGGATTTCAATTTAGGATGGGGAAATGCCAACTATTGTCAAGGCGGAAATACAACAGGTTGGGAAATAAATTTTAATTCTTACTGCGGGGGAGCCTTAGCCAACCCTTTTTGGTGGTCAAGAATGTTACAAGATTCAGTCTATGCGAATCGTGTAAATTGTCGATGGCTTGAATTAAGAGCAACTATTTTAGACTCCACTGTATTGATGAACTACATAGACAGCATGTCCTTAGCATTAACCTTGCCTGCGCAAAGGACCTATACCAAATGGCCGATCTTAGGAACCTATGTTTGGCCAAACAATTTTATAGGTCAGACCTATATCGAAGAAATGGAGTACTTAAAAAGTTGGACTAGTAGTCGCTTGGTTTGGATGGACAATAATATGTTTGGTAATTGTAGTTCCTTAGGAACACAACCTATAGCAGAGGACCCCATTCGAATCTTTCCAAACCCTGGTAAGGAAGCCATCTTTATTGATGGATTAAGTCAAAAAACGGATCTCATTGTTCGGGACTGCCAAGGAAAAATTGTCATTGAAACCACCGCTGATGTATATTCCTATTTATTAAACACTACTGATCTAGCGCCCGGAATTTACTTTATAAGCATTCCACAAATCCATCAAAAAAATTACAAAATCATTATTCAAAAATAAAAAATGAAAAAGATACTTTATCTAATTTCCTTTGCTGCTTTGGTATTAAGTAGTGCTTGCAAAAAAATTGAAGGCCCAGGAGGCACCTCAGCCATTCGAGGTCAGGTCATCGGTAGTACTTCAGAAGCAGGAGAATCAGAGATAACGCAAGTGATATGTACAGCGGGAATTGAATTAGAGCATGGGGATTATTGGCTATTGAATACCTCTGATCCCAATAAACTTTATTATGTGTACTATGACAACCCGACTTGGATTTCAATATCTGATCCCCAATTGCAGGGGAGAATTGGTATAATGGTGAGCTTCAACTACAGCGACTCTAATATTGAAATTGCTGAAAAAACAAGACTGGCACTACTTGCTATTGCTGGAGCAAACTACAACATTACCTTATCTTCAGATATTTTAACCATCACAGATTTAGGGCAGGTTAATGTGCCAGACGCAGATAATGGCACCACTGATTTTGCAGTAGATATCGCCAATAATGGCAAGCCTGGGAGTGCCAGCGGCAATACACCCATAGCGAATGAACGCGTTTATATCATTTATGGACAAAATGCCTTTGCGGCAAAAGATGTGCGTACTAACGAAGCCGGAGCTTTTTCTTTCGAGGGCTTACAAAAAGGGGAATATACCATCTATGTACTTTCTAAAGATCCAGTAAATAACGGCGTCATGACTCGCGAAAGTATACAAGCTAGCATTACTGAGGACAATAGTATTTTAGAAGTCGAAACGATGAATATTATCTATTGATGCGCCATTTGCTCCTTGTTCTTTTATTGGCGCTTCACTTTCCTGGTCAAAGTCAAATGCAATCTTGGCTGGGCGTATCTTGCAGCTTCAAACCCATAAAAAAAACAGAAATTAGCATCGGTTTACAGCAACGGTATTTTGACTTCACCGCTTACAATAAAAGTTTACTAAGCGCCGAATTAGCGGTCAAGGTTGTAAAGGGGATAAAACCGTTCATTGGTTTTCGCATGGGAATGTTCCCAAATTCCAACTCGGATCTTAATCAGAAAAAATGGGGATTCTCGCAACGATACATTGCTGGCCTAGACTTCAGTTTTGTGGACTGGTTTGATGAAAAGTCAAGGTTGAATATTGGCTATACCATACAGAACCAGTGGAACGCAGAAAGTTTTAAAAGGAATTCGAGTGTGCTGCGAAACAAACTAGGCATTAAGTATGACATCAAAAACTTTCCGCTAAGTCCTTTTGTGAATGCAGAGCACTATTATAATTGGAAAAGGGATATCACCTATACCATAGATGAGGTTTTAATTACGGGAGGGACGAGTGCTTTCAGGTATTTTATAGGTTTTGACATTGAATTACCAAAAGCGCAAATCATACAGATCAGTTTAGGCAAGAAAAACCTTTTCCTCAACAATAATGACTACTGGATAGGCAGCATAAAATACAAACTTCAAATCAACTAAGCCCGACTTAATACCCGGGATTTTGGATCAAATTTGGATTTAAAATAATGTCAGAAGTTGGAAGGGGAAACAGGTTAAAATTATCAGAAACAGCTGCTCCTGCCACATCTCCACCTTTGAATGGCCACAAATAGGATCCACTGGTAAATAGCCCATAGCGAATAAGATCTGTTCTTCTTGTACCTTCCCATTGCAACTCTCTAGCTCGCTCATCTAAAATGTCATTTAATGAAACAGAGGCTAAATTATAGCTATTATTTCCGTAGGCCCTTTCCCTCAACATATTTACATATTGAAGCGCAGTACCTGCATCTCCAGATCGGTGTTTAGCTTCAGCATACATCAAATAGATATCACCCAAACGAAACATAGGAAAGTCAGTGTCAACATGGGGAGAATTTGAACTATTTGAGCCATTTAATCCCGCCAACGTTTTGTTTTTGAATTTTGGAAGCGCATAACCATTAGAGAAGGTAGCCATAGTTGTAATGTCCTTCACTTGACCCGTGCGATAAAACAAATACCTTGAATCTAAGGTTGAATCGGAAAACTTATCTACCAGATTTGGTTTAGCACGCAACCCAGCCCATTTACCATTTACACCATAATCTGCAGCAACCATTGATCCGCCCAAAGACGCACAGATTAAAAAAGTAGTACCTCCATATGTTTGAGCATATAAACCATCGTAGACTACTGGAAAAATAATCTCAGGTGAGGTGTTATTGTCGGCTAAAAACAAGCTTTGATAATTTGCACTCAATTGATGCGTATTTCCATTAATTATTTTTTCGCAATACGTAGCACAATCGTTATATCGAGGGGTTCCAGAATAAACTTCAGCATTTAGATATAATTTGGCCATAAGCGACTGTGCAGCAGCTTGAGATGCTCGTCCATAAGGTGCGGAAGAGGCAGGTAACAATTGGTCCTCAATAGCGAGTAACTCATCCTCGACATATTCAAATAATGCTGCTCTTTCTATTCGTTTTGGTTGAAAAGCACCTACTTGATCCAACTCGGTTACAAAAGGCACATTACCAAATAGATCTAAAGCATGGTAATAACTCAGGGCGCGTAAAAAGCGAGCTTCATTTCTAAATTTACGTATCATCTCAACATCTGCAGTACTAAAACCCCTTTCAGCCAATTTCTCATCTCTTGCCTGCCAAATGAATTCATTACAAAGTGTAATTTGATAATAAATCCGGTAGTACATTCCCTTAACCCAAACATTTTCTGCATTCCATTGAGATTTATTTAATTCTGGAATACCGGGATCATTCCAACCGCAAATGGCCTCGTCGGTAGGTAGTTCTTGTAAGTTCCACAAGACGCGAACATAGGCTGAAAATCCTTCATCAATGCCCGCAATATCCGCCTGACCAGCAGGACCTTGATTTCCTGTCATAGAAAGACCAGCATACAGTTTTGCCAATACCTTAATGTAATTAGCGGGATCGCTATACACTACCTCAGCATTTAATCCATATTTTGGCGATTGGTTTAGTTGTTTCTTACACGATGAAACGGTGATACCGGTAAGTAACAGAGAGAAAATGATTATTTTTTTCATAGCTAATTAGTTAAAAATCAAAGTTTAGATTCAAGGTATACACCCTTGGTCTTGGATAAAAATTATTATCAACACCACCGCCAACCTCAGGATCTTGTCCAGAGTACTTGGTGAACACGAATACATTTTGAACGGAAAAACCAACATTTACCCCAACTTTATCCTTGGTGAATCCTAATTTACCAAAATTATACCCTACACTGATATTATCAATTCGAAGGAAATCTGCCCGTTCGAGATAATGATCTGATAAAAGTTGATTGGTCGTTGTTTTTTGCACTTCGTCCTCATAGAACAAGGAACTGATGTTGCTTAAAAACTTTTTGGTGCCATCAATAGCACTGAATGTCGCCGAATTTGAATGGATATTATTATAGATGGTTCCGCCTATCTCGCTTCTCATAGACACACCCGCATTCCATTTCCCGTATTGAAAATTAAGCGCGGTTCCCATAAAAAACTTCGGCGCCACTTGGCCTGCATAATAGCGGTCTTTGACGTTAATGATGCCATCATTATTTCGATCAACAAATGCGTTTGTATCCTTCCATTTGTCTAATGGATCAACGATGCCATCTCCGTTCATGTCTATTGAAGCGGCTTGACCTACTTCAATAAGTGATCCATCTTGATCGTATTGCTGTTCGTACACAAAATAGGTAAAAGTAGGTTGTCCCACTTGGTGAATCAGCACTTGATTCCCAATTCCTCCTGCGATACCCCCAACTAAAATTCCTGGTGAATTAGGATCTTCGATTTGCGACAACTTGGTCACTTCATTAAAATTTCTAGTAAAGTTGACCATCCAATCTAAGCGCATGTTCTTTTTTGCGATCAAACCTGTGTTAAGGCTCACCTCAATTCCTTGGTTTTGCATACCACCTACATTCGTCAAAATTTGATTCGTAAAGTTAGTTCCTGCTGGCACTGCAACCGTCGCCAACAAATCGGATGTTGATTTTCTATATACATCAATTGAACCTGAGAAGCGATCTTTATATAATCCGAAATCTAATCCGATATTGATACTACTTGTCGTTTCCCATTTCAAATTGGCATCGTATCCTGCAGGACGAAAAACCGTATAGTATTGACCACCAAAAGCGTATTGGGCATTGGTAGCACCCTCAAAGTAATTTCCAATATAGGCATAGTCTCCAATTCCATCTTGTTGCCCTGTTACTCCGTAACCTGCCCTGATTTTTAGCATACTGATTTCTTTGACATCCTTCAAGAAACCCTCACTTAGCAACCAAGCAGCAGAAGCGGCAGGAAACCAGCCCCATCTCTGCTCTGAACTAAATCGGGAGGAACCGTCTCTTCTCATCGACAGATTCACAACAAATTGATTTTTAAACGTATAAATACCTCTCGCATAAAAAGAAAGCAAGGCATTTTTGGTATAAAAAGGATTCGCTGCCGGCAGACCAATAATTGAGTCTTGGGCTTGGTTATAGCTTGCGTTATTAGGGCTTGATGTATACCAATCTTGGTAGGAATACCCAGCAGTTAAATCTAAGAGATGATCTTTGTATTTTTCGCCCGTATTAAAATTAGCATACGCCTCAATTAATTTATTTCCTTTGGTCTGGCGATATTGACTGTAGCTTCCTTGAGTAAAATAACCCGCGGCAGATAAGGAATCGGTGATGGTGTAGCCCGTTCCTTCTGATTGATCTGTACCTAAATTGACTGTCGCTTTTAACATTGGAAGAAAGGGCATTTTGTAGGTTACTTTAGCATTTCCAATGTAGCGGTTGACCACACTTCTATCTTCAGACTGCATAATTAAACCCAGAGGATTACGAGCTGATAAAACGTTGGGCTTGCCATTATCTATCCATTCAAAATAGCCGCCAAAGAGATTGTTATTGCCTGATTGCACAGCTTGAGTTGGATCGAAGAAAGCAGCACCTAAAGCACCTCTATTGGCAAAAAAGGCACGCGATTGAACCATTTTCTGATTAACCTCCAATTGTAAATTTCCATCGAGAAACGTTGGATTTAAGTTAAGCCCCAATGATGTTCTGTTCATGTTATCGCGCTTGAGCAAACCATTTTCAAAGCGATTCGCTACAGATAAACGGTACGGCAATCCGATAATACCTCCTGTAATGGATACGTTATTATCTGAGGTAATGGCCGTTCTAAATACTTCTTTCTGCCAATCGGTATTCGCAGCGCCTAAAAGCGCTATTTGTGTCGGGCTTCCCTGTCTATTTATGAGCGTTCGAAGAGAGTCGCCGGATAATACCTCCGCATATTTAGCAATGGTGGAAATGGAAATCTTGGAATTTAAGGTCACATGAACCTCTTTTTGACTTGCACTGCCTTTTTTGGTGGTAATGAGAATTACACCATTGGCCGCACGCGCACCATAGATACCAGTGGCAGAAGCGTCTTTCAAAATGACAAAAGAGGCAATATCGTTAGGGTTAACCAATGACAAAGGATTGGCGGCACCAGAGATTCCACCATTATCGATTGGAACACCATCGATAACAATCAAGGGATCATTACTGGCATTGATAGAGGTTCCACCTCTAAGACGCAAAGTACTCCCAGAACCTGGTGCTCCGTCGTTAGATGTAACTTTCAATCCGGCCACTTTTCCCATTATCAATTGTTCTGGCGTAGCCAAGGAACCCTGAAGAAAGTTCTTCTCTGTAATAACAGTAGCCGCACCTGTCAAGTCTTTGGTCCTTGTTGTTCCATAACCGATCACGACAACCTCATCATACTCTTTCGCTTCTTTTGACAACGTGATGTTTTGATTAAGAACAGAACCGGAAGAAACAATAATTTCTTGATTATAAGTAACAAACCCTGAGGCACGAACGATCAGAACAACAGTTCCTGCAGGAACAAATTTAATTTCAAATTCACCATTCTCATTGGTTTGTGCACCCATACCTTTCCCCTCTAATACAAGAGTTGCTGGATATACAGGAAGCCCCTCAACATCGATTATTTTCCCAATAATACTGGATGTTTGCCCATGAGCAATTATGGAAACAAATAGCAATGAAAGTAGTGTAAAAAGTAGTTTTCTAATCATAGCAAAGTCAATTTAAAATTAAATCTGTTTAACAAATATAAAAATATTTCTTAATGTCAATTTGACACAAAGAAAAAAAATATTACCATTTAATTTTTAACCGTGATTGTTTTTCGCTCAAATGCGTCATCAAACGAATGGTTTGTGTTTCTTGATCCACCACGAACAGTATATTTTTCTTTCCATTTAAAATGAGGTTTTTGGGTATTCGTTTAGAATGGATACATACTTCAAATGAAAAAGACATTTGCGAGCAACTTTTTCCATATTCGGGAATAAAAAGCAAGGTTGATTGTCGATTGGTTTGTTTCATGGTCATGCGAAGAAGTTTATATAAGCCCTTCTCAAAAGCCTCATTGGTCAAACCATCGTCTTCATACCATTGTCCTTGGCTTGTCTTAATATCCTTATCATCATAGTAATGAATCGTTACCGATGAATCAGCATAATCATTAGTTGATTGAATGGTTGGTGACATTGGGATAAACGCACCGCCTTTTACCAAAACAGGAATACCCGATAAATCGCCTGGCATGAGGTAATGCGCTTCAGGTTGATTAAATTGATTTGGGTGATATTGATTCATTCGTTGTTTTCCACTTCGTAGATCATACCATGTTCCCTTTGGCGCTCTTACCACCTGAAGAGGCAGCGTGTTTTTAAGGATTGGATTTGTGATTGGCTTCACCAACAAACTCGGTCCCCACATGAATTCGTTAGTGATGGTATCCGCCCACGATGCCTGAGTATTTTCCATAAAAAGCGGGCGCATAAGTGGCGTGCCATTGAGATGATTTTCAAAAGCCAAGGTATAATTATAAGGAAGCAATTGATAGCGTAATTCGATCGCTTCTTTGGCCAGTTGTTTTGTTTTTTCATCTTTAAATATGGCTTCACTAGCCACTTCCTGCTGCGCATGCGGTCGGAAAATAGGTTGAAACACGCCATATTGAAGCCAGCGAACATACAATTCAGGATCATCGTTCGCTCCAGCAAATCCTCCTAAATCAGAATGCATATAAGCAATTCCTTGCATGCCCATCTGCATGGTAAGTTCCATCTGAGGTTTTAATCCACCCCATGAGCGATTAACATCGCCTGTCCATGGGATCATTCCAAAACGCTGAGAACCTGAATATCCAGCCCGCATTAAAATAAATGGTCGTTCTAGTGGAAAAGTAGTTTTGTATCCCTCATAAATTAATCGTGCCCAATCGTGCCCATAAATATTATGCACTTGATCCGCTGATATGCCATTGGCATGCAACAATTTGCTAGGATGAACCTCTGGCTCACCAAGATCTCCCCAAAAACCCTTGACCCCCATATTTGCTAACTCAGCATAGATATTCCAAAACCACTTTTTTGCATGGGGGGCATAGATATCAATTAGGCCGGTATTTCCGAAATAAAAATCATAGGTAAAAGGGTTATTTAAGCTATCAACAGCCAGTAATTTTTTATCCTTTGCCTCCTGCCAACGATTAGATGTGGTAAGAATAAAAGGTTCTGTTATTAATACAGTATTGACCTTCTGATCTGAAAAATCATTTATCATTTTCTGCGGTGTAGGAAAGGAATCTGTATAAAAGGCAAAGTTGCCCAATGTACCCTGAATGTCTTTCCCAAACCAATACAAATCAAAAACAATCGCATCTAAGGGAATGCTATCTGCTCTAAATTTAGAAACCACCGCACGTGCTTCTTGTTCCGAATGATAACCGAAACGGCTAGCAAAATTACCAAAGGCCCATCTCGGGGGCATGGGTTGGCGACCCGTAAGGCTAGTGTAAGCTGTGACCAACTCTTTATAATCACTTGCTGCAATAACCTGATAGGTTTTTCTTCCCCCAGTCATTTCATAGGTCAGACTGCTATCTTTTTTTGAATCTAAATCCAAAAAGCCAGTGTACGAATTGTCAAAATGAAGGGCATACAGGCGATCAGAAATTACCAAGGGCATAGAAAAATTCATTTGTTCCGAGTGGGTTTCATAACCATAGTGAGCCCTATTGTACAAGGGTAGCCGATAGCCTCTTCTATCCATACCTAGCACCCGATTTCCTGTTCCGAACAACTTTTCTCCTTCGCTTAAATTAAATTGGATTTTTTCCATTGTAGTATCCACATCATAGCCCCAACGTTCTGATATTAGATACTTTCCTTCATAGAAATATGAAATTTTAAACGGATTGGTTTGTACAATAATCGAAGGATTTATCCCTTTGCTTTTCGCTGATTTGCTGTAGATAAATAAATAGGGAGGAATGAAGGTGTTTGAACTAGCCGCCCAAGTAAATGGATTATTGTCAGGTGATGTAAGCACGGTATGTGAATTCGCTTCGTGTTTTTGTCCGTTCGGAATAAAGGTAGTTTCAATGATATTAGGCCCATAGGTTCTGAAGATATATACTCCATCTGACACCGATACCTTCACACCAGCATCTATTGACTCAATATTTTTAAACTGTCTACTTGGATTTTGACCAAAGGCAACCGCGTTAAGTACCATGGCCACAAAAACAAACATTGCCTTCATTAGAGTTCGATTATCCATGCCGTTTTTCCTGGAATAGTTACTGTTTTCTGCGAAAAATCTATGGGTAAATCACTTAAAATCTCCTTTCTAATTGGAACGCTTTTAAGTTGAGATACATCGAGTGACTCCTCGAATCGTTCTAAGTTGATCTTTTGTTCATCCGTTGAATTATTCAATACTACCATTAAGCGTCTCGAACTTTGAAGGCCATTTTCACTTTCTTGAATTCTGAAATAGACATATACATTATTTTCTGGCACATACTGAACGAGTTTACCTTCATGAATGACTTCTTGATTTTTGCGCCAATTCAATAATTTTTTTGTGAACTGAAAGTAGGCCTCTTGTTCAGGAGTTCTTCCCTCGCGTCCATATCTTCGTTTATCATCGTTGGCATAAAAAGCCGTTTGTTTGTCCGTGTCCCATCCACCCGGAAAATCCCTTCGGATATCCGCATCTCCCACTTCCTTGGATCCTTTCATTCCGATTTCAGAACCATAATAAATCTGTGGTATTCCTCTAGTTGTTGATAGTAAAGTAAGGGCGAGTTTATAATCTGCAAGGTTTGGATAGATCTCATTAAACCTTTTGGTATCATGATTTTCCATAAATACGAGCAAGTTGTTAGGATTTTTATAGAGAAAATCATTTACGAAATTCTCATAAATACGCACCATTCCTTGATCCCAACCCTGTTTTGTTTCGCTAAATGCTTGAGTGATTGCATCGTGGAGGGTAAAATCCATCACCGATGGCAAACCACTGTTGTATGATTCAAGAGCACCAATGGGACTTTCTTTTTGCCAATAAGAAATTTGCGCTTGGTTGTGTAGCCAGATTTCGCCAACAATATTTAGATTGGGGTATTCCTCCATGATGGATTGAGTCCATTTTGCAATGGCATGTTTATCATTGTAGGAATACGTATCTACCCGAAGTCCATCAAGGCAGGCAAACTCGATCCACCAAAGCGTATTTTGAATCAAGTAATTCAAAAGTAGAGGATTCGATTGATTCATGTCGGGCATGGAAGTATCGAACCAAGCATCTTCGGATGCGCGAACGTCGCTTTCTGACGCATAGGGATCCATTTGTGTGCTAGTGCGGTAACTTGATCGCGTAAAAGTAGGGAATTCATGAATCCATGTTTTGGTTGGCAAGTCCGTCATCATCCAATGCTTACTGGACCAATGATTGGGCACCTCATCTTTGATCACTTTTAAACCTTGACGGTGAGCTTCTAGCACCATTCCCTTAAACCAATCGTTCGATCCATAGCGTGGATCCACTTTATATAAATCAGATTGCGCATAGCCGTGATAGGAATAAGTTGGTTCATTATCTTCTAGCAAGGGGGTCGTCCAAATGGTTGTTGCACCTAATTCCTTGATATAATTTAAATGTTCTATTATTCCCTGAAGATCTCCACCATGGCGACCGCCTGGTAAATCGCGATTACCTGGCTCTGTCATTCCCACGTAGGTGTCTTGACCTGGATACAAGTTCGCAAAGCGGTCAGGCATCAACAAGTAAATCACATCCTTAGACGAAAATCCCTCTCGATTAGCTGATTGATAGATTCGTTCTTCCAATTTGAATTCAAAACGCGCCACTTCCTTCTTCTTGCTATCTGACAAAATAATTGGATATGTTCCTGCATTTTTATCTTGCGTTTCAACAGTAATAAAGAGGTAATTCGGATTTTCAGTTTTAATAATTCCAAGCACATTCAATCCTTGTACACTGGGGGTATAATTTGCAATTTGTGGTCCATGCAGCAAAACTTGAACTTGATGGTGCTTCATCCCTACCCACCAATTACCTGGCTCGACATGGCTTAAAATAGTTTTCTGAGTATATCCTTGCCCTGCCAAGGCCATCGAACAAGCGAAGAAAAATCTAATCATCATGGTGCTACGGAATAGAATTGTCGAGTACTGCCATCGTTATATCGCACCAAATAAACTTGATTTGCAGGCGGTGCTAACAAAATACGACCAAGTACATCATAGTATGAAACTGAAATTGGAGCATCCAAATCAATGGATTCCGTCAAACTGAGTGAGCAAGGATTCACCAAGCCTAGGTATGAAGATTGACTTAATGCCGACGAATGTCGCAAAGTAACATGCTCATTTAGGCTAACAGGTATGTGGCTACCCCAGTTCTGAGTAATGGCAGACATAAAATCAGCATTGGTAAACCCATAATCTAGTCCTTTGTAAGTATCCGCAAGGGCAGATGGCGCGATAACACTTTGGGTTTGGTTCCATACGGAAAGTAAAAAAGTAGGATTAAAAAACTGTTGACAATGCAAATTTATATAATAGGAAAATCGATCTTTAAAATAAGGAACTTGCATTAAACGATAGTACAAGGGGCGTTGGGTATTTGGCAATGCCCATAAATAAATATTGCGTGTTTGCCAATCCATTGAAAACCAATCAACACCGAACGTATTGTCTACATCGTACTCTATATAAACGAACTTGCCATCTGATGGCCTTTGGTAGAGATAGTAATTATTTTTATTCACGATATAACCATCCCAATGGGCTGCCAATACCTCCAGCGCCATGGTTTTTAGACAAAGGTCCACATCCAATACTTCTTGAATGGCGCAAGGAAATTCTGCATTAGAAGTGTTATTTAAAACCTCTATAAAATGAATCAATCCTGAATAATCATTGGTATCTTGGTTGGTTTTAAGTTCATACAGTGGGACATAAGCATTGGGATTACTACCCAAATTAGTAAGATCAGCGCCATATTGGGCCTTGTACAAATTTCCGCCAGCATTTCCAATGAATCGAGCTTCTAAAAACTGATCGTCAAAGTGTTCAACATTGAGGTATAAGCCTTTATAAGTTCCGTTTATATACAATTCTACATAAGAACTTCGCGCAACAGGGCAGCCCGCCCATTTGAGCATTTCATGACAAGTGCGAGCTCGCATAATGGATACGTCGTTGTGTTCTCCATTGAGGTTCAAGGATTTTAAATCTTCCCACTTCTGACCAGGAACATAAGCATTGAAATCTAATTTAAAGGATTTTTTAGCAGATTGCAAGGAGGTATTTCCGCGCAACCGAATACCAACGGAGGACAATGTATCCGTAAGTGTACTACTGATATAAATGAACGATGCCGGGAATTCGTAAGTTGAGCCAGAACTATCGCCAACCATGGTATTAAAATGTTGGGGGCTCATCGTGATGTAAATTTTCGCCACCTCATCTTGTTTAAAGGCAGCTGAATTGGCAGGATGTACCAATTGAGAAATAGAACCGAAGGAAAAAACTAAAAATAGAACAGAGAACAAAATCCTCATTTTACTATAATTTTTGAAGTAAATTTATTTCCTAGATGCAGTACCATCAAATACGTTCCTGGAGGAACCTGTATATTTTTCCAATCCACTGTATTTACCCCATAATTAGAGAATCCTTTTTTTGAATCTACTAGTTGACCTTCAGAAGTATACCATTGTATCTCGTAGGGCAGAAAGCCATCTGCGTTAAAGGATAAGCTCAAGCTTTCATCAAAAGGAACAGGATAAACCTGAAACTCAAATGCTTCGTTCTCTAGTTCTTCTAAGCTTGCCACGGAGGTAATGTATGGTTTAGGTAATTTAATATCGGTATATACGCGATACTCACCAGGCTGTAAAACGATTCCACTATTCACGTTACTGACGTTGAGGCTATCTCCTGAAAAATATTCATACCACCAACCGGTATGCTGAAAAGCTGGAACAGCTGAAGCCACGTTTACATCTACATTCACCAATGAAATTCCGTTCATGCTAGCATGATTCATTATCATGCGTTTGATACCTGCTCCTAAACTTGCTTGAAAATTCAAGGAGCGAAAGGTTTCGTAATTGTTGCGCAAGGCCAAAGTAGCTTTATAGACATCCAATAGTTGTTGGCGACGCCCCTGCTCCAAATAGTTCCAAAGAATCGGCTTATTACACGTTCGACAAGGATAATCTATTGAAATATCGTAACCAATTTCACCGAATTGCCATATCATTCTCGGGCCAGGTTGGGTCAAGAAGCTCACAGCTAAACCCTGCATTCTTCCCAAAGCTGTATAAGGATCCTTGGCATTGTGTGAAGGATTTGTCGCGTTTCCATAGGTAATGGCTTCGTACATCAATCTCTCTTCATCGTGACTTTCCATGTAGGTAATGAGATGTGGAAAGGCCCAAGTTCTGCTGGTATAGATGCCGTTCATCAAACTCGAATTAGCGATATAGCCTTTGGCAGCATTTTGATAGCCAAAAGTAACATTTCCCCACAGCATACAACCGTAATCGGCCAATTGCTCCTCTTCGTTGTTGTCGCACCAATGCTCAAGAATAACATACTGACTAGGGTCAAAGGACCAAATGCTATCAGACATGCGTTTAATATTATTGATGCGCTCGACACTGTAACTTGCAGCGGTATTAGCAAAACCCTTTGTGAAATCAAAACGAATACCGTCGATATGGTACTCTTGAATCCAATACCGATTAACTTGATCAACAAATTCTTTGGTCGCAGAGCTTGAGTGATTGAAGTCATATCCCCAGCAGTTTGGTGGATGTGGACAAACTGCATTGAACCAAGGGTTATTTGCTGCGGGTCTGCTGTTTACTGCGTCCCAATACATGTTAACCATGGGATTTTGTCCAAAAGCATGATTTAAAACCATGTCCGTAATAACGGCAATGCCTCTTCCATGACACGTATCTACGAATTCCTTGAATTTCTGAGCGGTTCCGTAATATTTATCTAAAGCGTGGTGAAAAGAAGGGTTATAGCCCCAACTTTGATTGCCCTCAAATTCAAAATTAGGCATCAATTCAATGGCATTGATTCCCAATTGATCCAAATAAGCGATCGTATCAATTAAGGTTTGGTAGTTTCTGGCCGTTACAAAATCCCTGATGAGAAGTTCGTAGATCACCAAATCTTTTTTATCCGGGCGAATAAATAAATTTTGCCAATTATACACTTGGGGGGTGGTTTCATAAACGGAGACCATACCAGTAGTCAGACCAGTTGGGTAAGGATGCATATTTGGAAAAGTCGTTGAACCCACAAAGCCGTCGTTACTTGGGTCGAGTATAAGCGTGCTGAGTGGATCAGCATAAGCAACTTGACCGACAATTAAATATTGATAGGCATATTTCTGTCCTGGATTTAGGTTATCTAACATCAACCACCAACGGCTTGAGTCGATAGAACAGTTCATGTGATAAGGCGCAGTAGCCGTCCAATTATTGAAATCACCGATCAGGTAAATATGGTTTTTTTCGGGGGCATAAAGTTGGAATATAACGGTCGAATCATTGATGTAATTTGCGCCATTTTTGATGCCTAGTGGCGGATTTACATAAGAAACAGACGGATTTACAGTATAAATAAGGCTGTCTTTTTGAATGGTAGTTCCATTGTTGGCCTCAAATAATAAGGTATGCGTACCCGCAGAAGTTGCCGTCATGTTGTAGTTCAAAACAGTTGTATTATTTGCTGCTTGAATAAGCAATCCGTCCTGTTTAAGGCTTAGGCTTGCGATTTCATTGGATTGCCCTTTGAATACGAAATTTTGATTTAAATCTATCAGTAAGGGCGGAATGGGATTGAAGATAGCCGCTTGAAGGCCACCATTAACGGGGTAAATATCATAATAAATATCACTGCCATCGGCAGCGCGACCTACTGTTGTTCCCGCTTGATTTCTGAAAACAAACGCCAATTTTAGGACATTTGTATTCACTGGAAAACCATAAAAAGTAGCTATATTAATGGTTATTGAATGCTTATTATTGCCAAGGTTGGTCATTTGAACCTGTGGGTCTGCTTGCCCCCAATTTCCTTGAACATACTGCCAATTGGTGGGAGAAGTACTTGTAGAGGTAATCAATCCAGCATGACAATACACTTGGTTTACACCGAGCAGTGCAGCATTGCCTTGAGACGCGTCATAAACGATAGTTACCACATCATTTACCGTAGGAAAAGCAGGACTAAGCTCTAAAATTTGTCCATTTAACGAAAATGTTAAAACAAGCAAAAAGAAAAGTGATTTAAATCTCGTTTTCATAAGGTTAAGGTAAAGAAAAAGCCTATGCTTTCACATAGGCTTTCAAAAAAGAACAATAAAGATTATTTCTTCATTAATTTACCTGTAACTACATCGTCTCCAGCTTTCACTGAATAGATATAATAACCAGCCATTAAATTAGCGGTATTCACCTCAATTTGATTAGAAGCACCTGTAACGGCAGTTTGCTCAGCTACTAATTTACCTGAAAGATCAAATAAAGTAACGGTCGCATTGTTTTCATTCGTTTCAAATGCAAAGGTAGTTACATCTGTAGCAGGATTTGGAGAAACCACTAAATTAGAGATGCTGCCTTCTGTAACATTTGCTCCACTTCCGTTGCATGCGTACAAACACATGTCCCAACAGTAACGAACCGTTGTTCCAACACTTGGGACAACCATCGTGCGGTTAATGTTTCCAGCGCCATCATCTACACCACAACCACCAGTTGCGATTGTGCTCATTGGATCTGTACCTTCATTCATACCCCAGTTACCATTTACAAACTTATAAGATAGGTTTCCACCAGCAGCAGGAAATGTAACAACAATTTCCCAAACATTGTTTCCGATGTCTGTCATGGCAGAACCAGCAGTTGTCGGTGACCAATCGGCCATAGGACCTCCATTGGCACTTGCACCATTACCAGAGAAATTACCGGCAACACGAATACCTGTAGCGTCGATTGTTGCTCCTCCAGCAACATAGTTAGTGACATCTACTTGAAAAGTCACGTCTGCTTGAGCGATAGCCATAGCACCTACAAAACAAGCAGAAATTAGCGTAAAGATTTTTTTCATAAAAAAAGATTTAAAAGGTTAAAAAAATAATACTTAGTGTCAAAATGACAACATAAAATTAAAAATAATAATACAATAAGCAAACATAAGTGTATTTTTTTTTGTATCAAACTAATTTACCGTTCTTTATTTTAGAGCTCGCCGATAAAAATAGGCGCTTTTGCAATTTGAATTTCAGCGGGAGGAGCGAAATCGAAAAGTCCGAATACCGTTGAACCACTTCCAGACATTGCTGCATAATTGGCGCCCTGTTGATATAAGAAATCAATTGTCTCAGAAATTACAGGATGATTTTGAGCGATAGGAACTTGAAAATCATTTACAAGAGACGATTTCCATTCATTTCGATTATAAGAAAGAACTTCCTCCAATTTATTGACCGCTTTTTTTGGCCTAACAATGGCATAAGCATCTTTGGTACTGACATGAATATCAGGATTAATAAGCACTAAAAACGTTCCTTTCAAATCAAGATTGAATGGCGATAGTATTTCCCCCCTCCCTCTTACGATAGAAGGTACGTTGGCAATAAAGAAAGGGCAGTCGCTCCCTAATTCTGCGGATAAAACCTCTAACGTTTCGTTCGATAAGTTCAAAGAAAATAATTCATTTAATCCTTTAAGAACAAATGCAGCATCCGATGAGCCCCCCCCGAGTCCTGCTCCGGAAGGAATTTGTTTTCGAAGATGGATATTTACCGGTGGGACATTAAAATTTTGAGAAAGTAAATCATAGGCCTTTTCGCATAAGTTTTTTTCAGCACTTGGCGGAAAAGAGATGCCAGTTTGCACGAAGGAAAACTTCTGTGCTGGAATAATTTCCAAAATATCACACAAGGGTATTGGATACATACAACTTTCAATTTCATGAAAGCCATCAGGACGCTTAACTAGAACGTGTAATCCTAAATTAATTTTAGCATTTGGGAATAAGATCATAGTACAAAATTAGAAGAACAAAGCAATTTTCTTAATTTTGTGTATTAATTTGATACAATATGTCGACTTATCTAGATTTTGAAGAGCCTATTCGTGCTCTTGAAGAACAAATTTTACAAACCAAAGAAATCGGTATTTCTACCAGTGTAGACATGCAGGATAAAATAATTGAATTAGAAAAAAAGCTAAATGCTACTTCGAAAGAAATTTTTTCAAACCTAAGTCCTTGGCAGCGCGTTCAGTTATCAAGACATCCTGATCGACCATATACTTTAGCTTATATTGATGCCATAACGGGTGGTAATTTTTTGGAATTACATGGAGATAGAGGGGTAAAAGATGACAAAGCCATGATCGGAGGATTTGGTGCTATTGATGGCCGAAGCGTTATGTTTATTGGCCAACAGAAAGGCATTAATACTAAAATGAGACAATACCGAAATTTTGGAATGCCTAATCCAGAAGGATACAGAAAGGCATTGCGATTGATGAAATTAGCAGAGAAATTCAATAAGCCTATTGTCACCTTTATCGATACACCTGGAGCATTTCCAGGATTAGAGGCAGAGGAACGATGTCAAGGAGAAGCCATTGCGCGAAACATTTATGAAATGATGCGCTTGAAAGTTCCCGTAATATGCATTATTATTGGCGAAGGCGCTTCTGGTGGTGCATTAGGCATTGGCGTTGGGGATAAAGTTGTTATGCTAGAAAATACCTGGTATTCGGTGATTTCACCGGAGTCTTGTTCGTCGATTCTTTGGCGATCATGGGACTACAAAGAAATAGCAGCTGAAGCCTTAAAGCTAACCTCAACCGATATGAAAAAAAATGGGTTAGTAGATGCTGTTATTCCTGAACCCATCAATGGAGCACATCGTTCACAAGAAGAAAATTTTGGAAATGTAAAGCAGGCGATTTTATCTTATTTAAAAGAGTTAGATCAGCAAACACCTGAGAAACGCATAAACGACAGAATTGAAAAATTCAATAAAATGGGTGTTTGGAAGTAGCGGACAGCCACCTAAACGTCAAACATGAGTGATTTACTTCAAACACCGATTGAATTTCTGAAGGGAGTAGGTCCTCAACGTGCTCAACTGCTTCAAAAAGAACTAGGGATCTTTACCTATGGAGATTTGCTCCACACCTATCCATATCGATACCTTGATCGCTCCATTTACCATAAATGCAGTGAATTACCCTACATTGATTCCTATGTTCAATTAGTAGGAACCATCGATAACATTAAGGAAGTTGGCACCGCTCGCTTCAAACGCTTGAGTGCACGCTTCACCGATTCAACTGGTAGCGTCGAGTTTATTTGGTTTCAAGGAGGGCAATGGATTAAGCAAATGCTTGTGGCAGGTTTACCCTATCAAGCTTTTGGCAAAGCAAAAGTAATCAATGGCGTGTGGACGATTCCTCATCCTGAGCTAACTCCGATGAACGAAGTTTCGAAAAAGGCAGGATTTCAACCCTTTTATTCTAGCACAGAAAAATTAAACCAAAAAGGATTAAACACAAAAGGAATAGAGAAACTCGTTCAACATTTATTTTTTCAGCACGACATCCAAACCAAGGAGTTTCTGCCGGAGCAGATCATAAAAGAACAGGAGCTAATTTCTAGGTCAGAAGCCTTAAAAAAAATACATCGACCCAACAACGAAATAGACATTAAGCAAGCAAGATTTCGATTAAAATTCGAAGAGCTATTTTTTTTACAATTAGAAATGCTGATTCGTAAAGGCACACGAATACAAGCTATTAAAGGGCATGTTTTCGAACAATCTGGAGAATTACTGAATCAATTTTACGCACATCACCTCCCTTTTGAATTAACCAATGCCCAGAAACGCGTCATAAAAGAAATCCGTAAAGACTTCTTAAAAGGCCATCATATGAATCGTTTGTTGCAAGGCGATGTAGGCAGCGGCAAAACCTTGGTTGCCCTAATTGCTATGCTTATTGCTGTTGGCAATCGATTTCAGGCCTGCATTATGGCACCGACAGAAATTTTAGCAAACCAACATTACGAAACCATTCGTGAATTAGTAAAAGACATTGACATTAAACTAGCCCTTTTAACTGGTTCAACAAAAAAAGCGGCTAGAATACCTCTATTTGCCGCATTGGAAAAAGGTGAAATAAATATATTAATTGGTACCCATGCCTTATTGGAAGATCCGGTTCAATTTCATAATTTAGGGTTCGTGGTCATTGATGAGCAACACCGATTCGGTGTGGCCCAACGCGGAAAAATGTGGAGGAAAAACAGCATTCCTCCCCATATTTTAGTTATGACAGCGACACCTATTCCGAGAACTTTAGCCATGACATTTTATGGCGACCTCGATGTCTCAGTCATCGATGAATTGCCTCCAGGGAGAAAACCAATCTCAACGATTCATCGCTTTGATAGCCACCGTTTAGCCTTATTTGGTTTTATGCGCAAAGAGATTGCTTTAGGGAGACAAATCTACATTGTTTATCCCTTAATAAAAGAGAGTGAAAAATTAGACTTTAATAACTTAATGGATGGATTTGAAGCGATATCACGCTCATTTCCAATGCCAGAATATCAAGTTAGCATTGTTCATGGAAAAATGAAGCCAGATGCAAAAGAATACGAAATGCAGCGCTTTATAAAAGGAGAAACGCATATTATGGTTGCTACAACCGTCATAGAAGTTGGTGTAAACGTACCCAATGCATCCGTCATGATCATCGAAAGTGCCGAGCGCTTTGGTTTAGCACAACTCCACCAATTGCGGGGAAGAGTTGGTCGAGGAGCAGAAAAGTCCTATTGCATATTAATGACAGGCTACGAACTTTCAAAAGAAGCAAAAAAGCGAATGGGGACGATGGTTGCAACCAGCGACGGATTTGAAATTGCCGAAGTTGATTTACAATTGCGTGGGCCAGGTGATTTAATGGGCACACAGCAAAGCGGTATTTTAGAATTGAAAATTGCTGATTTATCAAAAGATGGCGAGATTGTTAATAGTGCGAGAGAAACGGCTAAGCGACTTATTGAAAATGATCCTGACCTCCTATTACCTGCGCATCAAAAACTTCGTGAAAAAGTAATCACCTTATTAAAGGAACGTCCCAACTGGGGAACGATAGGGTAAAAAAAAAGGAGCATATTATGCTCCTTTTTGATTTTATCTATATCAATTAATTATTCTGCAGCGGCTTCCACCAATACATCATAATCTTCTTGCGAACCGACAATCATTTTTTGGAAACTACGAACACCTGTTCCTGCTGGTATTAAGTGACCAACGATTACATTTTCCTTCAATCCTAGTAAGTGATCTACTTTTCCAGAAATTGCTGCTTCGTTCAATACTTTCGTCGTTTCCTGGAAAGATGCCGCAGAAATGAAGGATTGAGTTTGCAAAGATGCCCGAGTAATACCTTGAAGTAATGGAGTAGAAGTGGCTGAAATCGCCTCGCGAGCGACCACTAAATTTTTATCTTCGCGTTTCAACTTAGAATTTTCATCTCTAAATTTACGTACAGAAATAAGTTGACCACTTTTCACATCATAAGAATCTCCAGCATCCGTCACCAACATCATTCCGAATAATTCGTCATTTGCTTCCATGATATCTGCCTTATGAATCGACTGACCTTCTAGGAAACGCGTATCACCAGAATCCATTATCTCCGCTTTCAACATCATTTGTCGAACAATTACCTCAAAATGCTTATCATTAATTTTTACACCCTGAAGACGATATACCTCTTGGATTTCATTAACGATATATTCTTGCACTTTGGTTGGACCTTCAATATTTAAAATATCATTCGGCGTAATAGCACCATCAGATAACGGTTGGCCTGCACGAATAAAGTCATTTTGTTGAACAAGGATATGTTTAGATAAAGAAACTAAATACTTTCTTACTTCGCCTAATTTAGACGTAATAATAACCTCTCTATTTCCTCTTTTAATTGTACCAAATGAAGCTGTTCCATCAATTTCTGCAACAACCGCAGGATTAGAAGGATTTCTAGCTTCGAATAATTCCGTAACACGTGGAAGTCCACCAGTAATATCTCCGGTTTTACCCGCTAATCTTGGAATTTTCACCAAAGTATCACCTGCTTCCAATTTATCTCCTACATTCACAGAAATATGTGAATTAACTGGGAGTGAATATTCGCGTAACACTTCTTTCGTTTTTGGATCAATAATATGGATAGCAGGACTTCGTTTTTTATCACGTGATTCCGTAATTACTTTTTCAGTAAATCCAGTTTGCTCATCCACTTCCTCACGGAAGGTAAGTCCTTCAACAATACCATCAAACACTACTTTTCCAGCTACCTCAGAAATAATTAAGGCATTATATGGATCCCATTTACAGATAACATCACCTTTTTTAATTTTGATGTTGTTTTCCACCATTAATTCTGAACCATAAGGAACATTAGCATTCATGATGGCAATACCTGTTTTTTCATCTGTAATTTTTAATTCAGCAGAACGTCCAACAACGATACGCTTAATGGAACCATCAGGATTTTTCTTATCGATCGTTCTCAATTCCTCCATTTCTAATTTTCCGTTAGCCTTAGCTTTCATATCAGAAATATCAGCAATATTTGACGCTGTACCACCCACGTGGAATGTTCTCAAGGTTAATTGTGTACCAGGCTCACCAATAGATTGCGCTGCAATTACACCTACTGCATCTCCAATTTGAGCTAGTCTGTGATTCGATAAATTTCTACCGTAGCACTTTGAACAAACACCTCGTCGCATTTCACAAGTAAGTACTGAACGTATTTCTACTTCATCAATACCCGATGTTTCAATTGCTTTTGCAAATGACTCTGTAATGATTTCGCCTGCAGCAACAATTAAATTATCCGATTCTGGCATATAAACATCATGAACAGATGTTCTACCTAAGATACGATCATATAAAGGCTCAACGATTTCGTCATTTTTCTTTAGTGCAGTAGCGACAATACCTCGTAATGTGCCACAATCGTTTGAATTAATTACAACATCCTGAGCTACATCGACAAGTCGTCTGGTTAAGTAACCAGCATCCGCCGTTTTCAAAGCCGTATCAGCAAGACCTTTACGAGCACCGTGAGTAGAAATAAAGTACTCAAGAATTGAAAGACCTTCTTTAAAGTTAGAAAGAATTGGATTTTCAATGATTTCTTGAACGCTAGCTCCTGATTTCTGTGGTTTCGCCATTAATCCCCTCATTCCTGAAAGCTGACGAATTTGTTCTTTTGAACCACGTGCACCCGAATCAAACATCATATAAATCGAATTGAATCCTTGTCTATCTGTTTTCAACTGATCCATCAAAGTCGCTGTTAAGCGCGAATTAGTATGCGTCCAAATATCGATAATTTGATTATATCGTTCGTTGTTCGTAATTAATCCCATGTTATAATTCATCATAACATCCTTCACTTCATTCTCTGCCTTCAATACTAAAGCTTCTTTTTCTTTTGGTATGATAATGTCATCTAAATTAAACGACAAACCACCTCTGAAGGCCATTTCATATCCTAATTCTTTGATATCATCTAAGAATTTCGCTGTTCTAGAAGTTCCAGAAATTTTCAAGACCTCTCCAATAATATCACGAAGTGCTTTTTTGGTTAGTACATCATTGATATATCCAACCTCTCTCGGTACATTTTCATTAAATAAAATACGTCCACAAGTCGTTTCAAGAATTCGAAGTTCAGGAACACCATTCTCATTCAAATCATACGTTTTCACTTTAATGTGAGCATGAAGATCTAATTGTTTTTCATTAAAAGCAATGATAACCTCTTTCGGTGAATAGAAAATACTTCCTTCGCCTTTTAAGACCTCATCTTTAGTTGAAACCTTTCCTTTGGTGATGTAATAAAGACCAAGAACCATATCCTGAGAAGGTACTGCAATAGGCGCACCATTAGCTGGATTAAGAATATTATGTGAAGCAAGCATCAACATTTGCGCTTCCAAGATAGCAGCATTTCCAAGAGGTAAATGAACCGCCATTTGGTCACCATCAAAATCCGCGTTGAAAGCCGTTGTAACAAGCGGGTGAAGACGAATTGCTTTTCCTTCGATAAGCTTCGGTTGGAACGCTTGAATACCTAATCTGTGAAGAGTAGGTGCTCTATTTAATAAGACAGGGTGTCCTTTCAATATATTTTCAAGGATATCCCAAACCACTGGTTCTTTTCGATCAACAATTTTTTTCGCAGACTTAACCGTTTTCACGATACCGCGTTCAATCATTTTACGAATAATGAATGGCTTATAAAGTTCTGCTGCCATATCCTTAGGTAAACCACACTCGTGTAATTTTAAATCAGGACCAACAACAATTACAGAACGCGCAGAATAATCAACACGTTTTCCTAATAAATTCTGACGGAATCGACCTTGCTTTCCTTTTAATGAATCAGAAAGTGATTTTAATGCTCGATTGGATTCAGTTTTAACCGCGCTTGATTTTCTAGAATTATCAAACAATGAATCAACCGACTCTTGCAACATTCTTTTCTCATTTCTTAAGATAACCTCAGGCGCTTTAATTTCGATTAATCGTTTTAGACGATTATTTCTAATAATAACACGACGATATAGATCATTTAAATCGGAAGTAGCGAAACGCCCACCATCTAATGGAACAAGCGGTCGTAATTCAGGTGGAATAACCGGAACAACTTTCACAATCATCCATTCTGGATTATTCTCGATACGTTTTTGAGAATCGCGCATAGCCTCAACCACTTGCAATCTTTTCAATGCCTCATTTTTTCGTTGAACAGATGTTTCTGTTTCCGCCTTAATACGGAGCTTGTAGGACATATCTTCAAGGTCTAAACGCTTCAATAAATCATGTAAAGCCTCAGCGCCCATTTTGGCAATAAATTTATTCGGATCTGAATCCTCCAAGTGATGATTATCTTTCATGGAAGGATCTTCCAATATATCAAGGTATTTTTCCTCCTCAATAAAATCCATGTGAGCCAATTCCTCTCCTTCGATATTCGCCGCTGCCCCTGCTTGAATGACAACATATCGCTCGTAATAGATAATTTGATCCAACTTTTTAGTTGGAAGCCCTAGTAGATAGCCAATTTTATTTGGCAAAGAACGAAAATACCAAATGTGAGCAACAGGAACGACTAAAGAAATATGCCCTCGTCTTTCTCTTCTAACCTTTTTTTCAGTTACCTCAACACCACAACGATCACATACAATTCCTTTATAACGAATACGCTTATACTTACCACAATGGCATTCATAATCTTTAACAGGGCCAAAAATTCGTTCACAGAACAAGCCATCTCTTTCTGGCTTATAGGTTCTATAATTGATTGTTTCTGGCTTTAAAACTTCTCCACTAGATTGCTTAAGAATAAGCTCCGGCGAAGCAAGTGAAATTGTAATTTTACTAAAACTACTTTGTTTTTTTGGCATTTCTTTTTTGAAGGTCATTTTTTTTACCGTATAATTTCGTTAAAAACTCAAATTAATCCATGCTTACATTTAAGCACAAGCCACTTAATTCATGCAGCAATACATTGAAAGACTCAGGAATTCCTGGATCAGGTATATTATCCCCTTTCACAATTGCTTCATAAGCTTTGGATCTTCCATTAACATCATCTGACTTGATCGTTAAGATTTCCTGAAGGATATTAGCAGCACCGAAAGCCTCGATTGCCCATACCTCCATTTCACCAAAACGCTGGCCTCCGAACTGCGCTTTACCACCAAGTGGCTGTTGCGTAATTAAGGAATATGGTCCTATTGAACGTGAGTGCATCTTATCATCCACCATATGCGATAATTTCAACATATAAATGATTCCCACAGTTGCAGGTTGATGAAAACGTTCTCCGGTACCACCATCATAAAGATAAGTTTTACCAGATCTAGGCACACCCGCTTTATCGGTTAACTCGTTGATTTGATCTGGCGTTGCACCATCAAAAATTGGGGTTGCAAATTTAACACCCATTTTTTCTCCTGCCCAACCTAATACCGTTTCATATATCTGACCTAAGTTCATCCTTGACGGTACACCCAATGGATTTAAAACAATATCAACTGGCGTTCCATCTTCCAAGAAAGGCATATCTTCTTGACGAACGATATTGGCAACAATACCTTTATTTCCGTGTCTTCCAGCCATTTTATCACCTACTTTAAGCTTGCGTTTTTTAGCTACATAAACCTTAGCTAATTTCACAATTCCAGCAGGAAGCTCATCTCCAACAGAGATATGGAATTTACGTCTTTTATAATTACCTAGTAAATCATTTGCTTTGATACTATAATTATGAATCACTCTCGAGATCAATTGATTTATAGTACTATCAGCAGACCAATTAAGCGGATTAATGATGGTATAGTCAATCGCTAGAAGTGCTTTTTCAGAGAACTTCGTTCCCTTTTTTATCAATTCTTCCTTGAAATTATTATATACCCCATTTGCTTTTTGATCACCAAGAATCATCATTAATTTCTCCACCAATTTTTCTTTCAATTGGATGAAATCTCGTTGATATTCTGCATCAATTGCTTCAAGAACAGATTTATCTTGATTCTTAGCTTTACGTTCCTTCACTGCGCGAGAAAATAATTTTTTCTCAATAACAGTTCCACGAAGAGACGGTCCAGCTTTTAACGATGCATCTTTAACATCACCCGCTTTATCTCCAAAGATAGCACGTAATAATTTTTCTTCAGGAGAAGGATCTGTTTCACCTTTCGGTGTAATTTTTCCAATTAAAATATCTCCTTCTTTAATATCCGCACCAATACGAATCAAGCCATTTTCATCCAAATCCTTCGTTGCTTCTTCGCTTACATTTGGAATATCAGAAGTTAATTCTTCCATTCCACGTTTAGTATCACGAACATCTAAGGAATATTCATCAATATGAATAGACGTAAAAATATCATCTCTAACAACCTTTTCAGAAATCACGATTGCATCTTCAAAATTATATCCTTTCCAAGGCATGAAGGCTACTTTTAGATTTTGACCCAAGGCCAATTCACCATTTTGCGTAGCGTATCCTTCGCAGAGCACTTGACCTTGTTCAACTCGATCGCCTTTTTCAACAATTGGTTTGAGGTTAATACAAGTACTTTGGTTTGTTTTTCTAAATTTCGTTAAAGAATAATGAATGACTTCACTATCAAAGCTAACTAATTTGTCTTCTTTAGTCCAATCATAGCGAATTACGATCTCATTTGCGTCAACGTATTCTACAATACCTTTACCAACAGCATTAATAAGAACACGAGAATCGCGCGCCACAAGACGTTCTATTCCGGTCCCTACTATTGGTGAATTCGGGCGTAATAAAGGAACAGCCTGACGTTGCATATTTGATCCCATAAGTGCCCGGTTGGCATCATCATGTTCTAAGAAAGGAATAGACGAAGCTGCAATTGATGCAATTTGATTTGCACCAACATCCATTAAGGTCAGTTTCTCCGGTTGAACAACAGGAAAATCACCTTCAAATCTAGCTTTAACTAGATTAGACAAGAAATTTCCTTTATCATCGATAACCGCATTAGCCTGCGCAATAATTTTAGTATCTTCTTCTTCTGCCGCCAAATAGATTGGTTCTTCATTGAAGATAACCTTTCCTTTTTCTACTTTTCGGTAAGGCGTTTCAATAAAACCTAGTTTATTTACTTTCGCAAATACACAAAGTGAAGAAATCAAACCAATATTTGGACCTTCCGGAGTTTCTATGGTACACAAACGACCGTAATGCGTATAGTGAACATCTCGTACCTCAAAACCTGCTCTTTCGCGAGATAAACCACCTGGCCCTAGGGCAGATAGCCTACGTTTGTGCGTTACTTCAGATAATGGATTCGTTTGATCCATGAATTGAGACAACTGATTCGTTCCAAAGAACGAATTAATCACAGACGAAAGTGTTTTCGCGTTAATTAAGTCAATTGGTGTAAATACCTCATTATCGCGCACATTCATTCGTTCGCGAATGGTACGAGCCATACGAGCTAAACCAACACCAAATTGGGAATATAATTGCTCACCAACAGTTCTTACCCTTCTATTCGATAAGTGATCGATATCATCAACATCAGCTTTAGAGTTAATCAATTCGATTAAATACTTAACGATTTGGATAATATCATTTTTCGTTAAAACACGGGAAGCTTCAGTAGCGTCAATTTTCAACTTTTTATTAAGTCTATAACGACCAACCTCTCCTAAATCATAACGAGTATCTGAGAAAAATAATTTTTCAAAAACACCTCTTGCCGTTTCAAAATCGGGCGGATCGGAATTCCGTAATTGACGATATATGTGTTCAATTGCTTCTTTTCCTGAGTTAGAAGTATCTTTCTGAAGCGTATTATAAATAATGGTATAATCAGTTGAGTTCGCATTTTCTTTATGCAATATAACCGACTTAGCACCTGAATCAAGTATCTGCTCCAAGTGAGATTCTTCAATCGATAATTCTCGATCTAATACCACTTCATTTCGCTCAATAGAAACAACTTCTCCAGTGTCTTCATCAACGAAATCTTCAATCCAAGTTTTAAGCACACGAGCAGCCAAACGTCTTCCGACAAGCTTTTTGATAGTCGCTTTAGCGATTTTCACTTCATCAGCTAAACCGAAAATTTCTAAAATATCTCGATCAGTTTCATAACCAATCGCTCTAAACAATGTGGTTACAGGCAATTTCTTCTTTCGATCAATGTATGCGTACATGATACTATTAATATCTGTTGCGAATTCAATCCAAGAACCTTTGAAAGGAATTACACGAGCAGAATACAATTTAGTACCGTTAGCGTGACGACTTTGACCGAAGAAAACACCCGGTGATCTGTGTAATTGGGATACAATAACACGTTCAGCACCATTAATAACGAAAGACCCTTTCGGAGTCATATAAGGAATTGTACCTAAGTATACATCTTGCACGATGGTTTCAAAATCCTCGTGCTCAGGATCGGTACAATACAATTTCAATTTTGCTTTTAGCGGAACGCTATATGTCAATCCTCTTTCGATACACTCTTCAATTGTGTAACGAGGCGGATCGATAAAATAATCCAAAAACTCCAATACGAATTGGTTTCGCGTATCAGTAATTGGAAAATTTTCAGCAAAAACCTTAAAAAGGCCTTCACTGTCTCTATTTTCAGGAGTAGTTTCTAATTGAAAGAACTCTTTAAAAGATTTTAATTGGATTTCTAAGAAATCAGGATAATCAAATTGATTTTTGCTTGAAGCAAAATTAATTCTTGTTGAATTACTCGTTGTTGCCAATGCGTAAATTTTTTAGTGTAGAATGAAAAATACTTAATAATAAACAGAACAAGGCACCCGTAAAAACGGTTGCCTGTTCTGTATTTAATCGAAAATATTATTTAACTTCAACCTCGGCACCAGCCTCTTCAAGAGACTTTCTTAGTCCCTCAGCTTCGTCCTTAGAAACACCTTCTTTAACTGGAGAAGGAGCAGCATCTACTAAATCTTTAGACTCTTTTAATCCCATACCAGTAAGTTCTTTTACAAGTTTAACTACTGCTAATTTATTAGGACCACCGAACTTTAAGATAACATCAAATTCTGTTTTCTCTTCAGCAACTGCTTCCGCAGCGCCTCCGCCACCACCAGCCATCATGATTGGTGCTGCCGCAGCAGGTTCGATACCGTATTCGTCTTTTAATATTGTAGCTAACTCACTAACTTCTTTAACAGTTAGGTTAACTAGTGTTTCTGCAATTTGCTTTAAATCAGCCATTTTATTTAAATTTTAATAAAGGGTTTAATAATTAATTAACTTATGCTCGTTGCTCGAGCGTTTTCAATATACCTGCAATTTTTCCGCCAGCTCCTTGCAAACCTGACAACACATTCTTAGCAGGGCTTAATAATAATCCAATGATTTCTCCAACCAATTCCTCTTTGCTTTTCAACGATTCAAGTACTACTAATTGATCATCACCAATAAATATGGCTTCATCAATGTATGCACCTTTAAGAATCGGTTTCGCATTTTTCTTTCGGAATTCTTGAATTAATTTTGCCGGTAGATTTGCCTCAGAGCTGATCATGATAGATGTAGAGCCTTTTAAAACATCTCTTAATTTACCATAATCCTTGCCTTCAACTCTGTCCATAGCTTTTTGCAGTAGGGCATTCTTAACTACTCTCAAAGTAACGTTTGATTGAAAACATCTTCTTCTAATCGAGTTAATTGTTTCTACTGTTAATTCAGCTGTATCGGTTAAATATAAAACACTAGAGCCTGCTAATTCTGATGCTAAATCTTCAATATAAATTGCTTTTTCTTCTTTTGTCATTTTACTTAAGTTTTAAGCTGTTACAGATTTAGTATCAATTTGTATACCCGCACTCATGGTAGAGCTTAGGTAAATACTTTTAATGTAGGTTCCTTTAGCTGCGGATGGTTTCAATTTAATAAGTGTTAAGATTAATTCATTTGCATTTTCACGCAATTTTTCTTTTTCAAAACTCACCTTACCAACTGAAGAGTGAATAATACCGTATTTATCAACTTTAAAATCGATTTTTCCAGCTTTCACTTCCACTACTGCCTTAGCAACATCCATGGTTACCGTTCCAGTTTTAGGATTAGGCATTAGTCCACGAGGTCCAAGAATCCGACCCAATGCACCAACCTTCCCCATTACTGCGGGCATGGTAATAATAACATCAATATCCGTCCAGCCGCCTTTGATTTTTTCGATGTAATCATCTAAACCAACAAAATCAGCTCCTGCAGCAATTGCTTCGGCTTCTTTATCTGGTGTACAAAGTACGAGAACGCGAATATCTTTACCTGTACCGTGTGGAAGCGCTACGGTACCTCTAACCATTTGGTTAGCTTTACGCGGATCAACTCCTAAACGAACACAAATATCGACAGATGCATCAAATTTAGAGGTAGTAATTACCTTAACCAAATCGCAAGCATCCACTAATGTGTATGATTTTGTCAAATCAAATTTAGACAAAACCTCCTTTCTTTTTTTAGAAACTCTTTTCATGTCTTATGATTTTTTGGTTTTCGGTGCTACTCCACCTTTAATTGTAACTCCCATGCTTCTTGCTGTGCCTGCAACCATTTTCATGGCTGAATCAACTGTAAAACAATTCAAATCCGGCATTTTATCTTCTGCAATAAGCCTCACTTGATCCCACGTAACAGAACCAACTTTAACTCGATTGGGTTCAGAAGACCCTTTTTTGATTTTGGAATACTCCGTGATTTGCACTGCTGCTGGGGGAGTTTTAAGCACGAAATCAAAAGACTTATCACCATAAACGGTGATAACAACTGGAACAACCTTACCTGGTTTGTCTTGCGTTCGCGCATTAAATTGCTTGCAAAACTCCATGATATTCACTCCTTTCGCACCCAATGCGGGTCCAATCGGTGGTGAAGGGTTGGCCGCTCCTCCTTTGATTTGTAGCTTTATTAACGCTGCTACTTCTTTAGCCATATGTATACAAATTATGTAGTCAAACGTGAGTATTTTCGGGAAGCTTTAATCGATTTCCTCACTCCTACGGGTTAATAAACTATTTAAACATCTTTCTCAACTTGCATATAACTAAGTTCTAGCAAGTTTTTTCTACCAAATATTTTAACCATTACTTTTAACTTCTTCTTTTCCTCGTTGATTTCGTCAACGACTCCACTAAAATTATTAAAAGGACCATCAATGACCTTAACGGCTTCACCAATGGTAAATGGAATTCTCAATTCTTCTTCTGTTTCAGAAAGCTCATCCACTTTTCCTAAGATTCTATTAACCTCAGATAAACGCATCGGAATAGGGTCTCCTCCTTTTTTTCCGCCTAGAAAACCTATAACATTTGTAATACCTTTAATAACGTGTTGAACTTCGCCAATTAAAGCCGCCTCAACAAGCACATAACCCGGCAAATACGTTTTCTCTTTATTAATTTTCTTACCATTACGAATCTGGAAAACTTTTTCAGTAGGAATTAAAATTTGCCCAACATAATCAGACAATTTTTGACGTGAAATTTCCAATTCGAGTTGTTCTTTCACTTTCCTTTCCTTACCGCTTACAGCACGTACGACGAACCACTTTTTAACTATCTCCGACATTTTTAGAATTTAATGGTATAAAAATAACCGAGTAATCCCTTCCAAAAAGGATCTTTAGCTGGAGAAATTCCAAACAAGAAATCCATTACAAAAATCATTAATGCAATCAGAATTGATGCGATAACAACAATTATAGTATTGTTTTGAAGCTCTTTCCATGTTGGCCATGTAACATTATGAACCATTTCATGGTAGGTCTCGTTAAAATATGTTTTAATTTTTGACACTGAATACGTTTTAAATGTTGCACGGGCGGTAGGATTCGAACCCACGACCAATGGTTTTGGAAACCACCACTCTACCAGCTGAGCTACACCCGTTTAAAAAGGGGAGCTTTTACTCCCCTTACTAAACTTTATTTATATAATAGTTAAGCTACTATTTCAGTAACCTGACCTGCTCCAACAGTTCTACCTCCCTCACGGATTGCAAAACGTAATCCTTTGTCCATTGCAATTGGAACGATCAATTTCACATTGATTGTAACGTTATCACCTGGCATTACCATTTCACGGCCATCGATTAGGCTAATTTCACCTGTAACATCTGTTGTTCGGAAATAAAATTGCGGACGGTATTTATTGTGGAATGGAGTGTGACGACCACCTTCTTCTTTCTTCAAAACATATATTTCAGCTTTGAATTCATGATGAGGAGTTGTAGACCCTGGCTTACAAATAACCATTCCTCTTTTAATTTGAGATTTTTCAATACCTCTTAATAAAAGACCAACGTTATCACCTGCTTCACCTCTATCCAAAATTTTACGGAACATTTCAACACCTGTAACAGTTGACGTTAATTTAAGGTCTCCCATTCCAAGAATGTCAACACCTTCACCTGAGTTAATTACACCTGTTTCAATTCTACCTGTTGCAACTGTACCACGACCTGTAATCGTAAATACATCTTCAACTGGCATCAAGAACGGCTTATCTCTATCACGAGGAGGCAATTCAATATATGTATCAACGGCTTCCATCAATTCTTCAATTTTCGCTACCCACTTTTCCTCACCGTTAAGTGCACCAAGAGCAGATCCCTGAATTACTGGAGCGTTATCACCATCATACTTGTAGAAAGAAAGTAATTCTCTTACTTCCATTTCAACTAATTCTAATAGCTCTTCATCATCAACGCTATCAACTTTATTCATGAATACAACTAAACGAGGCACACCAACTTGACGTCCTAATAAGATGTGTTCACGTGTTTGTGGCATTGGTCCATCAGTAGCCGCAACCACCAAAATCGCACCATCCATTTGAGCAGCACCCGTAACCATGTTCTTCACATAATCGGCGTGACCTGGACAATCAACGTGAGCGTAGTGACGATTTACTGTTTCGTACTCAATGTGAGAGGTGTTAATAGTAATACCGCGCTCTTTTTCTTCAGGTGCATTATCAATCGAAGAAAAGTCTCTCACTTGAGCCAATCCTTTAGATGCTAATACACTTGAAATTGCAGCAGTTAATGTAGTCTTACCGTGGTCAACGTGCCCAATGGTACCAATGTTCACGTGCGGTTTGGAACGATCAAAATTTTCCTTAGCCATTTTTCTTTTTGTTACTTGTTAATAAATACAACCTATTTTAAAAGGATTACACTTTAGCAATCCAATGTCTTTTTTTTTCATTTGAGCCAATGATGAGAATTGAACTCATGACCTCTTCCTTACCAAGGAAGCGCTCTACCCCTGAGCTACACCGGCGCAGAAAGCAACTTAGAGCGGGAGACGAGACTCGAACTCGCGACGTTCAGCTTGGAAGGCTGAAGCTCTACCAACTGAGCTACTCCCGCTTAATACTATCTGTGGGGAGAGCAGGATTCGAACCTGCGAAGGTATGCACCAACAGATTTACAGTCTGTTCTCGTTAGCCACTTGAGTATCTCCCCAATACTCGAGCCGATGGAGGGATTCGAACCCCCGACCAGCTGATTACAAATCAGCTGCTCTGGCCAACTGAGCTACATCGGCGAATGTTGAAATCACTAATATAAAGAACTTTTTCCCTAAACTTCCTTAAATTTTGGACTGCAAATGTACGAAAGTTTTTTTTATCGCAAAGGTTTTTAGGTTTTTTTTTAAAAATATTACAAAGCTAAAAATAGCGCTAAAGTTATTTCTAAATTTACGGCGAACAATGAGACGAATAATTTTTAGCGTAACGAATGATCTTGTCACAGATAATCGAGTAAATCGAAGCTGTATTGTCGCGCAAAACTTAGGCTTTGAGGTGTTATTAGTTGGGCGTAAACTTCCGAATAGCCAAGATATTAAAAGGCCATATACCACCAAAAGATTCCATCTTATTTTCAAAACAGGTGTGCTGTTTTATGCTGCTTTTCAACTTCGTTTATTTTTCTATCTACTTTTTAAGCGTGTCGACTTGCTGTATTCTAATGACCTTGACACCTTATTACCCAATTATCTTATTTCTAAACTCAAACGCACTCCCCTAATTTATGATTCCCACGAATTGTTTACAGAGGTGCCAGAATTAGAGCATTCGCCTTTCAAAAAAGGAATTTGGACATTTGTTGAAAAACGCATCGTCCCCAAGTTAAAGCATTGCATCACGGTTAATGAGTCGATCGCGGCTATTTTTAAAAAAAAGTACGGAGTTGTCTTTCATGTTATTCGCAATGTTCCCGAACAAATAATAATTCCGAAGATGAATCCTATACTAGCAGAAAAGATTCCTAGTAATTCGTTTAAGGTCATCATTCAGGGTTCAGGTTTAAATGTTGATCGCGGGATTGAAGAAGCCATCGAAGCGATTTTATTGCTTGAGAATGTTGATTTATTAATTGTTGGAGACGGAGATGTTTTGCCAAAAGCAAAAAAAATAGTGGCGAATCTTTCCTTAGAAAAAAGAGTGCATTTTTTTGGTAAACGCCCATATCAAGAACTAATGGCATTTACTCAACTAGCTGATTGCGGTCTTGCAATAGATAAACCCAGCAGTAAAAACCACCAATTTGCACTGCCGAATAAAGTATTTGATTACCTCCAAGCTGGCACGCCAATTATTTGCATGGATTTAGTTGAAATAAAATCATTAGTGCAGCAATATAATATCGGCCTTGTTATTTCTGAGGTAAGTCCGACACATATCGCAAGTGCAATCAAAACTTTGCAGCACGATACCACCTTACTTGCGTCTTTAAGAAGCAACTGCCATAAAGCGGCAGAAATAGAACATTGGGGAAATGAAAAGCCTAAGTTAGAAGCTATTATGCGAACTATTTAACCTGAGTAGACGCTTGCTTTAAGAGCATTGAAAGCTTATAAAAATCAAACATTCGTATGGTGAATCGCCCTGAAAGCAAGAGGCGTTTGTTGTACTTTCCAAGTAAATAATTACTAAGTTTAACTAGTGGAAGTAAGCCCCTATTTTTTAGCCAATAATATGCCTTTAACAAACGAACATTTTCTACAAAGTCCATTTCTGTGGCAATGTTTTTATGAATGTACCAAAGGTTTTTTATTGCCTCCTCCGTTTTTGAGAGAAAAATATCATTGGTGTCTAAACAGCTATTTAATACTGGATTTTCGACATGGTTTAGCACAATATTATTTTTACAAAGTGTAAATCCAAAAAGAGTGTCCTCATGGCCATATCCTTGAATACGCTCATCAAAGGGAAAACTAGATAAGACAGATTTTTTGATAATAAAATTATTGGTTTTAAATCCATAAGGAGTTATCGATCTTTCTTGAGCCGACTTCGATTCCCTTATCCAGCTATACTTCCACCTCAGAAAATAATTTGCTTGGGGGGCATCCTCTGAATAAACACTTCCACCATACAGTAAATCAATGGGCGACGAGCTTAATGTTTTCGTATAATTTTCTAAGAAATTAGGATTTATTATTTCTGAATCGCCATCAATAAACAAAAGAAAATCACCTGTAGCAAGATCGATAAAACGATTTCTAATGGCAGATCTACCCACATTTTTTGGCAGAGAAAAATACCGAGTATGATTCAGCTCTTGAAGCGCAGTACGGTTTTGGCTTTCCATCTCAATCGATGAAGCATCGTCTATAACGACAATTTCAGCTGAAAGTTGACTTAGTGCAATTTGCTGAGCAAGTGCCGTGACCAATTTTTTGACATCCGAATTAAATACAGGAATGCAAACGGATACGTCCATATTGGTTTTAAAATTTACTAGGCCATTGTATTTGGCGTGCCAAAATTCATAGGAGGAAACCCTTGTTGTGGATCATTAATCTCGCCAAAACTTTGTTCAAACTTCTGAATGTTTTCGGTCAATGCATGCAGAAATCGCTTGGCATTTTGAGGCGTCATTAACACCCGAGACCGCACCTTTCCTTTAGGCATTCCGGGCATGATTTGAACAAAATCGCACACTACTTCAGCAGGAGAATGTGTGATAATCGCTAAATTTGAGTAAATACCTAAGGCTATTTCCTCAGATAATTCTATATTCATTTGGTTTTCTTCGTTTTGCATAATTTTAGTATCTAGTGACGAATTTACAAATCATTTTCGATTTCTTGAAAAGATATCCCAAAGGATTTTAATTCGCTTAAAATAGGTTCATATACTTCTCGATCTACGGGAATATGGATTCCAGGCTTATTAAATTCACCATTAAGGATTAATTTGGCCATCATGCCTACTGGCAATCCGACTGTATCAGACATTGCGGTATAGGTTTGATCGGCCCCTAAACAAATCATTGAAGAACGAATTTGTTTCTGCTTACCGTGCAGAAGATAATCAAACTCGTGGTACATGACCAACATATCCTTATCTCCGGGGCTCAGGGATAGACGATCAATCAGTATGCTTTCTAAGAGTTGGGCGGGCGTTGCTTTTTCTAATCCAAGAACGCACTCATCATCGAATAAACCAAGCCATTCAAATTGGTTAAAAAGATGGATCCTTTCGCGTCCTAGAAAATTATGAAATTTTTCCTCTACCGTTTTCGTTTGATGATACGGCAGAAATGAATTCACAAATTTTCGTGGTGACATTTTATGCGACTCAAATAGTGAGTAACTGTCATCTGTCATGCCCAACTCAACAAAAACATTCCAAGCATCGCAAAAATTTGGTCTTCTCAAGGTGCCACGATAGATGGTTTTTATATCAAATAAACCGTAGGTTTCACGATAGGCAAATGAATCGCGATTTGCGTATCCTTCAAATTCACCAAAATCACCAATTACAAACCGTTCCGTTCTTTTAAATAATTGATTGTAGGGGATATATTTGAAGTCATTATTCTGAATAAACGCCGCAGCTGATCCTTGTCCAGCCAAAACTACATTTCTAGGACTCCATGTAAATTTATAATGCCAAGGGTTATTGTCTGATTCTGGTGCAATTAATCCACCACAAAACGATTTAAAGCTCACCATTTCTGCTCCTAGCCCTTGTATTTTATGAATAATCTGCATCGCGCTCATGTGATCGATCCCAGGATCAACACCAACTTCATTCATAATAATCACACCCGCCTGGACCGCTTTTTCCGTTAGCGCTTTCATTTCTGGAGCAAGGTAAGAGGGTGTAATTAAATTAGTTTTTAACTCGATACAATCTTTAGCTATATCGGGGTGAAATCGAGCTGGGAGCATAGAAATTACCAAATCTGCTTCATGGATATTTTTTCTTCTTTCCATGGTATCAAGGGCATTAAAAGATAGTGCCTGTGCTCGTGGGTGATTTGCTATTTTCTTCAAAACAAGTGCTGTGTTTTGATCAACGATATTTAGTTTCCAATCAAATTTCTCAGACTCTACTAACAGATATCGAATCAAGGAGGAAGATGACATTCCAGCGCCAAGAAGCAGAATTGTTTTCATGAAAAAAGATTATCGAGTGTAGCCTTCTAATATTGGGCGAATCGTATCAAAAAGTTCTTCTTCATTCCAAGGTTTTGAAATAAATGACTCAAGCATATTTTCTTTGTTCAAGGCCTCAATCGAAATTGGATTCGCATGTCCTGATAGCATGACACATTTTAAATTAGGATGTTTTGATTTAATCTC
>JBIIOQ010000088.1:0-2996 GCA_044336865.1 Crocinitomicaceae bacterium | reverse complement strand
TGAATGTTGGCGCATGTGCACCAGGTGCGATGCGTAAGAGCCCAAGTGTTGATAAAAATGGTAATCCAGACGGAACAGGCACAGGAATGGGATGGTTCCCGGGCTACGCTGTAGACTTAGAATCTGGCGCAAGATTGTACTTAGCTTTTGGAGAGAATTCATTCTTAGGTGGTGAAAATGGGGCCGATATGGTTTGGAATCCAACGGATCGCTTTGTGAGTAATGTAGGAACACCATTGATGGGAGGAATGCACCCTGTGTATGTATTTAGTTACAAGCAAAAGTCTATCAACGGCTACAGCTCTAGTTATGATTTCCCGGCTTATATTCCAGCTAATGCTGAAAGTACTACAGGTAATGCACTTCAACTCAAATGGGCAGAGGTTGAAACCAACAACACTTTAGCAAAACGAGAATTATACGGAAGTTTGACTTGGATTTCATATCCAATTGTTACGCCTGGGCAAACTTTATTGGCAAGTGATGTGACCATCAAACTACGCATTAATAAAGAATACAAGAATTATGTAGCAACAGGCGAAAATAACGGTCGACCGATGTATTCTTGGTCGATGGATGGCGTATCGACCATTACCAATAGTACTGAAGCGTTGCAAGAAACACTTAATTTAATTAACATCGTTCCAAATCCTTACAATGCATTTTCGGAGTATGAGCGAAATAAATTAGATAACCGAATTAAAATCACCAACTTACCTGAGAAATGCATCATTACTATTTACAATACACAAGGTAAATTGATCCGAACATTCAAGAAAGAAAGTCCGATTACTTATCAAGATTGGACCTTAACCAATCAAGTTAATATCCCTGTATCATCTGGAGTATACCTTATCCATGTTTCAATTCCAGGGATCGGCGAACGCGTATTGAAAGCATTCATTGCAATGCGCATGGTTGACTTAGAAAATTTATAGCGGCAAGCTAATTCTGAAAGTTGTTCCTTTATCAATTTCACTCCTAAGAACAAATACTTTCCCTTTGTGATTATCCTCTACAATTCGCTTAACCAAGGTGAGTCCTAAGCCCCAACCTCTTTTTTTAGTCGAAAATCCAGGCTCAAAAACCGATTTAAATTGCTTGGGTGTTAATCCCTTCCCAGTATCTTTAATGTCGATATGCACCCAATTCTGCTGCATTTTCATGGTAATTAGTAAGATTCCTTTACCCTCCATAGCATCCACGGCATTTTTACAAATATTTTCGATCACCCACTCCATCAAGGGAGGATTATGGGGCACAATAATCGGCTTCTCATCCAATAATTCAAGCGTAATAGAAACCTTACTGGACAATCTAGCGCGTAAGTATTCTAAATTATTACCGATGGTTAACACTAAATCTTCGGGTAATAATTTAGCCCCCGAACCAATTTTAGAAAAACGATCTGTTATTTTTTCCAAACGCACTAAATCCTTTTGCATTTCGGCGGCAATCATGGGGTCTATATCCGTTGTTTCAAGGTGCTGCACCCATGCCATCAAAGACGAAAGAGGCGTGCCTAATTGATGAGCAGTTTCCTTTGCCATTCCTGCCCAAACTTGATTCTGTTCAGCCTTTCGATAAGTAGAAAAAATTAAATAACCAACAATAACAATAAGGCTAATCATGCCAAATTGAATGTAAGGGAACCAAATTAATTGTTTGACCTCTGGACTTTCATCGAAATACAACCAATTTTGATTGCCTTCACCTAAATCAATTTTAATGGGTGGATTTTGTCGACTAAATTCCGCTATGCTTGTTTTTAAGCGCTTTGCATCTAAACGGGTAGCATCAATATTGCTTCCAATAACACTATCTTTTGAACTATTAAGTAGTAATACTGGGACTAAATTACTACCATCAATTAAATCCCTATTAAAAGCCAACAATAAAGAGTCGCGTGACTTTTCTAAACTTTTTAGAGCTTTAGAGTCATCATAAAGATACGTCATATTGAAATCCTCGTATACATTTATCGTAAAAAACCGTCCTTTTTCTTTCCAAGTAAGTGACCTTTGAACGATAGAGTCCTCCAAAAATGCTATGTATTCTTTTTCGGTTTGCGAAGAAATTAAGGTTCTAAATAAAGCAGTATCGATGTTTTTATACTGCGATAACTTATTGTTATCATCAAGTAAAACGACAGGGATATCGTTATTCTCTTGTATAATCTCCATTGCAAATGCAAGATCTTGATTCACGTTAAGAGCAGAGGGATTAAGCACTGTTTTTTGTGCACGAACGACCACTTCAATCTTACTTCGTTCTTTTATACGAAGTTGATCAAAAGTTGCATTGGTAAACTTAAGCAATTCGACCTTTTTTTGAATCGCATCCGCCCATTGTTTGGCTTTGGTCTTTTCTTTCTCAGCGATCTTAGAAACCATATTATTAGACACCACTAAAGAAACCCCAATCGTTGCAAGTGCTACGATTAATAAGCCAATTTTCCAACGTTGCTTTTTAGAATACAAATCCATCTTGTAAAAGTAGGAAAAAGAAATTAATGGTTAATGAAACGCTCCTCTACCCTCGTGCAAACCGTTAGATGATCAAATTGACGAACATGCTGACGTAAATCATGCGAATTAATAGTGTGTTTTCCATCGACAATTTCGAATAACTTTTCGGCTAAATCATTTGCATTTAATGACTCAAATAGCACCCCTAATTCCCCTTCTTTGAGTAACTCAGGGGTGCCACCTGCATTACTTCCCAAAACAGGCGTGCCACAGGCCATTGATTCAATCGACACCATACCGAAAGTCTCTGCTTTTGTTGCCATTACCATCCAATCTATCGCGCTAAAAAATACCGAAACATCCTCCATAAATGGCCGAAAATGAACTCGATCCACAAGCCTATTTTCCACTATACAATCCCGTAATAAATTCTCATAGCTCTTGCCCTCGTTAAGGGTACTTTCCCCAACGAAAACAACATCGAAATCATTCGTCGGGCAAAGCATTAGTGCGTCTAAAAGAAGCTTT
>JBIIOQ010000044.1:0-11967 GCA_044336865.1 Crocinitomicaceae bacterium | reverse complement strand
GATTGGATTTCCACACCGCGTGCCAATGGCTACGAATCATTGCATACTACGGTTATGTCGCCGCAAGGACGTTGGGTGGAAGTGCAAATTCGATCTAAAAGAATGGACGAAATAGCGGAAAAAGGGCTTGCTGCGCATTACAAATACAAGGAGTTGAAAAGTGACGATAGTAAATTTGATCGTTGGATTTCCGAAGTACGAGCACTATTAGAAAATCCGGATACAAATGCACTTGATTTTGTTGATGAATTCAAATTAAATTTATTCAATGATGAAATCTACATTTTTACACCTAAAGGTGAATTACGTGTGCTTCCCATTGGTGCTACCATTTTGGATTTTGCTTATGATATTCATACAGACATAGGGGATAAATGCATCGGTGCAAAAGTTAACAATCGATTGGTGCCACTAAGTTATCAACTGAATAATGGGGATCAATTAGAGATTATAACGTCTTCTAAGCAAAAACCGAATGAAGATTGGTTGAAGTTTGTTGTATCAGCGCGAGCAAAACAGAAAATAAAAGCATCGCTTAATGAGGAGCGAAAATTAATAGCATCTGACGGAAAAGAAATATTAGATCGAAAGTTTAAACAGTACAACTTAAAATTTAATGCTGAAAACATTACGTTTTTGGAAAAGTATTTTGCTACAAATTCAGCTACTGAATTGTACTATAGAATTGCAAAAGGAAAAATTGAACTTTCTAAATTAAGGGAAATTGATTGCGTAAATGGCTTTTTTCAATATCCGAAGAAAGAAAAAGTTTCAAAAAAGAAAGTGGTTGATCAGGCTGATATTAATTCTCATGGAATTGATACAAAAAAAGATGTACTTCTGATCGGTGATGATTTTAAAGGCATTGATTATCAAATTTCTAAATGTTGTAATCCAATTCCTGGTGATAAAGTTTTCGGATTTATTACGATTGGTCAGGGTATAAAGATTCACCGTTCAAATTGCCCCAATGCTGTTCACTTAATGTCCAAATATGCTTATCGATGCATTAAGGCTACCTGGAAATCTAAACATGAAGTTGAACGTATAGCTGCCATTAAAATAATTGGTATTGATCGCATGGGCTTAGTTAATAAATTAACTGAAATTATTTCGAAAGAAAATAAAGTCAACATGAAAAGTATTTCTTTTGATACTATTGATGGTGTATTTGAGGGACATATTCGTGTACTAGTTTTAGATACGGAACATTTAGAATTGCTTACACGAAAGTTTGAGGAAATTGAAGGTGTTCAGCGTGTTGTTAGATGGGATATGCAAGATGATCTTGATATCTAGTCCATTTCAACCATTTTATATGGGTTTTTAGGTCTTTTTGCCACCAACCACTCGAATCCAACAATAAACTTTTCCTCTTCTTTAATTTGATTCATTGGGTAGAAGATGCCGTCTGGCTTGTCAAAATAGGTAATGCTTCGTACTTCGCCACTATCTAAATAAACACGTAAATCGGATGCATACAGCCGATTTAAACCCAAACGTTTCTTTGTCAGGGTGGAATCTGTTTTTATTTCGTCAATCGGATAAAGAATGGTCCATGCATTACCATTCATATCGGCACGTTGCAGTTCATTTTTTTCAAACCAAGCGATCATTTTTCGCCCTGACAACTGGTTGTAAAATAAACCACTATCCAATTCCATAATAGCAGAAGCCTTACCTATTATAAGTGCTTTGTTTATGATACTATCTTTCATAAACACAATAATGGTGTCGCCTTTTAATTGTGCATTTTTCGACCAAATCATTGGTGATTTTGCTAAAGTAAGCTGGCCATTTATATTGTCGTAATAGGCGGAGTCCGCAATCGCTTGAAGGGTAGTACTGAATATTTTGATGTGTTTATTTCCTTTCATCGCTATTGTTTGACCTAAGGAATCTTCAAGAATAGTTAGCGTGTCTGCATGAAGGTAAATGCTATCTTTTTCGGTTCGCTGAACGGCAATAGCACGACCAGTAATGTAGGTTTTTCCGGTAGATTTATTACTGTAAAACACATCGCTGATTAAATGTTGTTTATTTTGTTTGTCTTCAACTTGTACTTTTCCTCTAGCTGTGAAAAGTGGCGGTTTCGAAGCATAATAGGCAGTGTCACAACTTACAACTTTATCTTTTTGTATAATCTTAACGTGCTGAAATAAATTCCCTTCTTCTTTTTTAACATGATACCAGCCTCGTTCACACTGAATAGTAATGCTATCGTTACTAATTTCTGTTGGACCAAAAAATTGAGTGATTTGTTTTTCGTAGGCAAATTGCAAGGTGTCAGTAGTCATTAGAAGGTCTTCTTTTTTGTATTTTACTTTTCCACTGAAGAAAAAACTACCAATGTTAGGATAGAAATAACCATATTTACTTGTAATGAATTCATTTGAAACAATACTTTCAATCCTTCCGAAGTTCTTAAAAGTAGCTCGACCACTTTTTGCGTCATAGTCCAAGGAATCGGTAGCGAGCTTATACTCTTTATCTCTAATTCTTACATGTCCCCAAAGTTTGGCGAATTTTGTTGCGCCAAAATACAAAAGAGAATCGCAGTATAAATTTATCTCGTTTTTAGTGATATGAACATTTCCATAGGCATGAACAATTTTTCTTTTTTCATAGTAATGTGCTGAATCACAATACATTGTGTTGCCTTGATAGGTGAAGTTTACGGTTCCTATTAGCCTATGTTGACCAGTTTTTTGATCGAAAATAACCTTTTCTGTTCCGGGTAATAGTTCCAATACATTGCTTTGAGCACTTAGATCTTCCTTAAAAAAAAATGCGCTCAAAATGAACGCATAAAGGTATATTTTATGGAAGATTCCCATTCTATTTTAAAAGTGTTTGTTCCCTGTCAGGACCTACTGATACAAGGGTAATAGGTACATTTAATTCTTTTTCAAGATAAAGCACATAGTTTTTAAGTTCTTGTGGTGCATCTTGATACTTACGCAATTTTGTTAAATCTTCTTTCCAACCTGCCATTTCTATGTAGATTGGAACTAGGGGTACATCATGAACATCATAAGGGAATTCTGTTATTTTTTGACCATCAATTTCGTAATGTGTACAGATTTTTATGGAATCAAATATGCTTAGAATATCAGCTTTCATCATGCTTAATTCCGTTACTCCATTAATCATTATGGCATATTTTAACTGAACTAAATCTATCCACCCACATCGTCTAGGTCGGCCAGTGGTAGATCCAAATTCACGCCCTTCTTGTCTGATTTGTTCGCCAACTTCGTCTAGTAATTCAGTTGGAAATGGACCACTACCTACACGTGTGCAATAGGCTTTAAAAATTCCGATTACCTCACCAATTTTATTTGGAGCAATACCTAAACCTGTGCATGTTCCTGCCGTAACTGTATTGGAAGAGGTGACAAATGGATAGGTCCCAAAATCAATGTCGAGCATCGTACCTTGTGCGCCTTCTGCTAATATTTTCTTGCCCGACAAAATGGCGGCATTTAAAAAATGCTCGCTATCAACAGCATCCAAGGATTTTATTACTTCTAAACTATCCATCCACTCTTTTTCCAAAGAAGTCAAATCGTATTCGAAATCATCATAATGGGAAAGTATCCCGATATGCTTATCCATTAAATTTTGGTATTTCTCCTTAAAATTTGGAGAATAAAGATCGCCAACCCGTAAGCCGTTTCTTCCTGTTTTATCCATGTAGGTTGGACCAATACCCTTGAGTGTAGATCCAATCTTATTTTTTCCTTTTAATGTTTCGGAAGCGGCATCCAATAATTTATGAGTAGGTAGGATTAAATGTGCTTTCTTTGAAATAAATAAGCGCTTTTTGAAGTCAATGTTGAACGGTGCTAATTTCTCTAATTCACCTTTGAAAATTATTGGGTCAATGACTACACCATTACCCACTAGGTTGATAACATTTTCTCGAAAGATGCCCGATGGAATCGTATGAAGAACATGTTTTATTCCTTCAAATTCTAAGGTGTGTCCAGCATTAGGGCCTCCTTGAAATCGAGCAATTATATCATATTTTGGGGTGAAAACATCAACAATTTTTCCTTTACCTTCATCTCCCCATTGAAGGCCTAATAATACATCAACTTTCATCTATAACTTAATTAAAATGATTTTTTGCGGATTCTAATGAATCGAAAATAGTAAATACTTCATGAATTTTTGTTATTTCAAATAACTTCGTGAGTCCAGCATTTGGATTTAAAAACACGGTGTCTCCTCCATTTATCCTCGATTTAGTAAGTACCTTAACCATGAAGGCAATGCCGCTTGAGTTCGTATGCGATAATTGTGAAAGATCTATGACAATTTTCCAATTATCAACCTGGTCAATGGCTTCTTTCATCGGTTGAATATCAGCGTCGGATAATATTTTGCCTGATATAGACAAACATGTAACTTCTGAAGAGGAAATTGAGAATTCAATCATATTTTATTTTTTTTTATCCCATAAAAATAGAGCGAATGATGCTGTATATCAACGTCAAATAACTCTTCAATGGTCGTTTTTATTTGTTGTATTCTTGGATCACAAAATTCTTTAACTTCATTTGAATCAGTGAAAATTAAATGGTCATGTTGCTTTGAACCATGGGCCTTCTCATATTGAGCTAGGTTTTTTCCAAACTGGTGCTTTGTCACTAAATTACACGCAAGTAATAATTCAATAGTATTGTATAGGGTCGCTCTTGAAACACGGTAATTATTCTTCTTCATTTTTTCATAAAGTGTTTCAACATCAAAATGACCGTTATACTCATAGATCTCTGATAAAATGGCAAAACGTTCGGGCGTCTTTCTATGTCCATTTTGCACTAAATAGGCGGAGAAAATACTTAATACCTTTTCTTGAAGTTCCAAGTTGTTATTCATTTTTGTTGTAAATACAAATGTAATTATTTCTTTGGATGTGCAATCCTGATTTTATGGTTGATTTCAATTGTTGAACGAACTATTTCTTCATCGTGAATTTCTTTATGTGTTTCGATAAAAGATACTTAGATTTGCATATGCTAAATGGAAAACGTATTTGTGTTGTATTGCCTGCTTATAATGCAGCAGAGACACTAGAGATGACGTATAATGAAATCCCTTTTGATATTGTTGATGATGTTGTTTTGGTAGATGATGCTAGCAAGGATGCGACAACAGAACTCGGAAAAAAATTGGGAATAAAACATTTGATTCGTCATGAAAATAATAGGGGCTATGGTGGTAATCAAAAATCATGTTATGAAAAAGCGCTGGGACTAAACGCCGATATTATCATAATGTTGCATCCTGATTATCAATATACTCCAAAGTTGATCCATTCGCTTTCTGCGGTTATAGCATTTGATGTTTATCCGGTTGTAATGGGCTCGAGGATTCTAGGAAAAGGGGCAAGAAAAGGTGGTATGCCGATGTATAAATATATTGCAAATCGCTTTTTGACCCTAGGGCAAAATATATTATTGGGGCAAAAACTTTCAGAATACCATACTGGATATCGTGCATTTTCAAAAGAAATTTTTGAGAAAATTGATATCGAAAGTAATTCAGATGATTTTATATTCGATAATCAAATGCTTGCTCAGATATTTTATGCAGGATTTGAAATCGGTGAAATTACTTGTCCTACAAAATATTTCGAAGAAGCATCTTCGATAAATTTTAAACGCTCTGTTCAATATGGTATAGGCGTTATTGGTGTTTCAATTAGTTACCGTATGGCACGATGGGGGATTGTAAAACCTAAACTGTTTTATCCTAAAAAATAATATCTAAATTTAAAATAAGGAATCGATTATGTCGGATGATAAAAAAGTAATTTTTTCTATGGTTGGCGTCTCTAAAGCTACCCCTCAAGGAAAACAAATCATTAAAAATATTTACCTGTCATTTTTCTATGGCGCGAAAATCGGAATTATTGGATTAAATGGTTCTGGTAAATCAACGGTCATGAAGATTATTGCAGGCCTAGATCAAGCTTTTCAAGGTGATGTGGTGTTTTCTCCAGGATATACGGTAGGCTACTTGCCGCAAGAACCGGATATTGATCCCACTAAAACAGTGAAAGAGGTTGTGCTTGAGGGCGCAAGTGAAACGGTTGACGTACTCAAAGAATATGAGGAAATAAATGCCGCTTTTATGGATGAAGAGGTGCTCAATGACCCTGATAAAATGGATAAGTTAATTGCTAGGCAGGGTGAGGTACAGGATAAAATTGATGCGCTCGATGCTTGGGAATTAGATAATAAATTAGATAGAGCGATGGACGCTTTAAGGTGTCCGCCTGATGATCAATTGATTTCTACACTTTCTGGTGGCGAAAAAAGAAGGGTGGCGCTTTGTCGTTTGCTACTTCAAAATCCTGATATTTTGTTATTAGATGAACCTACGAACCACTTGGATGCTGAATCAATCGATTGGCTTGAACAGCATTTGCAGCAGTATGCAGGTACTGTTATTGCCGTAACACACGACCGTTATTTTCTGGATAATGTCGCAGGGTGGATTTTAGAATTAGATAGGGGGGAAGGGATTCCTTGGAAAGGAAATTATACCTCTTGGCTAGAACAAAAATCGAATCGTTTGAAAGAAGAAGAGAAATCGGAGTCCAAACGGCAAAAAATGTTATTGCGTGAGTTGGATTGGGTACGGATGAATCCAAAAGCGCGGCAAGCAAAAAGTAAGGCAAGACTTCAAAATTATGAGAAAATGCTTTCGGAAGATGTGCAAGCTAAAGAGGCCTTACTTGAAATGCCTATTCCCAATGGACCTCGATTAGGAACGAATGTTATTGAAGCGGCACATGTTGCAAAATCGTTTGGTGATAAGCTTTTATATGATGATTTAAACTTTAGTTTACCTCCCGCTGGAATTGTTGGAATTATTGGTCCTAATGGAGCAGGAAAGACGACAATTTTTAAAATGATTATGGATGAGTTATCCGTCGATTCGGGGGAATTTAAAGTGGGTGAAACCGTTAAAATTGGCTATGTAGATCAATCGCATAAAGACGTAAGTAAAGAAAAAACAGTCTTTGATGTAGTTTCTAACGGCTTGGAATATGTTGAAGTTGGAAACCAAAAAATAAATTCGAGGGCGTATCTCTCTAAATTTAATTTTAATGGGGCAGATCAAAATAAAAAAGTAGGTATTTTGTCCGGTGGTGAACGTAATCGTCTGCATCTTGCGATGACCTTAAAAACAGAGGCAAATGTTTTGTTGCTCGATGAGCCAACCAATGATATCGATATTAATACCTTGCGCGCATTAGAGGAAGGTATCCAAAATTTTGCGGGTTGCGCAGTGGTTATTTCTCACGATCGATGGTTTTTGGATCGTATATGTACTCATATTCTTGCTTTTGAAGGAGATTCCCACGTGCATTGGTTCGAAGGTTCTTATTCTGAATATGAAGAAAATCGAAAGAAACGAATGGGTGATTCAGGACCAAAACGTATCAAGTACCGAAAAATCGTTTAGTTAAACAGGAATAGACATTCTTTTATTTCGGCGTTTCTTTAATTTGCGTTTCAAAGCCAATGGGATGCGTAAATAAATCATTAATAAAAAAGGGCGGTATAAAAACGCCAAAAATTGATATAGAGAAAAGCGAATTATTCCCGTTTTTTTCTTGTTGGAAAGTTCATAGTTAACTATTTCCAAATAATATTGGCATTGTCCTTCTATGATTTGTAGTTCTCTTTGGGATAAAAATGCTTTGTATTGTCCTATCTTTTTTGAATCAAGTGGAGAACGGATGCCAGAGTGAAATGCGAGCAGTTTTTCAGTAAACGCTGGATCTAATTTTTCCTTTTGACTATCTACGTAGTTTTCAAAAACACCTTCAGTATTAAGCATGTTTGAAGAAAATTCGAGCGATAGAAACGAACATGCCTTTTTAAGCGCTGATTCAGGTGACTGAATTAACTCCTCAAATTTGAGGATTAGGCGATTGTTTTCAGGGAGGGCTAGCATTCTTGAGTAAGCGCCTTTCCAGATGGCTGCTAAGAAAAAAGGATGCTTATTCCAATTTAATTTGCGGATGCTTTTGGATACAATGTTATCACGTACGTCTCTAACCAAAAGTAGGAATTTGGCACTAGGAAATAGATGTTGGATTTTATCAAGGTGATACACATACTTGATTTGCTTGTCAACGATCACGCGAACGCTCGATTTATTTTTTTGATCGGAATCATAAAAATTGAGGTAGCTAATCTTTACAATGCGCTCATAGGTCAAAAGGTTTTTGTTTGCCAATAATTCCGCATGAAAAATAGCTCTTTGGGTAAAATATAGATCCATATTTTTCTCTGCTAACAGGAAAAAATCGTCTACATAGGATGAAATGTCTTCATCCGTCCAAGTTACTATTCTATGGTATTTAGAATGTAAATACAGCGCAAACGGTTCTTCGGAAGGCGAAATAATTTCAGGATGTAAATTCAACATCAAACATAGTAGAGAACTACCTGTCCGTTCGGTACATAAAATAAAATGAACGTTTATTTCATCTAATGATTTCGCATCGTATACTGTAGACATATTCAATTTTGTAAATCGTAGAATTGTCTTGCAAAATACAAATTTAGTAGGGATTTGTTATCGTTTTTAGTTGTCTAAATATTTAAACCTTAATTCACGAGTAGACTAGGTGCTTGAAGTTACAGTTTTTATCAATTTTTTTTTAATAGTATTAAAATAAAATTAAATGCTCTCATCCGTGAATAACTTAAAACTGAATCCCAAAACTCTATTAAAACTCATCCTTTCGATAAAATTAGGAGAAAATATATTTAGTAAGGTCAATATTAAAATCCCGAAAACAAAATATAGTACCATATAGAATATGCTGAATTCAGGACCCCCTAACCCAAACCAGGCAGCCTCAACAACAACCATAAAACACATTGAAACTATCATCACCACCATATCTAATAATAAAAAATTAAATCTTTTTGATTTATTAATTCTGTGATAAGTACACATAGACAATATAGAAGGCCAAAAGAAAAAGTAAGCGAAGAAAGAGACGAGCAAGATCATGAGACCAAAGAATAACAAGACAAATGGTATTATTGAAATTAGTATTAAATTCGAAACCATTCCATCGAAAAAGGCTCGAAGAAAACTTATCTCATCGGATCTATAATAATTAAAAAACTGAAAGGTCGAATCATGACTTTGATAAAATGCTGAAGCTTTGAAAAGTTCGCTTTCAATAAATTTCAAGTTATAAAACCAAAATGGAGTTTCCCAGAAAAAATACAATGCCATAAAAGCGATTAACAAAAGAAATAGCCATCCAAAAATTCCTAACCCATGCTTACCTTCCTTCTCTAACAATTTTTTGCGCTTATTTATCAGAAATCCAAAAATAGTTGCATCTTTTGATGTGTCATAAAAACAACCAAGATTCTGATCTGTCATCCTAAATTGAATTACACAATTATTTAGACTTATTGTTACAATATCTTCAAAATATAAATCTAATCCTGGGTGATCTTTTCTTTTTGCTACTTGAAAATACTTTAATAAATAAATGAAAATTAAATAAACACATATTGTGCATATTAAAGTTAAAGGTAAAGCACATAGCATAATACTACCACGGATATCAAACAAGTTCAAGGAATAAAAGTATAAGATGAATAGGTTTAAAAAACCTCCAAAAAAAACAAGCGTAATATTTTCTATAAGCCATGATTCAGTGAATGATTTAGGGAATAGATAAGTCTGTAAATTAAGAAAATAATTTAATTTGAATGAACGGTTATTTTTAATCTTTGGACTAAATACATCGCTTTTCAATCGAAGATCTAGCACTTCTTCCTTGCTAAACTTATGAGCCCCTTTTGAAAGCACTACAGTTATAGTGTTTCCATCGTTTTCAGTTGTTATTTGTTCTAATGTTGGAATGTTACTTTTAAATGGCCACATAAGATTGGGTAGTTTTATTATTCAGAACTATTTTTTGTCTTTTCTTGTAGACATTTTTAATTATTGTTTACTTATTTCACTTACTATTAGAATCTTATTTCACGTATTCGTTACTTTGAAAAACTGCTAATATTTAATAAAGTTAGGAAATAATCTTGTTACTTCAAGGATTCAGTTAGGCCCATTTGTTTCATGTAACCATTCAATCATATTTCATTTTTAGAAATAGGTATATAATATTTATACCTTGAATTATTATTAATAGCCAAAACTAGTAGCATGAATCTTTCGAGCCTTCTAATTTCTTTGTTCCTTGTTGGTTCATTAGCAGCACAAAAATTGCCCGCTTTAAATCAAAAAACGGCTGTTTTGATTATTGGTTATGAGGCGCAAGATGGAGTCGTTGAGTCATTCGATGGCTATGCCAATTTTCTTTCTAGTAATGGTGTCTTCGTTTACAAATTCTATTATCCTAAAGCCAGTTGGGAAGATATCGTTCCGCTTGCTAATACATGTTCATTTTTCCTTTACTCTGGACACGGTTGTTCAAATTGTGGATTGGATGATCAATATGGGGGATTGTATAGTAATGATTATGTTTCTGCGCATAATATCATAGAAGAATTGCATTTTGAAAAGAGCCCTGTTATTATTTATAACCATGCTTGTGGTTCCGCTGGCACCTCTGATTCTGATCCAAATGATATCGGGATGAAAGAGGCGATTAATCGAATTACGGATACAGCTTTGCCTTTCTTTATGTCTGGGGCTGGGGCGTATTTTGCAACGAATTATTACGGCCACCCTGGAGAAATTCTAAGGGCGCTTTTTGAAGGAAAGTCAGCCACGGAATTATTTAAAGCTCAAATTCAGTCTGGAGATCATGTCGTTAATAATAAGCCGATAGTCAATAATCCATATTTCAATAATTGCAACTTGGGAATTTCATGCTCAAAGGAATCGGTAAATAATTCAAACTCAACTGTTAAAATTGAGTATAATTTCGCATACGTCGCACCCCCTGTATTCAGATACGTAACGATAGAACAAGTCGCCAAAAACTGATGAAATGAAGAGGAATAAAAACAGTTATTATTAGACGTCTAATAAAAATAGGTATATTCACATAAGTATTTAAATAACCAAGGATATGCGCGTATTAGGACCATTCAAAAAATCATTCATTATGAAATCAACGATATTCATCTTCATGTTACTGTTAACATCCGCATTACTTTTAGCGTGTAATCAAAATCCACCGCCCAAAACGCCTCCAGTAGAAAAACCAACTGACGATACTACTTCAATTTCAGCGTTTTCCTTCATTAATGAAGATGGAGTGCTTGTAAAAACAAGATTCAATGTCCCTGAAGGATATAAAAGAATTGAATCTGCTCCGAATACTTGGGAATCGTTTCTTCAAAATCTACCTTTAAAAGCGCACGGTGCACAAGTAAAACTTTATAATGGAACACTTAAATCAAACACGTCTGCCTACCTAGCTGTGGTAGATTTACCAATTGGGAACAGAAATCTTCATCAATGTGCTGATGCAATAATGAGGCTTAGAGCGGATTATTTTAATGCACAGGAGAAATACAGTGAAATTGATTTTTTGTTTGTTACTGGAAGAAGATCCAATTACAAAACATGGCTTGGCACACGCCAACCTAATGCAAAGAATTATTGGGCCTATTTAGAGAATGTATTCAACGGCGCAAGTACTTTGTCATTGGATAAACAATTGATTCATAAAGAGATAGATCAACTTCAGATTGGTGACGTATTTATTAAAGGGGGAAGTCCTGGTCACGCGGTGATTGTTGTTGATAAATGCACAAATGCAAAAGGAGAAGTTAAGTTCATGTTAGCTCAAAGTTTTATGCCAGCTCAAGAAATCCAAATTCTTGTAAATCCAGCATCGTCAGAAAGTCCCTGGTATGATTTAAATTTTGGAGAATACTTAAACAGTGCTGAATACACATTCACAAAAGATCAATTGAAAAGATTCTAATGAAAAAA
>JBIIOQ010000023.1:0-41994 GCA_044336865.1 Crocinitomicaceae bacterium | reverse complement strand
TTTGTCCATTACTCCAAGTATATGAATAGGGAGGTGTTCCCCCAAGTCCTGCGGCTGTTCCTGTTCCCGATGCACCATTGTGGCAAGGAACGTCAGTATGCTGAATGGTAGACACCAAGGTAGTTGCTGGTTGAGTGATTTGGGCTGTGAGTATAGCAATACATCCATTGGCATCGGTGGTGGTGACGGTATAAATTCCTGCCGAAATATTGTTTAAATCTTGAGAACTTGCACCGTTGGACCAAGCATAAGAATAAGGAGTGGTTCCAAAAGAAGGGGTGAGGTTAATGCTTCCGTTACTCAAACCAAAACAAGACACATTCACCGTACTTACTCCAAGCGATAAGGCATTGGCAGGTTGGGTGATGGTAATACTTTGTGTGATACTACAGCCGGCAAAATCCGTAACGGTAACGGTGTAGGTTCCGGCGAAAATGGAAGTGATATCTTCTGTGCTCGATCCATTTGTCCAAGCGTAGCTATATGGCAATACGCCACCAGAAACGGATAAATTTGCTGCGCCGCTTGGCGTTCCATAGCAAACAACCATGGTTGGGAATATTGATGCTGTGAGTGCAGCTCCCGGTTGAGTTAGCGTATCTGAAATGTATTGCGAACATCCATTGGCATCAGTTACAGTAACTGAGTAGGTTCCGATAGGAAGGTTTGTCAAACTTTGTTGGGTGGATCCTGTGTTCCATAAAAAATTATAGGGCAGTGTTCCTCCATTGACATTTAGCGTGACAGAGCCCGTGCTGTCATCAAAACAAGGTATATTGTTGTAACTCGAAATGACAACTAAGGCAGAATCTGGTTCGGTTATCAATTGACTCATAAAAAGACTGCAGCCAATCACATCGGTGACCGTTACATAATAATTCCCTGGTGCGAGGTTGGTAATATCTTGAACCACAGCTCCGTTGGACCAATTATAATAATAGTTTGGGTTGCCTCCTGTTAATGTTAAATCAACAAATCCATCGGCACCGCCAAAACAATTGACATTTCCGTAGGTGTACGTTAAATTCATATTATTGGAGGGGTCGATGACCGGAATAGTGAATGGCAATTGGCAGCCATTAGAATCTCCAACCAATACCTGGTAGATTCCCGAAGCCAAGGTGTCTATATCCTCAGTAGTTTCGCCGTTATTCCACACGAAGTTGTAACCTGGGACACCTCCGGACACACTTAAATTGATGCTGCCGCTGGTTCCACCAATACAGGAAGGATTGACGTGTGTTTCAGTAATTATTAATGCATTTGCTGGTTGGGCAATCGATACAGTCAAGGTGTCGGTACAAAATACAGCATCTGTAACGACTACGGTATATGTCCCCGCCGGTAGACTATTGATGTCTTGATTGGCACTACTCGTACTCCAACTGTAATTATATGCAGGGGTTCCTCCGCTCACTGTTAAATCTATGCTTCCGGTTGAAAATCCGTTGCACAAAACATCTTGATGGGTTTCGGTTAATACGATGGGTATCGATAATTCAACTACCGTTTGAGAAACAAATACTTGACAGCCATTACCATCCTGAACGGAGGCGGTGTAAGTTCCTGCAGGAAGATTAAATAAATCTTGGCTTACAAAACCATTATTCCAAAAATAAGAATAAGGCGGCGTTCCTCCGGCCGGAGTTAGGTCAATACTTCCTGTGGCTGCACCGTAGCAAAATATATCTTGATGCGTTGCAGTTGCTGAAATAGCGGTTAAAGGTTGGTTTACGAAATATGATCCTTGTAAAATACACCCAACTAAATCGGTAACAGTTACGCTGTAAGTTCCGGTAGGTAAACCGGATATTATTCCTGATGTTGCGCCATTGCTCCATACGTAGGTGTAAATTGGTGTTCCGCCAGAAACCCCCATGTTGATGGCTCCTGAACTGTCTCCGATACAGCCAACGGGTGTAATCACAGCAGAATTGGATAGCGGAGCGGCGGGTTGGGTAACTACTATTGAATATTGTCCTATACAATTATTGGAGTCAGTGATGGTCACGGTATAAACCCCATAGGGTAAGTTTTGTATATCTTGATTGGTAGATCCGGTATTCCAAGAATAGGTGTATCCTGGGGTTCCACCGATTACGGAAAGGTTGATAGATCCTGTGGCATCGCCGAAGCAAGCTACATTCACGTGGGTTTCTGATGGTGTGATTGGCTGTGGCGGTTGATTGACCGTGTCTGCTATGATGCTAATACATCCGTTGACATCGGTTACGGTTACAGTATGAATGGCCGCAGGTAAATTGATTACATTTTGGTTATTGGTGTTGTTTGACCATAAATAAGTGTAAGGGAAGGTTCCACCAGTTGCCGTTAAATTGATACTCCCATTAAATCCACCGTAGCATGTAACATCGGTGTGGCTTGTATTGAGTACAATGGGAGTCGGTTCGCTTAGAAAGATTGAATCTATGGCAACACAACCATTCGCATCGGTAATGGTAGCAACATATAAACCTGTATCTAAGCCAAAAGCATTTTGTGTGTTTTGCCCATTGGACCAAGAATAAGAATATGGAGCTGTTCCGCCGGTACCCACCACGCTTGCGGTACCATCTGCTGCATTGAAACAACTGATTTGCTGTCCATTGTAATTAGAAGTTACATTGGCATTGGCTATTAAAGGCGTAGGTTGTATAATTTGATAATTAGCGGTGATGTTGCAGGTGAAAGAATCTGTTGCAGTTACTGTGTAAACTCCAGGTCCTAGATTCGAAATATTTGGTGTAGTTAACCCATTGCTCCATAGGTATGTGTATGTTGGGGTGCTATTCGCAACCACCGTAATAGCACCATTTCCATAATTAAAGCACGTCACATTGCTTAGGTTAACTAAATTGATGGTGGGATTAGGGTTTACAACTACCGTATCAAGTAAATTATAAAAAGTACATGTACTTCCGTTAAAAGTGACATTCAATTGATAAATACCAGCGGCTGCACTGGTGATGTTACTAATGAAGGGATTGGCAATATTGGAACTGAATCCATTTGGACCAAACCAAGCATAATTCGCATAAAGGCTGGTGGGAACGCTGAATTGAAGAGTATCACCTAGGCAGAGGGGGAAGTTGTGCGTTACATCAACAGGGGGGCAACTTGAATTGATGGTTACCATATTATTATTAGAGGTAGGACAACCGTTTGCATCGTAAATATCAGAAACTCCATTATTGGTAAATTGATTTCCTGAGATATTTCCGGTTCCGAAAATATATCCCTTGTTTTCTAGTGTACTGTCACAAGCTAAAATCAAGCAATCGTTCACTACTTGAACTTGAAATTTCACTACCGCTGAGTCTGCTCCGTTGGGTGAATTATTCATTACTCCGCCTGTTATGGCATTTGCTCCCGTATTAACGCGGGCAATTATACACCGGTTGATCGGATCATATTCGGCTTGATCATCGCCAAAAGCATCTGTTTTAACGCCTACAAATGGACCATTAGAATACGTAATAGAGCCTGGTACAAAGTTCGTTCGAATATCTAGGGTGTCTGTCATGAAGGTATTGAAGGATACATCACTACCAATATTTTTCCCAACCATTTTGTATTCCAAAATATCTCCAGGAACTACTTGTCCACCGTTTAAATCTTGAACATAAACAGTTGCTCTTAAGTCTGGCTCGTAAATATCTATAGCCGAAGTAAAGGCCCTAGCAAGAATATTCTCTGATGATGTGGTGACTTTTAGTACGGCGGAAGTAGTATTGTTTCCAATGTAATTGAGTGTGGTATTATTGGGGTAAAAAATCCCAGCGTCGTATCCAAGGGTATTGTTTAAGTTCGGAATACGGAAAGGAGTCACGACAGCATTATCAGAAATCGTACTATTAAAAAAGTTATTGGTTGGGTGCAGCGCATCAAAAACATTAACAAAAGTACCTGCACCATCGAATTGTAACTGATCGCCTTGGGAGTCTCTGTCTCCATCTAAGCCAATAACCCCGAGTTCAAATGAAACCGGCCCAGATGGGGGTGTAGTAAATCCGCTGATTGGAATATTTAAACTATTTCCTGATGATATATTTGCAAAACCATCGAATACGGTGAGATTACGCATGGATTGTAGCACATTTTTGTAAACTATGACGATGGTCCAACCTCCCCAACAGTTTGTTGCACCATTGGTAGACAAGGTATTGTCTCTGGAAACTAAGTCTGCTACTGTGAATCTGGCATTGAGTCCGGTGCCGGTAAGTAATGATGTTACGTTTTTAAAGCAGAAATAACTGGGGTGAGACCAGCTTTGGTTGTTAATAGTTGGTACATCCAACAATTGATCTGCCGTTAAACTTTGGTAGGCCCCGTTGTTGACTTTTAATTTAATTTGGTCCCTACTAGCATAATTAGTCGTGCTCGATAATATTCTCGCGCTCCAGTATAACCCGGCCCAAAGAACTTCACTGCAGTTTGGCAGAATGATGCTGTCACTAGACGACATGAAGGTAGTTGGATCTAAGTCGGTATCTACATAAACCATATTAAAATCTCCATTGGCAGATGTACCAGTGGGAGGTGCTTGTATTATGGCTGAGGCGCAGCTGTTGTTAGTAGAAGGGCAACTAAGGGATACATTAGAAACGAATTTGATGCTACCTTTCGAATTCGTTTGGTAGCGAACATTAAAGGGGCTTACAATTTGAGCGTTCAAGCTACTGTATGAAAGCAGTAGAAAAAGGGAGAGAGTTTTGAGTAATTTTTTTATCAAGATATTAGTCCGCTAGTTGAGTAATCTTCAAAGTTATGAATTTCAATACGAAAGAAAAAACTTTGGGTTGCTATCCTTCTATTTTAACGAAGAAGTAGGTCAATAGATACGGGTAAATGATCTGAGTATCCGCCTAGGTATTTGGTTCCTGCGTAGGTCCTTTTTGGTTGGATATTTCCTTTGTATTCCTCCATTAAAAATGGGAAGTTATGAATCATTCCGGAATTTGGAACCACCTTCGTTTTACCATAAAAGCTTGTACTCGTATAAATATGATCTAATATTCCCCATTCATTATTGTAAAAATAAGTTCCTTGAGTCGGCCCACTTTCTTTTTTTATCATAGGCTCTAGGCGTTCATCTATAATTTTGGGCGCATTATTTTCTGGGTGATCGTTCAAGTCGCCTAGGAAAATAATATTTTCTGCTACATTACCTGCCATTGAAATAGGTTTCCCTTTTAGGTCTTGTATTACTTTTTGGATTCTAAGGCCATTAATTGAGTCAATGAAATGGGCGGCTACTTGAGCAGCGGCAACCCTTTTCGCATCGCTTTCATCCGTTCCACTACGACGACTTGGCCAATGGTTTACCATCACGTAAAAGCTACTTTTTTTATAGCCAAATTGCGCCCAAAGAATGTCGCGGGTAGTGGCTTTGTCTTCGCCTGGTAAATTAAAGCGCAAATGGTTAGATTGGATTAGTTTTAATTTCGAACTATCGTAAATTAGGGCCACATCAATACCGCGGGCATCTGGACTTTCATAATGCACCAAACCATAGTTTTTAAATGCCTTTTGATTGCGAATAATGTCCCTAACTACTCCGGCATTTTCAATTTCTGAAAACCCAACAATAATTGGTTTATTCATAGCCAATAACACCTCTCGAATATGCCTTAATTTTTCTTGGTATTTTTGGGTATTCCACTCGTTTTTCGAGCCCGGTAAAAATTCCGCATCATCATTTGGGTTATCGATGGTGTCGAATAGGTTTTCAACATTATAGAAAGCAATTCTACTGGTTTTTTGCGCAGAAATTTGAGCAGCGAATGTCAACATTACAACTGCTATGAATAGGCTAATTTTCATATTTTTTTTATCTTTAATTAATAACTTCCCTTAAATCTTCGTAAGAACCATTCTAAGGATGCAAGGGTGACAAGAAATCCCAGTAACCAACTTAAATCGATTAGAGATATAAAGGCTTTTTCTTCATATTGTACCGCTGCGATATCATCACGAGAGGCAATTTCCTCTAGGGTTTTTTCATAGTCTTTCAAAAAGCGATATTTTCCGTTTGATTGAATAGCTAATTGCTTCAAGGTAGAATGATTAGCGTTAGCATTATTTTGTTCAAGTTGTACGTCATCAATTAAGAAATAACCATTTTTAGAGTATGTTTTTCCTTTGTAAGTTGTACTCGCCAGCCAAGTGTATTTACCTGGAGCTAATTTACCAGCATTTAATTTATAATTTGTTCCTGAAACACCGAATTGCGATTTAAAGGTTAAGCCTGCCTCATTTTTTATAATCATTGAAATAATGGGGTTAGAAATAGGTTCAAGAGAGGCATTGTAGAAGGAAGCAGAAACGATTACAGGTTCATTTTTTGTAAAACGTTTTGGGAAAGAAACACTTAGACCTTCACCCTGTCGCTTGATGAGTAGATAATTAATTGACTTATTAATTAATTCATTGAAATTATCATGTGTAGTTGAACGCACAAAATCATTTAATTTCCAGCGCCATATTCCTTCACCATACAACACCCCATAATTTTGTTGTGGATTTTTTCCAAAGAAAAAAAGCGGATCTGATTTGGCGATAGTTCCAATTCGTTGATACAAAAGTATATCCGTAGGATTCAAGGCACGAACACTTCCAAACTTCGAATTAAGGGGAGGGTAAAATCCAATCGCTTGACGGCAACTTTCACTAATTTCAAAAGTGCTGAAGGATGTATTGAATAGGCTAAGAACTTCATCCGTTTGATTTTTGGAATTAGATATGGCAACTAAATTTAACTTGTTGCTTATTGCAGCAGGAGTGTTTGGCCCGAGAATGTACAGTACAGGAATGCGATTGTCAGTGAGGTATTTTAGAATTTTATCGTCAAATTGAACCCCAGGCTCATGCCAAATGACTAGGTCTGGTTTTTTAGTTATAAGGTTGAATTCTTTTGTGGAAACATACCTTGATTCGATGGTCTCATTTTGGTCGATGGCTGATTTAATAGCGGCGATATCTGGATGAGGTGCTGCACTTAAAAATAAAACATTGCTTCTACTATCGATTACTTCAACATAAATTGTTTGAGTATTATTTTTAATGGTGCTTTCTCCTTCAATTGGGTCAATCCTTACTTGGTACACTTGAAAACCTGGTGTATTTGCTTCTACCAAAAAAGTATGTTGATAAAACTGATGTTTTTCATTTGAATAGGTAATGGTGGAAGCATCTAGTAATTTCCCATTTTGCCATAGACTTAGCCTAGTTGTTTTGTTTTGAATACGATTGGCTTCAATGTCTACCTCAATGGGGAATTTGCTTTTCAAAAAGACAACATCATTATAAACGGTATTGCGAATAAAATGATCTTTTTTTGGTATCGTATCGCCAATTCCAAGGGTGAAAACTGGGGTTAGATTTAACTTTTCAGCTGCATAAATAGGATTGCCGCCAACATTGTAATTGCCATCTGAAACAAAAATTAATGCCCCTACATTTCGATTGTAATAATTTGTTGCAATGGCAGTAATTCCTTTTTCAAGGGCGGTGGATTCTTCCGAAAAATTGAAGCTATTTTGCTCCTTAAAATCACTGCCAATCGAGTAGCTTACTATCTCAAACTTATCATTGAATTTATCTTTAATCTTAGCTTGCAGCGAATTGACTTGATTGCGAATTAGTGCACTGTCTTTAAACGTCAGCATAGAGGCTGAATTATCTACTAGGGTAATGAGGATTGGTTTTTCTGTTCGATAAAAAGTTTGCTGAAATATCAAGCCAATTAAGATCAGAAAAAGCAGGAATAAAGTACTCGTTCTTAATCCTCTAAGAATTATCTTTAAGGATTTACTTTGTTGATTAAACCAATCATTTTTAGCGTAGTAATACCTTGCTGCAAAATAAGCAAATACAAGACAGGGGAGCAAAAACCAAAGTGAATAATCAGAATTAATTGACATGCTACAAAAGTATAAAAAATCGCCTTAAAGTAGCATATATTTCTTTTCTTTCCCCCTGTCATTAGCATAAATTTAATACCTTCGCTAAAAATTTGAATTATGACTAAAGAAGTATATATTATCGCTGCTGTTCGCACGCCAATAGGCTCTTTTATGGGTGGTTTATCAACTGTTTCTGCAACGAAATTGGGTGCAGTGGCCATAAAAGGCGCTATTAAAAAATCAAGTATTGATGGCAATTTAATCGATGAAGTATTTATGGGAAATGTTTTACAAGCTGGTGTTGGACAAGCACCTGCTCGTCAGGCTGCCTTAGCTGCTGGTTTGGGGCAAAATGTGCCATGTACAACCGTTAATAAAGTATGTGCTTCAGGTATGAAAGCGATTATGTTTGGCGCTCAGTCAATCCTATGTGGTGATAATCATATTGTAGTTGCAGGAGGAATGGAAAGTATGTCGCAAACACCGCATTATTTAAATGGTAGAAACGGAACAAAGTTCGGGAATATGACTGTAGTGGATGGAATTTCACTCGATGGTTTGTTGGATGTATACAGCAATGTCCCAATGGGTACTTGCGCTGAACTTTGCGCTAAAGAATACGGCATTACGCGCGAAGACCAGGACAACTTCGCCATCACATCGTATCAACGTGCTACGGAAGCATGGGATGCGGGTAAATTTAACGAAGAGGTTGTTCCTGTTAGCATTCCACAACGAAAAGGCGATCCGAAAATAATAGCAAAGGATGAAGAATATACCAATGTATTTTTGGATAAAATTCCTAGTCTTCGTCCTGCATTTGATAAGGAAGGAACCATTACAGCGGCGAATGCATCAACCATTAATGATGGCGCCTCGGCACTTATTTTAGCTTCCAAAGAAGCAGTTGAAAAATATGGATTAAAACCAATCGCCAAAATCGTTTCCTACGCTGATGCCGCACAAGCTCCAGATTGGTTTACAACGGCTCCTTCTTTGGCTGTTCCAAAGGCATTAGAGAAGGCAGGATTATCGACTAATGATATTGATTATTGGGAATTGAATCAAGCTTTTTCTGTCGTGGGAATTGCTAATACAAAAATCCTAGGTCTGCAGCCAGAAAAAGTAGACGTCAACGGTGGGGCAGTGGCACTAGGTCATCCATTAGGTAATTCTGGTTCTCGCATAATTGTAACCCTTATTCATGTTTTAAAACAAAATAATGGACGTTATGGAGGTGCTGCTATCTGCAATGGTGGTGGCGGAGCTTCCGCGATGATCATCGAAAACATCTAAGGCAGCTTCGTTTTTTTTTGTAACGCTTTATAGGCTTTTTGTTTTGTATTAAACAATTCTTGTAGCCATGAAACGTATAATCTTTGTTTGTATCGTTATTTTTCCTTTTGTTTTCAGTGCTCAAATGTATATGCGTAAAAAACAAAATTTCGGTGTTTATGGCCAATATAACATTGGTTTAGCAGAAAACAATAATACCTCATTCAACTTAGGTATCACCAAACAATTTGGACGGTATTTCCTCCCTGAGTTTGGGTTTAGAAGCAGTACAATTAGCAATGTGGATCGAACAGATCTCCTTTCACCTTTTCAACATAAAAATTATTTAAATATTGCCCTAATGGCAAGGCTTCCTGTGTTGACGATTTTTGAGCGAAAAAAAGGGCGGTCATGTCGCGCAGAAGTTATTGAAGTATTTTTTGCGCCCGAAGCGTATTATAATTTACCACAAGCAAATAGTACAGCAAATAGTTTCTTGTCGTATAAAACGGGTCTTGGTTTATACCACGTTCAAAGTGGTTTTGGTAAGCGAAATAAAGCCTGGACGATCAAATTAGAAGGGTATTATCGCGGTATTTTTCGTCAGCAAAAAATGGACAATACAATCAATAAGGAAATTGGATTACAATTGCGAATTATTCATTACAAAACTTATGATTTCTTTGATTAAGCTACCAGCTTCCACCGGCACCGCCGCCGCCAAAGCTTCCGCCACCAAAACCTCCGAATCCTCCACTGCTTCCGCCTCCACCAAAACCTCCACCAAAACCTCTGCCAAAGCCACTACCCACAAAAAAACCGGCGGAGCCCATCGTCATTCCACCGCCTTTCCCTCCCTTAAGCATTAAAATAACTACTATAATAAGAATGATGATAACAAGTATTATTTTTCCTAACAAAGAGCCTTCTGTCTTTTTAATATAAGTTGCTGAATTATACTCCCCTTTTGATAAGGAGCTAAGAACATCTAACGCATCGTTAAGGCCTTTAAAATGTGCTTCGTTTTTAAAATTAGGAATCAGCTCATTCTCAATAATTCTTTTACACGTAATGTCAGGTATGGCACCTTCAAGTCCTTTGCCGACCGCAATAAATATTTTTTTATCTCTTTTTCCACCGGTCGGTTTTATAAGTATAACGACACCATTTTTTTCTTTTTCTTTCCCTACTTTCCATAGATTACTAATCTTAATGGCATAATCAGAAACGTCATAATCTCCCAAATCATCAACGACAATCACCGCAATTTCATTGGATGTTTCCTTTTCAAATTTCTCTAATCTTTTCTCCATCATGATCTCTTCACTTGGCGTTAGAAATCCGATATGGTTTAGATCGTTATAAAGTTTTGGAGGGTAGGGGGCTTTTGGTAGCTGTGACCATGAAGCCAATGAAATGCTCGTAATTAATAATAAGGCAAGGCTATATTTAAACATTAATCGAAAGTAATTTCATTGCTTAATTCATCGATGTCATCTTCTTGATGCGGAAAGTATTCTTTTAATCGTATTCCTACTTCATTGATTGATTTAATGATTCCAGGTATAAACTGCTGGTTTTTAAAATCACGGATAAGTTCTTCTTTAGTACTATCCCAAAAATCAGCAGCTACTTTTTTGTCAATGCCTTCATCACCAAGAATGGCTAATTTTCTGTCGTTAAATGAGAGGTAAATTAATACACCATTTCTTTCTTTAGTCGCCTGCATTTTCAGCTTATTAAATACCTCAATGGCTCGTTTTAAGGGCTCACCACTGCAACTTTTATCAATGTGTACTCTTATTTCCCCCGATGTAAGTTCTTCAGCTTCGCAGATGGCCTCTTGAATGGCTTTTTTATCTGCGTCGGTAATGATTTTATTTAGCATCTTCGAAGTCTACATCAACAGCATTCTCCGAACCTTTATCTGCCGTGAAACCTGTTTTTCTTGGGAATGTTTCGTGGTTAATGAACATACTATTAAAAAATCCTCTAATGTGTGTATTGTATTCTTTTGTTGCTTGATTGTATTCGTCTCGTGCTGTTTTTATTCTATTTTCAGTACCTTCCAATTGCGCTTGTAAATCCCGGAAGTTTTCTGTTGATTTTATTTCCGGATATGCTTCATACATGATGTTGATAGCCGTGTTAATTTTCTTTCCCATTAACTCTAGGTCTTCAGGTGTTTTTGCATTAACAATACCGGCTCTTGCTTGGGTAACTTGTAGGAGAATATCTTTTTCATTTTTCGCTGCGGCTTTTACTGTTTTTACCAAATTTGGTATTAAATCTGCCCGTCTTTGATAGGCACTTTGGACATTGTTCCACTTTTCATCCAAGTTTTCTTGTTTAGTAACGGCACCGCTGTATGCGTTGTAGTACATTAAAAATACAATTAGGATAATACCACCTATAACTCCACCTATAATGCCAAATATTATATACGATTTTTTCATGTTTAATTATTTTTAACTAAATTACTTACTTAATTGATAACACAGTATTTTTTTTTTACTTTTTCCACAATACGACTTTCTATTTTCCGCAATCTCTCTGGTAATCTTTATGCTTAAATTGAATCCAATATTCTTGAAATTTTTCTGCTGTTTTGTAAAAATGAACATTAGGTTTTCCTACACTGATTTTTTGGAGTGATTTCTTGAGCTCAACTAGCCTTTTTTTGAGAAAATACCTTGATGTAATTTCATCTTGACTCCAACTACCGCAGTGCTCGATTCCCGTGCTGGCATCGCATTTTTTTTCGCTTTTGAATATCATCGTGATACAATATACTACGCTGTCTTTCAGATCCATTCCAGCAGTCGTTATTTTCGTTTTTTGGAAATCTATGCTTAGGTAGTTTCCTGCTTTAAATTGTGCTTTTAAGTACTTTCCAAGTGTGTCCGCTACTCGATTTGAAAATCGATGCGCCACATCTCTGCGGCTTACATCACCTGTATCGGCAAATTCTACGCCTTTATATATGCCGTATAATCCAGTTTTATCGATTCGTATGCTGTCCGGTTTTTCTGTTTTTAATTGGATTTCCCTTTTGTTTTTTTTGTCTTTATTTTTAGTTCGGTCGGTCTGACAAGCGATTAAGATAGCCATGCAAAATAGAAGCATCAAACAAGTGATCGATTTCATAGTAGTTTTTTAATAAAAGATTAAAAATTAATCAAAAAGTTGATTATTAATTAATCAATTAGTATTACTTTTGTTCAAACAAATATATAGTATCTCTCTGTAATATTAACGTCAACTATTTTTTTATCATGGCGATTTTGCGCTCAATTGTTCACATGGATTTAGACACCTTTTTTGTTTCTTGTGAACGCTTGTTGGATAGCCGCTTGATTGGAAGGCCTATTTTGATTGGCGGGACCGGTGATCGTGGTGTTGTCGCTTCATGTAGTTACGAAGCGAGGCGTTTTGGTATTCATTCAGCTATGCCGATGAAAATGGCTAAGGAACGCTGTCCCGAAGCAGTGGTCATAAAGGGCAATATAGCAAGCTATTCCAATTATTCTAAGATGGTTACAGATATTATTAGCGAGGCATCTCCACTCTTTGAAAAATCATCAATTGATGAATTTTACATTGATTTTACGGGAATGGATCGTTTTTTTGGAACACTTACCTACGCCTCAGAACTACGGCAGCGTATTTTGAATGAAACAGGTTTGCCTATTTCTTTTGGTCTTTCCCAAAATAAAACGGTCTCAAAAATTGCAACAGGAGAAGCAAAACCAAACAATCAAATGCAAATTAATATCGGTGCAGAACGCGATTTTTTAGCGCCCTTATCTGTTCGAAAAATCCCGATGGTAGGCATAAAAACGTATCAAACTTTATGTAATCTAGGCGTCCGAAAAATTCAAACAATTCAAGAGATGCCTGTGGAAATGATGCAAAGTGCTTTAGGGGAAAATGGCATCAGTATTTGGAAAAAGGCACAAGGTTTTGACCATTCGCCTGTTGAACAGTATAGCGAACGAAAGTCCATTTCCAAGGAGCGCACTTTTGATCAAGATACAATTGATGTAGCTAAACTTCGAAGCGTATTAGCGGCCATGGCTGAAAATATGGCTTTTCAATTGCGCACGAGTAATAAACTAACGGCTTGTGTCACTCTTAAAATTCGTTACGCTGATTTCCAAACGCAAACCCTCCAAAAGCAGATTCCTTACACAGCAGCCGACCATGATTTATTTCCCATTGCTGCTGAGCTATTCAATCGATTATTTCAACGAAGGATGTTGGTTCGCTTGATTGGTTTACGCTATAGTTCGCTTGTGGCAGGAAATCATCAACTCAGTTTATTTGATGAATCAATCGACTACGCTAGTTTGTATAGGTCTTTGGATCATATTCGAAAGCGCTACGGCGATCGTGCTGTGATGCGAGCGATTGGAATGAATGTCACTAGGATCGATTAAGTTACCCATTGACTTGATTGGTTTGGTGGTACACTAGAGGTCTTATTCTGATAAAATGTAATAATAGTATGAAAACATATTCCTACTTCAGCTTAAAATATGGTGTGCTTTCTCCGGATGCTATTTTGGCATGGGCCTCTGCTGCAGGATATTCGCGTGTTTGCCTGACTGATATAAATTCTACAGGAGCTGTATTGGCATTTGTTCGTGCTGCCCAACACCTTGGTATAAAAGCTATTGTAGGTGCTGAAATCAGAAATGGGATGGACATAAAGGCCACTGTAATCGCTAAAAATAACGACGGATTGTTAGCATTAAATAATTTTTTAACGAAGCACATCCATGGTAATTTGCCTTTCGAGTCTCGGCTTCCGGATTTAGTGAATTGCTTTATTTTTTACCCTTTAACAATCGATTTTAACGACTTAAAAGCCAACGAGTTTTTCCAAGTACGGCATACCGATCTGAATACTATATCCATCAACTTTAAGCATCTTAGACCTGAAAAAATAGTGGGGTTGGATCCTATGATTTTTCGTAATAAACGTGATTTTAATACGCATCGCTTGTTGCGTGCAATTCACTACAATACGCTTTTATCCAAGTTGCCGAAAAAGAATCAAGCCAATGAAAATGAACGATTTTTATCTGCTAGTGATTTATCCATCGCCTATCAGTATTTTCCTCAATACCTTGAAAGAACGCAAGCGCTATTTGATACCTGTCATGTTGATTTTGAATTTGGTGAGCAGGCAAAGCCTCAAAATCCAACAACCTATACAGGAAGTGTTGAGGAAGATAGGGAAATGTTACGGCAGCTTTGTGCAGATGGTTTGGCGTATCGTTATCCGATAATAACAGACGAAATCATTGCGCGTATTGAGAAGGAAATTGAGATTATTGCCCAGAAAGATTACTTGTCGTACTTTTTGATGACGTGGGATTTCACTTCTTTTGCGCGCTCGAAGCGTTTTTTTTATGTCGGTAGGGGGAGCGGCGCTAATAGCATTGTTGCGTATCTATTGCGTATCACGGATGTTGATCCCTTGGAATTAGATCTTTATTTCGAGCGTTTCATCAATCTTTATCGGAAAAACCCACCTGATTTTGATATTGATTTTTCATGGCGCGATCGCGATGAAGTGATTGATTATATTTTTCAGCGTTATCCAAATGCAGCCTGGCTCTGCACTTACAATACATTTCAATATCGCGCTACTATTCGAGAACTTGGGAAAGTTTTTGGTTTACCTAAAACAGAAATCGATAAGCTAAGTCGAAGTAAACTTCCTGATGCCAATCTAGATGAGCTTTCCAAATTAGTGCTTCGTTATAGCGCCTACATTCAAGGAATTCCGTCTCATTTAAGCGTTCATTCCGGGGGGATTGTTGTCAGTGAAAAACCTATTACGTGGTATTCAGCTACCTTCTTGCCGCCAAAAGGGTATCCAACAACACAGTTCTCCATGATGGAGGCCGAAGATGTTGGTCTGTATAAGTTTGATGTTTTAAGTCAGCGTGGTTTAGGAAAAATAAGGGAATGCTTGGACATTATCGCATATAATCAAGCGGAAAATCCGCCACATGATATTCATGACATCGCTTATTTCAAGGATGATGAATCCATTAGGTCTTTGATGTTAGAAGCCAAAGCATTAGGGTGTTTCTATGTCGAATCTCCTGCTATGCGTATGCTTATGATTAAATTAAAAGTAAAAACGTACCTGGAATTGGTAGCGGCGAGTTCTATTATTCGTCCCGGTGTCTCGCAGTCGGGGATGATGCGTGAATATATTCTTCGCCATAGGAATCCTGATCGTAGAAAAGAAGCGAATCCTATTTTATTGGAAATGATGCCCGAAACATATGGGGTAATGGTCTATCAAGAGGATGTGATTAAGGTAGCGCATTATTTTGCCGGACTTAGTTTAGCTGAAGCAGATGTGTTGAGAAGGGGTATGTCGGGTAAGTTTCGGTCGAGGGATGAATTTCAAGCTGTGCGCGATTTATTTTTTAGTAATTGCGCTAAAAAAGGATATGATTTAGTCCTCGTTGGCTCTATTTGGTCCCAAATCGAGAGCTTTGCCGGCTATGCTTTTTCGAAAGGTCATTCCGCTTCTTATGCCGTTGAGAGCTATCAAAGTCTTTATTTAAAAGCGCATTATCCATTGGAATATATGACCGCAACCATTAATAATTTCGGTGGGTATTATCGAACTGAAATTTATGTCCATGAAGCACGCCGATTTGGTGCTCTTATCGAGGCGCCATCAATTAATGAGGGAGACTATGCTTCGGTATTAATCGGAAAGCGCTTGGTATTGGGCTTTAACCTAGTTGATGGAATCGAAGTGAAGTGTATTCGCTCTATCTTGAAAGAACGCATTGAAAATGGCCTTTTCCGTAATTTCGACGACCTGATGCAGCGTCTTTCTATTCCCCTAGAACAGCTATCTCTTCTGATTCGAATCGGTGCGCTACGTGATTTTTCGGAAGATCGAAAAACATTGTTGTGGAAGGCTCATTTATATTTGAATAAATCCACTCCGAACAGTAAGCAAAATTCCCTTTTTAGTACTGCGCCTTTGTCATTCAAATTACCCTCTTTTGAGGAAGGCAATATGGAATGTTACTTTGAACAAATCGAGCTAATGGGTTTCCCTTTATGCAATCCCTTCGATTTACTAGCGAATCCTCTGCCTAAGCATACTCTAGCCAAGCAAATCGTTAATTCCCTGGGGCTAGTGATTGAATCAGTTGGTTATTTAGTCGCAGTTAAACCATCTAAAACAAGTAAGGGAACACTAATGAATTTCGGAACTTTTATTGATGTGTCAGGTGATACCATTGATACGGTTCATTTTCCGGAAGCAGTCCGAAAGTATCCTTTTATGGGAAAGGGAATTTATCGCATGAAAGGTCGTGTGACAGAAGAATTTGGTTATTATTCGCTCGAAGTAGGACAAATGGAAAAATTACGATTGCTCGATGACGTGCGTTTTGTTGAAGAAGCTACGATTTCTAGTCTTGTATAAAAACTTTTTATGGCCTAGCTTGTTTTTTAAATATGTATCAACTGAAAACAAAACAATTCGTAAAAACCGACATAGCTACGTGTTGGGATTTTTTCTCCGATCCGAAAAATCTTTCAAAAATAACCCCTCAGTCCATGGGCTTTATTGTTCGAACAGAACTGCCCGATAAAATGTACGAAGGTTTAATGATTGAGTATACGGTTCGCCCGATGCTAGGAATTCCAATGAATTGGATTACGGAGATAAAAACGGTTAAAAATCACTCGTTTTTTGTAGACGAACAACGTAAAGGGCCCTATCGAATTTGGCACCATGAGCATCATTTTAAAGAAGTTGAGGGTGGCGTAGAAATGACCGATATCGTAAGCTATGAACTTCCTCTTGGATTTTTAGGACGGCTAATGCATCCCATCTTGGTTAAAAATAAACTTAAAGAAATTTTTGATTATCGCCGTCAAAAAGTAGACGAACTATTCATCGACAGGGAGATTAGCAATAAGGTGTAAAATGTGTACCTTTGAACTATGAAATTCAAGGATTACCCGATATCATCGTTAATAAAACATCAACTTGATCTCCTTGGTTGGTCACGTCCTACAGATATTCAACACCGGGCAATTAAACATATTCTTGATGGGGAAGATGTTATGGCTGTTGCTCAAACCGGAACAGGAAAAACCGCTGCGTTTGTTATACCTGTGATTCACCATCTTTTGAATCCAAAAGACTTAAAGAAAAAACAAATTAGGTGTTTGGTGATGGTGCCAACACGTGAATTAGCCAAACAAATATCTGACGTTTTTAAGCAAATTAGCGCTGGAACTAAATTAAGCACGCTTGGACTTTTTGGTGGTGTAGAACAAGACGATCAAATAAATCAATTACAAAGTAAAGTTGATATCTTGGTGACTACGCCAGGCCGTATGTTTGACCTCGTTTCCCAAGGCTTTATCGATTTATCGAAAGTGGAAATATTAGTACTTGATGAAGCAGATTTAATGCTTGATTTAGGGTTTACAAAAGACATCAGAGATGTGCTGCGTTTACTTCCTAAAAAGCGCCAGACCTTGTTTTTCACTGCAACGATTTCAAAAAAAATAAAATCATTGGCTTATGACGTCGTTCGAGATGCCATTCGTATTCAAATCTCACCCAAAAACCCGGTTGCAAAAAATGTTACACATGCAGTGGCTTTTATTGAGATGGATGATAAGCGTTTTTTTCTTGAAAATATCTTAAGCGAATTTGAAACTCAAAAATTTATTGTCTTCGTTCGAACCAAGGTGCGCGCTGAACGTGTCGTTGCTGCCATGTTACGCGTTGAAATAGTAACAGAAGCACTTCACGGTGGTATTGAGCAAGATAAGCGCTTTGCTATTTTAGAGCGTTTTCGAAAAGGGGAAAGTCGTGTGCTCATCACCACTGACGTGGCGTGTCGCGGTATTGATATTCCAGATATGGATTATGTTATTAATTACGACTTGCCGGACAATCCGGAGAATTATGTGCATCGTTGTGGACGAACGGGTAGAGGTGAATCAAACGGACAAGCTTTGTCTTTTTGCAGCCCAGAAGAAAAAGTACTTGTAGAAGCCATTGAGGAATATACTGGTGAAGAAATTCTTCATTACGACATTACTTCTGCTGAATACAAGGACATATTAATCGATACGACTGATCCAACCTATAATTGGAAAAAGTTAATGGATGAATTCGATAAGGAAAACAACGATTGGGATTAAGCTTTCGTTGGGATAACTAAGGTAATCGCATCCACTACTTTTTCTTTCGTCAAGGCTATATCAATCACTTCTTTCATGCTAGAAACATAATGAAAGTTTAATCCTTTCAGGTAATCGGCTTTTATTTCATCAACATCTTGCTTGTTTTTAGCACAAAGAATAATTTCTTTTATTCCAGCACGTCTTGCAGCTAAGATTTTTTCCTTGATTCCACCAACTGGTAGTACGTCACCACGAAGTGTTATTTCTCCTGTCATTGCAAGGCCTTTTTTTATCTTTCGTTGAGAAAACAAAGAAGCTAAGGAACAAAGCATGGTGATTCCAGCACTTGGGCCGTCTTTAGGTGTTGCACCTTCAGGTACATGGACATGAACGTTATAATGATCGAAAACTTCTTGAGAAAGTCCGATCCAATTGCTATGAGCTTTTAAAAATTCGAGTGCAATTATGGCACTTTCTTTCATTACATCACCTAAATTTCCGGTTAAGGTTAACTTGCCTTTTCCTTGAGTAAGCGACGACTCAATGAATAAAATGTCTCCACCAACGCTAGTCCATGCTAGTCCAGTTACGACACCCGCAACATTATTATTAGCGTATTTGGTACGTGATCGCCCAGCGCCTAAAAACTTAAATATATCTTCTTCTGCAATTTTTGGAGAGAATTTTTCATCACTGGCAATCTGAAGGGCTCTACTGCGCACTACTTTGGCCATTAATTTATCCAATCCCCTTACCCCAGACTCATTGGTATATTCCTCAATTATTTTTTCTAAAATTTTATTGTCGATGGAAATGTCTTTTTTCTGAATACCGTGATCCGTGATTTGTTTACTGATGAGGTGACGTTTTGCAATTTCAATTTTTTCCTCAATCGTATAGCCGTTCACTTCTATAATTTCCATTCGATCTCTCAGCGGTCCTTGTACTTCCGCTAGGCTATTTGCGGTAGCAATAAAGAGAACTTTAGATAAATCGAATTCTGATTCAACGTAATTATCATAAAAGGCAATGTTTTGCTCAGGATCAAGCACCTCTAATAAGGCTGAAGATGGATCACCGTGGTTACTTCGGCCTAATTTATCAATTTCGTCTAATACAAAGACAGGATTGGCACTTTCTGCTTTTTTTATGTTTTGGATAATGCGTCCAGGCATAGCTCCAATATACGTTTTTCGATGACCTCGAATTTCTGCTTCGTCGTGAACACCACCCAAAGACATTCGCACATACTTTCGCCCAAGCGCTTCTGCAATTGACTTCCCTAGGGATGTTTTTCCAACTCCAGGAGGGCCATAAAAACAAAGAATTGGCGATTTCATGTTACCACGTAATTTTAATACGGCAAGGTATTCTAAGATGCGTTCTTTTACTTTTTCTAAGCCAAAATGGTCTCGTTCCAATATTTTTTTAGCACGTTTCAGATCTAAATTGTCTTTCGTGTAGCTGTTCCATGGTAAATCCAACAATAATTCTAAAAAATTGAGTTGCACCGTATATTCTGCGCCCTGTGGATTCATGCGCTGTAGTTTCTCTAATTCTTTGAAAAAGGTCTTGGACATTGATTCTGACCAGCGTTTCTTTTCGCCTCTTTTTCGAAATTCTATTATATCTTGCTCCTGCGGATTATCACCCAATTCATCTTGAATAGTACGCATTTGCTGATGAAGGAAAAATTCACGCTGTTGGCGATCAAGGTCTTTTTTGACACGATTCTGAATTTCATTTTTCATTTCCAACATCTGAACTTCAAGTGTCAGGTGCTCAAGGACCATCATTACTCTTTTGCGCATGTCCAATTCCTCTAACATCTCTTGTTTCTTCGCTACATCTGCATTCATGTTGGATGAAATAAAGTTGACCAAGAACGTTGGACTGTCAATATTGCCAATGGCAAATTGAGCTTCTGATGGAATATTAGGGCTATCTCGTATGATTTGTAAGGCCAATTCTTTAATGGTCTTAAACATGATAGTCAATTCTTTGTCTTTCTTGTCAATCGGTTTTTCATTTAAAATAGTAACCGTTGCGCGCATGTAGGGATCTGTTTGCAAAGGATTTTCGATTGAAAATCGACGTTTTCCTTGAATGATGACTGTTGAACTGCCATCGGGCATTTTTAGTAAGCGAATGATTTGGGCAACGGTACCAACCTCATGCAAATCAGCAAAGCTGGGCGATTCCTCGTCTTGATTTTTTTGGGAAACTACACCAATTATTTTATTGCCTTTGTTCGCTTCTTGTATCAATCGAATGGATTTATCTCGACCAACAGTAATTGGAATTACAACGCCCGGAAATAATACATTATTTCGCAAGGGGAGAATAGGAAGATCACTTGGAAAAATTTGTTTGTTTACACTTTCTTCTTCTTCGGCTGTGATTAAAGGGATAAATTCCGCATCGTTTTCAATGCCATCAAATCCAAAAAAGTCATTATCAAAATTAATACTCATTCTTTTTTTCGTGTTTATGTTTATTGAGACACATTGTCAGTTCTTTTCAGATGCAAAGCTATGTATATCGTGAAGTTTAATATACCCTACTAGTTTTCAATTGCTGTGCCAACGATTTTCTGCTGAAAAAATGACATGTTTTTTTATGATTTACTCATTTTTTTTCTCTCAACAAATTTACCTTATTTTTCTAGATATAAATTTCATTTTCGTACTTTTAACCCCAAGCTAATTTATATTGAATATGAAAAATATTTACACAACCATTCTTGTCCTATTATTGTCTCTTTTTTATTCCTTCTCACAAGATACCACATGGGTTCAGACCTTTACCTTTGACTCTATAACAAATCGTCATGATCAGTTTGAATTTCCAGCTGAGCTCAATAGCCAACGGTTTGAAAAGGTATTAATGTACTACAAACTGAAGTGTAGTCCGCTTACCACATGGGATCAGTATGATTGCGGTGAATGGGATTACCTAACGTATACTAGGGTATTTGATCATACCGGCCAATTTGATTCTGTTCAAAAGAACAGTTCACTGTATTTATCAAATTGTACCACACCGCCCACCATCAACTTCAACAACCCAACGGTTTCGGCTCAAACCTACAATACGTATCAAAGAAATGAATATTTCCGAAGCAATCCCATCTTGCAAAACCATGTGGTGATTCAAAACAATACTACTTCAAACTTACCTTTTAAAACCTCTAGCCAAGGCGGAAAATTCCAATTTGTGTTAACTGTTTTTGAGTTAAACGCAGCAGGTGTTCAACCTGGTAATATTGAGTCTTTATCACTTTATCTAGCTAGTGTCGCAAACAATGAAGGCATTCCCTTTCCAAGCATTCGATTGAAAGGCACTTCCACACTGAACGTTAGCATGGATCAAACTGCGGGATTTTTGGAAGTTTACAACCGTTCTATTTCAGCTGGTGGCTTAGTTTCAGGCTTGAATGAATTCTTGTTTTACCAGCCTTTTAACTGGAACGGTACAGACCACATCATTGTAGAATTGTCATTCGATACGGATATTCCTACTGCGACAAATCCTGTTTTCGAGGCAGAAAACGGCTTCCCAACCAGTTCTAATTTTTACGAAGGGAGCAATGGTGTTATCGATTTTAATGGAAATAATTATGCTTTGCTTGAATTGTCTGATACCTTGATTGGTCCTGATCTAACGATTGAATTTTGGTCAAAAGGAAATGCAATTAGTGGTCAAAATACCACCTTGTTGGAAGCGTATGATACCCTAGGAAATCGAATCATAAATATCCATATGCCTTGGGGAAATAACCAAATTTATTTTGACGCAGGTAATCAAACAGGATTCGATCGCATCAATATCGCTATGTCACCTTCAGAAATTCAAGATACATGGAACCATTGGGCTTTTGTTAAAAAACAATCCACCGGGGAGATGTTCATCTACAAAAATGGGGTGCTTTGGCACTCAGGTACCAACCTGAACCGTCAAGTGGGTTATGTGCATCGTTTTGTTTTGGGAGCTAGTACCAATCAATCCATAAAATGGAAGGGTCAGTTGGATGAATTTAGGGTGTACAAGGCCTCTTTGCCAGCTTCTACGATTTTAGCTCACTATCAAAATAAAATCGATAACACTCATCCCAATTGGAATCAATTGATGGTGTATTATGATTTTGATAATCAGAATTATGCCGATGACAGATCAAACAATGATTATAAACTCATGCTTTCCGAAGGCTTTACTCCAAATTCAGGCTCTATGATAAAGAAAGCATGGCCAATGGTGGGTGTACAATCCTTGAATTTAAGACCTAAAGTAGCTTTTGGTCAAGGAAGTGTGCAAGGCGTTTTGGATACCATCGTGGTGAATCAGCCACGTTTGGTTGAGCCTATCACGGTTTTCGAACAAGCTCCTCTTCACAATCATTTCGATATTGTTCAATCTTATAGAGGTGCAGCAGCAGGAAATACTTACACCTTTAATACCAGTGGAAATGTGATTCAGAATACACCACTAGGCTCGAATATTCAACTTCTAAATGATTCTATACTTTATTTTGAAGCCCCTTACGAAATCGTAAAAGATGTTGAAATAGCACGTTACATTACTCCTTATGGTATTCAGTTCGATTTAGGTCCTAATGGATTTTGTTGGATTTACGATGTTACTGATTACCAAATGTATTTGAAAAATACCGTTGATTTAGCCGCTCATAACACCCAAGAATTGTTGGATTTACGCTTTGCTTTTATTGAAGGTATTCCTCCAAGAGATGTTCACAAAAGAGAGCCTATTTGGTCCGATTGGCGTTCTTACAATTACGCGAATATGGCAAACGACGCTGTTCTTTCAGCTAAACCCATGGTACTTAACGATACCTCTTCTACCTTTAAAATTAAAACTAGAATGACTGGACATGGGCAAGTGGGAAATGCGGCTTGTTGTGAATGGGTTCCCAACGACCACCTGATCCGAATTAATGGTATTCCTCGATTTAACTGGAACATCTGGCAAACTACCGAGTGTGGTGATAATCCCAATATTGGGCAGGGTGGAACTTGGCCATATGCCCGAGAGGGATGGTGTCCGGGTGACCGCGTAAAAGAACACGAATTTGAATTGACTCCCTTCGTTACACCAGGCGATACCGTAACGATCGATTACGGAATTACACTAGTGCCACCAAATGATCCTGGTACGGCTGGAGGGAATTACATTGCGGCGTATGATTTAATCTCTTATTCAGCGCCTAATTTTCAAAATGATGCCGCTATTGTGGATGTTTTAAATCCTAATAATTGGGAATATTACAGCAAGTACAATCCCACTTGCTCAAATCCTAGAGTCATTATCAGAAATGCTGGTCAACAAGCTCTTACTTCATGTAAGATACGTTGTTGGATTACTTATGGAGTGGAGATTAGTTATGATTGGACAGGAAACTTAGGTTTCTTGGAAGAGGAGATGGTGGAAATCCCTGTAAATTATCAGGATTTTTGGACAGACTACGATTCAATGAAGACATTCACAGCTTATGTTTGTAATGTGAATGGGGGCTCAGGGAATGATGACTACAATCAAAATAGTGTGAAACAAACCAAATTTAGTGCACCGGAAAGAATTAATGGGCCTTTCTTTATTTGGCTTTCAACAAACAATAAAGCGATTGAAAATACCTACCGCTTGATTGATGCTTCCGGTAATATCATATTTGAACGAAATAATCTGAGTAACACCACACAATATAAAGATACTTTTGACCTTGCGCCGGGATGTTATAGTGTTATTATCGATGACAGTGATAACGATGGGCTATCTTTTTGGTATTCTGCGCAAGTAGAGGGCGAAACCAATGGTCAAATGCGTTTAAGATATGTAGGTGGAAGTTACATTGAAATGTTTCCTGGCGATTTCGGAAGGTATCATCGCTATGATTTCTCCGTAGGCTTTACAGTGGGCTTAGAGGAAAATAAATTAGATCATGAAATCGCTATTTTTCCAAATCCGGCGACCAATCAAGCGACGATAGAAATTAGCGGTTCGGTGAATAATGATGCACAATTAGTGATGTATGATATTATGGGTAGGCAAGTTTTATCTGAAAAAATGAATGCTTCAGATTACTTTGCGGAATCATATATCGATTTATCAACGCTAAACAAGGGAACGTATATTGTGAAGATAATCACCAACCAACGAGTTTACACAAAGGAATTAGTGAAGCAGTAAGTTGCTGTAAAATAAATTACGTCCTAGTAATCTTACCCTGTTTTAGTAAAACGCTTTTTTATCGAGTTTCAACCATTCAAGGGTTGAATTACTAAATATATCCTCTATTTCCTGGGGAGATAAATCACTTTCTTCTATGAATTTGCCGATTTCAAGGTCTCCTAATGGAAAGGGATAATCTGAACCGAGGCAAACACGTTTTGACCCTTGCATGTTAAGAATATATTTAAGCGCATCAATGTCGTGGGTAATGGAGTCTACCCAAAATTTACCGAGGTATTCTCTTGGATTAATTGGATTATCAATGGCAACTAAATCAGGGCGACAATTAAATCCATGTTCTATTCTCCCAATTGTAGGAAGAAAGGATCCACCTGCATGTGAAAAGCACACCCGTAATTTTGGTAGCCGTTCGAGCACACCTCCAAAGATCATCGAACAGGCTGCTCGAGAAGTTTCTGCGGGCATTCCAACAAGCCAAGGAAGCCAATACTTTTTCATGGTATCAAACCCCATCATTTGCCATGGATGAATCATTACAGCTAAATTTAGTCGACTACATGCTTCGAAAATCGGAAAAAACTTCTCTTCGCTGAGGTTTTCGTCGTTAATGTTTGAGCCGATTTGAACTCCCACTAATCCAATTGATTTGATCCGTTCTAATTCTTTGATTGCCTCTTCAGTATCTTGCATCGGTATCGTGCCTAATCCAATGTAGTTTCTTGGATAACGATGCACCAATTCAGCAATGTGATCATTTAAGAAGATTGAAAGTGCCGCACAGTCAGCTGGCTTTGCCCAATAGGAAAACATCACAGGAATTGTACAGACCACTTGGACCTTGGTTGAAAATGTTTCGTAATCCGATATTCTTATGTTTTCGTCCCAACAATTTTCCTCAATGTTTCGAAAAAATTGACCACCCTGCATCATATTAGCGGTCCCATTATCTTGATGCTCTAAATGAATAAATTTACCATAGCCAAATTTCTCCGTCCAATTGGGCATGAGTTTCGGAATGATGTGGGTATGCATATCTATCTTTAACATGGAAGTATGTATTTCATGATGTAATCATCCATTATGAATCCTTCTCCAATATCAATAATTTCTTCTCTATCGATGACAAAATCTATTTTTTGATAGAACATTATTGCCGTATTCTTACGATTAACATTTAGAACGATCTCATTCATATTGGTTTTTTTTGCGTATTCTTTAGCACAGTCAACGAGTGTATTGCCTATTCCTTTTTTAGTGGAATGAGTATCAACATATAATTTATGAATTTTCATTTGCCTGGTGCTCGGGTGATTATTTTCAAAGGTAATAAATCCAAGTAATTTTTCATTTTCAAAATACCCATAAAATTGTTGCCCTTCATCAAAATCTTTTTCAAGTTTTTTGGTCGAATACATGAGGTCTAACATGTAGTTGATTTGATGTTCTGTGATAACTAATTCATAGGAAACAGGCCAAACACGGTAAGCTAGATCTTTTACAAGTGATAAGTCAGATCGTTTTAGTTGTGCCGTATTATTTTGCAAAACCGCTTAGTTTTTGATAAATAGATTTTGCTCAAATTTCCCATTAAATAACATTCTTATCCAATAGCTTCCTGCTGCGAGGTCACTCACATTTATTTTTCCGTTACTGATTGGTTTTGAAATAAAGCTCCCATTTTCGGATATAATATCACAGCTCGCAGGTAATTCATCGACTAGGGTAAAATACAATTCTTTTTGAACGGGATTCGGATATACAGTCCATGAAAGCGTATTATTAACGACGCTTGTTCCCGCAACAGAAAGGGCCATTTTTACTGCTTGATAACCGTTTATTTTTCCGGCTCCCCAAATTGGGCTTCTTGTGGGTGGAATGACTCCAGTAAAATTGTCGGTTCTTGCTGTTTCCATGATAATTTCTTTCACTTGTGTTGCAGACAAATATGGATTTGCTTCTAACATTAAAGCGACAACACCAGCCACCATGGGAGCAGACATGGATGTCCCTGAAAATTTCGCGAAATGATAGGTTCTATTATTAAATGTTACGTTGGCAACAGAGGTATAGGCTGCGTCGGTGAAAGATGATATGGCACTACAAATTGCAACTCCTGGCGCTGCAATATCTGGTTTCATCTCACCATCATATCGAGGTCCACGGCTGGAAAATCCTGCAATCGCTCCACCGGCTGTTGATCCGCCACTAGTAGTGTAGGAAGGTGCATAGGCAGCTACGCTTATAACATTGTCTGCGCAAGATGGTTCCGAAATACCGTTGTCTGTATCACCACTGGTGGTGCCGCTTCCAGCATATGAAAAGGCCATACCCCAATTTCCAACATCATTGCTGAGTTCGGTAACATTCCAGTAATGCACAAGACCTGAATCTGCAGTAGATTTTAGTAAGACTTTTAAGCTGGTGTTCATACATTTCACACGCAAGCGCATCTGTGGTTTGCCATTCAATGGGTGCGCAGCATCGGCAGAGATATTATACCAAATGGTGTCATTTCCTGTAACCAAAAATGTATCGATGTAGCTACTTGTAGTTAAAGTACTATAAAATGGGCTTTCAATCAAGGTTGAGTTGGCTGAGTTAGTTACAATGATACCATTAGAGAAATGGTTATTTGGCTCTCCCCAGGCATGAATACTTTGTCCCCACATATTGGGATTGGAGCCGTATGAGTAGAAGTCAATTTTTGATTTAAGGAGGTCGTTGTTGAAGTTTTTCTTCAAGTGAAAATTTACATTTCCATTATTTCCGCCAGAATTGGTAAAAACAACACCAAGATCAGTATAAGCAGTAATAGCTTGGCTGAGCATTGAATTACCATCTAGGGTTCCGAAATGGTAGAGGCCCCAACTCATATTAATCACCAATCTTTTTCCATCAGCAAGTGCTTTTTGATACATCCATTCCCAAGCATCCAACACCGCCGACTCATCAACGAGAAACGTTACAAAAAGAAAATTAGCTTCGTAGGCAACACCTCGGTAATTTGTTCCGGCACCAATTCCTCCTGCGATAGCTGCGACATGATTCCCATGTGAAGAATGACTATAAATATTTGCAGTATCGGTTTGAGCCGCCAACAAAGATCCAATGGTATTGTATTCTGTGCCATATGAAAAACCTTGTGGGGCAGGGCCACTAGTTTTGTATTGATCCCATGCAGCAATTATACGTGTTTGGTTAAGCAATGTGTCATAAAATACTGGAGAGGTATAGTCAAAGCCCCAATCAGTCACACCAATATAAACATTCTTACCAGTATATCCCTGAGGTAAATTAATTCCCAGGTTAACACTATCAACATGCATATCTTTAATTGCTTTGTCCAATTGATAGTTGATTCTTGAAGCAATTTTCAGGTGGTCAATTCCTTGAATAGCATCAATGGAGGCAAGATCACTTACCTTAATTTTTAAACTTACAATAGACGCTATTGGATTTCCTACAAGAATGCTGCGCTCTTCAAAAAATCTTCTGTCAAAGTTTTTATTAATTTTTCCAACAAAAGAGAGGTAATAGTCGCTTCCAATATAATTTATAGGAAGATACTCTAAAATAGGGTTGGAAACTTGTTCCTTATCAATCGCTAACTTTTCAGTAATTAAGGATATATCTGCTCGATCACTGGCACTCAAACGCACCTGCGAAAAAGAGAGCATGTGGAAAGAGAGAAAAAGTATAAGGAATGAGGCCCAATGTTTCATGAGTTTCAAAAATAGTGATTATTTCTTGATTGACGAAGTGTAAATACGATTCTTTACACTTAACTTATTCACAGGAAAAGGTTAAAATACCTTGCTTACTTTATGATTTCGATTATTTCACTTAGGGGTTTACGAACCTTTGGTAGGCTTGATAGTTTGTCTTCAGGACTTCTATATCCAAGCGCCAAAAGAAGCACACTTTGTAAGTTATTCGATGTTAAATTAAGTGCTTCATCAAAGGCCGCCTTGTCAAATCCCTCCATCGGTGTGGCATCAATTCTCAAGTTTGCGCAGGTATGCATAATTTGCCCAAGGGCTATATATGCCTGCCTTGTTGTCCATTCGCTTGTTGCTGTTTCACTTAGATTGGCAAACGTTTTCTGCATGTTTTCACCAAACTTTTCATAGTTGGAGAACGGTTCATTTCTTACCTCGCTCATCAATTCGAGGTAGTTTTTTATTATGATCGGCGTTATCTTGCTAAAACTGCAAAGTACAATTAAGTGAGACGCATCTGTTATCTGCGGCTGATTATAAGCAAGTGGTAAAAGTTTTTCACGCGTACTTTTATCGTCAATTACAAAATATTTTAATGGCTGTAAACCATAGGAGCTAGGAGCAAGTCGCAGTGATTCACAGATAATTTCGAAATCCTTCGCTGAAATTTTTTTTTCAGAATCATATTTTTTAGTGGCGTAGCGCCAATTCAAATCGTCAATAAGGGCATTATTCATAGTTAAAAAATCATGGGAACTTCCACTAAAAGCAGGCGTCCTGGTTGTATATTATTAATGTGTATCGTTTCGCATTCTGAAATACCAATGGCATCTCTTTTTTTAAGTAGTTGTTTTTCTATTTGGTGTTCTCCTTCTATCGCCATAATATAAACGCCGTTATTTGGTAGATGAAGGGAGTAATTTAGGGAGTGGTCTTGCGATAGATCAACAATGGAAATCCATGCGTTTTGATAAATCCATGTTCCGGCATCGTCTTTATTTGGCGAAACTAATTGAAGAAATTTATCTTTCGCATCATTCAGATCATAACTAATTTGATCATAGCGAGGTTTTACCTGCTGTTTATTGGGGAAAATCCACAATTGAAATAGCGAAATTTTTTCGCTTGGACTTGCATTGAATTCACTGTGATAAACGCCACTTCCGGCACTCATTACTTGTACTTCTCCGGCATGAATAACTTCTGAATGTCCCATGCTATCCTCATGTCTTAGGGCGCCTTCGAGTGGAATGGTAATGATTTCCATGTTGTCATGAGGATGTTGGCCAAATCCTTCTCCACCAGCTATACTATCATCATTTAATACCCTCAAAGCACCGAAATTCATTCGTTCTCTATTTTGCCATGAAGCAAAACTGAAAGAGTGCTTTGCTAATAACCACCCATGGTCGGCATGACCTCTTGAATTCTCGGGATGAAAGATGCTTTTCATAATCTAAAAACACAAAATTACGCAGAATGTTTTGACGGCTAAGTTTGTTGTCACGATTTAATTCAATATCGAATGTTAATAGATTTTTTTGTGTGATCTCCTGTGTAACAAAATAAATAACGAAATTCGTTTTATGGTATTAAGTAGGTTTTGGTTAGTTATTTTTATTTCGTCTTTGTGTTTTGTCTTAATTGGCCTATTTAATAACCAAAGCTATACCATAGACCATGTATTAAACGGAAAAAAAGATGATCCTTTTTTGATTGGCGAGTCTTATGTAAAGAATCTTTCGCCTGTGATTCGCGATTCATTGAAGTCAACTGAATCTGGCACTATAATTATAAATTTTAACACAAAAGATGCGGATACCACGTATGTAATGGGCCCAATGTCGGTTCGAATTTTTAGTGGTATTCAAAAAACAGATGGTCTTTTACCCACCGCTAAAAATAGTTTGGTGGATATTATTTTACCTCTTTTGGCTTATCTCGCTTTTTTTGCAGGATTAATGCAGTTGCTCATTGATTCGGGTGCGTCAGAGGGAATGGCCCGACGACTGAGTCCATTTTTTGTAAAGGTATTTCCCTCAGTTCCCAAAGACCATCCTTCTATCTCTTATATGACTTTAAACTTTGCAGCAAATTTTTTGGGCTTGGATTCTGCGGCAACTCCTTTTGGACTAAAAGCCATGGAGAGTTTACAAGAATTAAATCCTCAAAAGGAAAGAGCCAGCGATGCGCAAATCATGTTTCTTTGCCTACACGCTGCTGGTCTTACGCTAATTCCAACTTCAATTATTGGTTACCGAGCTGCCGAGCATGCGGCTAACCCTGCAGATGTTATGTTGCCTTGTATCATAACATCTTTTATTGGTACCATTGCAGCCCTTATTATCGTTGGTTTGCGACAACGAATCAATTTATTAAGCGGCATCTTATTGGTGGTTATTTTCACTATTGTAGGTGCCATGACTGGTTTATTGTGGTATATCAATTCGCTTGATTTTATCGGTAAAAATTTATTCACCGGGAACTTTTCGGGCATCTTATTGCTTGCGATTATTTTGCTTACCCTTGGCTATGCTTTTTACAAGGAAAAGAAATTTATAGAAAAACAAACTAACATATTTGATTCATTTGTAGTAGGGGCAAGAAATGGCATGAACACCGCCGTAACCGTTTTCCCATATATTTTAGGAATGCTTGTGGCCATTTCGCTATTCCGAAACAGTGGGCTTTTTGAAATTTTGAGCCATGGCCTCACGTGGTGTTTTTCTAATATTGGGGTCCCAAAACCCATTACGGAATCTTTTCCAGTTGCGCTATTGCGCCCATTCAGTTCTGGAGGTTCACGTGGTTTTATGATTGATGCCATGCGAGTTTACGGACCAGACTCTTTTACTGCTAGGCTAAGCTGTATTTTTCAATGCAGTGCTGAAACAACTTTTTATGTTGTAGCCGTTTATTTTGGGTCGATAAAAGTTCAAAACACAAGGTATACACTATCCACTATGCTCTTGGTAGATTTTATTTGTGTTATTGCTGCAATTTTTGTGGCTTTATGGTTTTTTTAAGAAAGTATGTTTGCTTGGTTTCGTCGTAATAAAATAAAAGATAAGGTGGAGGAAACTCCGCAAAGGGTAGATTTGAAGCCTATCAATTTCCCTGCAAACATTATATTACTTTGGGCCAAATCAATTGAGGGCAATGAGGAAATTCTTCTTTGGCTTCGAGACAATGGCTATGAGGCTCTATTTCATGCTACTAATGCTATTTATTTAAGAGATCAATCAAGGCTTTGGTTGATGGAAAATGGATATGCTCATCTAATGGCTATGATCAACGGAGCAGAAGGTTTGGAATCTGCACAACATTGGCTTATGCAACATAAAATGGAATTGTTGTATCACATGGCTTTAGCCATTGATCACAATGATGATTCTTGGCATTGGCTTGGACAAAATGCCACTCCAGATTTGGTAATTCTCTCTAAAAGCATTCAGTATATTAAAGATCAAATCGAAGAGAATCATGGCGATATTCATTCCATGGGGAAGGATTTATAAGCCATAAAAAAAAAGCCCGCCGAAGCGAGCTTTCAATAAATTTGTAACAATTAGATCTTCGTCACCTTTCCAGTTAATTTTTGTCCTGAAACAGTGGTAAGTGTATAAAAGTAGATTCCATTAGGTAAAGAAGAGATATTCATGCTGCTCTCAGTAGTAGAAGCTGCAAATTTACCATCCATTCCAACTAATACAACAGTACTAATGGCTTCACTCGCTTCAAAATTCACGATGTCTGAACTTGGATTCGGGTAAACATTGATTTCCGTACTCAACTCTGTAATTGAGCTTGTTGCACCAATTGAAACATTGTCTAACCATAGTTGAGTTCCTGGCAAAGCTGGGCCACCTCCAAATAAATAAGCTGTAGAGGTGCATGCAATAATAGTGAGTCTATTGGCTGTACCCATTCCAAATTGCTGAAAAGGTATAGAAACTGTAGTCCATGTATTGGAAGTTCCAGCGTACAAGCCATAGGCCTGAAACATGACCACATCGTCATTGGGGCCAGCTCCCATGGTATCTGAAAACTGTGCAAATACTACACTCGTGTCACCCATTACTACTACATGTTTCTCTGTAAACATTAACGGTTGCGAACCAGCATTGGTAAAGGAGCCATTAATCTCTTGTTGTAAGAGACCAGGGATGCTATCTGATAGCGATCCAATAACTCCGGCTACCATAGGATCAACTATAGACCTTAATTTAGCAGATTGCATTCCTGCAAAAGGCGCAGCAATTTCCATGGTGTAAAGACCTTGACCCCATCCAGGGCAATTGGTGGCAATACCTGGAAGTAAATCCGTTGCTGTTGCTTCGAAATTACCATTCACAACATTTTGGGCACTCGCAGAAGCGATAAGTCCCAAGAATCCAAAAGAAAGTAAAATTTTTTTCATAGTTTTTTGATTTAAGTTTAAGTAAATGTAGTAATTAATTGTGAATCTATTGCTTAGTTAGATTTTTTACTATTTACCATGAGCTAAGGTATACTTCAAAAAAATAAGGGTGTAAATTTTACACCCTTATTACTACTGTTATTAATTATGTCGATTATTGATAGACAAGATCTATGCAAGGAAGGGCATAATTAATCGAGGGCCCCCCATTTCCGTAGAAATGTGAACTCGTAATTTTTAAGGCACCGTGATTAATTGGAAATTGGATAGTAAAACTTCCTGGCTGGAAAAGTACCCTACCAATTGTTTGTGATATATATATCGGCCAGTCCGTCTGAATTCTATTGACGGTGTATGTATGATTTGGCATCAACGATAAGGGAGGAATACTGACGTATGACATGGCTAAGGAATCAAATAGATGACTTCCTGAATATAAAACTGTATTGGCCGCGCTGTCTCTTATTTCAATTAAATAGGGTATTTGGGATAAACCGGAACAGCTTTGATAGCCAACTGAACAAATTGTTTTAGGCACATTGACTTCAAAGGAATACGAATGTACCTCGGTATCAACAAAATTTGTGTCTAAAAGTTGTTGTTGCTGTTGTGCGGTATTAGAATAAAGAGATAAAAAATCGGGATTGGTTGTGATACAAGGTGTTTTTTGGGTGCCAATAGGGTCTTTTTTGCAACTAGCAACAAGTAAACCAATCGCACAAATCATGAGAATCATTTTTTTAACATTCATAAACAATAATTTAGGGGGTTATCCTTGTAAAAACGCTCTACTATTTTTTTTGTTGTATAAGTGAATTAACTTCTCTTGTCCGTTCCGTGTCTCTCGATCCGCTCGATCCACTTTCAAGAGCACAAGTCGATCCATTCACTCAAGGGGCATGGTTATTAAAAGAATATTGAATATGACGTCAATTATTATAATAACAGAAAATACTTAGGGTAAAAACCAAATGACACTTACTAACATTTTTAAATTAATCTCTTGATATATACACCAAAAATCAGTAATTTAGCACGATACTTTATTTGTTCGTTATTCGGTAGGGTATAAGATTAATAATGGAAAGAGTATTTGTAAAACCAAATTTAGTTATCGAACCACTTTTTATGAAGTGGTACGCATGGTCGCATTTAATTTCTCCTGGTACTTCGGCTATGAATATCGTAAAGCGCCATGTCGAAATTATGAACTCCTATGTGGATTCTCCTCAACAACATATGGATGCGGTGAAAGATCCGAAAATGTTAGGTGGACCTTTCATGGATTATGGTTATGATCGCTCAGAAGATGTTAAAGAATTACTTACGGAGACACTTGATAAGCAATCTAAAATGGTGCAATTAGCATTTGCTTTTCGTAAATTAGATAAGTTATTAAAATCACATCCAAGAGGTTATGCATTAGAAGATTTATACGACAAAGTACCACCTATCTTAAGAGGATACGTTGAGTTAGTTTATGATTTGAATAATAATGTATCTTTTCGTGTTTTTGAGGAGTTACTTTATCATACAGAATATTATGACAAAAATTTTCAATCCATCGCTTTGTGGATAACAAACAATGATTCCCGACCTTTTTCATTAAGTACTCCAAGGTTGAGTGACGCTCATGTACTTCATTTGCCTATTTCGTTTGATGATCCAATTATAGATGAATTGTCTAGAATGAAAAGAGTTCCTGGTTCAATTGATGAAATAGCTAAGAAACTCAATTTAACTGAAGAACAGAAAACCTTGTTCTTGACTTTCTTCACAGAAGAAAATCCTGTTCCTTATCAAAAATATACAGGAGACAAAGTGCGAATGCGCTATTTTGGTCACGCTTGTATCTTCATTGAAACAAAAGACTTGAACATTCTAATTGATCCATTAATTAGCTATTATGGTTATCCTTCAGAAGTACATCACTTCTCAGATTATGATTTGCCAGATGAAATAGATTATGTATTGATCACGCACAACCATCAGGATCATATTCTTTTTGAGACTTTACTACCTTTGAGACATCGCATTAAAAATATAGTTGTTCCTCGTTCAGGAGGTGGAGGTTTACAAGATCCAAAATTGAAATTGATGTTTAATAAAATCGGTTTTAAAAATGTGATTGAAATCGATGAGATGGAAACCATAAATCGTGCTGATTGTTCGATTACAGGTTTGCCCTTCACCGGAGAGCACAGTGACTTGGATATTAAAGCAAAAACTTGTTACCATGTGAAAGTGGGAGATTTTTCTCTACTGTTTTCTGCAGATTCTCGTGTTATGGAGCCGAAATTATATGAAAATATTCACCGAATTGTAGGTGATGTAGATGTTATCTTTTTAGGAATGGAATGCGATGGAGCACCTTTAACTTGGTTATATGGCCCATTAATGTTTGATGATGTATCAAGAGAAAACGATCAATCTCGAACACTTTCTGGTTGCGATCATCAAAGGGGGATGCATTTAGTAAATATGTTTAATCCTAAAGAGGTTTATGTCTATGCCATGGGCCAGGAGCCTTGGTGTGAGTTTATTAGTAGTTTAAAATATACTGATGAATCCATTCCAATTGTTGAATCTAATAAATTGGTGAAGGAATGCCTTTCCAGAGGTTTGATTGCGGAGCGTTTGTTTGGGGAGAAGGAGATTTTGTATAGTAAAATTTTAGCCGTAAAGTAATGATACTTGTTGAGGAAAGAGCTAAAATAGTTAACGAGGAAGATAAGAAGTTCTGCACTCGCTTTTGGAAAGTGATGCCCTTCTTTTATAATGAAGATATCATCAAAGGTGCTTATCCAGGTTTTGAAAACGAGGATATTTCGTTGCTTAAAAACTACATCCCTCACGTGCGTGAAATGTACAAGGGATTGGTTGCTAAAGAGTTGTTAGAGTTAAGAGACAAATGGGAATACTGTATTAAGAACAATATCGAATCACCATGGGATGTTTTGGAATTATTTAAGCCACAACATTTTTTTAAACGAGATAAAAAAGAGGCGTTTGTTAATTATCTAAAGCATACGGGGATAACTGATCAAAATGAAATTGCCAAAGCGGTTGAAAAGTATCTTTCCGAAACACCACCTTCGTTTGGTGATATATTAGATGCATATTGGCAAAAGCACAATACAGCGTATATACTATGGCTTGATCAATTATTAGCTGATATTCCTCAATCCAAGCTAACAAATATGCGCTCCAAAAAGTCTGCTATCCTTATTGCAGCAATGAATGAAACGGAGCTAGAAAAGGTCTACGCAGCTTGCCAAAATGCCTATGGAAGCGTCTTTGAGAATGACATGGCTTTCATCGTATTCCATAACTTTAAAGACATAAATAATGTAACGCCTGAAGTATGGCAGTCACTTAAAAACATTGAAGTCCTTGGGGAAAACGTTTTGGTGATAAATGGTCAAGTGCCTGATTACTTCTTCGATGCTCCAGCTAAGAAGGTTCTCGTCGATTTGTTTTTAAAATGTTCTAGTGACCTCCGAATTAATATTTTTTTATTAGATGCCGATGTTTTGAATTTGACAACAGACATATTTAAGGACTCCAATGCTGTATTAAACAAAAAGAATAAATTTCTTGTCACTTCACCTGAATTTGATTACGATCAAAATTTAAAAGGATTTAAATATCCAGTCTTAAAGCTTGTTTTTGAAGTTCGTAGAGATTTAGATTTATATGCCGTAAGAGAAGAAATGAATTTTAATAATCAAATGGCGTACGGGATGTTTAGTAGCATCAACTTAAAAACAATTCTACTAATTGGTGGTTTGAAACCAAGTACATTTGTTGATGGTTTTTTAACTAATGAGATTAGAAACTATGGTGATGCGATTGTTATGGATGAAAGAATAAACTATTTTAATTATCCTTTATATCCTTTAAGTTTAGACAATCATATTGTCAATGTTAATTCGAGTAGAGAGAGAATTTCATTAGGAGAAGGTGAAGAAGCTTTTTCAAGATGGTGTGGAGATAGTGATCATGCTAGCATTACCACAGAGCATAGATTTAAGAATGAAAATTCTTCTAAGAATATCCCTGAATTTTCCGAATTTACTGAAGCTAATGTTGTTTCAGCAATTAACAAGGCTTGGTTGTTTATGTTCGGTTATAAGCCAACAGATGAAGTGGAAGTTACAGATAAAGAAATACGACATTCGAAACGATTAGTAAGATTGTTAGCAGAAAAAGGAATTTATATTAAAAGAGCTTTAGTTGAACAGAAAATTGAATCGCCTTATGATTTAGAAAAAAATGAAGGAGATTTTTTTATTCGTAGGATTGATGAAATAATAATTAAACCCAATAAAATATTAGTTTCACTTGCTTAGTAAGACATGGAGATCGTTTTGATTCAAACGATTATGAATCTTGGAAAAATAATCCGAGATATAAAGAAAATAGTCACGATACCCCATTGTCTGATTTTGGAGATAAAGAAGCTGAAGGCGTAATGGTGAAGTTTGATAATCTTAAAAAAGAATATTTAGTAGTTTAATTAAAATAATTATGAAAACCAAAACCATTTATCTTGTTCGTCATGGATTTCGTTACGATCAAACAGAAAATAATACGTGGAACATTAGTGAACGTTTCATAGAGAATCCATTAGATACTCCTTTGGCTGAAGAAGGTAAAAAGGAAATCCAAAAATTACTAACTTGCCTAAAGGCGAGTTTTTCAGACCCATCAACAGTGTTTATTTTGGAGATTACAACGGTATGAAAAATGGTGTAATTTCTTCTGCTTATGGGTTGATGTTGAAATTTTCAGCAAATGAATACGAACTTTTAAATCAATAAAAACAAATAAAAAATAAAAAAAATGGAAAATTTACTTACAAAAGAACATCGCTTTTTTGAGCGAAAACTTAACAATGATCTAAATGATTTACAGTCGTTTTTACTTCAGAAATATCAAGAGATTGAAAATGTTGATATGGTGGGCATTACCGAATTATTTTCAAGAGGGAAAGACAGTGAACGATTTCTTGAAAGCAAAAGCATTTCAACAATCAAATGGAGAGAATACAATGTTTTTGCATTATATCATGAAGGTATATATAACTTGTTTATTGCTATTAGAGAATTATTAAAAGAAGCATGTGATTATTACAATATTGATTTTGAGAAAGAGAGGTTCTATATAGGAGGATGGTTTAATGTAGTTGAAGCTTCAAAAGGAAAATTAGATTGGCATGACCATGGTGATCCAGGTTCCGGTTTCCATGGGTATTATTGCGTAAATGCGGAGCCTTCAATTACATTTTATAATATTTTTAATAAAAAAGTTGTCGAAAATCATAATATTAATAATAGAGCGATATTATCAGAAATTGGACATGATCATGCTATGGGTGATTGGAATTGGGAAGGTAAACGAATTACCATTGCGTATGATATTTTTCCATTTAAAGAAGTTAAAGGTAAAATGAATGAAAATCATTTTATTCCAATTTTTTAATTTAAATTATTATTATTCTGTTGAAGGATTTGTTTCTAAAATATAATCGCATTATTGTTGTTAATGAAAACTCCTATATTGGAGATAGCATCGTATTTTTCTGGCCTATGGTAAATTGTTTGATAAGTGCTTTTCCTAATAAAGAAATTAGCGTCTTTCATCATCATTCTAATTTGTTTAAACCAGCAAATGATACAATTCAAAACAGCCCGCTTACCGAATTTTATGATCAGTTAAAAGCCGATAAAAATACCTTGGTTATTGCATTTATTAAGAGTGATGGGCAACTGAAAGACCATCTTAAGCATAATGGATTTCAATCCATCGTGAAAGGTATGGTAGGATTGGATTGTATAAGCCTAAATCTTCCGGCTGTTGGCTTTTCTTTGAATGAATACGAAGAAATATATATTGATAATAATGAGATTAAATATTTATACAACAATCGTGAAATTGATAGACAATATAGCTTCCCTTTATTAAAGCAATCATTTAGCAATGTATATGAATATGCTAAAATATGCAATGAATCTTTTTTTGGTTTGAAAGTAATGGATACAGCTCTGCAGGAAAACATCATTTTCCATGAATTAGATAGCCAAGAAACTTTTAACAATTTGTTTGTTTCCAAGCCTCCCATTAATGGAAGAAAATACATTCTGATTAATCTCATTTGTGGCACTTTTAAAGAGGATGTGCAAGAGAATTATTCTTGTTTGCTGAACTGGATTAAAGAAAAAACCACAGCTACTGAAAAAGAAGGTACAGATATTTGGCTATTGGTAGATAATAAGTTTCCAAGCCTCAGAAACGATTTAAAACAATATGCTGTCAACCTTTTTTATTTCAAAGAACATAGTAGTTTGTATTGGACAACCTTAATTAAAAAGGCTGAGAAAGTTTATTCTATCGATACGGGATTTTTACACATTGCACATATACTGAATAAAAATACTGTTGGTTTTGGAGGAGATGTGGACTTTTGGTTTTTTAAGGATAAAATAATAGAGATTAAAGAAACGTGTATATGAGAGAATATATAGATATCGAAATAAATAGCTATTCTTCTATTTTGGAGCAAATAACTCCATTTGTTGAGTTAGATGATAAGCAATATAGTTATAATGATATTAGATTGGACTCTGATTATATTAAGGGTGGTTTACTCGGATGGATGGGGGTGGATTTTACCAAATACAAACATTTAGTGATTGTTTCAAACAACCTTTTCTTAGGTGACAATTTAACCTTGACAATGCCTGTTGTTAAGTATTTTAAAGGTATGGGTGTTTTTGAAAAAATAGATGCCTATTCTCCTTATTCAACCTTATTTAAGTCTGATGGGGTTATTGATTTTATAGACTATAAAGATTATTATTCAATTCAATCAAAACTCACAAAAAACACACTAGTCTTGGCAATTGGAGGTTTTTCTTTGATTGAAGGAGAATTGAAGGAAACGATTCAATCGCTGAATTCAGACGTTTTGATTGGATTGAATGATAAATATACAAAATTTTATAATTCAGGTAATTTAGTCAGAACTTTAACTTGTAGTTTCTATGGTTCAGATTTCTTTTCGCAGGATTATACGGAGGGAATTCGCAATCAGCTCAACCTAAAGAGTAAATATAGAACAAGATCAAATTTCGACCAAGGTGAGTTATTGGATATGGTTCAATCATACCTTCAAAGAACCAATCAAAATTGGGATAATCACCCCTATTGGGGTAAAATATTCAATAAAGATCTTTCGGGAGCCAATGATGCTTTGTATAGTAATGTGTATGAGTATGATGTATGGATGTTTAAATTGCTTTTAGGGGTTAATTTTAAGTGGATAAATTTTCAAGACTTAATAGCTCCTGAGAATTTTTCTCTTGCCCGAAACAAAAACTTATCTCAGGATTTTTCTCCCTTTGTCTTAGTTAACATAAATGTAAATACTGCAAAGTTAATTTGGCAAAATTCTCAAACAGGAATTATTCAATACATTTCTGCCATATTTCAGGATGCTAGTGAAAACCATTACAAGGTTATTTTTACACATCCTGCATTTGATAATGAGGTAAACAACAGTATTTATGATTTATTTTCGAAGAACAACGATAGTGTTCGGATCCTAACTCCTGATGACTTAGTCGATTGGATACCGTTTATGAAAAAAGCAAAATCTATTGTTTCTTTTGATACAGGTTTTGTTCATCTTGCCTATTTATACAATACCCACGTTTTAAGTGTTGGAGGACAATCATTTTTTTGGCATTTTCCGGACACAGAATACATTAATTTTAATCATATTGATAATCAAGGCAATGTCAATTCTGATTTATTCCATCAATCATTAACCAAAGTTTTAAATTGGATTAAAAATGATTGATACCAATTACCCGAAACTTAAAACCATCTTGGACTTATTTGAGGCGCAGGTAAAACTCAATCCTGAAAACATAGCAGTTAAGTTCAACGACAAAGAATTAACTTACAAAGAACTCAACGAGCAATCCAATGAGCTGGCGCATTATTTAATAAAGAACTACGATATCCAGCCAGATGAATTAGTAGGGATAGAATTAGAGCGCAGCGAGTGGATGGTGATAGGGATATTGGCGATTATTAAATCGGGAGGGGCTTATGTACCAATTGATCCAGAATATCCCCAGCAACGCAAAACTTTTATTAAAGAAGATGCGAGATTAAAACTCACAATCAACGAAGAAGAATTAACCAAATTTAGCCAAGAAAATAAGAAGAAGGTATACCCAACAAGTAATCCTAGAACGAACTTAAATCCAAACAATTTGATGTATGTTATTTATACATCAGGCACTACGGGTAACCCGAAGGGTGTTCTAATTGAGCATAAAAATGTAGTTCGTTTATTGTTTAATGACGCCTTTCAGTTTGATTTTAGTGAAAAGGATGTTTGGACCATGTTCCATAATTTCAATTTCGACTTTTCTGTTTGGGAGATGTATGGTGCGTTGTTGTATGGAGGTAAGTTAGTTATAGTATCAAGTGAAGTTGCAAAAGACACCCATTCATTTGCCGATTTGTTGATTGCTGAAGATGTTACTGTATTGAATCAAACCCCGTCTGCATTTTACAACTTATCAGAAGTATTTAGAATCAATCAGTCAGAAAACCACCATTATCTGCGTTATGTAATTTTTGGAGGAGAAGCTTTACAACCTTCTAAACTAAGTTGGTGGCATAAGCAATATCCGCAAATAAAGTTGGTTAATATGTATGGTATTACTGAAACCACAGTACATGTTACCTACCAAGAAATAGGATCAAAAGAAATTACCCAAGGTGTTTCAATCATAGGTAAGCCAATCCCAACACTTAGTTGTTATATCCTAGATGAGCAAAAACAATTATGTTCAGTTGGTCAAGAAGGAGAGCTATATGTTGGTGGTTATGGAGTAGCCCGCGGTTATTTAAATCGACCTGAGCTAACGAGAGAGAAGTTTATCGAAAACCCATACAAACCGGGAGAGCGATTATACAGAACAGGCGATTTAGGTCGCTGGCGCGAGGATGGTAACTTGGAGTATTTGGGCCGGATGGATGACCAGGTTAAGATTCGGGGTTATAGGATAGAGTTAGGCGAGATAGAGCATTCGATAAGTAGCCACCCGAAGTCTAGTCAAGCGGTAGTAATCGCAAGAACACTAACGAGCAACAGCACGGATAAAGAACTGATAGCGTATACCACTGGCGAAGCAACAGCGGAGGAACTGAAGGCCTACCTGAAAGAGAAGCTACCGAGCTATATGGTACCGAG
>JBIIOQ010000087.1:0-3083 GCA_044336865.1 Crocinitomicaceae bacterium | reverse complement strand
TTGAACTATTATTTACCAGGCCGATTTCTGACCTAAACATTATATTAGCCAAGTATTTTGCCGGTCTAACCTTAGCCATTATTGCCATTGTTCCAACTATCATTTATTATTTTTCTATGTATTACCTTGGTGATCCGGTTGGGGTGATTGACTTAGGCGCTACCTTAACATCTTATTTGGGATTGGGATTTATCTGTGCTGTATTTGTTTCAATCGGTATATTTACATCTTCTTTAACGAATAGTCAAATCGTCGCCTTTATTTTAGCCATGTTTTTGTGCTGGTTTATGTACGACGGATTAGAACTCTTAGGAGCCTTCTCCCAGGTAGGCGAAATAGACGCCATAATTCGCTATTTTGGCATTTCTTTCCATTATAATTCAATTAAAAAGGGCATTATCGATACCAGTGATTTGGTTTATTTTATTTCTGTTATCGGGTTATTTTTGTATGCCACATTAGCAAGTGTTAAATCATTAAAAAGCTAAGATATGGACAAGAAAGTTTCCGTTAAGGGTTTTTTTAATGCTGGATTTCTACTCATTTTTATCGCAGCGCTTGTTCTAATTAATGTTATTGCATCCCTAGTCTATCGTCAAATTGACATGACCGATGATCAACGTTATACCCTATCGAACGGCACAAAAGAATTTCTAAAAGACACATCAAAGTTTAGCAGCCGTGTTTCGATTAAAATTTATTTGGAAGGGAATTTACCTGCAGAGATCAAACTTTTCCGAAATGCGATTGAAGATAAATTGATCGCCTTTAAAAATATAAGCGATGACCGAATTGAATACCTTTTCATTAACCCAAATAATGGTTCTAAAAATGAAAAAAATGCTTTGTTTCAAAGCTTATATAAAGACGGTGAGGGGATTCAGCCACTTGAAGTTTCGTATTTGAAGGATGGAGCTCAAACTCAAATAATGCTTTGGCCAGGAGCCGAAATTTCATATTCAGTAAATGGAATTATTAAAGAAACATCCATTCAATTAATTCCCGGTACTAAACCGGGCAATCCAACTAATTTAGAGGATGTTAATTCCTTACTCGAAAATGCTATTAATAACCTAGAGTATAACCTGCTTTCAGTTATTCGAACGATTACACAAATAAATAAACCAAGAATTGCTTTCCTTCAAGGTCATGGTGAACTCAATTACAACCAAACGACAAGAGTTAGATCGCTCATGGCTCCTTATTATTCGTTAACAGAGGTAACACTTAACGATTCATTGGCCTCATTAAATGATGTTGATGGACTAATTATTGCTGACCCTCAATACCCTTTTACTAATAAAGATTTATATATTATTGATCAATTTGTAATGCGCGGCAAAAAATTAATGTGCTTTATGAATACCCTACATTTAGAGGAGGACACCCTGATGACTAGAGGAATTACCCATACGATTAGAAAAAATTTAAAGCTGGAAAATATGCTTTTTGATTACGGGCTTAAACTCAACGAAAACTTTGTTGTTGATGTTAATTGCGCCCCTAAAGTTCTTGAATATGCTGAGCAATCTTTGGTTCCATGGTTCTATCATGTACTTGCTAAACCAGGCCCTCATCCTATTACACGTAATGTTGACCCCGTATCGCTAGCGTATGTGAATGAAATCCAATTTGTTCCCTCAGAGAATGCAAAAAGCACTGTATTACTAACGTCATCAACAAATTCAAACAAAACAGGGCTAGCACCATTAATAAGCTTAGAAATGCCCCTTTCATATGGGCGAAATCCTCAACTTATCGATAATCCGTCACAAGAAAAAAATCAATTGTGCCTAGCTGGGATGGTGGAAGGAAACTTTTCTTCTCATTTTCAAAATAGAATTGACACTGAATTCTCCGAAAATAAAGAATCAAAATATTTAAATCAAAGTAAAAAAGAGGGAAAAGTACTTTTAGTTGGAAATGGCACCTTCATCGCGAATGAATATGACTCCATGATGAATGAAAAAACTGGGCAATTTATGTTCCGACAAAATCCCTTTAATAATTTAAAATTTAATAAAGTACTTGCCGAAAAAGGAATTCCCATGTATTACGGGAATCAAGATTTTCTTCAGAATCTTGTTGATTATATGATGGGTGAAACTTCTGTTTTGGATATTAGAAGTAAGCAAATCGAAATAAAAAACATCGATAAGGAAAAATTAAGTACAATGGCTGACACATTAAAAATTATTAATGTGGGCTTGCCTATTATACTCATATTATTGTTGGGATTCATTTGGAATTATTATCGTACGAAAAGATATACTTCAACTAAAATATAGGCTAAATGAAAAAGAAAAGTATATTATTTGTTAGTGGAATCTTATTTTTATTGATCTTAACTTGGCTGAGCTTGAATTTATTGGATAATAAAGGAAAATCAGACTTAGAATTAATTGAGTTTTCTATAGCCGATACAACGAATATTACAAAAATCATCATTACTGAAGCCTCATCAATGAGCATAAGTTTAGAAAATAAAAATGGGCTTTGGACGGCGTCTAATGGCGATTGTGTGAGTCAGCAAAATGTTAGTTTTATTCTTGATGCAGCAAAAAACATAGAATTCAAAGGGTATCTACCTAAAAGTTCAATAACGAAATTCACTGAACTCATGGCGAGCCAACATACAAAAGTGGAATTCTTTGTGGATGGAGAATGGGAGAAAACTTGGTATATAGGCCCTTCAGCGCAAGACCATTATGGACAAATCATGTTATTAGAAACCAAAAGTGATGGCAAAAGTAACCAGCCTGTAATGATGCGCATAAAAGGGTTAAAAGGGATTATTGAACCGCGCTTCTTTGCTGATAAACGAAAATGGATGTGTACAAATATTTTCGCGTTAGACCTTGAAGAAATAAAAAGTGTGAATGTTGAATTTTTAGACGATCCAAATAGAAGTTTTAGCGTAAAAAACAATGCCTATAATTTTACTGTTCGGCAGGGCAAAAATCTTCTTCCATTTGTTGATACTAGCAATATTTACCGCTATTTACAAGCCTATAAGAAAATTCATTTTGATAAACCTAATTATGAATTAAGCAAGAACCAATGCGATAGTCTTAAAAAATCAT
>JBIIOQ010000086.1:0-3100 GCA_044336865.1 Crocinitomicaceae bacterium | reverse complement strand
GATTGAAAATTTCAAGATTTTGCAAAATATGGGCGCAACTATTAGAATGGGAAAACATGGACATCGCACACCGATAGAGGCTTTTCAAGGTGTTTTTGAGGAGCTGATTAAAGAGATGGTTTAAAAAAAATAGTTTAATCCACTAAATACGAAAACCAAAAAATAAATTCTTTTGAAAAAGTTATAAAAGGCAATCTTGGCGCATAAAACTTCACTCTTTCAAAAAAAAATGTTAGAACGTATAGGGGAGAGAAAACTAGAAGAAAAGTTATCAATTAAAAAAATTAGTGCTAGCTTTAGAGAATTAATAATCGATTAAAAATGTAATAAACATGGAAAAAAACACACTCTTCGAAGCATTATACTATTTAAAGGATCAGGGATATGATTATTTAATTACAAATCCAAACACAAATGGATGGTATACAGGTTACGACCAGTCTGTTCAAGATTTTTATCAAGGATGTGGTGACCATGAGCCCAGTTATCTCGATTGGTTAAAAGAAACGGTAGCACCAGCAGATGATAGAATCGACGACTACATCTTTTGTCACAATGGATTAATCTTTTACGGTAATATATCTAAAAGTGAAATAAATTCTGATGTTACTTTTGCAGACTTCACCAGCGATACTGAAATTAAAAATCGTATTGGCGCCATTGAGGAATTGATTGATGATAAGATCAACTACGCGGATGTTTTTGCAATAGCAATCTGGAATTTAGGGTTAGATAAAGAAAACGATCGAATCATGAATCTTTCGGATTATACAAAAGGAAATTATACCGTTGAAGAGGAAATCATTAATTATTCAGAACTTTACAACCTCTTGTTTGTAGATAGTCAATGCTGGTCTGATACTGAATTTATCCTTGGTGTATCAAAAATCATTAGTGGTACAAAAAGTTCAAAATATTTCTGTGACGCAATTAATCCATCTCTGAAAACAGCTGAATTTGTAACGGAAATTCTTAAAGTCAACCCAAAGATGGCTGCATTTTTACCTGCTGAGCTCAACGTGAATAGTGAAGTTGCCTTAAACAGTATCATTGAAGATGCCAATAATTTCAATTCCATTTCGAAAAAACTGAGCGAAGACCCCCAATTTATAAAAGAGGCATGGACTAAAAACCACAAAATCTATCCTTTTTTACCCGAATTGATGAAGGAAGATTATGATATTGCATATGGCTCTTTAGAAAAAGAAGCCACGATTTACTTTTCAATGCCCGAAAGTTTAAAAAAGGATAAACGACTTGTCAAAATAGCCCTTAAGAATAATAGTATTGATGACAGAAAAAAGATTTTCAATGCTTTGCCCGAATCGATGAGAAGAGATGAAAACTTTATCCGCGAAATGATGAGCGAATCTATAGAATGTTACCAATTTCTTGATGAAGATTTACGCAATAAGCTGGATTTGTTTCAATTGGAATTGACGAATGATAGAAGTTCTTGTTATCAGTTCATCCCGGATGAATTAAAAAATATAATAAAAGAAGATTCAAAAACGCTTCAAACTATTTTGCTTTCAGAGTCAGGTGCAAGTTTTTCTAATTTTTTTTGGGAGAAAAATTTGTATTCTACGAGCACCCCTTGCAGTGATCGTGCGCAAATTATTGAATTACTCGATTTGGGTGTAAAAATAAGGATTCAAAGTATTTCTAAAGAATTTCATACTGATGAAGAACTCTTGCTCAAGTTACTCAAAAACGATGGAGTTGAGATTAAGTATTTTCCAGAAGATTTACAGAATAAAGAAGAGTTTATACTTGCGGCTATCTCTGGCTGGGAATATTATTATGAAAAACTGCCTCCGAAACATAGAAAAAATAAGAAAATTGCTGTTGCAGCAATTAATAAGTGGTTTGAGGGGGGTAGGCATAAATCCAAGTATTCTATTGATGAAATTTCAAAAGCTATCCCAAAAGCTTTACTCGAAGATACTGAAATCCAGGAGCTGTTAAAGCCAGTATAAGTATCTGATTATTTAAATAATGATTTAATCAAGATTAAGAATTATAAGAAACGACCATATAATTTATTAAATGATAATCGATATCGAAAAAATCACAAATTTTTTGCAAAATATATCTGTTGCTGAAAATTATAATTGGGAAGTACCATTTAGGAAAGGACAGGGAGATAATATTTTTTTAGAAGAAGACCGTAATAGTTTTGAAGAGTTGATGACAAATTTCGAAAGGAATGTGCATCTCAAGACATTACTTAGTGAAAAAATTATTAAAGCAAAAAATAATAATGACGATGATGCCTTAACACAAATTTTCGAGTGGACAGTTCACGATTGGGGTGGCATAAGAAACGGCAGAAAAAATATAAAAAAACTATTCAAGATTGGAATGAAAGCAATAGAAAATGAAAAATTAGGATTTCAAAGAATTGCGAGCACCTCAAAAATTCTATCGTTTTATAAACCAAATGAATATATTATTTACGACTCTAGAATTGCATATTCTTTAAACGCAATTATGTTTTTAGTTGATGCATCTAAAAAGTATTTTCCCGTTCCAGCAGGTACAAATAGCAAAATGAATGCATTCAATATCGAGGTATTAATTCGTTTAAAACACAAACCTGATGTTTATAAAAGAACAGGGAGTAAAAAATTAATATCACAAGCGGATAAAATCTTATTTTTTAATGATGATGAGGCATATTCAAAGATTAACGAGACAATTAAAAAAATTAATATCAAATTTTACAAAAACGACCCGGAAAAACAATTTAAACCTTTTTATACAGAAATGTTATTATTTAGTATTGCTGACACTTTAATTTATGACAAAATTTTTGAAAAAGTAAAATTAGAAATAGAGGCGTGAAAATAATATTGGCTTTTATGAGCAGTGCTAATAAAGGTGTTCCAGTAGCGGAAATGCAGCGGCATCTAAGCTAAAAAAAACCAATGACGCTTACGAACTTTTTTTTAATCAAAATCAAGTAGTCATTTCATGTTCAGTATTACCAAATTCTAGATCAGTTATCTGAATGGTAATAGTTTGCCCTGGCATAGCTAAAAACTCTATAAAATCAGCGGCATATAACTCTTCCACGTGGTTCGTCATAAATTGAATT
>JBIIOQ010000085.1:0-3185 GCA_044336865.1 Crocinitomicaceae bacterium | reverse complement strand
ACCCACAACAAATTTTTATTAGTCGAACTCCAAGAGCCAAAGCATTGGCTAAAGATGTTGTATTAGGGGTTTTCACTTTTGGAATTCCAATTATTGTCGATGTTTTTAAAAGCGATTTTTATAAAATTTCTCCCAAAACAAAGGAATTCCAGGTTCATTTTGAATTTAAGCAATCTTTTATGTCGGATGAATATACAAAAATTAAAGATTCAAAAAATCCAGATGATTTTAAAGATTGGCTTAGCAAATATCAAAAGTCTGCATTATTTCAAAAGGTTTTGGATCAAAAGGATTCCTTGGAACTTACCATTGCTTTATTCCAAGAAACAGAACAAGCAATTGATGACTATATTGCTAGCCATCAAAGTTCAACCCATTTACCTGAGGCGTTAAAAATAAAAGAAGAAATGGTTGCTGCCCGTGAATTGTTTGCAAAAACAAAAACAGAGAATTCCGTTTCATCTTATGAGAGTTTTTTAGAAAAATATCCACGGTCCTTACACAACAAAGAAGCACATAAATTACTAACGGATGCGGCAGAAAAGGTTGCGGTGAGTTCCTCAAGTAGTACAAGCATGGTTAATTACATGAAAAACTATTTTATACCAAATGCTGCGTTTTTCAATACGTCAGAACTTGATCAGAGAAAATCCAAAATTTCCAAAGCAATTGATGGACAATTGATCAAAGAAAACATAAAAACGGACCCTAAAAAAACATACGATTATTACAGTAATCTATGGAAGGCATACATTAACATGAGGAATCAAGGGCTCGACCCTTATTTAACCCATTTAGAACAAACATATTCTTATCAATCTAAAATATGTGATGTTCTCTTTTTAAAGGTCAAGGATGCCAATACGGCTGATAAACAATCGACCTTAATTGCAAAGATTAATTCTGATTTCCCAAGTTTGGATATTTATGATGCTTCTAAAAGTCCAATCATTACAACATTGGAAAACATGAAAAAAGGCACAGGCGTCTTGAAATTATTTAATGTAGGCTATTTACCGTATTATTTCAATAATATGTCAGAAAGGGATGCACTTATTGGAAGAGAATACTACAATTACAAAGATTCAACGCACGCCTCACTAAGAGGAATTACCTATGAAGAAATTTCATTTACTGGCGGTTCATTAAACGGAGTGTCAAAGGCATATAAGGGTAACCAATTAGATCTTGCGTTAAATATGAACAACAATACTAGTAAAGATATTTCTTATTATCAAAATGGCACCCTCGTAATGTCTACTTTTTTCCCATCGAATGAATCCCCCTATTATTATGAGTACGAGAATGGAGCTAACTTAACATTAAAAGTTATTAATGACGTAATGGCTCAATTAAATTCAATAGAAAGTAATGTGAGGGGATATATAAAGACCAAGAATTATGAGCAAATGGCCGTGGAATATAGAAAGATTGAAGGAACTATCACACCGGCAACGGACCTTTTGATAAAAAATCCAATACCAAAAGAAAAAGGAATCAACGTTTTAATGGCAAAAGCCAAAGTTCTTGATGGTTTGTTGAATACTGCGGTTGCTAATAAAAATACCGAAGAAAAGGCTGCTCAAGAAAAACGGACTAAAGAGTTATTGGCACTATGGAGCGCGGCTTTGTCCAGTTCCTCGAGCTCAACATCATCGAACTCTAATAAGCAAGTAAATTATGGCCAACCTAATGCATATCAGTGTGTAAATTGTTTACAACTTTCAATGGGAAATAGTAAGCCCTTAGCATTTGCTTTTGGTGGATGTTCACCAGTTAATAGTCGTGGCGTTTATGAGGAGAGATCGAATGGACACATGTGGAGAGAGGCAAGTACGAATTGTGAATACATTAGAGATAGAGGTGTGAAGTGGAAAGATAGTTCTTGTGGGTTACAATGTAGGGAATGCGGAGTTAAAAATTATCTTTTCTCTGATTCCTATGCAGATAAATGTTTACAGAACAAGGATGTGAATTCATACGGCAATCACAAATGGAAAGAATATTAAAGGTTATGCTTAAATTGAAATTGTTCCCAACTAATTTATTTGTGAAAACTGTTAATTAATCTTAGACGCCAATGAAAAAAACAATTACATCTTCCTTTTTTATTCTTTTAATAAATTTATCTTTTTGTCAAACGATTCAAATTGGAACGATTCAAGTCTCTGCGTCAGATTTATCGGGATATTACACAAAGCAACAAATAACAGATTATCTGGCTTCGAATAATGATTGGAGATTACCTACTATTAACGAATTGCAAACCATCTACAATAACCGAAATAGTTTGATTGGATTAAAATATGGCTATGACTCTTATTTAGCATCAGGAAATCAGAATAACTTCACGTTCCCAAATTCGCAGGCGGAATATGGGTGGGCAGAAACGTGGTCGCTTGGATTCGCGAATGGCCGTTGGGTTCAGCCCACAACAAACAGCCAGTTATGTATTCGCTTGGTAAAAAAAGAAAATAGTGCAGCACCATCCGTTTTTGCAATTAAACAAACTAAAACAAAGAAAACCAAAAACACTAAGAGTAGCTCAGGTGATTGCATTACTACCTACTCTGCTAGTTATGGACTGACGGGTTATGATTTAGATCAACCCGAGGCGGTATTTAATCTTGAAACGACATATGAATCGAATGAGAGATTTACCCAATTATATCGATGGCGCTACGCTTTGGGGGATTTTAAAGGCTTGATCTTCGAATATAATAACCGAGTTTATTTTGGGAAAAATCGAGATTACGATAATTCGAAATGGTTTTTACAGGGCAAAGTAGGATATGGTCTTTTAAAAGGGAAAACATATGCGCCAAATAGTGTTGGAATATACGATCCGATTAATCTTAGCTATGGATTAAATACAGAATCCTTAACGGATAATACACATTTTATTTTAGATTATGGTTTGGTTTTAGGTTATAAATTTATAATGGCGGATCGATTCACCCTTGATTTTGGAGTTGGTTATTCCGGGTACACTAAACCAAAATACAGTCAATCGCCCAATGAATCATTTAGAGCTGATGAATGGCAAAATGGTTTTGGCTCTCCTGTTGAAGTGCTTTGGTCAATTGGGTTCTTTTTAGATTAGAATTTTTATTGAATTAATTATTGGAGGAATCGCTTTACTAATTGTTTTGAATTAATAAATGGACTGTCCTATTCTCCTAGTG
>JBIIOQ010000022.1:0-44682 GCA_044336865.1 Crocinitomicaceae bacterium | reverse complement strand
CGTCCAATCAAATAACCATCGATCTATATTTTCTCTATTGGGAATATTCACGCGAGTTGAGTTGATTCTTTTAACTGCTTTTTAATTTTCATTCTTGCCCTAAACAGATAGACTTTTACTTGAGACGAGGATAAGTTCAGCAATGCGCCAATTTCATCATACGAATAACCTTCAAGGTCCCGCATCAAAATAATACTCTTTTGGATTGGAGGTAAAATGCTTACTGCTCGATCAACTACTTGTTTCGACTCGAAACTAGCATCGAATGCATTCGCACTTTCAGGCAATTGATTGGTTTCCTTGTAGTCTATGCGTGAACGTTTTTTTACAAAGTTCAACATGGCATTGTGTGTACAAGTAAATAACCAACTTTTTGCCTTTTCCATTTCCACTTTTTCTCTGTTTACCCACAATTTTTCAAAAACATCCTGCACAATATCCTCTGCATCATCCGAACAACGCAAGAAATTAACAGCAAAACGGAATAAATTCCTACTGTGAATATCCACTACATCATTGAACTCATGTCTTTTCAAATCATTGACAATTACAGTTAAAACAATCTTCTCTCACGAAAAGTTACAGCTTGAACAATTTTCAAGCAAAACAAAAATAGCAGAATTAAATTTAGAAAAAAGAAAAAGAAGGCATAAGATTAGGCAGAATGAATAAATGAGGTAGTCTACTTAATATTTCACCTAAAATCAAAAACCAAAATTGTCAAAACCTATTTTTGTCAATAATTCGTATTTTTCTTTATTAAATTTAAAAAGTTGTGATGGTTTATGAGGTACTCCTTTTTGTTTTTCTTTTAAGGATTCGATGATATCTAATTTCTGAATCTTCCGCCTAAAATTACGCTTATCGAGCGGTTTCTCTAAAATTGATTCATATAAACGATGAAGTTGGCTAAGTGTAAATTTTTCAGGTAACAAATTAAACCCAATGGGCTGACGTCTAATTTTTTGTTTTAAGCTCTCTTTAGCGGTAATCAAAATTTCTAAGTGGTCGAAAGCTAACTCGCTTATTTCTTGAACACTAACCCAACTTGCATTTTTAGCAAAGGAGGACGCTTGTGGAACATAATCTGACATTTTAACCAAAGAGAAATAAGCAACAGTGATCACGCGTGCAGATGGTTCAGCGCGCATCGCCTTTAGCCATTCTTGATCCGTAATTTTTGTTATCCGTAGCGGGTCACCAAAGGCACCAATTTGTTCTAAATAAATATTTTTTAGTCCTGCTAGTTCCTCTAATACACGTGATGCCGCTTCATCGAGGTTCTCTGAATTGTAAATTAAGTTTCCTGGGAGTGCTAATGGTATTCCAAGAGTAGTTCCACGGTCAATTAACAGTACATTTAATTTCTCAAAGTCAAATCCAAAAATCACGCAATCTACTGATACGTTAGGGTTTAGCTCTTTTAATTTGTTTTTTATTGAATTTTTTTTCACGCCCTAATCTAAAGTTACTATATTTGAAAGTGTATTAAAGACACAAAGTAAAGAAAAAAAATAGTTATTTAGTATGATTTTTATTGTTGAAAGTGGCTCTACAAAGAGTGATTGGGTTCTTTTAGGCCCCGAAAATAGTCAAAATGTATTTGCATCTCCTGGCTTTAACCCTTATTTTCACTCAGCAGATTGGATAGAGGGTGAATTAAAAAAAGTTGATGGAATTATATCTATTGCCGATCAAGTAAGTGAGATTTATTTTTACGGAGCAGGTTGTTCTAGCGATAAATTGAATGCCGTGGTTCAAGAAGGCTTAAATCGAATTTTTAAGAATGCTAAAGTATATGTTGATCACGATTTAGTAGCTTGTGCCTATGCCACATATAAAGGAAGAGAATCTATTTCTTGTATTGTTGGGACAGGATCGAATTCCTGTTATTTTGATGGTAAAACAGTGAGTGAAGTTGTTCCCGCTTTAGGATATATCTTGGGCGATGAGGGCAGTGGAAGTTATTTTGGAAAAAAGTTAATTGCCGCATATTTATATCATCATTTACCGGAGCATTTAACGAAAGATTTTTTCGATACGTATGGTTTTACCAAAGATACTTTGGTAGAAAAGGTGTATTGTGAGCCAAATGCAAATGTTTTTATCGCTTCATTTATGCCGTTTATCTCGAAGCATAGCGATGAACCTTATTTTCAGCATATGATTGAAGAAGGGTTTCGACATTTTATGCAAGTGCATGTTTGTTGTTATCCTAATTATAAGTCTTCAGACCTTTGGTTTGTAGGAAGTATTGCTGGCATTTTTAGAGAAGCTTTAGATCGAGCGGCTGTTTCTTTGGGAATTAAAGTGACTGGTGTATGCAGCAAACCTGTTGAAGGCTTGGTGGATTATCATTTATCGTATGTGCTGCCCTTAAAAAACAACTAAAAACGAGTTTATGAAAACGAAACTTACTTTCCTGTTCTTTTCGATTGGTTTATGCCTCTTGGCGCAAACACCTAAAGACCCTGCGTTCAAAACTGTTAGCACTAAGGATCTTTTGACGCAAACAACTAAAGAATCTTTGTTCGAATATATGAAATCGGCAACCATCTATGAGGTGAATGTTAGACAATTTTCTAAGGAAGGAACATTCGAAAAAGTAACAAATGATTTACCGCGACTTAAAAAGATGGGCGTTGATATTGTATGGCTAATGCCTATTCATCCTATCGGGGTCAAAAATAGAAAAGGTTCTTTGGGTAGCTATTATGCTGTTAAAGATTATAAAGGAGTGAATCCTGAATTTGGAGATTTGTCAGATTTTAAAGCCTTGGTAAAAAAAGCTCATAAACTGAAAATGAAAGTAATCATTGATTGGGTGGCTAATCACTCTTCTCCCGATAATGTTTGGTTGGAGCAAGGATTCAAAGAATGGTATACCCTAGACTCAAATGGAAATGTTCAACCTACTATTGGAACAGACTGGTGGGATGTAGCCGATTTAAATTTTGACAATAGCTTAATGCGTCGAAATATGATTTTATCTATGAAATATTGGATTACTGAGGCCGATATTGATGGATTTCGTTGCGATGTAGCTGGATCAGTCCCCATGGATTTCTGGGTTGAAGCTCGAACTGAATTACAAGAGGTGAAGCCATTAATTATGTTGGCAGAGGCAGAAGGCCCAGAAATGCATGAAGCCTTTGATATTACCTATGGTTGGGAGCTTCACCACTTACTTAATAAACTGGCCCAAGGTAAAATAGATCCCACTGACTTGGCTACATATTTAGAAAAAGATATAAATTATCCATTACAGGCTTTTAGGATGTATTTTACATCAAACCACGATGAAAATTCTTGGCAAGGCACAGAAATGGAACGAATGGGCCCCGCCCGACACGCAATGGCAGTTTTATGCTACGCACTGAATGGAATGCCATTGATTTATAACGGACAGGAAACTTCTCTGGATCGAAGGTTAGCATTTTTTGAAAAAGATGAAATTGATTGGGAGAAAATGGATCTAGTTTCCTTTTACAAAAAATTGAATAATCTCAAGAAAAATAATCCTGCTGTTTTTGGAGATCGAATGAATTCGGCCCTTGACTTAAAAATACTCAATGATGGTAAACTCATCGTAATACTGCGAAAGTCTAAATTAAACCCAAAGGCCATTTGTCAATTTATAATTAACCTGAGTGATCAAGATCAAAGTTTAGCAAGTGTTGAATTTTTAGATGGTAAGTATAAGCATGTTTTTAAACGCCAGCAGGTGAAAATCAAATCTGGCAAGTCAAGCACCATGCTCAAGCCATGGGGTTTTATGGTTTTAGAGAGACACTAATACAATTGAGTTGTGAAATTAGAGAAACCTAATTTATCTTTTTGGCAAATCTGGAACATGAGTTTCGGATTCCTCGGAATTCAATTTGGCTTCGCCTTGCAGGGAGGATTTATGTCGCGAATTTTTCAAACCTTAGGAGCTAAGCCTGACGATATTCCGTTATTATGGATTGCCGCGCCACTTACTGGTTTAATTGTTCAACCAATTATTGGTTATCTGTCTGATAATACCTGGAACCCAAGATTCGGTAGGCGTAAGCCATATTTTCTGATTGGTGCTATTTTATCATCATTAGCGCTATTTTTTGTCCCAAATTCACCTTCTCTATGGGTTGCAGCTGGTTTGCTATGGGTGCTAGACGCTTCCATTAATATTAGCATGGAACCTTTTAGGGCACTTGTCGCGGATAAATTGCCTAACAATCAACGCTCTTATGGTTTTGTTATGCAAACCTTGATCATTGGAATTGGAACTTGGGTCGCTTCTAACTTGCCATGGATGGTCAATAAATTGGGCTTTTCAGATGATGAAACGACGGGAATAGTTCCAATGTATGTTAAAATAGCATTCGCAATAGGCGCCATGGTTTTTCTAATAAGTATTCTTTATACCATTTTTACCACCAAAGAATATCCGCCAGAAGATCTCGAAGCATTTAGAAATAATAAAAAAGAAACTAATTTTTTTAAAGATTTTTATACCAGTTGCATTGAAATGCCATCGACAATGTTAAAACTTGGTATCGTACAATTTTTTAGTTGGTTTGCTTTTTTTACAATGTGGAGTATGGCTACGCCCGCATTAACTGATCATGTTTATCATTCGCCTGCACCAATTGCTAGTAATTATAATCTAAAGGATGCTAAACAGGAGGAAATAGTTAAGTCCTTGGATAAAAAATATAACCTCGCTGCAGATAAAGTGGGTTCGTCTATGGGGATGTACGGATTATCGTCGATGGCTTTTGCTCTTCTTTTAACCTTCTATACTTCGCGCTATAAAATTAATAGGAGGAATATTCATTTAGGGTCTTTGTTTTTAGGCGGAGTTGGATTTTTAATGATGTTTTATGCTACTCCAAGTTCCCTGAAATATTGTTTTATTCTTATCGGGATCTCTTGGGGAAGTATTTTATCTATGCCGTATGCTATGTTGTCCGGTTCGGTAAATCCAGCAAAAATGGGCATGATGATGGGGCTTTTCAATATGTTTATTGTTATTCCACAAATAATTGCGGCTCTTGGTGGCATAAATATATTGTATAAATTATTCGGACAAGAAACGATATTTGCTATGACGCTTGCAGGTGTATCAATGCTATTGGGTTCTATTTCTACTTTATTGATTACAGATAAACAAGCAATAACTGATCATGAGTAACATCAAAATAAAGGGCTTGTTATTCGATCTTGACGGGGTACTCGTTTCTACTGAATATAATCATTTTCTTGCTTGGAAAAGTATTGCAGATCAATATCAAATTTCTTTTAATGAATTAGATAATGAACGATTAAAAGGAATGAGCAGGGTAGATTCTTTGAAAATCATACTTCAACTTGGGGATGTTTGGATTTCAGAGGATGAATTTAATGATTTGCTTCATTTGAAAAATGAGAGGTATTTAAATTCTATTCGTCAATTAAGTCAAAATGATTTATTACCGGGTGTTTTAGCGCTGCTTAATCAAGCTCGTTCCAAAAATATCCCTTGTGGATTGGGATCTTCTAGTAAGAATGCAAAAACCATCCTTTCTTTAGTTGGAATTGAATCGTATTTTGATGTGCTTATCGATGGAAATATGGTTGAGCATCCTAAGCCTCATCCAGAGGTGTTTTTAAATGGTGCTAAACAATTAGGACTTTCACCGAATCAGATAATAGTTTTTGAAGATGCGGAAAGTGGTGTAAAAGCAGCAAAAGATGGTGGTTTTTATGTCTTTGCTGTTGGGAATCTGCATATACAAAATAGCGCGGATGCATTCGTTTCATCTTTGCTTGAATTTAATCTTGACGAATATGTATAATTTATTCGAAATAGATGAATGGAAAATCATCGAACGTTCTTTTGATCCACTCAAACAAAAACAAGCGGAAAGTATTTTTAGCATAGGTAATGGATGTTTTGGCCAACGTGCTAATTTCGAAGAAACCTTTTCGGGTGATTCACTTCCTGGAAGCTACGTTGGTGGCGTTTACTATCCCGACAAAACCCGAGTTGGTTGGTGGAAAAATGGTTATCCGGAGTATTTTGCTAAAGTGTTAAATGCGTGTAATTGGATTGGTATTAATGTCGAAATAGAGGGTGTTCAAATCGATTTAGCCACTTCTCAAGTGCTTTCTTTCTATCGTGAATTAAATATGAAAGAAGGTACGCTCAAAAGATTATTTACGCTTCGATTGGCTGACGGTAAAGAACTCGAAATTGAAAGTTTGCGATTTTGTTCCATGCACAACGAAGATGTAGCTGCAATTTCTTACTCGCTCACACCGATTAATTTCAGCGGTATGGTTCGCTTCACAAGCTATCTTAATGGGAGGGTTAATAACCATGATGCCAATTACGATGAGTTTTTTTGGGACGAAGTTAGCCGAGAAATAAATTTATCGGTCGGAATGGTGTGTGCTAAAACTAAAAAAACTGATTTTTATGTAGCTACAGCCATGTGCTCTTCCTTTTCGGATAAAAATGGCTTGTTGGACCTTGAAGTGAAACTAAATGAGTGTGAATTATATGTGGAAAATAGCTTCCATCAAAGTCTCATTCAAGGTGAAAAATATACCCTGCACAAATATGTTTCCATTGCGTCAAGTGTTAAATATGCATCTTCGGAACTTGTTTCTAATTCTATAAGCTGTGTAGAAAATTCGGCCTCTTTGGGTTTTGATGAGTTATTGCAAAATCATAAAGGTGCTTGGCAAAAGATTTGGGATGCTGCGGATATTGTAATTGATGGTGACATCGCTGCTCAACAAGGCATTCGCTTCAATATTTTCCATTTATATCAAACGTATACGGGGAAAAATGCCAAATTGAACATCGGACCTAAAGGGTTTACTGGTGAAAAATATGGCGGTGCGACTTACTGGGACACTGAAGCGTATTGTTTGCCATTTTATTTAAAAACCGCAGATCCTCAGATTGCTAGGCAGTTATTGCTGTACCGCTTTCATCATCTAGACAAAGCCATTGAAAACGCCGAGAAACTTGGTTTCAAAAACGGCGCAGCTTTGTATCCAATGGTCACTATGAATGGGGAGGAATGCCACAACGAATGGGAAATTACCTTTGAGGAAATTCACCGAAATGGCGCTATCGCTTTTGGAATCTACAACTACGTCCGTCATACAGGTGATCGTGATTATTTGAAAAAATACGGATTCCCAGTACTTCTTGGGATTGCGAGATTTTGGTCGCAACGTTTCAATTGGTCCGATAGCAAGAAAGCCTTCGTCATGTTAGGTGTAACTGGTCCAAATGAATACGAGAACAATGTCAATAATAATTGGTACACAAACTACATCGCGAGATGGTGCATTGAATACTGTTTAGAAATTAAGGAGGAAGTGGGTGAGGTTCGTGACTTGAATATCTCCGACGAGGAATTAGCGACTTTCCGAGACATCGTTGGAAATGTTTATTTACCAGCATTAGAAGGGACGAATATATTTCTTCAACAAGATGGATTCATGGATAAAGAACAACTTTTAGCAAGTGATTTACCCTTGAATGAACGCCCAATTAACCAACATTGGTCTTGGGATCGAATTTTGCGTTCCATTTTTATTAAGCAAGCGGATGTACTGCAGGGATTGTATTTGTTTGAAGAGCACTTTGATCTAGAAACCATTCGAGAAAATTTTGATTTTTATGAACCTAAAACGGTTCACGAGTCGTCATTATCGCCTTGTGTTCACGCTATTTTAGCGGCTAAATTAGGTAAGATCGATAAAGCGTATGAGTTGTATTTACGTACGAGTAGATTAGATTTAGACGATTACAATCACGAGGCAGATGAAGGTCTGCACATTACGAGCATGGCAGGCACTTGGATGAGTTTAGTAGAAGGAATGGCTGGCGTTCGCATTACAGAATCAAGCTTGTCCATAAATCCAATTATTCCTAAATCGTGGTCGCGTTATACGTTTCAAATACGCTTTCAAAACAATCCATTATTAATCGCTGTTACTCAAACAGATACTGAATTAAAGAACTTAGGTGAAAGCGATTTATCGGTTTACTTAAATGAACAACTTTATACCTTAAAAGCAAATGAAAGCATTACCGTTTAAAGGACTTCTTTTGGCCGTATTTTTTCTATGGGGCTTGAATTCTATTGCCCAGGTCAATTCAACCAATCGTCAAGTTGTGTTGCAGGGTTTTTGGTGGGACTATTGGAACGCTAACTATCCCAATGGTTGGTCTAATTATTTGGCTGAATTAGCTCCTCGTTTAAAGGGTTTGGGTATTGATGCGGTTTGGATTCCACCCACAATAAAAAATACTGGAACTAATAGCGTGGGGTATGCACCTTTTGACCATTACGATTTAGGAGATAAATATCAAAAAAATGGTGTAAAAACTCGGATGGGCGATAAAGATGAATTGCTTCGAATGGTTGCGGTATTGAAAGCCAACGGCATCGATGTAATCCAAGATATTGTATTAAATCATATCACCGGAGCTGGTTCTGCTAGCGGTGGTGGTGGTGGGCAAGATGTATCTGCCTTAGATGATGGATCAACCAACAAGTATAAGAATTTCCGCTATTCATGCTTTGCCACTAGCGCAATCAATGAAACAGCTACGAATTATTTAGGTCGCGCCGGGCGCTTCTCTAAAAATTGGCAGAATTTTTATCCCAATAACAGCAATGTTTGCTGTACCAACGATATTAATTCACCTTTTTGGGGTCCTGATATTTCATATGAAAGCAATGCCTTCGGATTGAGTGGAAATGCAAGCTACAACCCAAGTCAAAGCACTGATTACATGCGGTCAGGGATGAGAAATTGGTTAATTTGGTATAAGAAACAAGTAGGTTGGGATGGTGTGCGAATTGATGCGGTGAAGCATTTTCCAAGTTATGCTACGGAAGATTTTCTGTGGAATTTACAAAATAATGCGCTGTGGGCTAACGGAACAAATAATATGTTTGCCGTTGGCGAGTACGTGGGAAATATGACGGAATTAGATAATTGGGCAAATGCGGTTCAAAATAGGGCAGGGACCTTTGATTTTTCCTTGCGTTTTGCACTGCAAGACGTGATTACTCAAAATGGAAATTATAATTTAGGTAGTGTTCCAAGTGCTCAACAGACCAATCGACAGAGGACCGTTCCTTTCGTTAATAACCACGATACCTATCGCCCGACACTCAACACGGTTGGAAACATAACTGGATGGAATGCCGGATCGCAAATTGGAACTCAAATAGAGGTTGTTGATCCTCGTGCTAGTATTGTCCATGCTATTGCACTTGCAGTTGATGGAGCCCCTGAAATATTTTTTGAAGACTTGTTTAATATTGGATACAATGCTAATCGTTTCAACCATCAACCGAGCGATACTGCAGCGCTAACAACTCACTCCGATATTGAAAATCTATTGTGGTGTCATCAAAATCTTCATTTTAAAGAAGGCGCTTACTTAGTTCGTTTACAAGCCCAAGATGCATTGGTTATGGAACGTTCAGGAAAGGCATTGATCGCAGTTAATGATCATTTTACCATCTGGCAAAACGTAACGGCTATGCAAACATCCTTCGCAGATGGAACAATTTTGAAAGATTATTCTGGTGCTCATGGTAATGCTCAAATTACCGTATCGAATGGTGGAAAAGTAGATTTCAATATACCACCGTGCGATGGAACGGCTCCAGAAGGGAGGAAGGGCTATTGCGTTTGGGCTCCAATCGGACAAAGCACTAATTATAATCGTCCAGCTCAGTACACGACTCAGGAATGGGAAATGGACGACGATTTGGGCGATAGTGGTGTAGCTTCTTTACAGCAAGGTGGAAAATTACCAACGAATAGTAGAACCTGCAGGGTAGTGGGTCGCGTATTTTGCGATACGGCCTCGACAGTAACGATCAATCTATATCCAACACAAGCCACATTGCCCATAACATTAGAATTATTAGATGCAAACTGCGAAATCATCGATACAATTTCAGCGGCTGGTAACTTAATTTTCACCTATTCAGTTACCCAAGTGGGTTGGTATACGGTTAGGATTAGAAATACATCCGATAATCAGGCAGGTCAAAAATGCTGGGTAAAGATGAATTACCGGGCTCCTCAAACGGTTAATACCGCTGTGACTAAAAATAAATGCGCTTGCAGCCAAGGATCTGGAGCTGAGCTATGGGAAGAAGGTTTGAAACAGTGGGAGATATTTCCGAATCCGTTGGATGAATGGCTGCAAATTGAGAATCTTAGCCATGTTCCACAACAAATCGATTATAAGTGGTTTGATGGTAGCGGAAAACTAATCTTTACGAATAGCTTGATGACAGAAGGTGATTTGTCCTTGGATGTAAGTTCATTCCAAGCAGGAATTTATTTTTTAGAATTATCCAATGACGAAGGTTCTCAGCGCTTTAAATTAGTTAAACCTTAATCGCAAATTCTTCCAAAGTGCTTGTCGTTATGAAAATGTGCATCTAGCTCTTGTATCTCTAAAAGGAGCTCGGGTGATGGTGCTTGATTTCGCAATGTATTCAGGTCCGGCTGACCTGCATCAACCCATGCTGTATACCAAATTGAACCTATAGCAATAATTGATGCCCTTAAACGTCGTTCTACCATATTGTTGAGTTGTTTATGATATTCTTGACTAAATTCTTTAGAATATACCGAAACAGTAGCATTTCCTCGTTGTTCAAAACTATATTTTTGATCGCTTGGAAAGGAAAGTGTAAGTTTCTTTTCAATACTTAAAACAGAATCTAAGGCATTGTGTGAGCCACGAATGGCACCCCAAACAAAATCTAAAACACTTGGTTTATAAGCTGCTTTTCCGACAAAGTAATCGTAATCTTCGGCATTTATTTCAACCAATCTGCTTTCCCAAAGTCCGTGTATACCTCGCTGTCCAGTAAATTGACCATTATAATTTTCAGTGGTATGAAGCGGCACATGGGCATCGCCAATGTAATGTCCTATATCAGCAGAATATTTAAGAATGAGCTCCACATTTTTTGATTCAAATGCTTTTTGTAATTTATATTTTACCACCTGAATATGCCAAGGAACAATCCCATATGCTTGAAGTGTATCCTCTGTAAATTTCAATACAGCATCGTTCCATTTCTTCGGAACAATAGTAAAAGGATCTTCACCAACTTTATAATAATGATCCAAATCGATATAATGACATTGAGCCTCACCTTCAATAGCATATCTTCGTTTATCAGGATCCACCGAATGTTCGGTCAGGAATTCTATGTTTTCTTTATAAAAGCCGGTCATTTCTGGAGGTAGCGTAAAAATTGCCATTCTGTTGATGCGCTTATGGCCAAAGAAACCCCAATCAGGCGAACTTAGATTTGCCGAAGTATTTGAAAAGATGAGTGGAATTAATAAAAAGAGTAGGTAGATCTTTCTATAGTTTAATAAGCTTTCCATTTATTAGTATGGGGATTACATCTGTTTGATCAGGGGTTAAACAATATTTAATATCTTCATTCAAATTTAAATGTTTTAATCGTCTTCTGTGTGAACTAGATTTTAAATATCCCAAATAATTATCCTTGGCAGATAAGAAAAGGTATTTGGCAGCAATAGATGAATCTTCGATAGAAATAAAATTTCCTGTCGAAATTAGAAAGTCGGATATCGCCCCAGCGCAAATAGTGTCTTCAAGGTTAAATTTATCTTGCCATCCTGAACATAGGCATAATACGTTTTTATCTTGCTTACTCAGCCATTTGCTTAGGGCTGTTAAGTTAAGAAAAGATCCAACCACAACGGTTTCAGCGTCTTTGGCTACTTCTAGCGATTTTGTACCATTTGTAGTCGTTAAGACAACTTCCTTGCCTTTAAATTCTTCCTTCATATAGGAAAAGGGGGAGTTTCCGAAATCAAATCCTTCAACAATTTGTCCTTTTCGTTCAGCGCCAACCAAATAACCTTTATTTTTATATTCCAGCGCTTCTTCAATCGTAGGAACAGGAATAATCGATAAAATTCCATTATCGAAGGCGGCACACATGGCAGAAGTAGCTCTTAATACATCGATGACAACAACAATCTCAAATTCATCTTTGTAATAGGCGTATTCACCGGGTGTAAAGCAAACTTCAATACGTTTTCTTTGATCAAGCATTAGTTATGGTTTACTGAAACAGGTTGATAAAAGTACTGATAATTTTTTAAAGGAATAGCGATGCATTAGGTGCTTATGAGGTAAATTTACAGATTATTAAACGTATCATATGTTCAGCTCTGAATTTCAATCAATCGTAGACTACAGAAGGTCAAATCGAAAATTTAATCCTGCTATTACCATTCCAGACGAGGTCATTAAACGAAGTTTAGAGCGTGCCATTCTTTCCCCCAATAGCAGTAATATGCAATTATGGGAGTTTTATTGGATAGCATCACCTGAAAAACTAAGCGAATTTATCCCGCTGTGCATGGGTCAATCTGCAGCAAAAACAGCCCAGCAAATGGTGGTTTTTGTCACTCGGAAAGATAAATGGCGGGAACGTGCCAAATGGAATCTTTCAAAGATAAATGAGAATAGTAAAAACGTTCCAGAGGAACTTACTAAAAAAGCCAAAGATTACTATGGTAAAGTGATGCCCTTTTTGTATTTCAATGATCCACTTTATATCATGGCGACACTCAGGAGAACCGTTAGTTTTTTTATGGGATTAACGAAGCCGTTTTATCGAACAGGAGGCCCTTCCAACCAACGTATTGTAGTACACAAATCGTGTGCTTTGGCAGCTCAAACTTTTATGTTATCCATTTCCGCTGAAGGATTTCATTCTTGTCCAATGGAAGGATTTGACGAAAAGCGTGTGAAAAAAGCGCTCAATTTACCTTATGGTGCGGAAATAAACATGATTATTTCGATTGGTATGGCTACCGAAGAGGGGATATGGGGTCCCAGACTTCGCGTACCTTTCGACGAGGTGGTATTTCGAAAATAATGTATTGTTAGCTAGTGATAAAAACCAAGTCTTTTGAACAATAAATTGAACGTTTCTATTTTGCTATCGGCCTATTCCCAAGGAATTTTTCCAATGGCAAGTAAATCCGGTCAAATAGATTGGTATTGTCCAGACCCACGTGCTATTATCCCGCTTGAAGCCTATAAGCCATCAAAATCATTGAGGAATACCTTAAATAAAAATACATTTGATATACGAATTAATCAGCAATTTGAGGAAGTTATGCGCTCATGTGCTTTACCAAGAAGCGCTGACGATGACACCTGGATTTCAGAGGAAATGATTTCAGTGTATGTTGAATTGCATCAATTAGGATATGCTCATTCTGTAGAGGCATATGTCGATAATGAATTAGTTGGCGGACTTTATGGGGCGTGTTTAGGAGGTGTATTTTTTGGCGAATCAATGTTCTCAACTGTTTCTAATGCATCAAAAGTAGCCTTTCACTATTTAATTCAAATTTTAAAAACAAATGATTTTGAATTATTAGATACGCAATTTATCAATGATAACGTACTTCGATATGGCGCAATAGAAATTAGTCAACATGAATTTAAAAAGCGCTTGAAAAAAGGATTAGCAAAACCATGTCTATTTGCTATCAAAGAGTATTAATCAATTTTTCCTTTTCTTCTTTTTCTTTTTGTTGTTCAAGTACTTTTAATTTAATTCCTTCAATTAAAGCCTTGTTCTTTTTCTCTAATTCAGGAACGGGAACAAATCCAACACCTGTTAATGGGAAAAATTCCTGCAGTTCACCACTGTAATAAAATTCATAACATATTCCACCAAAGGTATATTCTATCCCACCTATTTTAAAATTTGAACCACCAACCTCAGGATTTTTTTTAGGCTTGCTTTTTTGATATCCTAAGTTAAACAAGGTTGCTAAAATTTCTGGTTGATTTTCTAAAGTATATCCTGCTTTTACCCAATGAGCTTGAAATTGTCGCAAGAAAAAAGCCGTGTATAAATAGGAATAATAGTGATCGCCACGCTTTATTAATCGTTGAATAGTTAAGTGTTTGTGGGCGGCTATGGTATCATTTACTAATTCTGGGAATGAATCACTAAGATTGACCACATTTTGAAAATAGTCCCCAGCATAAAAAGGACTTTTTGTATCAAATAAATTACTTTCAATCTTTAATGCAGTATGTTCTAGGATGCCTGTAACTCCGTATCCTCTGTTGGTTGGGAGAATAAGATGATTGAATGGCGTAACATATTTTTTAAAGGCTTCTCTACCTGAATTAAACATGCGTACTTGTTCGCCAACTAAGCACATGACAATAAACCTAGATTCAACTCCTGTTAGTCTTGATACAGAATCTATGGCGTGTCTGTCTGCCTTTACAGCATTGCTAAATTCCTTCCATTCCCTGCAATTAGCCCATGGATATAATGATAGTGTTTTAATATCACTTGTTACTTTAATGCCTGCAAGTTCTTTTTGATAAGATTTATTATCTTTCATTTTTATATTAATCGCATCCAACATGCGCAATACTACAGCTACATTATTGCTCTTATAATAGGCCTTCATAATAATTTTAGCATTGCTAGGATAATATTTAGCGAGGATTCCAATATTTCGGAACATAATGTACTCATCTTTAGCTATTGAAAGACTGTCTGTCTTAAAGCCTTGATTGTATCTATCGGCATTCTCAGAGAAATAACGATTATTAACATCAATGGAACCTTTTTGATTTGTCCACTTAAATTGAACAGCTAAAGCAGTTAGTATTAAAAATAAAGCAATCGCGGAAAGAATGTGAAGAATAATTAGGTAGGAATAGCGAAAAAATGTTCTTAAACGACTTTTTTTTACTTTTACTTCGCTATTATTTACCAAAGAGGAATCGGTGGAGTTATCCAATTTTTTTTATTTTTTTCACAAAATTAGAATATTTTTTTCCTAATTAAAAATATACCAAAACAAAGCCACTTTATTTGAGAGCTAAGTGGACGCTATTTGTTTTTTATTTTTAATAATTCAAGACAATTTCTGTTGTATCGAATGGAGCTGTTACTGTCGTCAAAAGTCCTTGATTAGTAGTATTATATACCCAATAATAAAGAGAGTAAACCTCGTTGCCGTTATTTATACAATAAATGGTAGTATCCAAGGCGCCATAATAATTTTGCTCTGTATTTGGACAACATGTTGCACAACCTTGCAAACCATCTTGCTTTATATATTGCAAATGATCGGTAATTTGAGGATTTAAGTTTGTTAGGTGAATAGCTACCCAACTTTCCGCTTTTGTGGAATAGTTTCGAATATTGTCAGCGCTCAAGGTTAAGCTTGAATAAAAAATATCTTCTTCAATCTTAAAATAATTTTCTTTGGTAATATGAATTGTATAGCGCTCCATTTTTTCTCTCGGGAAGGTGAATTCGTACGTGCCATCAGAACCAATAGTGACAGTACCCACTAAAACCTCTTGTGTAGTAGCAATAGGAACCTTGTAAAGTTTGACAGTTGCGCCTATTAAATTAGTTTGGTAGCTAGCGTCGGTCACAGTGCCTTTGAGGATGAATTCTCCTGCTCCCTTTTCACAGGAAGCTAAGAATATTAGCAGCGATAAATAAACTAAAAAGCGCATATTTATGGTTTCAAATGGTTTTCTTCAAATGATATTTTTTGTTCTTTAGGAACAAATAAAAAATCTCCTATTTCTTTTTGCATGCCTTTTTCTTGAATAATTTTAAAGTTGCAAATTCCATATTGAAGGTAGTCTAATTTATCGAAGTATTCTATAAATGACATAATATTTGCTTCAGCAATTTCTATTTGTATCATGGGGCGATGCTTGGCGATGATCGCTCGTATTTCATTAAATACAATCAATTCATAACCTTCTATATCACATTTTATATAGTCTATGCGATCAAGCGAACTAAATAACTCACTTCCCTTTTTAAGGTCGACTACTATCGTTTTTTGAGCGCTTACATTCTCATTTTCTTGAACAATATGAGGTAATCCAGTTCGAATCACGCCATTGGATTCAGGCAAAACCATTTCAACCTTACCATTTTCTTCCCCAAGGGCAATGTTATGTAATTCAACATGGGTGTAAGAACCCAAGAACTTTTGTAGAATAGTATAAAATGGCAAGATAGGTTCAATACAAATGACTCTTCCTTGTGGTGCGAGGCGAGCAAAGTTCTTGGCGAAATATCCCAAATTGGCACCGAGATCAATTATCGTGAAATCTTTTTTAATAAGTGACGCTACTTTATAGTGGAACTTAAACCGCTGATCTCGCTTTAATAAACCTAGGTCAAATAAGAAATAAAACCCGCGATGCATGGCCTTAAGGTAGCCTTGCTGACTTAGCACTTTAGTTAGTATTCGTTTTATTATACCTATCATCGGTTACGAAAGTACTATTTTTGAATTTTATTCTTTATCATTTCTTGAATTTTACGATTTACTTTTCATTAAGTAATGTAATTTTACACTTAAATAGATCATGAAATATAGCATCGCATGTGTATTATTGTTCAGCCCATTCCTAGGCTTTAGTCAACTTGATTTAAAAGAAATTATGACGGGCCAGGATTATATTGGCCATTGGCCAGAAAATCAATTTTGGTCTTATGATGGCAGTAACATTTACTTTGATTGGCAAACTGGCACGAATAGGGGAGCGCCTATGCATGCTTACCATGTAAAAACAAAATTAATTCATCAACTTGATTCCATTGAAGAGACAAAAGCGATTTCAAACGATTTGACTCAAGCGGACTATAAAGTCTTGTACTTCGAAAGAGATAATGCCTTGGCTTCGCTTTACAAAATTAATGGTGACATCTCATTATGCTATCAAAGCTTTGAAAACTTAAGCAGTATTCAACGAGTGGTCGATCCAAATGTAATTATACTTCAGCAAGATATTAATTTACTAGAATGGAAAAATAAAGAAGGGAAATCGACGCTAAGGCCTTTAACTAATTTTCAACTTGGTGATCAAAAGATGACAACAGTTGACTCAAGTTATTTATTCACACAACAAGATGAACTTTTTGATTATTTTAAAGATAAAGTCAAGCTAAAAGAATGGAGGAAAAAACAAGGAGATTTTCATCTATTTGCTAAACCTAAGCCAATATATTTAGGAACAGGAGATGTTTCAACGATACAAATTAATCCATTCGAAGAATATGTTGCTGTTATTATGACTAAATCGGCTAATGAAGTGGAAACATCGTTTCCAGAATTTATAACTGAATCAGGTCGCGTTGAACTAAATTCTGCTCGTTCTAAAGTAACCAATAAAGAACCTAGTCAACGTTTGGGAATCGTTAGCTTAGTATCTGACACAATGAAATGGGTTGATTTTTCAAAGCTTTCGGAAATACGTAAAAAACCGAATTACCTGGACACACTTGCCTCATCTCTTTACGATAAGGACCGATCAATTTTTATTCATCCGCTGCAATTTTCAAAGATCAAGAACTTGGCACTTTGTGACATTAGAAGTGCTGATAATAAAGACCGTTGGATAGTTTTACTTGATGTAGAAAAAGGCCTTGGAAAGGAAGTAAATCATCAACACGATGATGCATGGATTGGTGGCCCTGGAATATCATCTTGGAATCAAGAAGAAGCTGTTTTAGGTTGGTTAGAAGATGGGAAGTCATTTTATTTTCAATCAGAAGAATCGGGCTACTCGCACCTTTATTCCTACGACATAGAAACAGGTCAAACAAATGCCCTTACATCGGGTAATTTTGAAATACACGGTGTCCAATTATCAAAAGATAAAAAACGATTTTATATAACAGCCAACAAAACACATCCTGGCAATCGTGATTTTTATCACTTAGACTGTAAAAGTTTAGTTTGGACACCTATTTTAACTGCTAATGGATATCATGATGTGCAGGTGTCTCCCGATGAAAAATTATTGTTGGTAAGGTATTCTAATGCCAATACACCATGGGAATTATTTGTTGCGGCTAATTCAGCTAGTGCCAAGATGCTGCAAATTACTCATTCGTCTACCGCGAAGTTTCAATCGTACCCTTGGAGAACCCCACCGATTATTCAATATGTTGCAAGTGATAGTGTAAAAGTGTCTGCGCGTCTATATGAGCCTAAAATTGCAGAGAAAAATGGTGCTGCTGTATTATTTGTGCATGGTGCCGGTTATCTTCAAAATGCACATAACTATTGGAGCAACTATTACCGTGAGTACATGTTTCATAATTTACTATGCGATCTTGGATATACTGTTTTAGATGTGGACTATCGCGCCAGTGAGGGTTATGGACGAGATTATCGAACTGCAGTCTATCGCTACATGGGTGGAAGAGATTTAGATGATTTTCTTGACGCGAAAGAATTTTTGGTGAAGCAATATGGAATTGATTCAAATCGTATTGGAATTTATGGTGGTTCTTATGGTGGCTTCATTACCCTAATGGGTCTATTAACAAAACCAAATGAATTTGCCTGCGGTGCTGCCTTGCGTTCGGTCACTGATTGGGCACATTACAACCATGAATATACGAGCAATATTCTTAATTATCCGGAAACAGATCCTCAAGCTTATCGTAAAAGTTCGCCAATATACTACGCTGAAAATTTAGTTAAACCACTTCTTATGTTGCACGGAATGGTAGATGATAATGTGCAATTCCAAGATATCGTTCGTCTTAGTCAACGCTTTATAGAATTAGGTAAAAAAAATTGGGAATTAGCTGTTTATCCAACAGAAGCCCATGGATTTAGAGCCGCATATTCCTGGTACGATGAGTACCGAAGGATTTTTGAGTTATTTGATAAACAGTTAAAAAAGTAATGTTATGCTAGTCGTCAGAGAATTAATAGATAAAGAGGAAATGCTTAAAAATTTGCCGGTGCTTCAAGACTTATATCCCAGTCTTACCTTAAGTGAATATTCCTCAGAGCTAGATTTAATGCTGCCCCATAACTACGGACAAGTCGGTGTTTTTGAAGGAGATATTTGTCTCGGCTTAAGTGGATTTTGGATTGGAACTAAATTGTGGTGCGGTAAATATTTAGAATTAGATAATATTGTTGTTTCAAAAACACAAAGGAGTCAAGGAATCGGCAAATTAATATTTGATTTTCTACATAAAAAAGCCTTGGAAAATGACTGTACCATGCTTTCATTAGACTCTTACACGACAAATTTTAAAGCTCATAAATTCTTTTATAACGAAGGATTTGCTCCAAAAGGCTTCCATTTTATAAATATTTTGAAGGGCGATAAAGTTCGGTGAATTAAGCTTATCATTCCCTTATTTTATTTACCCGTTGAATAAGAGTTACATCTATAAAAATAGGGTGGAGTTATAAATCGAATATTTTTCTTCCATAGAACAGCTTGATACGATTAAATTAGTAAATTTAGACTATTGTTGGAGTCCAGATACCAATAAATATAGCATAAGTTCAATTAATTTATGATTTATAAAAACGGCCATCCTCTAATTGGTTAATTGAGGGGTTTCATAAGCTTAACCTAAATAAGCAATAACAAATTTATTATGAAAAAAATTATGTTAAGCGTAGCTTTATTAGCTGCAGTTGTTATGACTTCTTGCGGTAAGACCGCATGCAGTTGCAAAGAAGAGATGATAGCTATGGCAACGGAAGCTATGTCATCCGCAACTGATATGGACAAATTAAAAGAACTTCAAGCAGAGGCTGCTGATTTAGAAGCAAAATGTAAGGGCTTCACTGTTGCAGATTATGAAAAATGTAAGTAGTTAACAATTAGCTAAAAAAAAGGCTGCTTAATAGGCAGTCTTTTTTGTTTATATTAGTTGTTTCAAATTAATGCTACTTTATTAGTGAAATTGTTATGTGGAAAAATAAGAGTGTATTTTTGGGTTTTATCTTATTTATCGGAGCTTTATGTTCTAGTTGTAATTATATACAGCCTCCGGTTAAGGTAATTCCCTCTAAGAATGTGACAAGGGATACAACTTCCTCGACTAGTAAAGATAGTGTAGTTATTTCAGAGGAACATGTGGTTACATGTCCATACATGGAGATTCCAGCAACGGAAAATGAAAAATCAATAATTTACCATACTGCATACAGTCTTTTATACAGTGAAGAACACGAACAAGCCATCTGGATAGCTTATGAGTTAACAAGCGAACAAACCAACAAGAAATTTGACCGCTCGGATAAATTTATCGTTGATCCAGCAATAAAAACAGGTTCCGCAACGAATGCTGATTATAAGGGATCAGGATATGATCGTGGGCATTTGGCACCGGCTGCTGATATGTCGTGGTCCAACCAAACGATGCAAGAATCATTTTATTATAGTAATATGAGTCCGCAAGACCAAAGTTTTAACAGGGGAATATGGAAAAAACTAGAGGAGCTTGTCAGAACTTGGGCAGTGGAAGATAAGTCCTTGTATGTGGTTACGGGACCAATATTAAGTTCAGGATTATCTACTATTGGACCCAATAAGGTTTCAATTCCAAAATTTTATTACAAAGTTTTATTAGACTACAGTCAACCGGACTTTAAAGCCATTGGTTTTATAATTCCTAACCAAGGGTCGAAGGCAGATTTAAGTAGTTTTGCGGTTTCGATCGATAAAGTGGAGCAGTTAACGGGCTTGAACTTTTTCCCTAATCTACCAGACAAGCAAGAAATTTCACTTGAAAGTTCAATTTGTATTTCGTGTTGGTCATGGAAGGCGAATAAGCCATCAAAACATGAGCAAAATAATAAGCAGTCATCTTCCGTACAATGCAGTGGAATTACAAAAAAAGGCACTCAGTGTAAACGAATGACCTTAGACCCTAGCGGTTTTTGTTATCAGCATCATTAATTTATATCTTATTAAACTGACTGATCGCTTTCTTACCACAAATTCTTTTTGTCATGATTTTAAATAAAAATACATGCCAAAAAGCGAACTGTTTCATATTTAAGCGCTGGATTACATCCGGCGTTAAAATCTTTAACCCCTTTGGGGTTATGTAATAAACTTGTAGTAGAATTAAGACCAGTCAATTATTAAATTAATTTATTAATAAAGATAACTTATTGCTAAATAGATATTTAGCAAACTAATTAAATCTACTTTTGATTTTAGGCATTATGTTTGAAACATTGATTAATACTTAGCGTACAAAAATGCTGTATTAAAATTTTAGTTATGACTATTAACACAGAATCATTAAGAACGAAGTCGCTTCACCAAGCTAAATTAAAATTATCAAAACACCGAGAATTAGGGGAGAAAAGTCATTTGAATGTTTTTCAAGTGGCAGATTTAATGGATAAAATTATCCATGCAGGGAAAGAGCCGGAGCAAGATAATTCAATCTTCTTTTCGATTGGCATGAATTAGTGTTCTATTACACCAGAGCCTACTAATTCATCGCCTTGATACCAGGCGGCAAATTGACCTGGTGTAATACCTTTTTGTTTCTTTGAAAAAAGAATAAACACATCTCCATTTACTCGAAGTAAAATGGCGTCCTGTAAAGGTTGCCGATAGCGTATTCTAACGCGACAAGACAATTCATTATTTTTAGTAAATAATACATTGTTATTAAGCCAATTAATACTATTAATTTCAATCTTTAATGCATATTTGTTAAGTCCGTTGTGTAACTCGGACTGACCAGTATAAAGTAGATTATTAATCGTGTCTACTCCTATGATGAAACTAGGAAGTGGTTTACCTCCAATTTGCAATCCTTTACGCTGTCCAATGGTATAGTAATAAGCTCCCTGATGCTGTCCAACGACAGTTCCCATATCTTTTGTATAGGTGAATGGAGCTGCCAATTCGTTAATATTTTTAGCGCTAGCATTTAAGGAGTTATATAGTTCATATTGAGGGAGTTCATGTGGAATTTCTATTATTTCGCCAGTTTTCCCTTTTAATTGTTGCTGGAGAAAAAGGGGTAAGCTTATTTTACCAACAAAGCATAATCCTTGAGAATCCTTTTTTTTAGCTGTGACAAGGTTTAACTCCATGGCAATTGCACGAACCTCTTGTTTTTCGAGATGACCAATCGGAAAAAGGGCTTTAGATAGTTGGTTTTGTGTAATTTGACATAAGAAATAAGACTGATCTTTTGTTTTATCGATACCGGCTAATAAAGAATAGCTGCCGTCTTCATTTTCTGATTTACGACAATAATGTCCAGTGGCGACAAAATCAGCACCTAGTTTCATTGCTGCTTCAAGAAATACGTCGAATTTAATCTCTCGATTACATAAAATATCTGGGTTGGGTGTTCGGCCTCGTTGATATTCATTAAACATATAATCCACGATTCTGGTTTTATAGGCCTCGCTTAAATCGATTACTTGGAATGGTATTCCGAGTTGCTGTGCCACTAAAAGTGCATCATTTGAATCTTCAATCCAAGGACATTCATCTGAAAGTGTAACACTTTCATCATGCCAATTTCGCATGAACATACCGATAACTTCGTAACCTTCTTTTAGCAAAAGGTGAGCAGCAACGCTAGAATCTACTCCTCCAGAAAGTCCTACTACAACACGTTTCATGTTGTAAAATTAATCAAAGTAAATAGCTTAAAGCAGTTGAAAATCTATTTTTTACTATTTATAATCACTAGGGCAGCAATTACTCCTGGAATCCAACCTATACAAGTTAATATAAAAACAATCAGTATTGAACCACAACCTCTGTCTAATACAGCTAATGGTGGAAAGATAATACATAATAATACTTGAAGACAAGACATATCTTTTTTTTGCTAAAATACAATTTTTTTAGTTATTATGCTTAAACAGAGGGTATAGCATCGATACACCTCATTCCATCAATAGCAGCGGATACAATTCCACCAGCATATCCAGCGCCTTCGGCACAAGGAAAAATTCCATCTATTTCAACATGTTGCATGGTTATTGGATCTCTAGGAATCAAAATGGGCGAAGATGTGCGTGATTCAGGAGCGTGAATTACCGCATCATTAGTGATAAATCCCGGCATTTTTTTTTCAAATTCGAGGCACGCTTTTCGGATACGTTTTATCACAAAAGCAGGGAAAACAGTATCCATTTCAACGCTAGTGACACCAATAAAATAGGAGGTTTTTGGGAAATTGATTGTTTTTTTTCGATCAATAAAATCAGCTAAACCTTGAGCTGGTACTTTTTGGTTTTCTCCGGCAGCTTCCCAACATGCTTTTTCAATTGATTTTTGAAAATCTAAGCAGACAAATGGATCGGTTTTATACTCTTTAAAATCTGAAGGGTCAATGCTAACAACGAAGCCAGAGTTTGCATAGGGATTATTTCTTTTACTAGGCGACCATCCATTGGTGACTACTTCTTGTTCGCTTGTTGCGCAGGGCGCAATAATTCCACCAGGGCACATACAAAAAGAATAAACACCTTTTCCATCAATTTGAGCCACCAAACTATACGAGGCTGGTGGAAGGTATTGATCGTTTTCGCGATTATGGTATTGCAATTTATCAATAAAAGATTGTTGGTGTTCTATTCTAACTCCAAGTGCAAATGGTTTTGATTCAATTCGAATCTTGCGATCGTGTAACAAATAAAAAATATCCCTGGCAGAATGGCCTGTGGCTAAAATCATGTTTTTTGTACTCTTCCAACTTTCGTTGTTAATTTGAATAGCGTTTAGTTGTTTCTTTTCTATTTTAATGTCTGTTAAACGACTATTAAAGTGAATTTCACCCCCACATTCAATAATTTTTTCGCGAATTGCCTCAATAATTTGCGGGAGTTTATTAGTGCCAATATGAGGATGGGCATCAATTAGAATGGCATCTTCTGCGCCAAAATGAACCAATAATTGCAGTACTTTTTCAACATCACCCCGTTTTTTAGAACGCGTATATAATTTTCCGTCAGAGTAAGTTCCGGCGCCACCTTCACCAAAGCAGTAATTTGATTCAGGGTTTAAGATTCCTTCTTTATTTAGTTTTGCTAAATCGTGTCGTCGTGCGCGAATATCTTTACCTCGTTCATAAATGATAGGTTTTAGATTAAGTTCTAAGCAGCGCAATGCAGCAAATAAACCAGCAGGTCCGGCTCCAATAATGATGATCGGAGAAGCATTTGCTACCGTAAGAAAATTGAAATCATGTAAATGGGAGGGAAGTGCATTATCGGCTACTTCGAAAGTGCAATTTATTTTGATGTTTCTTCCTCTAGCATCGATGCTTTTCTTTTTCCACCGATAGTAGAGTTTTTTTGGATACGTGATACCACTATCCGCTCTTAATTTATTTTCAATAAATTGTTCGTCTTGTGCTTGTTCGGGTGAACATTGAAAAGAAATACTTTCCATTATCCTTCAAATATAAGGGAAAGCGACCACACTTTATTGTAGAGCTTGTTGATTGGATTTGCGATATTGGTATTATCTTGAATAAAGCTATTCATAAAACCATGTGAATATTTAAGTTCTATACCAAATTTGAAATAGGGTGCAAAAAATTCTAATCCGCCACCAATCTGTCCCTGCACATCATTTCGTTTGATTTTAATATAGGGATCAATGTAATTTTGAGACGCTTTTTCTTGTGATTGTAAATCAATAGAATATTGCCCACCAACTAACACATAAGCAGCAAAGTTATTAAGTCTTTTGGTTCTAAATTGTAGCATCAACGGGAAGTCTAGATTGGTTGAATTTACGCGTTCTTCCCCAATTTCATCTTTATTTAAAACGGTATCTTCGAAAGTATATCTTAAAAGTCTTTCTTGAAATGAAAGAGTAGGAATAAAGCGTAAACGTAGAACAGGTGTGCCTAATTTCATCGTCGTTAAAATGCCTAACTGACCACCTGGTTGTGCATCATTCTCTAATAATTTAAGCCCATATTGCTCATATGCGTTAACATCTTGATAAACCGTAAAATCGGAGGAATTGAAGCCAAGCATAAAACCGAAATGAAACATCCGCTTATCAAAATTCTTGTAGCGCTCTTGCTTGAATTTTTGAGCATAGGAAGATGATCCCAAAACAATAAAAATAAGCAGTGTTAGAAATAGTTTCATGCGCTTCATTAAACGCAAAGGTAACTTGAAAGTTGCAACTTTATTTTATTCCAGCATAGATTGTAGCGATACCTCCGCTAACAAGAGTTGATTCTATATTTTTATAGCCAATCTTGCGTAAAATATCCTCAAAATCTTTCCCTTCAGGAAAGGCTGCAACACTTTCTGGTAAATATGAATATGCTTGTGCATCTTTTGATATTCTCTTTCCAAAGAATGGAATGAAGTAGCGGGAATAAAAACCGAATATTTGTTTAATTGGAAATCGCTTTGGTTTTGAGAATTCAAGGATTACGGCTTTTCCACCTGGCTTTAGCACCCTTAACATTTCTGTCAAGCCTAATTCCAAATTTTCAAAATTACGAACGCCAAAGCCAACGGTTAATGCATCAAAATAATTGCTGTCATAAGGAATGTTTTCAGAGTCGCCCAATTGCATTTTTATAATAGAATCGACTTTATTCTTTATCATTTTTTGCTCGCCAACCGCCAACATTCCCGCTGAGATATCTAAGCCAATTACCTCTTCAGGATTAAGTTTGAGTGCTGCAATTGCAAAGTCACCGGTTCCTGTAGCAATATCGATTATTTTTTTAACTGGAGTACTTCGAAGTTGATTGATTGCTTTTCTGCGCCAGATCTTATCAATTCCCAACGAAAGGAAGTGATTCAAAAAATCGTAGCGTGCTGATATGTTATCAAACATTTCTGCGACTTCTTGCTTTTTTGATTTATCGTCTTGGTTGTAAGGTTTAACTTCGATTTTCGGCATATTGATTTAACAATTTATTGAGTTAATAGTTTATTAACCTCTTCGAGTAATTCATCTTTATTGATACTTACAACTCCCGCAGATTCACAAACCAAACCGCCAGCAATATTTGATATTTCAGCAATTTCTTTGTATGATAAATCCGATAGTAAGCAAAGGCAAGCAACGGCAATAACAGTATCGCCTGCTCCACTGACATCGCTTATGTTTCTTGGATGGGCTTTTGCAGTATGTATAAGGTCTCCCTTTTTTACAAAAACCCCATGTTCAGATAAGGTGATTAAGGAAATTGAATTGCTTAATTTTTGCTCCAATTGCGTAACGGCCTCAATTAATTTGTTTGATGATGTTTGTATATTAAACTCACATTTCAATCCTTCCTTTAACTCTTTTAAGTTTGGCTTGAATAAATCAACAGTTTTATACGATAGAAAATTTTCAAACTTTGGATCGACACACGTAATTATATGATTTAATTTCGCAAAAGCAATGATTTGTTGAATCAAGGATTCAGTTAATACTCCTTTGTTGTAATCCTCAAAAATAATGGCATCAATACCTTCAATCAGCAAGGAATTTAATTTCTTCATCAATTCATTGGATTCCTCAGCTGAAATAGGGGCAGTTGTTTCGTGGTCAATCCGAAGTAGCTGCTGCTTATTGGATATAATCCTAGATTTTACCGTGGTAGGACGATTTTTACTTTGAACGATACCTGCACTTGAGATAGCATTCTCTGTGAATTTATCAATGAGTATTTTTCCTGCATCATCAGAGCCAATAACAGAACAAACAATGGGTTGTGCGCCCAAAGCAATTAAATTTAAAGCAACATTTCCTGCTCCCCCAATTCGATTTTCTTCTTTTTCAAAAAGAACGACAGGAACAGGAGCTTCAGGACTCATTCGATGTACTTTTCCAATTTTGTAATTGTCAAGCATAACATCGCCTACAACGACTACGCGAAAGTTAGAAAAGGAATCAAAGACATCATTATAATTCATATTGTTAATTTAGATAACGCCTCCTTCATTCTTCGCATCGCTTCACTCAATGTTTCTTCTGATGCAGCATAAGAAATACGTATGCAATTAGGACTTCCAAATCCTTCACCGCTCACTAATGCAATTTGTCCTTCAGCTAGTAAAAACATACAAAGGTCTTGTGCTGAATTAATCTTGTATTCCTTATATTGTTTCCCTAAAAAGAAGGATATATCAGGAAAAACGTAAAATGCGCCTTCTGGAATATTGCAAACAACACCAGGCATTTCTTTGAGCTTAGAAATCACTAAATCTCTTCTAGAATGAAAGGCTTGTACCATTTCTTTTAAGATACTTGGATCAGCATTCATAGCTGAAATAGTCGCTTTTTGTGTTATTGAGGATGTTCCAGATGTAAATTGACCCTGAATTTTATTACAGGCATCTGCAATAATTTTAGGAGCACCAATATAGCCAAGTCGCCAACCCGTCATTGCCCATGCTTTTGAAACGCCATTAACAGTGACCACTTGATTCATTATGTCATTGAATTGAGCCAAGCTCTCGTGCTTACCAAGAAAATTAATGTGCTCATATATTTCATCGCTCATCGCGACAACAGATGGATTTGCTTTTAATACCATGGCAAGACCTTGTAATTCGCTTTTTGAATAAACAGATCCAGTTGGATTACATGGGGTAGAGAAAATAAAGAGTTTTGTTTTTGGCGTAATAGCATTGGAAAATTGTTCCGGTGTTATTTTAAAGTCATTTTCTAAACTTGCTTCAATTACAACGGGAACGCCCTCCGCCATTTTCACGATTTCGATATACGAAACCCAGTATGGCGCAGGAATAATAACTTCATCACCTGGATTAATTAAACTCAACACAACATTGGCAATAGATTGCTTGGCTCCAGTTGAAACGACTATATTTTCTTTTGGATAGTTTAAATTATTGTCACGCAAAAATTTTGCTGAAATACTTTCCCTCAAATCATCATATCCTGGTACAGGTGAATAGGTTGTGAAGTTTTTATCCATAGCCACAAGCGCCGCATCCTTAATAAATTGAGGCGTATTAAAATCCGGCTCGCCCAATGACAGCGAAATAATATCTTTTCCTTGTGCTTTTAACTCTCTGCTGATTCTGGACATGGCTAGCGTCGCAGACTCTTCCATTGCATTAAGTCGATCTGAAATCTCAATCATTTTTTGTAAAATTAGAAGAAACAAAATTAACCATTATAATTGAAATGGTAGAAATAATCAATCCTTCCTTTCTTTTTTTAATAAGTCCGGACGGCGTTCTTGAGTGCGTAAAATGGCCTGTTCATCTCGCCACTTTTCTATTAATTCGTCGTTTCCCGATAAGAGAACGTCAGGGACTTTCCAGCCCTTAAACTCAGCAGGTCGTGTGTAAACAGGTGGTGCTAATAAATCGTCTTGAAAGCAATCGGTTAGAGCAGATGTTTCGTCATTTAAAACGCCAGGAAGTAAGCGAACTATGGTATCAACTAATACAGCTGCAGCAAGTTCTCCACCTGAAAGAACATACGATCCAATGGAAATCTCTTTCGTTATGTAATGTTCTCTAATTCGGTTGTCGACTCCTTTGTAATGACCACAAAGGATAATGACGTTTTTCAATAATGACATTTTATTGGCTATCCCTTGCTCGAGTAATTCGCCATCAGGAGACATGTAGATAATTTCGTCGTAACTTCGTTCTCCCTTTAACTTATCAATAATAGTAGCAATAGGCTCGATGCTCATGACCATACCTGCGCCACCTCCATATTGGTAATCATCAACATTTTTATGTTTATTGGTCGAATAATCGCGGATATTATGAACATAAATCGATACATGACCTTTATCTTGAGCACGTTGCATTATTGAGATTGAAAAGGGACTTTCCAATAGTTTTGGCAATACGGTAAGAATATCGATACGCATGATGCAAAAATACGTTGATTTTAATTGGAAATTGGTAGTTTTAAGCCACTAAAACTTTATCATGCGCTACTTAGTCATCCCAATTTTTCTAATTCTCCTTTTGAATCAATCCATTGCTCAGTCGATTGATTGGTCGGGAAATACATCGCCTGATTATTTTACATTGATTAACTATTACAAACAACTTGCGAAAAAAGACAAGCGGATAGAGCTTTATTGCATGGGTAATTCGGATTGTGGAGTCCCCATTTTTCTTTGTGTATTGAATGGTGCTGGTGATTCTAGTGCAACCTTTGAAAAAGCTCGTTCCGGAACAACTATTTTAATCAACAATGCTATTCATCCTGGTGAACCAGATGGAGTGAATGCTTGTGCTATTTGGATCGAAAAACAACTAAAGCTAAAAAGTAATCCAAACAGCCCTGTGGTGGCGATAATTCCCGCTTACAATGTTGGTGGTATGCTGAATAGGAACGGGGTAAGTCGCGTAAATCAAGATGGACCTGAAGAATATGGTTTTAGAGGAAGTGGACGTAATTTTGATCTTAATCGCGATTTTATCAAAATGGATACAGAAAATTCATTTACTTTTTCAACGATTTTTCATGCCTTACAAGCGGATGTATTTGTTGATACACATGTTTCAAATGGGGCGGATTACCAATATACACTTACGTATATTTCATCGCTAAAACAAAGACTGGCGCCATCAATAGCTTCTTTAACGTATGATGAATTGCTACCAATCATGCACAAGAAATTAAAAATGGTTCCATATGTTGAGCTCAAAGGGGATACTCCTGAAAGTGGCATTGTAGCATTCAATGATTTGCCGCGCTATGCTATGGGATATGCTAGTTTATTTCACGCCATTAGTTTTACAGTCGAAACGCATATGTTGAAACCTTTCCCAGAGCGAGTAAAAGTAACGGAGCAATTTATCGATGTTTTATATCAATGGACAAATCAACATATGGACGCCATTGAAAATGCTAGAAAAAAAGCCGGAGAATGGGCAGTTGAACAAGAATACCTTAAATTTAATTATTCATTGATAGCCATAACTGATTCAATCGAGTTTTTAGGGTATGAGGCTACAAGGCCTATCCATCCGACAACAGAAGTAAATCGATTGTATTACGATCGAAGTAAACCCTATAAAAAATACATTCCATATTTTAACCATTACCATGCAAGCGATTCCATTTCAAATCCCCATTTTTATAGTGTATCTGGAAAGGAAAAAGCAATAATTGAGCGACTTAAAGCGAATGGTGTGATTTTTCAAGTGGTAGACTCTTCCTATAACACTAAATGCAAAGTAGCTATTGTACGCGATTTCTCGAGTTTAAGCAAGCCCTGGGAAGGACATTTTAAGCACAGCAATACGAAAGTTGAATTCATTGATGAAGAGGTGATCATTGAAAAAGGAGATATCCGTATTGATGCCAGACAATCTAATAGTCAATTTATCCACGCTGTGCTTCAACCTCAAATGGAGGATAGTTATTTTTCTTGGAATTTCTTCGATTCTTATTTACAGCAAAAGGAATATTTTTCCGCCTATATATTTGTGGATAAAATTGATGAGATCTTAACGAATAATCCTGCTCTGAAAAGTGCTTTTGAAAACCGGAAATTAGAAGACCTTGACTTTCGGAACTCTGAAGCGATGCAACTTCATTATTTATATCAAAATAGTCCATATTTTGAACAAAGCTATATGCGGCTACCGGTTTATTTTATCGACTAATGATTATTTTAGTCCATAGACATCTTTGAGATGTACTAAAATATTTTCTTCTTCTGCCGATAATTTCTCGGATCTTCTTTCCATCATTTTATTGGCGTATTCTAAGGATTTTTCAATTCTAAATGGTTCGAGTGCATTGGGTTCCCCCCACGAAAATGAAAGCGTGTGTTTAGGAAAAAAACCAGCACCGTAAAGATTGCATGACACACCAACAACAGCGCCCGTATTAAACATGCTATTAATACCTGTTTTAGAATGGTCGCCCATAAATAAACCTAGAAATTGTAAGCCTGTATTGACTTCTTCTTTCTTCTCATAGCAATAAGAACTCACCGAGTCATAATTATTTTTTAGATTGGAAACGTTGGTATCTGCACCTAAATTACACCATTCGCCAATGTATGAATTTCCTAAAAACCCATCATGTCCTTTGTTTGAGTAGGATTGAAAAATTACATTGCTTAATTCGCCACCTACTTTACAAAAAGGACCAATTGTACTTGCGCCGTAAATTTTAGCGCCCATTTTAACAACGGCATTTTCACAAAGCGCAAACGGACCACGAATAAGGGCGCCCTCCATCACTTCTGCTCCTTTGCTAATATAAATTGGGCCTTCATTTGTGTTCAAGGTACAAGAGGAAAGAATTGCTCCCTCTTCCAAATAAATTGAATCTTTAGGTCCGATTACAATAATATCTTTCGGGATTTTCTGATATGCAATACTTTCTTTAATAAGATCGATATCATTGCTAATCGCTGCCGCATTTACAGAAAGTAATTCCCAGCGGTGATTAATTAAAATAGGTGTTTCTCCTTTATAATTAATGATATTCTTTCCAGTCCCACTGATGGCCATTGTATTATTGCCAAGCATTAATCGACAGTTATCTTCAAGATAAACGATGGAAGCGACAAAATCTTCATTTGGAATAATGCAAGCGTTTACGATTTTTCCATCGTTAAGCTCTTCGAATTCATCCCTCAAGTAACTTTGAGATTGAAAGCCTATATGATCATCAGGTAATAAAATTGACCATCGCTCTAGATTTGTAAATAAACCAACACGAATATCGCCAATTGGGCGCGTGAGAGAGAGTGGGGCAAAGCGCAAGTGTGCTTCAAAGTCGGCTAAAATAATCTTCATGTTTTATTGCTTTATTGCTTCCGCGGAACGCTTACTCGTTAAGTAAAGTAAGGTAAAGGTAATACTTCCATTTAATAATAATAATTCGTGCCCAAATGTATACCCATTCAAAAGATCTACTGAATTAGATTGTAATAAATAACAGATTAGTGGCGATACCAAACAAACAATTGGAACCATTACGTTTCTTAGTGTTCGTTTTGTTAAAATGCCAAAAGCAAATAAACCAAGTAAGGGGCCATAGGTATAGCCAGCAATTAAGAATATGAGGTCCACTATACTCTTATTGTCCATCCATTTAAAGTAAAAGACAAGAAGTAAGAAAAGTAATGCAAAAGACAAATGAATGATTTTCCGCAACCTAAGTTGTTGTTTTTCATTCAATGCTTTGCTGCGTTCAAAGCCTAGAATATCAATACAGAATGATGAAGTGAGGGCTGTAATTGCACCATCAACAGAAGGGAATAATGCCGAAATTAAACCGACAATAAAGATTATGAAGATGCCAAGTGGAAGGTGTTTCTGTACAATGGTTGGAAAAACATCGTCGGGTTTAAAACTCAGTCCTTGCTGATTTGCATATAGATACAACACGCCGCCAAGGAAAAGAAATAGGGCATTTACAAGCAATAAAACAAAGCTAAAAACCACCATATTTTTTTGAGCATCTTTTAAGGATTTTACGCTAATGTTTTTTTGCATCATTTCCTGATCAAGACCTGTCATGGCTATGGTAATGAAAGCGCCACCAATAACATGTTTAAGAAAGTAATCTTTACGTATATAATCAGTACTCCAAAGTTTAGTCATGTTTGTTTTTTCCAATTGACCCCAGATGTGACTCCAACTCCAATTGAGCTCAGACTGAATCGCAAAAATGCACACCACTAGCGCTAAGAGCATAAAAATTGTTTGTAAAGTATCAGTCCAAACAATTGTCTTTACACCACCTTGTAAGGTGTACGCTATAATCATGACTATGATTAAAATGCTCGAGAACCAGAAAGGAATGCCTAATGAATCAAAAACAAAGAGTTGAAGCACGTTAATAACCAAATATAAACGAACAGTTGCACCGAGCGTGCGAGATAAAATAAAATATCCAGCACCCCATTGATAGGCAGTAAAGCCTAAGCGATGTTCCAAATATCGGTAAATGGAGGTGAGATTCAGTTTATAATAGATGGGGAGAAGTACGAAAGCAATGACAAAATAGCCAATAAAAAACCCCAATACCATTTGGTAATAATACCAGCCGCCTTCTAAAACACCACCTGGAACGGAAATAAATGTCACGCCTGATAATGATGTGCCAATCATGCCAAAGGCAACTAAATACCAGGGGCTTTTTTTATCTCCTGTAAAGAAGCTTTTTGCAGTTGCTTTTCTTGAGGTGAGGTAGGCGATAAAAAGTAGCAAGCCAAAATACGCGAATAGAACAATAGTTATTATTGTGGGTGCCATAGTTAATCTTTATGCTGTAAAGATATTAAAGCAAAGTATAAAATAGAATATTGTAACTAAAGTTTGTTAACATGCTATTATATTTGCAATCAAAACTATTTTCATGACAGAACTAATCTTTTTTTGCTCCTTGCTAGTATCTACAGGATCAATCTTATTTATTGTTGTATTTTTTCTTCGCAAACATCAAGGTGTTGAGCAGGTTATGTTAATGACGGAATTAAAAAAACAGCGACAAGAATTCTTCTTGCCAAATAGGGTAGAGGCATACCAGCGCGCAATACTATTTTTGGAACGAATTAATCCCAATAGTCTTGTTATGAGGATGCAAAACCCAGAAATGCCAGCCTCTATGTTTCAGGCACAATTATTAAAAACAATCAGGGATGAATATGATCACAATGTTGCCCAACAGTTGTTTATCTCACCATTGGGCTGGAAACTCCTTCAAGATGCAAAGGAGGAAACGATTAAACTCATTAATATTTCAAGTGGAAAAATCGGAGGAAGCACGGATTCTATTATGCTCTCTTCAGCTATTCTAGCATCTACATCCGAAGTTGGAGAATTGCCAACAAATATTGCAGTGGAGTTTCTTAAAAAAGAACTGCAAAGTTTGTTTTAATTAACGAAGAACGTGAATAAATCCTTGCTTTTCGAAGTTTTCAAAGACTAGTTTGTAAATATACACACCTTCTTCTAGATCCTTACCACCTTTATCAACTCCTCGGAAGAAAGGAGAATCTTGCGATTGTTCCCAAACCAAGTTGCCCCAACGATTAAAAATATAAAGGGTAAATTCATCACAGGTCATGAAGTACGATTTTAAATCCAAATAATTGTTGACTTGATCTGAATTTGGAGTAATGACATTTGGAAAGTCAAAATCATCGAAGGTCATGGTATAGGTAATGGTCGCGTCGATCTGCGTGGTGTCCGAAATACAGCCGTATTCTGAAGTCAAAAACGCCGTATAAATTCCCATTTCATTTTCATCTAAAGGAAAAGTACTGTTGAAGAGCGTAGAGGTGTAGTTGTTTGGTCCAGTCCATGAAATGGTTGAATTAGCCTCCCCAGTAGCGGTCAAGAAAAAGTCGTCTCCAGGACACTCAGGTGTATTAAAGCTTAGAACGGGTGGGGCAGGTGTCGCCATCACATACATATCTATGGTCGAATCTGTTTCACAACCAAAAGAAGATGTTACTGTTAAATTGATGGGGTAAACACCGGCGTTATTAATAACTGTGCTTAAATTGGGCGTGGTGCTGATTGGGTTTCCAGCGATGGACCACTCGTATGATAAAGTTTCTCCTGTTGAAACCGTTGAAAAGTTATTAATCACAAAGCCAACATCTTCACATTGAATGGTATCTGCTGTGTAAGAGGTGATAGGTAAATCGTGCACAAAGAAATTTATGCTGATGGTGTCGTCACAAAAAACAGTAGATGAGAAGGAATCAACTGCTACCAAGGTCATGGTATTGTTTCCTGGGGTATTAAAAATGTAACTGAGATCCAATGTGGTATCGATCAACTGATTGTTGTAATACCAACCAAATTGGGTAAAGGATGAAATACTTGCCGTCGTATTGTCAAAAAGAACAGCGTCATCGATACAAGATTCTGCAACAGTGAAGTTGGCAGTTGGATTATTAAATACAGTGAATTGCTGTGAAATGGTATCCGAACAACCATTTTCTGTTAAAGCGATTAAATCTACCTGATAATTATTTGGACCGTTAAAATAAACGGTGACGGTGTCACCAATTAAGGTGTCATTATTTACATACCAATAATTGGTGATGGTATCGTTTCCAAGTAAGTTACTACTAGCATTGAAAACGGCCGTTTGCCCGAGACACACGTCGTCGAAGCCAAATGATGCAGTTGGATTTTCGAAAACCTCCACGGTGGTTGAGACGGTATCTATGCAGTTTGCTGTATTCTGAACAATGAGGTCAACATTGTAGATTCCTGGGCCAGGAAAAGTGTGATTGAAGTTGAAGGTGGTATCGGTATAACCATCAGATGATGACCAAAAAACACTGTCAACAGCGGAGTTGGTAAATGATGTTAAATTGTAAAGTAAGGTTTGATTTCCAGCACATACGTTAGAGTCTACAATACTACCAATAACTTCTGCCGGTAATACTTCGGTGGTTAAGTTGGCAATACAACCGTTCGAGGAGGTAATGGCGCAGTTAACAGAATCTTGAGTAATATTGGGAATATTAATGGTTTGACCAATACCTAATTGCGTATAAGGTGGAGCAGCGTCTGTCCAAACATAGTTTGCAAATCCTGAAGGTGCAGATAAGGTGGCAGAGTTGCTATTGCCATTTTCACAATAGAGTGCAGATAAATTAAGCGAGCTACACGAAGCAGAAACATAGGCATATCCATAATGCCCTTGCAAAGAACAATCACCAGTTGCTACATCAAGGGTAACAGTTTGTCCAACATAATTGGTTACTTCAACCCCGAAAGTCGTCCAGTCTTTATATTGAATAGAACCACAGTATGCCCATCCCGGATTTCCTCCAGAAGCTGCCTCTTGGTAGAAGGTACAAGGAATAGGATTTCCTGCTTGATCAAATAGTTGAATTTCGAATCGTGGTTGTTGCATCACAGAATGACCTGGATTTTGTAAAACAACTGCATACTGAATGATAATTAAATTGGATTGCGGGGTTACCGTAAAATTATACTGCAATCTGGCAGCCATTGCGCCAGTCCCTTGTCCATCTCCAACTCTAGCCGAATAAGTTCCGCCTGGAGGCACTGTTGACAATGCAAAACAGGTTACGGCTGGATCAATACCACTAGTCATGATGTCGTGCTGACCAGGTTGAATTCCACCAGGTGTTGGGGTAGGGGTGTTGATTCCACAACAATTACCTACTGCACCAGACCAATTGACAAAAGAGTTTTGTGAGAAATCAGCATTGGGGCAACCCGAAACTTGAGAAAATGCTTTGTTTGCCGAAAAAAGTGTTATGCTAAAGAGCAGGAAGTAGAACGTTTTTATCATTTTTTTATTTTTTTACTTTCAAAAGACGACGTAAAATTAAATAAAATTGCACAGAAGTAAAAATAAATAAAAGGTTACATAATTATTACGTGTCGAGGTGCTATTTTATTGATGAATTATTATTTTTTAGGAGCTTGCAATTTGCCTTTTATAAACTCGTAAAGCATTGGCAAAACAGATATAAATATAATTCCAAGGCAAACTAAATCTATGTGTTTTCTTATCCATTCTACTTCTCCAAGAAGATAACCAGCAAGCGTAAGACTGAAAATCCATAAGAAGCCACCCAATAAATCAAACAAGAAAAAACGATTATAATTCATTTTGCCTATTCCAGCTGCGAAAGGTGCGAATGTGCGAACAAAAGGTACAAAGCGCGCCATGATAATTGCTTTTACACCATTTTTTACAAAAAACAATTCTGTTTGATCAAGGTATTTCTTATTGACGATTGGCTTAGAACGAAATTTCAATTGAAAAACGCGCAAACCAATTTTTCTTCCAATCCAATAATTACAGTTATCGCCAAGAACGGCAGCAATAAGTAATAATATAAGCAAGTAAGATAAATTTAATTCCCCTGAAGCAGCAAAGATACCAGCAGTAAATAAAAGAGAATCACCTGGAAGAAAAGGCATTGCTACCAATCCAGTTTCAACAAAAATAACAACGAATAAAATAATGTAAATGGCGGATGAATAGTTTTCAAAAAACCAACTAAAATCTAATTTGATGATGTGCTGAAATATAGCAAAAAGTTCGTTGAAAAATTCCATGTTAATCGAGTTGAATAGTGGAGTCGATAGAGGCTTTCCACGCTAGCAAACCACCATCAACAATAATGATCTCGGTAAAGTGAAATTCTTTTAATAATAAATTTCCAACAGCTTCAGCTCTTTTTCCTGATCTGCAAATAATGATCGTTTGTTGCGCAGGATTAAATTTCTCACTAATTGATGCCGTTTCGCTCATTGGGATGTTTGTAAATCCAATGTTGCCCAATTCATATTCATAGTGCTCTCGCACGTCAATACATTGAATCTTAGAATTTTTAGCAATTAAATCGCTACAGTCTTTAGGTGATAATTGTTGAATTGACATGAAGCAAAGTTAATACTTTAAGATAAAAATAGTGGAAATCTTCGGTCAATTTCAGAAATTATCATTCCTAGACTTGTCGACACATCTACTTCACTTGTCTTAATATGTACAGCAGGATTTTCAGGCGCTTCATATCGACTGTCTTTTCCGGTGAATTGAAAAAGCAAACCATCCTCAACTTTTTTGTATAATCCTTTACGATCTCTTTTAGCGCATTCTTCATAAGAACAATCAATGAATATTTCAATGAAGTTCTTTTCGCCAATGTACTCTCTTGCTGTTTCTCTATCTTCTTTATAAGGTGATATCAAGGAAACAATCGCTATTTGACCTTGGTCATTCATCATTTTTGCAAGGCAAGAAGCTCGACGCACGTTTTCCTTTCGATCTGCATCGCTAAACCCTAAGTCTTTACAAAGGCTAGCTCTTAAAATATCGCCATCTATGCAGAAATAATGGATGTTTTTTTCTTTGAATTTTTCCCCAAGCGCATTTGCTAGTGTTGTTTTGCCTGAGCCCGACAAGCCTGTAAGCCAGATTGTAAAAACGGCATTTTTATTTTTCATTACTATACACCGTAATTAAGGAAGGGGAATCGTACAATTGACCTGGAGAAATCATTAATTCATCGTATGGAATATTTTCCCCATAGCGTTCGCGCATTATTTTCCTTACAACAGGTGCATCAATGTTGAAGTCTCTTAGTGGTTTTGGTGTTGCTAATTCGAAATTAATACAGTTCATGAATATTTTGTAGACGAGTTCCGAACAATACATCTCTTTATCTGACCATGAAAAATAGGCGTCATAGTTTTTTCCAAATTGTAAGGCTGCATATTCCCTCATTTTTAAAAGTGATGCATTTTTTAGCGTATCTATTCCTTTAAATCGCTTTACGATACACGTTTGGTCAACACCACTACTAATCCATTCTGTCATTTTTCTTTTTCCAACTGGTTGCACAGCTTCGTATACATACGGAACATTATTTTCGATAAACACAATACCACAATGGGAATATTTAGAATCTGTTGCAATTTCAACCGCTTGACTTTGTTTAGAATAAGAAGATTGAAAAATGATATCTCCATCTTGAACCTGAATTTCAGCGGGTTTATTTATCAGTGCTATTTCTTTTGCTGACTTTCGATTTTTAAGTGAAAAAGAAACAATAAAAATAAATCCACTTACTATGGCCACAAAGAAAAAAACGCTGTAAATGCTACGATTTATATTTTTCAACTTAAAATTCATTTGTTCAAAAATAGGAATTATTTTATATTGAGTCGTTGGAATCTATAAAACGACCCAAAAGAGGCTATCGGAAACAGAAATCAACCATTTTTCATTAAATTTAGGTGTGAATAGAATTATCGTTTAGTACTATTTAAATTAATGCGTATAAAAACCCTGAAAGGGTATCATCTGTTAACGATGAGCAAAGGTCATCGGAAACAGAAATTAACCAACTTAACAAAGCCCTGAAAGGGTGTAATATTTAACATGGGCAGCCGCTAATAAAAAATTATAGTGTAAATCAAAAAGAATATTACTAGAAATAGATTTCAGGATGAATACAAGGCTTATTTGAAAAAATTCGAACTAGCATACCATGAACAATATGTAAGGGATTAGTATTGTCCTAATATCTCACCCTTTCAGGGCTTTTAAATGCGTATTTCTTGCTGAATCATAGGGCTTTGCCCAATGATTAGCTATCACACCCTTTCAGGGTTGTCAACTATTGTACACAATATCGATTTTTACAAAAATCATTAAGCCTAGCGTCTCAAAATAATATTAACTCCATAAATAAGGAATTTAGTTCCCTAAAAAACATTATCTGTATCTTTACACCGTAAAATTAATGTTATGAAATTACTTGAAAACAAAATTGTACTAATTACAGGAGCCTCAAGGGGAATTGGAAAAGCGATTGCTCAAGAATGTGCGAATCAGGGTGCAACGGTTCTTTTTACTTATTTATCATCAGAAGAGAAAGCAAATGCATTGGCTGCGGAGTTAAGTGCTTCAGGTGTTACTGCTAAAGGATTTCGTTCGGATGCCTCCAATTTCAATGAAGCACAGAAATTAGTGGAGGATATAGTAGCTGAATTTGGAACCATTGACGTTCTCGTTAATAATGCGGGAATTACGCGTGATACGCTCTTAATGCGGATGTCTGAAGAACAATGGGACGAAGTGATTAATACCAATCTTAAATCTGCGTTTAATTTAACGAAAGCGGTTCAGCAACCGATGTTGAGGGCACGAAAAGGGTCGATTATCAATATGTCTTCTGTTGTTGGCGTTAAGGGAAATGCTGGTCAGTCGAATTATGCTGCTTCGAAAGCTGGATTAATTGGTTTTACTAAATCAATTGCTGCAGAATTAGGATCTAGAAATATACGTTGTAATGCCATTGCCCCGGGATTTATTGAAACCGAAATGACGGAAGTATTAGATCAAACGGTTGTAGAAAGTTGGAGAAAAAGTATTCCCTTGAAAAGAGGTGGTCAACCGATCGATGTCGCCAATGCTACAGTATTCCTTGCCTCAGATATGTCTGCTTACATCACTGGTCAAACCATTCACGTTTGTGGTGGAATGTTAATGTAATTTATAGAATGAATATTCGCCCTAGAAGAAATCGAAAATCAGCCGCCATTCGTAACATGGTGGAAGAAACCCATTTGGGTGTTCAGCACTTAATTTATCCTATTTTTCTGAAGGATGGGAAAAATATAAAGGAAGAAATAGCATCACTTCCCAATAATTATAGGTGGTCGTTGGATCAATTAATTCCAGAAATTGAAACCTGTATGAAACTAGGTATCTATACCTATGATTTATTTCCAGCTGTTGATGAATCGCTTAAAGATACCATTGCTTCGTATAGTTATGCGGACGATAATTTTTACCTCAAGGCCATTCGAGAACTAAAAGAAACCTTTCCTGAAATCGCCATCATGAGTGATGTTGCTATGGATCCCTATTCGTCTGATGGTCATGATGGACTCGTTGTAGATGGCAGAATTGTAAATGATGAAACACTTCCTATTTTAGCAAGAATGTCGGTGGCTCAAGCACAAGCTGGCGTTGATATCATCGGACCTTCCGATATGATGGACGGGCGTGTTGCTTATATTAGAGAAGCGCTTGATTTAGCAGGATATACGGACACTAGCATTATGTCCTACACCGCAAAATATGCCAGTGCATTTTATGGTCCATTCCGTGATGCATTGAACTCAGCTCCGAAAGCTGGCGATAAAAAATCCTACCAAATGAATCCAGCGAATCAACGCGAGGCACTTTTGGAGGCTCAATTAGATTTTGAAGAAGGAGCAGATATGCTTATGGTAAAGCCGGCATTATGTTATTTAGATATTATTCATTTATTGAAACAGCAATTTCCGATTCCAATTACGGCGTATAACGTTAGTGGTGAATGCGCTATGGTTCACGCTGCTGCTCAAAATGGCTGGTTGAATTACGATCTAGCTGTTTATGAAATGCTATTGAGTATTCGACGCGCTGGTGCTGATGGAATTTTGACTTATTTCGCAAAAGATTTTGCTCAATTTAATAAAAAGTAAAACGTTAAATATGTCTATTTACTACATTGATAATCAATGGATAAGTCTTAATGATTTTGAAAATATTATTGCTTCTAATTATCGAGTTGAGTTAAGTGAGTCAGCGAAAGAAGCAATTATTAAATGTCGATCTTATTTAGATGAAAAAATAGCAAGTTCAGATCAATTAATTTATGGAATTAATACAGGATTTGGATCCTTATGCAATACTGCGATTTCAGCTTCAGATTTAGGAAAACTTCAACGTAATCTAGTCATTTCTCATGCGTGTGGAATGGGAGCTGAAATTCCTTGTGAAATTATCAAACGCATCTTACTTCTTAAAGCAATTGGATTGGCTCATGGAAATTCAGGTGTTGATGTTTTAACGGTAGAGCGTCTCTTGTTTTTCTATAACAACGATATTTTACCCTTAGTTTTTGAATTGGGAAGCCTAGGCGCTTCTGGTGATTTAGCGCCATTAGCTCATATATCCTTAGGTTTAATTGGCGAGGGTGAAGTGTATTACAAGGGAGTTAAAATGCCTGCAAAAGAATTACATCATCAACTGGGAATTTCTCCTTTAGTCTTGCAACCAAAAGAAGGACTAGCCTTGTTGAATGGGACTCAGTTTATGAGCGCTTATGCAAGTTATGCAGTGTTTCATTGTTCCAAAATGTGGCTTAAATTTAATACAATTGCTGCCTTATCATTGGATGCATTTGATGGTAGAAAAGAGCCGTTTCAATCTAATGTTAATGAAATTAGGAATCAGGTTGGGCAAATTGAAGCTGCGGCTCATTTCCGTCTACTTATGGAAGGTAGTGAATTGCTTAATCGAACTAAAACGCATGTTCAAGATCCATATTCATTTAGATGTATACCTCAAGTGCATGGAGCGTCTAAAGATGTTTTTGATCATTGCGCAAAAATAGTTGAACGGGAAATAAATGCTGTAACGGATAACCCTACTATTTTTCCGGATGATGATGATGTGGTTTCAGCAGGAAATTTTCATGGACAACCCTTGGCTTTATCCTTGGATTTTTTAGCTATTGCCTTGGCTGAATTGGGAAGTATTTCGGAGAGAAGAACCTATAAATTAATAGGAGGAAGTAGGGGATTGCCTGCATTCCTGACTGCCAACCCAGGCTTGAATTCAGGTTTAATGATTGTTCATTATGCCTGTGCGTCAATAGTTAGCCAGAATAAGCAATTGTGTACGCCTGCTTCTGTAGATTCCATAGATTCAAGCAATGGACAAGAAGATCATGTTAGCATGGGAGCGAATGCCGCTACTAAATTATTTCGAATTATTGATAATTGTTATTCCATTATGGGCATTGAATTATTAAATTCAGTTCAAGCAATGGAGTTCCGTAGGCCTTTAGTATCTTCGCCCGTTTTGGAACAATTAGTTTCTGATTTTAGAGGCCATGTTGACCGCCTAGAAGAAGATAGAGCGCTTTTTACTGATATGCAATTGGCCAAAAATTTTGTAACTAATACTATGAAACTATGAACGAAACAGATTTAAATTTAGTAATCGAGAATGCCGAGCAGCCAACGAAACCACCAACATTTCTGATTGTATTAGTCATTTTAACGCTATTAAATACAGGACTTGCTTTTTTAGGTGGTGTTTTTTCTCTTGTAGTTGGGAAGCCATCAGAAAAAGAAATTCTTGAATCGAAAGTACAAATGGCAAAATCCATCGTTGAGTTGAAGAAAGTGAATTTGGAGTATTTTGTGGACTTATTGCAAAAGATTGAAGGAATTACCGATGCAATGAATGCTAATTTTATGATGTTCAATCTATTGGGGATTTTTATCGCTCTAATTGGTGCTGCAAGCGCTCTAATGATGTTATTTAGAATGAAACTTGGTTTTCATGCTTACATTGTATATTCTTTCCTATCGATTTTGTCTGTTTACGCATTCGTTGCTCCAGTAAATGTTCCATCGATATTCATTTTGACAAATGCCATCTTTGCTGGTTTATTTGTGTTTTTGTACTCCCGCAATCTTAAGTGGTTGACGAAATAGGATTAAAATATTTTTCCTGGATTTAAAATGCCATTAGGGTCAAAGACCTTTTTTATTTCGCGCATGAGGTTTAGGCTTATTTCAGGAAAGGCAATATCCATATAGGGTTTTTGAACCAATCCAATACCATGTTCGCCTGAGATCGTTCCGCCCATTCGAACCACCTCGGTAAATAACTCTCGAATAGCCACAGATAATTCATTGTCCCAAAATTCATCACTAAGCGTTCCTTTAATAATATTCACATGTAAATTCCCATCACCTGCATGGCCATAACACACGGATTGAAAACCATATTTCTTGCCGATTCGCTTGATGTGGTGTAGCAACTCGGGAAGCTGGTATCGCGGCACTACCGTATCTTCTTCTTTATAGATTGATTGCGATTTTACGGCTTCGCCCGCTTTTCTTCGTAGGGTCCAAAGGGTTTGTTTTTGAGCCGCTGAATCTGCAAATAGTATTTCATCGTGTTCGAATGTCTCCAAAACGGTCATTATTTTTTCACAGTCAATCATTAGTAGTTCAGGGTCAAATCCATCTACTTCAATCAATAAGTGTGCGGCATGATTATCAGCCACTTGAATGCTGCTTTCCCCAATAAATTGTTGGGTCCAAATCAATGCGTCTCTTTCCATAAACTCAAGGCCACTTGGAATGATTCCCGCCATAAAAATGGCCGAAACTGCCTTGCAAGCATCTTCCGCATTGTAAAATGGCACGAGCATTAATAGATCATGGGTAGGATGTGGAATTAATTTAAGTACAATTTTAGTAACCACGGCGAGTGTTCCTTCTGAACCTACAATTAACTGGGTAAGATTATATCCTGTGGCATTTTTAAGCACGTTGGCGCCTGTCCAAATGATTTCACCTGTTGGAAGAACTACTTCTAAATTGAGTACATATTCGTTCGTTACGCCGTATTTTACCGCTTTAGGTCCACCGGAATTTTCAGCAACATTTCCACCGATCGAACAAGAACCTTTACTGGCAGGATCTGGGGGATAAAATAATCCTTTATCCTTTACAGCATCTTGCAGAACCTGCGTAATCACGCCAGGCTCGGTCGTTATTTGGTGATTCTCCTCGTCAATGTGTAAAATTTTATTGAATTTTTCCATCGAAAGCAACACGCCACCGAAAATGGGTAGCGCACCACCGCTAAGACCTGTTCTAGCACCAGCGGGAGTTACAGGAATTTTATTCAAATGACAATAGGCGAGGATTGCGCTTATTTGCTTTGGATCGGAAGGCTTTAAAACAATATGCGGTGGAAACGATAAATCTTCTGTTTCATCGTGGCCGTAGTGCTTTAAGTCCGCATCTAGGAGCGATAATTGGTCTCCTACAATCGATTTAAAAAAGGCAATGTCTTCAGTTCGTATCATGCGAAGAAATGGATCATTTAGGAAGCGAAAATAATCATTATCGAGGTTTATTGTTTCGCTAGAAGCTATTTTATTAATTTTCTCTTATTTTTTAGGTGAGTTTACATGCTGCCTAATTAAATAGTAATGATTATATTTGATAATCCTCCTAAAATGAGGCTAAGCCAAGCCATTTGCGAGCTAAGCCTCAAAAAATGGGGGTTATATATAAGTTATGCCTCATTGTAGGACGACACAACAAACAGACAAAATTAAGAATGAAAAAAGCTATAATAATTGGGGCGACATCTGGAATAGGTAAAGGACTTGCAAAACTTTTGGCTGACAACAATTATAAAATTGGCTTGACAGGAAGACGTGTTGAATTGCTAAATGAATTAAAAAACGAGAATCCAAATTTTTATATAAAATCATTTGACATCAATGACACAAATGTTGTTGGACAGAA
>JBIIOQ010000021.1:0-44792 GCA_044336865.1 Crocinitomicaceae bacterium | reverse complement strand
GAATCTGTTAACGTAAGTGTAAATAAAAGCAACCCGGGGAGAGATATTATGCTGAAGGTCGTCAACAAGAGAGACCAAATAAATCAATGGAATTATCCTCATATTGTTGATGTTTACATAAAAGCAACTGAAAAGATTGATATTAAGGAACGCGAAAAAAAGGAAAATGATAGTCGCGAACCATCATTCGAAGAAAAAGAAAAAAATGAACTAGCGAACAAAATGAACCTCGTAGAAGTTCAGCTAACGCGGAATTATGCCCCAGGCAATAAGGTAAAAGAAATCAGAAACGCTTATACCTTGAGAGGAAGTGCTAAAACACTTTACTATACAACGACTGTTAAATCGAATTTTAATTTCTTTCAAAACCTACTACATTTAGACGATCTTCACCAAACACCTGTTAGTTCGCCGATTTCAACTCCAGGCATCTTATCATATCGATATAAATTAGAGAGTAAGGTTGAAGAAAATGGGCAAGTCATTTCAAAAATAAAGATAAGTCCGAGGAATACCGCAACCACCACCTTGGAGGGATACATTTGGGTAATTGATTCCTTGTGGCTAATTCAAAAACTTGAGTTGAATATGAGCAAAGGGAACTTATTAGTGTATGATAATTTTAAAATATATCAAGAGTACGAGCACCCTGGAGATAGTATATGCTTGCTTACGAAACAGGTGCTTACCTACGGTGTAAAATACAAATCTGAATCCTCTGATTACAAAACCGAAGCTATTTACAGCAACTATAATTTTAATCCAAACTTTGGCGCTAAATTTTTCAGTACTGAATTAGCCATTACAACCAAAGAGGCTTATGAAAAGGATTCCCTTTTTTGGAAAGAAAACAGACCTGCAAATTTAACCCTTGAGGAGCAGCGCTTTATCATTATTAAAGATAGTATTAAAGATGCAAGAAATCGGGTAGAATACCTAGATTCTGTTGACGCTGTATTCAATAAGCTTACTGCTTTAAAAGTACTATGGTTTGGGGTGGACTATCGAAATCGGGTAAAAAGAACCCAATGGTCATTAGGCTCGCTAGCCACACTAATTCAACCCATTTTTATCGCTGGACCTAGAATCACTCCTAGCTTTGATTACTTTAAAAAATGGAAAGACGAACGAACATTGGATGCCTACACTAGAATATCCTATGGTATTCTAAATAATGATATAAAAGGAGACTCCTGGTGGAAGTATAAATTTGACCCCTTTCACTTTGGGTATATTCGGGCATCTATTAATCATGATTTTGATGTAATAAGATCCTTTGACGCTGTCACGCAGGTTTACAAGCGCGAAAACTTTATCGAAGCCACAAAAATGAGTTTCTCCTTCGAATATGAACTGATAAATGGGCTGTACTTTGGAACAGAAGTAGAATTTGCAGAGAGGAGATCCCTAAAAGGGTATACTTTCTCAACGATATTGGACAATGTGATTCCAAATAATGATCCAACAGATTTCAGCTCGTATCAAGCCTTGATATTGGATGCAAGCTTAAGCTATACGCCCCAGCAAAAATACATGCGTGAACCCTATCGAAAAGTATTATTAGGTTCTGCATGGCCAACCTTTACGATAAACTATGAGCGCGGCATACCCAAAGTATTTGGAAGCGACGTAGACCATGAATACCTTAATCTTTCAATCAATCAAACCTTAAAAATAGGAACCTTAGGAACCACTAGTTATCGAGTTGCCGGTGGTAAATTCTTAAGTTCAAGATCCTTAAAAGATGTAGATTATAAATTTCAACGGAGAAGTGACCCAATTTGGTTTTCCAATCCAATGTATTCCTTTCAGGGCTTAGATTCAACAATGCCTTCAAAGGATTACATTTTTGAATTACATTTTGTACATCATGATAACGGTGCTATAATTAATAAAATCCCATTTATGAAAAAGACGCGCATTGGATTAGTCTTTGGAGGAGGAGCAATGTATGTAAAAGAAAACGACTTCCAATTTTATGAGGTACTCGCTGGACTTGAGCGCAACTTTAAATTGACGCGTAGGCGATTGCGCGTTGGTATTTATGGATTTATGGCGGATGGAAACAAGATAGACCCTAATATCGGGTGGAAAGTTTCATTTTCAATATTAAATGACCGAAACATGAAGTACAATTTCTAAGGTTTATCCTCAAGAACTTCTTCACTTTCCGGATTGCTGTTTTTCTTCTTTGGAAAAAATGAACGTTGCCGAATAATTAATGTGGCTACACCAACTGTAATTGAGGCATCAGCAACATTAAAAATAGCTGGAAATACTTGTTTTAAAGGCTCGATTAATATGTGTCTATTCCATATTTTTACTCTAAATAATCTGAATTCTGAAATTTCTATTGTTGGCACCCACTTTGGCCATAACACATCAAACTGAAACATATCAACTACATTACCCAATAAAAACCCGCGATGGCGGACTTCAACAGGAAAAGACCTTCCGAAATCCTTGCAATTAGCCATTACCTTTGATCCTTCTAGTTGATTGAATCGATCACAGGGATTGAAATTAAAGAAAAAATCATAAAACATAGAATCAATCAAGTTTCCGGTTGCACCAGCCCAAATGAATCCTAGAGCGATTAAAAATGAAAGTTTAGCCCCTTTTCTTGCCTCCTTAATTAAATAATAAGCAATAAAAATAATGGCGACCACCCTAAAAATACTGAGTGCTAATTTATGCCAAATGGATGCCCCAAAAGTAGTTCCAAAAGCCATCCCTTGATTTTCGATGTAATGCGCTGCAAACCAACTTCCGATAAGATATTTATGTTCTTCGGGGTGGAAAGATGTTTTAATATAAACCTTAATAACTTGGTCTAAAATCAACAAGGCAATAACAACTATGGCAACAATTAGAAGATTTTTCTTCACTACCTTTTTTGTTCGTTTTTGGCGTCAATACTCATTGTTGCATGCGGAACAAGCCGAAGTCTTTCTTTTGGGATCAAGGTGCCTTTAATACGACATACGCCATAGGTTTTATTATTAATCCGCATTAGCGCTGCTTGCAGGCTTTGAATAAATTTTTCTTGACGCGCAGCAAGTTGTGCAACCTCCTCTCGAGAAAGTGTTTCAGAGCCATCTTCCATCATATTAAATGCCCTACCGGTATCATCAGTTCCATGATCATCATTATGCGACAATGAACCTATTAATAAACTATAGTCGATGTTGGCGTCAATTAACTTCTGATTGATTAACGCTTTGAATTCTTCCAATTCTACATCTGAATACCTTGATTTTTCTTGTGCCATTTTATTACTTTTAAAAGGGTAGCAAATATAGTTTTTTAAACCCTATTTATAGAATAAATTCACGTATTTAATTAATTTTATCCAAATTATTCTTATTTTAAAGTTGGAATGATCTCTATTTTCGCATTATGATTCGATTTTTTTTAGGCAACAGCATTATTGCCCTGTTTTTTTTACCCTTAATTATCCTTGTTTTTCAAATACTAAACAACCAATTTCCCTACCACGAAATTGAAAAAGAAATAAATTATGGATTTTGGAACGGATTATTTAATCTCCCCATTATTGCATCACAAGTAATCGCAAGCCTATTAATTTTAGTGAATAGTATAGTGTTAAATTTCACCTACAACAACTATAATTTTCAAGATAAAAATTCCTACATTGTTTCATTAATTTATGTGGTACTAATGAGTTTTTATTACTCATTTTACCGTTTTGACGGCATTCTTATGTCGCACACTTTTCTAATTCTATGTTTAGCACAATTTTATCAGTTAAATCAAAATAAGGATGGTAAACAAGCCGTATTCAATGGCGCTTTCTTGCTCGGTTGTGCTGCTACCTTTCACCCTCCATTACTCGTTTTCTTCCCGGTATATATTATTATGTATCTTCTCTTACGCCCTTTTATTCTGAGGGAATTATTTATTTTCACTACAGGATTTATTTCCCCTCTTCTTTTTGGAATTACCTACCTTAAATGGGTAGGAAAAGAATTAACAAGCAAACTGATTTTAGATAAAGTAGGTATTGAACTGCATAAGGACTTTATAATTATTTTAGTTTTTATACTCATTTTATTAGTGCTTAGCGCAATAGGCATACGAAATCGAATTATTCAAAGCACCAATAGATTGAAAAAACAAATACAAATGTTATGGCTTCTCGTTTTAGTAGCCATAATCATCGGTAGTATTGATCTATATTATTACCAACAAATAGAACGGTTTAGTTTACTATTGGTTTCGATGCCCATTATCTTATCTTTTTCGTTTTTAAATAAACGATACGGAGTGCTAGCAACTGTTCTTTTTTATCTAACAATCGCTTATGCTGTTATTAAGTTTTTTCTGGAGCAAACATTAGCATGATAGTAATTCATTACATTTGCATTAAATGAAGTTTTAACAAGAATTAATCAATTTTTCAATGAAGTTTGGTGTTGTTACTTTTCCGGGTTCGAATTGCGACCAAGACATGATTTACGTACTACAAAATCTACTAGGACAGCAAGTGGAAACTTTGTGGCACAAAGATACCAGTATAAAAAATGTGGATATGGTTATCTTGCCAGGAGGATTTAGTTATGGTGACTATTTACGATCTGGTGCGATTGCGAAATTCTCACCCATCATGCATGAGGTAATTAGGCATGCTAATCAAGGCGGTTACGTATTAGGAGTTTGTAATGGCTTTCAAATATTAACAGAAGCGGGATTATTAAACGGAGCCTTATTACACAATGACCAACAAAAATTTATTTGTAAAAATGTTTATTTGAAACCCATTTCGAAAATGGCTGGAATTACAAAAGGTTTAAATTTCGATAAAACATACAAAATACCTATCGCTCATGGAGAGGGAAGATATTATGCAAATGAAAATACCATTAAGGAATTAGAAGATCAAGACCAAATATTATTTCGATATTGCCATGACACAGGGATTGAAAATAATGATTCTAATCCAAATGGTTCAGTAAATAATATTGCAGGAATAACGAATAAGGCTAAAAATGTTTTTGGCATGATGCCTCACCCAGAAAGAGCCGCAGATACTATATTAGGGAATACTGACGGAAAAAATATATTCGAATCAATCTTGTCATTTTGTTAAACGCCTAGCATGAAAATTTTATTATTAGGTGCCGGTGGCCGTGAACATGCATTGGCTTGGAAGATAGCACAAAGTTCGATTTTAGATGAGCTCTTTATAGCTCCTGGAAACGCCGGAACGAGACAATATGGCAAAAATGTTTCCTTGTCGCCTGTTGATTTTGATGGTATTAAACAATTTGTTTTAGAAAACAACATTGATATGGTTGTTGTTGGACCAGAAGAGCCTCTAGTTTTGGGTATTTACGATTACTTTAAAGCTGATTCAAGTATATGCCATTGTGCCATAATTGGACCAAGTAAGGAAGGCGCAAAATTAGAAGGTAGCAAAAATTATGCGAAAGAATTTATGGCACGCCATCGAATTCCAACAGCAAAATATGCAACGTTTACGGCTACGAATATAGAAGATGGAATCAATTTCTTACGCGGCATGAAAGCGCCATATGTATTAAAAGCAGATGGCTTAGCCGCAGGAAAAGGCGTTCTTATCATTGAAGATTTAGACACTGCTGAAAAAGAATTAAGATCAATGCTTCAAGACGCACGATTTGGAGAAGCAAGTAAAAAAGTAGTTATTGAGCAGTTTTTAGATGGAATAGAACTATCTGTATTTGTGATGACGGATGGAGAATCTTTTAAACTATTGCCAGAGGCAAAAGATTACAAGCGAATTTTTGATGGAAATCAAGGAGAAAACACGGGAGGAATGGGAGCCGTTTCACCAGTGCCTTTTGCAGATGCCGGTTTTATGGATAAAGTCCATAATCAAATTATTGTGCCCACCGTAAAGGGATTAAAAAGTGAAGGAATCGAATACAAAGGATTTATCTTTTTTGGGCTTATTAATGTAAAAGGTGACCCATACGTTATCGAATACAATTGTCGCATGGGCGACCCCGAAACCGAAGTGGTAATTCCTAGATTAAAATCAGATATTTTGGATTTATTTGAGGGCATTGCTAGCAATACCTTATCAGAAAGAGATATCCAGTTTATCGATAAAAGCACCGCAACAGTAATGATGGTTTCTGGTGGCTACCCAAACGAATACGAAAAAGGATTGCCAATTTATGGTATTAATAATGTGGTTGACAGCATTGTTTTTCATGCAGGCACAAGCTCTGATGGACCACAAGTATTAACGAATGGTGGTCGTGTATTAAGCATTACATCATATGGAAAAAACATTGAAGCAGCAGTAAATAAGTGTTATGATTCGATTTCGAAAATATCATTTGAAAAAGCATATTGCCGAAAAGATATTGGCAGGGACGTAATAAAATAAAATAAATGGAAGCTTACATAATTATTTTAATCTCCTTACTATTTTCCGCCTTTTTCTCAGGTATGGAATTAGCCTACTTATCATCAAATCGCTTAAAAATAGAAGTGGAAAAATCCCGAGGCGCATGGCAAGGGAAATTAAAAAATATCTTTTATAAGAATCAATCTACCATGATTGCATTGTTATTACTTGGTAATAATTTCGCATTAGTAATATATGGAATTAAAGCTGCAGAGATCTTAAACCCTGTATTAAAAGATATTGGCGTTCAGAATGAGGCCTTACTTTTGATTTCTCAAACCATTCTTTCAACCCTTTTAGTATTAATAACCGCTGAGTTTTTACCAAAAGCTGTTGTCCAATTAAATCCGAATCGATTCCTTAATATTGGAGCCGTTCCTTTATTTATTATTTTTATTATTCTATACTTGCCGACCCAATTCATTTTATTGCTTAGCAGTGGTTTTTTAAAATTATCTGGCGGAAAAAACAAGACAAGTGAAAAAGTCTTTTCTAAAGTTGATTTAGAACATTATGTTTTTGATATATCTTCTCGGATACATGCCGAACAAGAGTTTAGTAACGAAATGCTTATTTTATCAAACGCATTGGATTTTTCTAAAATAAAAGCAAGAGATTGTATGATTCCACGCACGGAAATGGTAGCGGTGGAAATAGACGAGAAACTCTCTAATTTAGTAACACTTTTTATTCAAAAGGGCCTTTCTAAAATATTGGTTTATAGAAAAACAATTGATAATATCATTGGATGCGTTCATTCATTCGATTTGTTCAAATCACCGAAATCTATTAAACAAATAATCAAACCAATTGATTTTGTTCCCTCTGTAATGTCAGGAAAAGAATTATTAGAGCTTTTCACGAAGCAATCCGGTAGCATCGCAGTGGTAACAGATGAATATGGAGGGACAGCTGGGCTTGTTACTATAGAAGATGTAATAGAGGAAATTTTCGGAGAGATTGAAGATGAACATGACAAAGAAGATTTAACAGAGAAAATACTAAGTAAAACGGAATTTATATTTTCCGCAAGAATTGAAATCGACTATTTAATTGAAAACTATAAGCTAGGTTTTATAGCCTCAGATGAGTATGATACGCTAGGCGGATTAATTATTCATGAACTGGAGTCCATTCCGATGGTAGGGCAACAACTTACCTATCAAAATCTCAGTATAGAAATTCAAGCGGTTAGTGAACGGCGTATTGAATTGGTGAAAATCACGGTTTTAAAATAAGCAGAAATTGATTCAATTAATTGATTTTGAAGCTGTTATTTTTGACATGGATGGCGTGATAATCGATTCCGAGCCCTTGTGGAAAATAGCTATGGAGGAAGTGTTTTCTGGACTTGGTTCACGCTTAAAGAAAGAAGATTTTCAAAAAACAGTTGGGCTACGAATCGATGAAGTAATTCACTATTGGAACATCAAAGAACAATGGGGAATACGCGACGAATCAGAGGTTGAAGAAGCCATTATTATAAAAATGGAGCGTCTTATTGCCGCTAAACCGGCTGCGTTAGAAGGCGTTGTTGACACCTTAAACTTTCTTAAACTGCGTAATATACCAGTAGGATTAGCAACCTCATCGAGTAGTAGGCTGATAAAAGTTGTTTTAGACAAGCTAGCAATCAAACACCTTTTTAATTTTGTGCATTCTGCTGAAATGGAGCAATACGGAAAACCTCATCCAGCTGTTTATTTAACAGTTGCCAAAAAACTTGCTGTTCTACCAGAAAAATGCCTTGTAATAGAAGATTCACTTAACGGAATAATTTCTGCCAAAGCAGCAAAGATGACCGCCGTTTGTATCCCAGAAAAAACGCACCATATCGAGCCAAAATTGATCCTCGCTGACTATCAATTTGAATCCATGACTGATTTTTTAAAAATTATTCAGTCCTAATTATAGTTGTCTGTAGGTCACCATCGGAAAATCAGTAGAATTTGACTGCCAATTCAATGGCTTTTGTAAATTTGTAGAAAAACAATCCTTTTGGAAGATTCTTTTGACTATCGCGAAAATGCCGAACAACCAGAACAAGAATTTGATAAGGTTTTAAGACCCAAGTCATTTTCTGATTTCGCAGGGCAACCCGCTGTAGTTGAAAACTTAGCCATCTTTGTACAAGCAGCAAAACAGCGAGGAGAACCCCTTGACCATGTTTTATTACACGGCCCCCCTGGATTAGGAAAAACAACACTAGCACAAATAATCGCTAATGAAATGGGCGTGGGATTTAAAGTAACTAGCGGACCGGTTTTAGATAAACCTGGAGATTTAGCCGGGCTATTAACCAACCTCAGTGATGGAGACGTGCTTTTTATTGATGAAATTCATCGCTTAAGTCCTGTTGTTGAGGAGTACTTGTATTCCGCAATGGAAGATTACGTCATCGATATTTTGTTAGATACTGGCCCAAATGCAAGATCCATTCAATTGAATTTGAATCCTTTTACCTTGATTGGTGCCACTACTCGATCTGGATTATTAACCTCACCATTACGCGCACGATTCGGAATAAATTCACGACTAGAATACTACGATTCAAAAACATTAACAAGCATTGTTGAGCGATCAGCGAATTTACTGTCGATCCCCATTGATGAAGATGCTGCTTACAAAATTGCAAGTAGAAGCAGGGGAACGCCAAGAATTGCCAATGCATTATTGCGGCGCGTTAGGGATTTTGCACAAATTAAAGGCAGTGGAAAAATTGATGACAGCATTACTGAAATCGCGCTAAAGGCACTTAACGTAGATGAAAATGGATTAGATGAGATGGACATTCGAATTCTTAGAGCTATCATCGATAAGTTTTCTGGTGGGCCGGTTGGCTTGGGCACAATAGCTACTGCAATTGGTGAAAATGCTGGTACCTTAGAGGAAGTCTATGAACCTTTTTTAATTCAGGAAGGCTTTTTGATGCGGACACAACGTGGAAGAAAAGCGACTGAAAAAGCATTCAAACTCTTTGGCAAAGAAATGGGCTGGAGCCAAGGCGGATTATTCTAATACATGAATGCCACAAGATATAAGCAAGCGATAAAAGACAAAGCCCAGGAATTAGGTTTTTTTTATTGTGGTTTTTCAAAAGCTGATTTTTTGGAGGAGGAAGCCCCCCGATTAGAATCATGGTTAAAAAATAATTACCATGGCTCGATGGCCTACATGGCGAATCATTTTGACAAGCGTCTAAATCCGAAGCTACTTGTAGACGATGCCCAAACCGTAATCTCGCTCCTCTTAAATTACCATACCGAAAGCAGTCAAAAAGATCCTGATGCTCCAAAAATTTCAAAATATGCGTATGGGGAGGATTATCATTTTGTTATAAAAGACAAACTAGGCGAATTACTTAATTTTATGAGAAAAGAAATTGGCGATATTGGCGGAAGGATATTTGTCGATTCGGCTCCGGTAATGGACAAAGTTTGGGCGCAAAAATCTGGTTTAGGATGGATGGGGAAAAGCACTAATTTAATTCATCCCAAAGAGGGAAGTTTTTTCTTTATTGCTGAAATTATTACAGATATCAAAATTGAAGCGGATGGTCCAATGAAAGATTATTGCGGCACCTGCACAAAATGTATAGATGCTTGTCCGACCGAAGCGATAATTGCACCCTATGTGGTCGATGGCTCCAAATGTATTTCACACCTAACAATTGAGTTGAAAGATGCCATTTTGCCTGATCAGTTTAAAGGAAAAATGGATAATTGGATGTTTGGTTGTGATGTTTGTCAAGATGTTTGTCCATGGAATAAATTTGGAAAAATACACCAAGAAAAACGGTTTCAGCCAAGTGCTCAGCTCTTAGATTTAACAAAAGGGGATTGGGAAGATTTAGAACAAGAAACCTTTCAGTTACTTTTCAAAAACAGTGCTGTTAAAAGGACTAAATTTGAGGGCTTAAAACGAAACATTACTTTTTTAAAATAAATCAATTAGCCCATTCATCTGTTCTAAATGGAACTAAAGGTAGTCCCACACTATTTTTTACGTTTCCTACCTGGAAATTTTTAAAACAATATCGAACTGCGATTGGCACGAAACCTTTATCTATTTTTATAATCAAGCTTGATTTGTCTGCCCCTAAAAAAGGTTGAGCCGTTCTAAAAAATGTTGTTGAATCTGCTACTTCAAATCCAATAAATTCGAGTTGATTTTGTAATCCTTCATAACTATTTTTAAACTGCATAACAATTGAATCACTTGTTATGGTAACCCGTTCCAAGGATGGAGAATTTGCTTTAATGGTATCTACATGATACGTGTCATGAAGTACTAAATTTGCCAATCGATCGCCAATCGGTTTTTTTTGCGAAGGATGAATATTTGTTGCTTCAGATTCAGCTACCAAATCATTTGTGCAGACAAAACCAGTATTTTTAATTGCTGTGATGCCTTTGAATTGAGCCTCTCTAAGCTTTGCTGCTTGAACACCATTGCCATACTGAAAAGGAGCAATTTCTACTGCATAAAAAGGCAATTCAGGGTTATTAAAGGTAGTACGCCACAAATACACTAAGTCGTGTAATTTTTGGGCATATGTCCCATGCCTTCCAACATTACTTTCTCCTTGATACCAAAGAAAACCATTAATGACATAACTTCTATAAGGCTTTAGCATATTTTGGTACATAACATAGGGCCTCATCCAAGCATTTTCATCGGTATAAATTTTATTAAAATCAAGATCGGTATACTTTTGAACAGCTGCAGGATTCAACCAACCTTCAATCGAAGATCCGCCATAACTAGAATTGATAATCCCAATAGGCACATTCAATAATGTTTGTAAGCGCAATGCGAAAAAGTAAGCTGTAGCGCTACAATTAGGTAAATCTTTAGAGCTGCATTCTGTCCAATTTCCTTTCCCAATTTTACTTGATTTGATCTCAGCATTCTTGACAACAGTAAACATTCTAATGCCAACTTCTACTTTGGCAGTAGACACATAAAAATCAGCGTCTTTAATCAGTTCATCGTCAAATCCTCTAAAAGGCATTTCCATATTAGATTGTCCCGAACAAAACCATACCTCACCTACTAACACATTTTTAATGGTAATCGATTTACCATCTGAAATATCGATGCTATGTTTTTGAAAAGATGCTGCATTAGTTGGGATAAATACTTTCCATTTACCATTCTTATCAGCTAAACATTGGTAGTCAATAGTTGACCAAGAAACGTTAACCTTAACAAGTGTATTTACTTTTGCACTGCCCCATAATTTTATATTACTATTCTGCTGAAGCACCATATTATCACTTAGAACATCAGGCAAGATGATTGTTGCATTAGCGAAGAAACCGAGAAGAAAAGTAACTAGTAATATAAATTTCATACACCAAAAATAGCTTATTAAATTAGCTAATTGTCAGCATTTAACTAAATAGATTGATTTAATTAATTATATTTTGTGCTGTTATATAGGATGGGTAAATCTAAACTATTAGTATCTTTGATTATATCCGTTTTATTTATATTTAGGTTTTAATGGGCAAGTTTTTTAATATTGAGATATCAAAAAATAGGATCTTTGGATTAGACCTTTTGCGATTCGTTGCCATTTTTATGGTATTACTTGGTCATAGCACCAATATGGCTCCCCAGCATATAAAAAACTTCGTGTTAAAATACCACTATGATGGGGTTGCTATTTTTTTCGTTTTAAGTGGGTTTTTAATCGGTGGTATTTTAATCAAGATATTAAACAAAGATAAACCTAGTTATTATGGGCTACTCGACTTTTGGAAAAGACGATGGATGCGAACCTTACCAGCGTATTTATTAGTGCTGATTTTCCTGATTTTTTATACACTTATCTTTTCACCTTCAAAATTTCCAGGTGATTGGTATCGATTTTTCTTTTTTACACAAAATTTTTTAGGTCATTACCGCCCACAATTCTTTGCAGAGGCCTGGAGCCTTAGTGTTGAAGAGTGGTTTTATTTATTGGTGCCATTTATCTTGTTTAGTTTTCTGTTATTTTTTAAAACGTCAACCAAATGGACCATACTTTTCATTTCATTCCTTATTATAGCCCTGATTACTTGGTACCGTTATCATTTATATCATTCATTTGGCATTCCTAGTAACCCTAATCCTGAGCAATTAAAATTAATTAAGGAAACATTGATCGATTTGGGAGTTCGATATCAGGTAATTCCACGATTAGATTCGATTATGTATGGCGTTTTAGGTGCTTTTTTTGCTCATTACACTCCTAAAATATGGAATAATAAATTAAATATTATTTTATTGTTTTTTGGCGCATACATTCTATACTATTTTAAATTTCACATTGGGAAAACGCATGAACCTTTTGCAGTAATATGGTATCCTTCTATTATATCATTGGCTATCTTTATTATGCTGCCATTTTTATCCAATCTAAAAAAAGGCTTAGGTAAATGGACCTCTTGGATTACTTTTTTAAGTTTAATTTCTTACTCCATGTATCTTGTTAATTTAAATATAGTATCAACAGCCATCATTAAAAATACCATCCACTGCAACTATTCAGGAGGAAAATTTATCCCGGGAGATTATTGGGTAATTGATTATATATTATTTTGGGTGCTGACGATCTTTATTTCTTTTTTATTGTACAAATTCATTGAGGTCCCCTTTATGAAAATGAGGGATAAGAAAACAATTGTTCCTCATGACGCATAAAAGAGTAATGCTATTTATACCATTAATAGGTGTATCCGTCTTGCTCATTTTCATCTTTTGGTATTACCTTAAAAGTCCCTTGCAATTTTATCCGGGAGGAGACGCTAGAATTCAATGTGTTGGCCGCTTCGATAAAACGGATCCCACAGCTCCAAAAGCCTGGGCGCCGGGAGCATATATAGCATTCAATTTTGAAGGATCATCTTGCGAAATTGAACTAGAAGACGAACTTCGGTTTTTAATTGATCATAACTATATTGAGTATAGTGTAGATGGCGGCGTTCCAAAAAGACTGAAATTAACGAATAAATTTAATCGCATTAAAGTTGCCCATAACATGCCATATGGTATTCATCGCGTAGTTCTGTGTAAAAATACAGAGAGTGCTATCGGTTATCTTAAGCTTATTGGCATTAGATGCGCTAAACTCTTACCATTAAAAAAAAGAAAAAAGAAATTGCTGGAGTTTATTGGAGACTCAATTACTTGTGGAAATGGTGCTGATAACTCGCAAATTCGATTTGAAAAAGGAAAGTGGTACGATTACCATAATGCCTATTTAACATTTGGTGCATTATTAGCGCGAGAATTAGATGCCGATTACCTGTTAAGTGCTGTTTCAGGAATAGGTCTTGCTGAAAGCTGCTGTGGTTATAAGTACACAATGCCTGATGTGTACGATCGCATTGACTTCAATAAAAAACATAAAAAATGGAACTTTAAAAATCAGCCTAAGCCAGATCTTGTTTTTATTACCCTAGGACAAAATGATGGGTTAAAAAATGAATCGCTCTATAAAGAAAAATACCTTGATTTTATAACTATGCTAAGAGTCCATTACAAAAACAGCACGATAATATGTTGCACAAGTCCCATGGCCTCAGTAAAACTTAAACGTCAGATGAAAAAATCTATTGAACACGTAGTGAGCGATTGTCAAAAAAATGGTGATAATAAAATCTTCTTTTTTAATTATGTGGGCACCTATAATGATGGCTATAATAAGCACCCAACCATTCAACAGCATCAATTAATGATGGATGAATTACTTACTTTCCTTCAAGGGTTAAAGTTATGTTAGCGTATTAATTGATTTTTTCTTCCCCCACGTAGTAGTCTTTAGAAATGATAATCTCCTCACATTTATTATCTAAAGCAATACTTGACCATTTTGTAGTGGGATATACATAGACAACCTTATTATTATATTTAATCTTCAAGCGCATATCAAAACCATCGATACATTCTGACCAACGAAAAGAGAGTTTTTTCTGATTACCCCCCTCTATTTTATACTGAAAAACAGGCATTCTTGCATCGCGTAAATACTGATCAAAAAAAGCATCTAGTGTTAAACCTGAAGAAGTTGCCATATACGATTCAATATCCTGCGAACTTACCGTTTGATGGTAAAACTGCTTATTCAAGCCCCTAAGTATCTCACGCCATTTATCATCATCACCAACTAACTGTCGAAGTGTATGCAGCACATTACTTCCTTTTGAATAAATATCCGAATTATTCGGATCATTCACATCATAGTTACCAATTAAAGGGCTGCTGTTTGCGATGCCAGAACGCAATCCACGTACATACTCAAAGCCAGCGGTCTTGCCATAAAAATACTCCACAAATAAAGCCTCCGAATAGGTAGTAAAAGATTCATGTATATAGAGATCGGCGTTATCTTTTGCGGTGATATTATTCGCGAACCATTCATGACCAGATTCATGGATAATGATGTAATCAAACTTTTTCCCCCATCCCGTGCCGCTTAAATCAGAACCTAAATAACCGTTTCCGTATTTATTTCCATACGAGATGGCACTTTGATGCTCCATTCCTAAATAGGGAACCTCCACTAATTTATAACTGTCTTCGTAAAAAGGGTACGGCCCAAACCAATGTTCGAAAGCTGCCATCATTCGAGTGGCATCTTTAAACTGAACTTTAGCTTTCTCTAAATTATCTTTTAATACCCAGTAATCCATATCTAACAATCCATTTTCACCTTTATACACCTCCGAAAAATGGACATAATCCCCAATAGTAATATTCACACCATAGTTATTGATTGGATTTTTAACTTCCCAAACATACGTAGAAGAGGTGGCATTATCTTGATTTTCCTGCTTTAAACGACCGTTAGCTACAGCAACTAATCCTTTCGGGACTGTTACGGTAATTAACATTCCTTGATCTGGCTCATCGTACATATGATCTTTGCAAGGCCACCACAAACTTGCTCCAATCTCCTGGCAAGAAGTAGCGATAAAATGCTTGTTATTATTGTCTTTTTTCCATGCAAATCCCCCATCCCAGGGCGGGTTTTTAGCTACTTGAGGTTTTCCAGAAAACAAAACAACTAATTCCTCTTGCGCGCCCACAACTTGTTTTTTTATCAACTCAACGAAATGCGCATTACCATCATTTTTAATAACTAGTGGAATGCCGTCCTGGGTAACCGAAAGAATCGCCATTGGCGCTTGTAAATCCAATTGCAATAGTTGATGCGCTGCGATGACTTTATATCGAATAAGGTTTGAGCCCGAAATACTTTTATTAGTTGGATTAACATCAAAAAGCAAACTGTAATATTGTAAATCCCACCAAGCCCTTTCTTTTGTGATACTTCCTCTTAAAGAATCTTGGTGTGTATAGATTTGCGCTTTCGTTCCTAAAGTAAGGAGTAAGTATCCTATCAGAAATCCGATTTTCTTCATATCATTCAGATTTAGCAAAGTACTTTTTACCATAATATACTGGAATGCCTATTGCAACAATAAGTAAGCCGAAGCAAGTATTCTGCGTTTTTGTAATGAGTAAGATAGTGCATATTCCTGCCGCTAAAATGATGTATAAAATGGGCGTAAAAGGATACGCAAAAACCTTGTACGGTCGATCAGCAGTCGGATCTTTTTTTCGCAGAACAAATATTCCAGCAATCGTAATAATATAAAACAGTAAGGACGCAAACGTTGCATAATCGAGTAAATCGCCATATGAACCGCTTAAACAGAGAATACTTGCCCAAATTGCTTGAGTGATAAGGGCAAACATTGGAACGGAGTTTTTATTCAGATTCCCAGCACGTTTAAAAAACAAACCATCTTTCGCCATTGCATAATAAACCCTTGCTCCTGATAAAATCAAGCCATTATTACAGCCAAAAGTAGAAACCATGATGAGAATCGCCATAAAAGCAGCAGCAAAATCACCAAAAATCATTGACGCTGCAGCCGTTCCAACCCTATCAGTATTCGCCCCTCCAGCAAATTGGATTCCTTGAGACAAAACGTCTGTACCATCTGGTGAGCCATGCAAAGGAATGAGCGCCAAATAAGCAAAATTTGCTAGGACGTATAAGACGGTTACGATGGAGGTTCCAATTAATAAACTTAATGGAATATTCTTTTTTGGATTTTTAATTTCACCAGCAATAAAAGTAACATTGTTCCATGCATCACTGGAAAATATTGATCCAATAATGGCCGTTCCAAGAGCAAGAATTAAAGCAATCCCTGTAATGGGAGAAATGGATTCTGTCCAGTTCCCTCCTACTCCTTTTGACCAAGTATGTGATGTATCCCACATGTGTTGCATATTCTGAGAAAAGACATCACTTTTCAAACCAATAGCCAAACCCAACACAATAAGAGCCAGCAGCGCTAATAGTTTAGCAGAAGTAAAAACTAATTGAATAATTTTTCCACTTTGAATACCACGACTATTAATAAACGTTAGTAGGAAAATGCTAAAAATAGCAAATACTTGAGCCGCCGAAATCGTTAATGGACCTAGATTAAATAAGATGTTATCTGGTCCTAATTGAGGAAAAAAGAAAGCCGTGTATTTAGCAAAAGCAACTGCCACGGCAGCAATTACGCCCGTTTGAATGACCGTAAAAACCGTCCAGCCATATAAAAAAGCGGTAAACTTTCCCCAAGCCTTTTCAATGTATACAAATTGACCGCCGGCCTTCGGCATCATCCCAGCTAGCTCGCCATAGCTCAAGGCTGCCAACAAGGTTATAAATCCAGTTAGCAACCATAACACAATTAACCATCCCGCAGAACCGACCATACGCGACATGTCGGCACTAACGATAAAAATACCCGAACCAATCATTGAACCCGCAACGATGGCTGTTGCATCTAATAATCCTAAAGACCTTTTAAAATCGGTTGTTTCTTCTGTCATTTTACTATAGTAATTAACCTTGTGATCATTCCAAAAATGGAATTGCAAAGACTAAAAGTAGCAAATATTTTGAATTCCTTGAAAAGCTGAGGCAGCATTAAGGATTAACAAATGATTCTCCTTAACTTTGCGGTATGGCAGGATCAAGTTATGGCACTCTTTTCAAGTTAACGACCTTTGGTGAATCACATGGTGCGGCAATCGGCGGAGTAATTGAAGGCTTTCCAGCGAACATCCCAGTTGATTTTGCGCTAATTCAAAACGAATTAGATCGAAGAAGGCCTGGACAATCTACCATAGTTTCGGAGCGCAACGAATCCGATAAAGTACAATTCTTATCCGGATTTGTGAATCAAATTTCTACCGGGACAGCCATCGGCTTTACCATTCCAAATGATAATCAAAAAAGCAAAGATTATAGTGTTTTAGAGAATTCTTTTCGTCCTTCACATGCTGACTTCACCTATGAAAAAAAGTACGGACTTCGTGACCATAAAGGAGGTGGAAGATCAAGCGCTAGAGAGACCGCTTGCCGAGTTGTTGCCGGAGCTTTAGCGAAGCAGGCATTAACAAAATTAAACATTGAATTTTCAACCTATGTTATTCAGGTAGGATCAATTCAACTGACAACGGATGAATTTTATTCGAATACTGCCATTGAAAGTAACCCTGTTCGTTGTCCTGATGATGCATTAGCAGTAAAAATGCAAACGCTCATTGAGCAAACAAAAAAAGTTGGCGATACATTAGGCGGCACGATCCAGTGCATCATCAAAAATGTTCCCATTGGTTTAGGTGAACCAGTATTTGACAAAATCCATGCTGAATTAGGAAAAGCAATGTTATCGATTAATGCCGTAAAAGGCTTCGAGATTGGCAGCGGTTTTAGTGCTGTTTCGATGTTGGGCTCTGATCATAATGATCAATTTAATGCAGATGGCACCACACAAACGAACAATTCTGGCGGAGTTCAGGGTGGCATAAGTAACGGAATGCCGATTTTGTTTCGCGTTGCTTTTAAACCTGTTGCCACCATTCTCAAAAAACAATCTTTGTTGGGGAAAGACGGACAATTAGACGAAGTAGCGATTACAGGCCGCCACGATGCATGCGTGGTTCCAAGAGCCGTTCCAATCGTAGAATCAATGGCCGCTATTGTCATTCTAGATTTCTATCTTCGCAATAAGTCAGTACATTTGTAAAAAAAAATCATGATTCAGCGTATTCAACACTTGTATTTTGGGTTTGTAATTATCAATCTTTCAATTTTATTGAGCGGATTGGAAATTGGAACGTATCAAGCGAAAGAGTTGCCACATCAATTCACTATTTATGGATTTTTTCAAGGAAAAGAAGTGGTTTGGGTTTTTCCATTTTATTTAGTAATCATTGCATTAGTGGCACTCTTAATCTTCACCATTAGCAAGTTTAAAAAGCTTAGCTTACAACTAAAACTGATAAAATTCACTTTCTTATTTTACTTGCTTTTCGTGGTGGGAATTACCGCCTTGTTCCTTTTTAAACTAATGCCAAACGTACCAGACTCCGTGAGTTTTGGCCTTGGTTATTACCTATTAATCATTGGTTTGCCTTTTACTTATTTAGGCTTACGCGGGATAATCCGAGACAAGAATTTACTTGACTCATACAACAGACTTCGTTAACATGAATTATTTATCGGTTGAAAACCTCACCAAATCATTCGGTGTCAGAATCTTATTTTCGGATTTAACATTTGGTATAGATCAAGGACAAAAAGTAGCAATTGTAGCAAAGAACGGCGCTGGAAAAACAACCCTATTGCGTTGTTTAATGGAGATGGAACCCTACGATAGTGGTCGAATTGTATACCGAAATGACATTCGTATCGCCTTCATGGAGCAAAGTGAACAATTGAACCCAGAGCAAACGATTCTTGAGGCGGTTTTTGACCACGATATCCCCGAATTACAATTAATCAAAACCTACAATATCGCCATTGCTAATAATGACGAAAAAGCGCTAGAGGAATGCTATCAGCAGCTCACTGATTTGAATGCATGGGATATTGAAGTGAAAGTGCAGCAGATCCTTAGCGTATTAAAACTAACTGATACCAGTCAAAAAATTGAAAGCCTGTCGGGTGGACAGAAGAAAAGAGTTGCCTTAGCAAAAGTACTCTTGTCTGAAGCAGATTTTCTATTTCTAGATGAACCGACGAACCATTTAGACTTGGACATGATAGAATGGTTAGAATCCTATTTATCGACTTCCAAATCAACGATTTTAATGGTTACTCACGATCGTTATTTCCTTGAGGTTGTTTGCGATACCATTTACGAATTGAGCAACGAAACACTGTTTCGATACAAAGGAAATTTTTCCTATTACTTAGAGAAAAAGGCAGAACGTGAAGAGCAATTACAATCCACGGTTGATAAAGCTAGAAATACCTTTAGAAAAGAATTAGATTGGATTCGTCGGCAGCCGAAAGCGAGAGGAACGAAGCAAAAAGCACGCGTAGACGCTTTTGAAGGCATTAAATCAACGGCGCAAATGCGCTTAGAGGAAGACGAAATGGAACTTCCTGTTAAAATGGAGCGTTTAGGTTCCAAAATAGTAGAATTTCATAAAATCGGCAAAGCATTTGGCGATAAAACCATATTACATGATTTTTCTTATCATTTCCAACGCAAAGAGCGCTTGGGAATTGTTGGAAACAATGGGACAGGAAAAAGCACCTTTTTAAACCTTTTAATTGGACAAGAAGAACCGAATAAAGGAAAAGTAGTGATTGGAGAAACCATCGTTTTCGGATATTATAGCCAAGATTTAATCAAAGTAGACGATTCCAAAAAAGTGATTGATGTTGTGAAAGACGTAGCTGAATACATCCCTTTAGAAAAAGGAAAACAATTGTCGGCATCGCAATTACTTGAGCGATTTTTATTCACCCGCGACAGTCACTATAATTTTGTACATAAACTAAGTGGTGGGGAAAAACGGCGCTTAAAACTTCTAAAAGTGCTAATGGCCAATCCAAATTTTCTGATTTTGGATGAACCGACGAACGACTTGGACATTTTTGCGATGGCAGTATTAGAAGAATACTTGCGAAATTTTCAAGGTTGTTTAGTAGTTGTTTCACACGACAGGTATTTCATGGATAAAATGGTAGACCACTTATTTGTTTTTGAAGGAGAGGGGAAAATTTTAGATATTGTTGGTAATTATACTGATTACAGAAAAGTGCAAAATGGTAAATCAAAAGAAGTAAAAAAGAACCTTGAGGTCCCTATGAGCAAAGAGGAAGAGAAATTTTTAAAGCCTACTGTACTTTCCAATGAAAAACGGAAGCTCAATTTTAAGGAGAAAGAAGAATTAAAAACCCTTGAAAAAAAGCTCGCGGAATTAGAAATAATCAAACTTGAATTAACCGATAAATTGAGTGACACCAGTAAAAGCAACAGTGAACTTTATGAGGCTGGTATTATACTTGGCAAGGTGATAAGTGAATTGGATGAACTTAGCAATCGCTGGCTAGAATTATCTGAATTTGCATGAATCAATCGGCAATCTGAAGTTCTTGCAGGCTAATTTCTTTACTAATTACTACTTGCCCATCGGCATTACGGATTTCAACTTTCAACACATCATTCTTGGTATCGATGTTTAAAACCCCATAATTATTACCCATAAAAGGACCTTCAATTCTATTTTTATTGGGAGTAGCAAAGTGCCATGTTTGGGTTAATCCGCTTGACGTAATATCATAAATTGGATAAAGAGAAGGGGTGCTTATTGCCGATATTTCAGCATAATGAACATCACCAGAAATAAAAACGACTCCGTTCGCCTTCGTTTCCTCAATAAGTCGCAACATCTTTAACTGTTCATGTGGAAAATTAACCCAAGCCTCATAGCCATTATAGCTAATCCCAAATTGCGTAGAGCTACAAATGATCCTATAATCTGCTTTTTGCTGAAGGGTTGTTTTTAACCAACTCCATTGCTGTTCTCCCAAAAATGATTTGGAAGTATCAACATGGGGAAGATAATCCAATGGATACTTAAACGTTGTATCAATGGAATTAGCGTTGTTGTATTTTAGTAATTTATCCCTAAAAGTCCGCGTATCTAATAGGATAAGCTGAATTATTTTACTGTTCACTTCATACGAATAACTCGTGTAAATCCCTTGCTGAGATCTGCGTATTGACTCCTTGGGCTCGTCAAAAAAATCAAGAAATAGTTTCTTAAATCGTTTCTTTCGGATGAACTCTTTCCCAGAATCGTTTTTGCCGTAATCATGGTCGTCCCAAGTGGCAAGAATTCTCGTTGTAGTTTTTAGATGTTGAAAAGAAGTTTTAGCTGCTAATTGAGCATATTTCTTTTGAAGCACACGTGCATTTTTTGTGTCACCGTAAATGTTATCTCCTAAAAAAACAAATACATCAGGTGAATCATTAACAATTTCATCAAATATAGATAAGGGTTTATCTTGGTGTCCACAGGAACCAAAAGCAATTTTGAAGTCATGCTGTGAAAAAGATGAGGAATAGATAAGCACTAAAAAAAACGTCCATTTCATCCCTTAAAGATAAGAATAAAAAGTCCGCTTAAAACATTATTTCTAGGTTAATAAATAGTCGCTTTTATGTAACTTTGTAATATGAGAACAATACTATTTATTATTCTGATTTTGACTTTGTCTCCCACTTCTTATTTTTCTCAGATTATCAATAAAGAAGGAAAGGTTATTAAAGAAAAAAAAACAAAAAACCCAAGCTACATACTTTTTGAGGCCAACCGTACAAATTCATTCAGAACATTGGCTGAAAATAAACAATTCATCACCCTGCCATTAGGGGAACGAGCGAAAGAATCTCCCCTAAAAATTTGGTCCTATTCATTAGGAATGAACACCAGTTTGAATCGCTTTCTCCGTTTTCAGGGCGGGATTTCTTTTCTCCAAACGGGCGAGCAATATATTTATCAAGGGGCTTTAGGCAGCGACAGTACTTATTCCTACCAAACAAAATACCGTTATTTCGCTATGCCATTTCAACTAACATTTGAACAAGGCAAGCAATTACGTTTCTCTATTGGCGCAGGCATTATGCCTCAACTTTTTAATAGTTACCGCCAAAACCAACAATGGACGACTGATCTGGGGGGTAAATACGACAACACAAATAAAGAAGGCAGTACCTGCAATTCTTTTGGATTAAGCCTAGTGTCTTCTGCAGGACTGCATTATGTTTCAGCTCGAACATGGGGGATCTATTTTAAAATGACGTACCGCTATCAACTCACAAATACCTTAACTAAATATGGCGACTATGAGCACTTTTCGAAGGGCTTAGGCTACAGCATTGGTATCAGCAAAAACATAGAATAGATGGAATTAAATGCATTAATACATTTTTTCGAAAAGGAATATCCCTTGCAACTTCAAGAAGATTATGACAATTGCGGGTTGCAGATAGGAGACACCTCGCTTTCTATACATGGTATTTTGGTAAGTTTAGATTGCAGCGAAGCAGTGGTCAGTGAGGCCATTGAGCATAATTGCAACCTCATAATTTGTCATCACCCACTTTTATTTCATGGTTTGAAGCAAATTGGAGCTAGTAGCTATGTAGAACGGGTGGTACGCATGTGCATAAAAAATGATATTGCAGTTTATGCCATTCACACCAATCTCGACAACCACCCAGAAGGTGTAAATGCAGAAATCGGTCGACGCATTGGCTTAATAAATACCAAGATCTTAGCACCAAAAACGAATACCCTTTATAAATTAAGTGTCTATACTCCAAAAGATGCCCTAGAAGCATTAGACGCTGCAATATTTAAAGCTGGAGGAGGTGGTATTGGTAATTATACTGAATGTCACTTTCGGCAGGAGGGAATTGGAACCTTTACCCCAGGCGTATTAGCAAACCCAACTAGTGGAACTATTGGAGAACGCTCACAAGAATCGGAATTAAAAGTAGAGTACCTTGTAGATAGCCAACATTTACCCCACGTTCTCAAAGCTATGAATGAAAGTCATCCATATGAAGAAGTGGCCCACGACATCATTTTATTAAAAAACCAAGACACTAGATATGGTGCAGGACTAATAGGCGACTTAGAAACGCCATGCGAAGAAATGGCCTTTTTGGCGCAATTGAAAAAAATATTTAGCAGTAAGGGAATTAGACACACTAAATTAATAACAAAACCTATAAAGAAAGTGGCGCTTTGCGGTGGCAGTGGAAGTTTTTTAACTAAAGATGCAATTCGCTCAGGAGCAGACTGTTACATCACGTCTGACGTAAAATACCACGAATTTTTTGATGCAGATGAACGCATACTCTTAATCGATATTGGGCATTACGAAAGCGAACAATATACTTCTACGCTATTGATAGAAAAAATTAAAGAAAATTTTACTAACTTTGCCGTCCGATTAAGTGAAATAAATACAAATCCGATTAATTACCTTTAAGATATGGCAGCAACTGCAAGCAAAAAAGAAGTAACTATAGCTGATAAATTAGATGCTTTAAGTGAACTCCAAAGAATTGATTCTGAAATCGATAGAATTAGAACCATACGTGGAGAACTTCCGGTAGAGGTTCAAGATTTAGAGGACGAAATTATTGGTATGCAAACTCGCTTTGAAAAAATGTCTGAGGAGCTTAAAGACTTAGAGACTGAGATTTCGGATCGAAAATTAGCTTCAAAAGAATCGGATGCGGCTATTTTAAAATACAAAGAACGTCAGGATAATGTGCGAAATAACCGTGAATTTGAATCGCTTGCCAAAGAGATTGAATTCCAAGAATTAGAGATTAAATTAAATGAGAAAAAATCCAAAGAAGGAAAAATTCGCATTGAGGGCAAAAAAGAAACATTAGACGAAGTAAGCAATCGATTAGAAGAGCGAAAGTCTGATTTAGCCATTAAAAAAGCAGAGTTAGATGCTATTGTTAAAGAGACACAAAAAGACGAAGACCGATTAATTAAATTATCAGATGACGCTAAAAAGCACATTGAAGAACGATTATTAGTTGCTTATTCCCGCCTACGCTTAAACGCAAAAAATGGCTTAGCAGTAGTGCCCATTATGAGAGGCTCTTGCGGTGGATGTTTCAATAAAATCCCACCTCAACGACAATTAGACATCGTTACTAAGAAGAAAATATTGGTATGTGAGCATTGCGGACGAATTTTAGCACCGATTCAAATCGAAGATTAATCTTTATTCATAAAATATATAGGCCCTCCAAAAAGGGCCTTTTTTTTTGTCCTATTTTATTAATCATTTAGCACATTATTGATACATTTAATATTCACAAATGAATTTTCTATGAAACTATTGATCGCATTTCTACTCACATTTCTCTCGGTGGTTTCATGGAGTCAGCCTGTTATCACTTGGGAGGAGGAAATTTTTGTAACCCAAACCAACCAATTTGGAAATACAAGGCCTCGAATTTGTTTAACAGCTCAAGATATTCCATTGGTTGTTTTTGGGAAAGCTTCTTCAGGATTATTATATTCTACAAGGCTTGTTGGTTCTTTGTTTAACACCCCTTTGCCACTACTGCCAAATAACATGGCTTCGTACTTGACTACTTGGACAGGGCCAGATGTAGCCTCAAATGGCGATACTGTGATCGTTGTTTTCAAGGCTCAACCTATGGATTTTGGTAACGTTTATTCGCTTCGATCGCTAGATGGAGGACTCACTTTTTCTGATACGATTCGAGTAGATAATCACCCACTTGGTGTTGCTTGGTTGCCCTCCCTTGATATGGATGAAAATAGCAATCCATCGGTAGTTTATATGGCTCATGATGCTAATTGGACGAATCCACGATACAATGTGGTGCATTCAATTAATAAAGGACTTAGCTATCAGAATGAAATGGAAATAACACTTCCCATCCCTCAAGAAGCATGCGATTGCTGTCCCGCGGAATATGTTATCAATGGCAATCAACATGCCTTATTATACAGAAATAACGATGCTAATATTCGAGATATTTATGCCGTTTATTCAGATGATGACGGGGCTAATTATGCTTCTCATGTCAATGTAAACGACTTAAATTGGGCATTAAATTCCTGCCCTTCCACTGGTCCGCATGGCATTTTTAATAATGGAAATCTACTTACTGCTTCTGCCAGCGCGGCATCGGGAAAGTACCGAGCTTATTTGAGTGAAACAGTAACAAGCCCATCACTTGTCTTACAATCCCAAACCATGATGACGCCCCCTGGAAATATCAACGGAGCACAAAATTACCCAAGGATTTCTGGAAAAAATGATACAATTGTCTTGATTTGGCAAGAAAGCTCCCCTTCAAACAACGATATTTTCGCTGGCATTACAGTGAGTGGCTCAATCCAAGAATTAGTGAATTCTAAAGCGATTGTTAATGATTCAACCTTGGGTTCACAAAGTAATCCGGATATAATTTATGCCAATGGGAAGGTACATTGTGTTTTTCAAGATGCCATTTCTGGTATGGTAATTTACAAAAGAGGAACATTAGGTATGAATTCCATCAGTCAAATTCCTAATCAAGATATAATCGTATTTCCAAATCCCCTGTCTACTTCACTCACGATTAAATCCAATCTGCTAACAAGTTCTTATACGATTTACAATGCTTTGGGAGGAATCGTACAAACGGGAATTTTGACTTCATTGGAAACAGAAGTTAATTTATCTGCCTTGCCAAATGGGACTTACCAACTAACAATCGGCGAGGATCAACTTACCTCTTTTCAACTTATTAAGAACAACTAAGCTTACTTGCCCTCCATTTCTGCAAAGCTTAATTCAGTTTAAACAAGACATTTAATCGTTGCAGTTCTTTATAAAGTTCTGTTCCTGGCCGCACCTTTATGGAGCGCGATGGAAGTTTAACCTCAAAACCATCCAAGTGGTCAACAATATTAAATTCCACTGGAGTGTTGCCATTATTGGCTGTAAAAACCCCATTTAATTCATCAATGAGTAAATTATCAAGATCACTATTTGAAATAGTCAGCTGAATGTTTTTTGTTTTCTTATCCCTCAAATCGTCCAATAATTCTATACTGCTCACGACAAACTCTAATTCATTCCGATACCGAGGAATTTCAATTCTACCGCGCAGGGTAAGGAAAGTTCCCGGCACCATGAAGTGTTTATATCTGAGGTAGTTCTCTTTAAAGATGTTTAATTTAAACTGATCGGTATAATCTTCAAAGGTCAAGGTCCCGAAAGGATCACCTGATTTTGTTAAGCGATGCTCAACACTCGTCACAATCGCGGCAAAAAACAAATCTCTTCCCTTATTCGCAGCAAAATCAGCCAGCATCCCAACATTCGCAGGACAAAAAGCCTCAATTTCATACTTGTAATCGTCTAAAGGATGGCCGGAGATATAAATTCCAATCATTTCTTTTTCTTTATTCAATTTATAACTGCTAGGCCATTCATCACAAAATGGAATTATTGGTTCTGGTAAAAAATCACCCGTTTGATTTCCAAACATATCGTATTGAGGTGAATTCAAATTAAATTGATAGAGTTCACCAAATCTATGGACGCCTTCGATGAATGTTCTTCCATTCGTGTCTTTGAGCAAGTATTGCGCTCGGTTAACGCCTGTAAATGAATCAAAGCCACCGGCAAATACAAGGCATTCAAATACTCTCTTTGTACAACTTTTAAGGTTTATTTTCTTCGAAAAATCAAAAATAGAAGAATAATTCTCCTGCTCGCGACCTTCAATAATGGCTTCCACCGCTCCAGCACCCATTCCCCTGATGGCGCCAAGTCCAAATCGAATTGCGCCTTCCTTGTTGACCGTAAAGCTAAATTTAGATTCGTTGATATCAGGCCCAAGTACATTTATACCCATGCGTTTACATTCTTCCATGAAAAAAGTAACCTGTTTCATATCATTCATGTTGTTACTTAAAACAGACGCCATGTATTCAGCAGGATAATTTGCTTTTAGGTAAGCTGTCTGGTAGGCAATCCATGCATAGCAAGTAGAGTGGGATTTATTAAAAGCGTAAGAAGCAAAAGCTTCCCAATCCTTCCAAATTTTTTCTAATTTCTGTGCATCATGTCCCTTTAAACCACCTCGCTCAATGAATGCAGGTTTCATTTTACTTAAAACCTTCGCATCTTTTTTACCCATTGCTTTTCGCAAGGTATCAGCCTCTCCTTTCGTGAAATCGGCTAGTTTCTGCGACAGGAGCATAACCTGCTCTTGGTAAACGGTAATGCCGTAGGTTTCTTTAAGGATTTCTGAACAATCATCTAAGTCATATTCAATTTTGTCTATACCATGTTTTCGTTTAATAAACGAAGGAATGTATTCAATTGGACCGGGACGATACAAGGCATTCATGGCAATTAAATCACCAAACTCCGTCGGCTTTAATTCCTTCAGGTATTTTTGCATACCTGGCGATTCATATTGAAAAATACCCACCGTTTCACCCTTTTGAAAGAGTGCATAAGTAAGTTCATCGTCATCAGGAAAATCATCAGAAACCAAGTGTATTTGTCTGTTTTCGGCAAGCAACTTTAGGGCATCTTTTATCAAGGTTAGGGTTTTTAATCCCAAGAAGTCCATTTTTAATAAGCCTGCATATTCAGCGACAGCATTATCAAATTGAGTGCACACCATTTCGCTATCTTTTGCTGTAGCGACAGGAACAAAATTAGTAATGTCGCCAGGCGTTATGATTACCCCACAGGCATGAATACCTGTATTGCGAACAGTGCCCTCAATTTCCATCGCTTTTTGAAGCACTTGCCCTTTCAAATCATTGCCTTTAAATATTCGCCTTAATTCCTTCGCATTATTGAATGCTTCTTGATTATTCTTTAATTCGTCGGATAGTAAAAAGTCTTCAATGGTAAATAATTTCTTCAAAGAAATATCAGGGATAAGCTTCGCCATTCTATCCGCATCAGGCAGCGGTAAATCAAGAACCCTAGCTGTATCACGGACAGCAGATTTTGCCGCCATTGTGCCATAGGTAATAATTTGAGCCACTTGATTTGCGCCATATTTTTGGATAACGTAATCAATCACCTTCCCCCTACCTTCGTCGTCGAAATCAATATCAATATCTGGCATGGAGATTCTATCTGGATTCAAAAAACGCTCAAAAAGCAAGTCGTATTTAATGGGATCAACATTCGTTATTTTGGTAGCATAAGCGACCACTGATCCTGCAGCGGAACCCCTTCCAGGCCCTACAGAAACACCCATATCTCTAGCGGCTTGGCAAAAATCTTGAACAATTAAAAAATACCCAGGATACCCTGTATTTTCAATGGTTTTTAATTCAAAATCAATTCGTTCGATTAACCCTTCATTTAATTCGCCGTACCTTTTTTTCGCGCCTTCATAGGTTAACTCTCGTAAATAGGCATTTTCACCAAAATTTGATCCTGTTTCCTTATCCCTTGGGTCAATGAACTCTTTCGGAATATCAAAGGCAGGAAGCAATACTTCTCGAGCGAGGGAATAATGCTCGCATTTATCAATAATTTCTTGAATATTAATAATAGCATCGGGAAGGTTAGCAAATAGCGTCTTCATTTGCTCAGCGGTTTTAAAATAAAACTCGTTATTAACCATTCCAAATCGATAACCCCTTCCCCATCCCTTAGGGGTTGAAACCAGCTCATTGTCTTTTACACAAAGCAGCACATCATGTGCTACAGCATCTTTTTGTTCAATATAAAAAGTATTATTTGTGGCAACAATTTTCACCTGGTGTTTATTCGCTAAATCCACTAATTGTTGATTTAACAACGCTTCTACTTCCGTATTATGCCGATTAATTTCGATATAAAAATCATCTTTAAACAAGCCCTTCCACCAAAGCAATGCGTCCTCAGCTTGTTTTTCTCCGACATTTAAAAGCAAATTTGGAATTTCTCCGTAAGCATTTCCAGAAAGCACGATTATATCACTATGGTACTGTTCAATTAAGTTCTTATCAATTCGAGGCACATAGTACTTTCCTTTTGTGAAGGCATAAGATGACAACTTAATCAAATTATGATAGCCTTTTTTATTTTTGGCAAGCAGTAGCACTTGACTACCGTTATCCTGGCGCGATTTATCAAGGTGATCGGCACAGACATTAAACACACATCCTATAATTGGCAATAGCGGAATTTTATTAAAATCAGCCCCTGATTTTACAGCTTCTTCACTTTCTTTTTTGACTTGGTTATTGTAGTCACTGACCGCTTTTTCGAAGTGAAAAGCAGCCATCATATTTCCAATGTCGGTTAAGGCAATAGCAGGCATATTCAACTCACCCGCTTTTTTAACAAGTCCTTTAATGTCACTTGTAGACTGCAGAATAGAGAATTGAGTATGGTTGTGTAAGTGCGCAAAATTAGCCTTCTCAAAATCCGCCATTTCGTTTGCAGAAATATGAAGATCTTGTTTCCTTGCTGATGTTGAATGTAGCTTAGCACTTTCTGCCTTTAAGTTGGCGTGCGATAAGCCAATAGGAGCAATCGCCTCAAGATTACAAGCTTTAAAGCTATTGAGATAGCCCGCTTCTTTTTTTAATTCTTCTTCAGTAAAATTTCCCCTTCTCACTAATTCGAGAAAACAACGTGTTGTTGCCTCTACATCTGCTGTAGCATTATGCGCATCTGAAAACGAATTCCCAAATAGGAATACATGTAATTCGCTTAAGGTAGGCAGTTTAAATCTTCCTGATTTCCCACCTGTTAATTGGCAAAGTTTGGCGGTATTTTCGGTACATGTATCCAAAATAGTTAGTCCTTCAAAAGGCGATTCCTCCTGAATCCTATAAAATTCGCAGCCCATGATATTGAGATCAAACTTTATGTTGTGGCCTACTACAAAATCAACCTTCGATAAATCATCTTTAAACATCGCCAAAACATCGGCCATTTCTTCACCAAGCAACTCGGCAAGACTGGATGAAATTCCATGAATTTCCTGTGATTTGATGGGGATATTATAGCCAACAGGCTTAATAATATAATCTTTCTGATGAAGTAAAAAACCCATCTCGTCATGAATTTGCCATGCCAACTGAACAACACGCGGCCAATTATTAGTATCACTTATAGGCGCATCAAAATTCGACGGTAAACCCGTGGTTTCGGTATCAAAGACCAAGTACATAAACGGAAAGATTAGGAAAATTAAAAGTAAGTATTTTACAGCTTACATATTCACTTGTTGAAAAATAAAATGCCTAACTAATCTAAGAGGGTAGATTCTACCTCCCAATTGGCCCTTACTTTAATAATTGACCGGTACCACAAAATCGTTTCCGCTTGCTGTTTAGTTTCCCAATTAATGGGATCCCATTGGCCATTTTCATTCTCATCTTCTATAATCCGAACATAATATTCCCCTGGCACTAGATTACTAAAGACATATTTATTTAAAGCGCCCATTGGTTGTTCACGGACAAGATTCTCCCCCGTCATTAATTGCAAAATTCCTTTTTCCTTTAAGGTAGTAACATTAAGAACAAGGCTACCAAAATCTCGTTTTTGAGGCACCGTAATTTTCGCATTAAAGGGCGAACTGATTGCAGCAGATGCCCCAACAACAGCCCCTTCATCTCCATGAATTAAAAACGCTGTGTAATTAGACCAATTGGCAAAAAATTCCAATTTGTTTCCTGAAAATGAGATGGAATCCGGTTTTATTTTAACGCTATCGGCATCATTTAGCAAAACGAACTTTGTTGGATCAATGCGAGAAATTTTGTCCCTCAGTTCAAAAATTGCATGAAAAGGATAACTTTCAGAGCGCTTAGCTTTAACAAACTGGGGACTAAGTTTACTAGAGCGATCCTTCAATACGGTACGCACACGGATTGAATCGCTACCATTAATAAACCAAGTTTCATCTGATGTAATAGGACCAGTAGGAATTAATACACTATCAATGCCCGCAATAATAAATTCCTTCACAGCCTTATCGTTAATAAACAAACTATCTTTATTCGCCTCTTTTGGAAAGTGTAATCCAATTAAACCCGGCGGAATATACTTTACATTCTTTATTTTATCCTTTATTCTCGGTTGCGATAGACTGATACGCAAGGTATCATTAGGCGTATTACCAATGTTAATTTCATTAAAAAGCCCCCCTTGAATTTCGTTCGCTTGCATGCGTAAATCCTTGTTGAGATCTAGAATCGCTTTACAATAATAGCTTCCTTCAGCAATATTCTTGACACTAACCAAACCGTTTGCATCACTTTGACTAAAATACCTTGGTACGAGTTGATTTAATGAATCATATAATCCTACTTGTGCATTTGGTAGTGGCTTATTAAAAAAAGCATCATAGACCACCGCATTTAGCTGAAGAGAATCAATCGTAGGACCTGTTGAAAACAAAATATTTATAACCTCGCTATTGCCTTCCGAAATATCTTTTACGGCATTATTCAAGTAAATACGATACGTTGTATTTGCTTTCAACTCTTCGGTCCAAGTTAAGGTGAGGCGCTTTTTGTTGAGCTGACTTAAAATAATGGCATCAGGTGGAATAATAGCTATGTTATCTTGTTGTTGGACCAAGCGGACAAACTCATTAAACTCAAGGACGATTTCTTTTCCAGTAAAATTTACTGCATTATCCTTAATCGATTTTTTTTTGATTTCTGGAGGCACTACATCTTTATCACCACCGGTAATTGTGCCCACTTGGGCGCAAGAAGCGAGAAAGAATAAAGTAATATAACTTAGCTTAATAAAGCGCATATGATTTCTAGGTATTTAGCATCAATTTCATCAAAGTTATTCAGAAGCTCGCTATCAACGTCCAAAACGGCTAAAATCTTAGCTTCCTTAACAACAGGCACAACAATTTCGCTTTTAGAACGAGAGCTACAGGCGATATGTCCGGGAAACTGATCGACATCAGGAACAATAACTGTTTTTCCCTCTTGCCATGCGAAGCCACAAACCCCTTTTCCATAAGCAATTCTCGTGCAAGCAATCGGCCCTTGAAAAGGACCAAGAACCAAGACCTTATCAGACACGCGATAAAAGCCCACCCATAAAAAATCAAACACCTCTTTCAAGGCAGCGGATACGTTTGCATAATTTGCAATTTGATCCGTTTCAGCACTAATGAGCGATTTCAGCTGTGGGATTAAGGCCTCATATCGTTCTTCTTTACTTCCAATATGATTAAATGATTTTTCCAATTACTAAACTAATTAAGCACAAAAATCATTTTTTTTCTTGGATTAATCGTATAAATTACTTATTTTCAATTAAAAATTAAAAAACATGAACACTAAAATTGCCCTTGACAAAATACTTTTTCTGGATATTGAAACCATACCACAAACCTACCAATACATTGATTTGGACGAAAAAACCAAAGAATTATTTAATGCTAAGAATCGTTTTGCACAAAACGAGGAAAAAACCTTTGAAATGTTATACAACGAAAAGGGAAGTATCTTATCAGAATTCGGAAAAATCATTTGTATTTCGATTGGAATGGTCCATAAAACAACATTGGGGCGAACAATGCGCCTTAAATCCTTTGCGCATGATGATGAAGAAACCCTATTAAAGCAATTTAAGAAACTGTTAGAAGATCATTATAATACCAATGAACATCTACTATGTGGCCACAACGCCAAAGAATTCGACTTTCCATATATTTGTAGACGGATGCTTATTAATGGTATTTCTCTTCCCGCAATTTTAGACTTAGGTGGAAAAAAACCATGGGAAATAAAACACATTGACACGATGGAAATGTGGAAATTTGGAGATTATAAAGCCTATACATCCCTATCGCTCTTATGTCATGTCTTTCATATCCCCACACCAAAAGATGATATTACAGGAGCAGATGTAGCACGGGTTTACTACGAAGAAAAAGATCTCAATCGGATTCGCATTTATTGTGAAAAAGATGTGATTGCCCTGATTCAATTGTACTTAAAAATGAAAGGTGAGGAACTGATCCTTGAGGGAAATATCAGTAGTGCAAGTTAATTCATTAATTGAAATACTGCCAATAGAGCTGCCGTTTCCGTTCTTAAGCGGTAATCGCCAAGACTCACACTTTTGTATCCGGAACCTTCCGCAAGCGCAAGCTCATCAGGCGAAAAGTCACCCTCTGGCCCTATCAAAACAGGTCCAATTTGCTGAATAGTGATTGGTTCCTTTTTAGGCGCCTCGTAACAATGAGCGATAGAACCAACTGGATTTGCCTTTATAAAATCGGCAAAAGATACTTGCTCTTCTATCACAGGCAAATAATACCGTTTGGATTGTTTCATGGCCGAGATTGCAATTTTCTGTAAGCGCTCCAGATTAATTGCTTTGCGCTCACTAAATTGACACCTTAAAAGACTCATTTTGGTCATTCCTAATTCTGTTGCTTTTTCCACCAACCACTCCATTCGGTCCATGTTTTTAGTTGGCGCAATAGCGATGTGTATAGTAAAAGCTGGGGGAGCATGATGCGTATGCGAAACGATTTCAACTTCACATTTTTTAGGATTTGCGGCAATAATTTTAACCTCAAAAGAAGCCCCAAAACCATTAACTAAGGTTAAAAGAGAACCATTCACCATGCGCAAAACACGAACACAATGCTTTGATTCTTCTTCAGATAGAAAGATGCTTGTCGCATCCTCAGAAATTGTTGAATGGTAAAAAAGTGCCATTAATGTATCAGTTGAAAGATTAATTCCCTCATGAGTTCACCTGGCGTTGCTGAAACGTTATTTAGGCCCTTGCTCTTTAAATCATATTCATGTAATAGAGCAATATTAGCGGCTATCATTTTAGGGTTATAATTATTTATTGCCTTAAATAATTCCCCTGCAATAAATGGAGGAAGACCTAAAGCCTGCGCAATCGCTTCTCGCGATTTATTAGGAAGAAAATGAATCCGCATGAGTTGCGAAAAAAACTTAAATAAATTTGGTATAATGACAATTAAATTAGCCGCTTTAGGATTGGATTCGAAATAGTTAACAATTTTTAATGCTTTTTCTAGATTTCTATCCCTAACTGCATTCGTTAATTCAAAAATATTATACTCTCTTGAGATGCCTATATTTTCCTCAATATGAACATCCGTAATGGTAGTTCCTTTTTCAAGAAATATTGATAGTTTATTTAATTCATTTACCATTCGACTTAAGTCATTACCAACGGATTCCACCAAGAGCATATTTGCTTTTGAAGAAATGCCGTAGCCAAGCGTTCTAACTTGGTTTTGAACCCATTCTCCTAGTTGATACTCTTTTACTTTATCAGACTTAAAAACAAGCCCATTTTTTTCGACTGACTTTACCATTTTTTTACGGGCATCAATCGTTTTATATTTATGACAAATAACGAATACCGTAGTTAGGCAAGGTGCTTGAGCGTAGGCATCTAAATCTTCTAGTAGTTTAAAATCCTGCGCTTCTTTCAAGATAACCAATCTTCTTTCCGCCATTAAAGGATACGACTTTAAATCATTCAGTAAATTCGGAAAATCGGTGTCTTTACCATACAAAATGGATTGATTAAAATCGCGTTCGCTATCATCCAATGCATACTTTTCAATTGCATCAGATAGTTCATCAATAAAGTAGGGTTCTTCACCATGAAGGATGTAAACAGGCTTAAAATTCCTAGATTTTATATCGCGTAAGAGGTTTTTACTATCCATTTTCCACCTCGTGTTTCTCCCAGATTTGAACTAATTCCACCAAGGTACTAACTGCTTTCTGCATATCCTGTAAACTTACAAATTCATGCCTAGAATGAATGGCCATTTCCCCAGTAAATATATTAGGACAAGGAAGCCCCATAAAAGACAACCTAGATCCATCAGTTCCACCACGAATAATCGAACGATTTGGACTTAAGCCCGCTTTTTCCATGGCTAATACAGCATAATCCGTTACAAATGGATAGTTGTTCAAAATCTCTTTCATGTTTCGATATTGCTCTGAAATTTTAGAAGAGAAGCTTGCACCAGGAAAATCGTTCACTACTTTTTGAGCTAATTCATTCAACAAATCTTCGTATTGAGCTAATTTGGAGGTCACATGATCCCTGATAATAAAGCTAACTTGAGCTTTTTCGAGCCCTCCTTCTATGGAAACTGGGTGAACAAATCCCTCGCGATGTTTGGTCGTTTCGGGGGAAAGTTCATTAATCGGCAAGGACTCAACAAATTTTGATGCGAGTTTAAGCGCGTTGACCATTTTTCCTTTTGCATAACCTGGATGGGCGCTTACCCCTTCAAAATTAAACACCATCGCATCGGCGGAGAAGGTTTCATCTTCAATGTCTCCAAGTGGACCACCATCAAGCGTATAACCAAAATCGGCATTTAATTTCTTCATGTCTAGTTTTTCCACTCCTCTACCCACTTCCTCATCTGGCGTAAATAATATCCTAATATTGCCATGAATTATTTCCGGGTGACTAATGATATATTCAGCGAAATCCATAATGATGGCGACACCCGCTTTATCATCTGCGCCTAAAAGTGTTAATCCGCTTGCGGTAATAATATCATCACCTATTTTTTCTTTTAAATACGAATGTCTCTGCGTTGTAATAACTTGAGTAGTATCATCTGGCAACACAATATCTTGCCCCGTATACGAACGATGGACCAAGGGTTTGACATTCGTTCCGCTACAATCAGGAGCAGTATCAACGTGGGAACAGAAACAAATTGTTGGAACATTGCTGTTTGGTGAGTTACTAGGAATCGTTGCAAATACATAGCCCCACTCATCCATTTCAGCATCAAGCAATCCAAGCGCCAACAATTCATCCCTTAACAGGCGAGATAGATTTTTTTGTTTTTCCGTAGACGGAAAACAGGATGCATTGGGATCTGATGTCGTGTCAATTTGCACATAGGTTAAAAAGCGCTCTTCTAAGCTCATATTTTTCGTGTTAATCGGAGAATTTATTCAAAGATAAAAATGAAATCATCTTTTCCAATGCCAAGGCGCGATGACTTATTTTGTTTTTTTGTTCCATAGACATTTGAGCAAAGGTAATCGAACTTTCATTGGGTTGAAACACCGGGTCATAACCAAAACCATTGCTGCCCTTTTTCTCATGGGTAATTTCCCCTTCAATTATGCCTTCAAAAGAGAGCGTTGTTGTGGGAAGAATGAGTGTAATAAAAGTTCTAAAACGAGCCGAACGATTCGTTGAACCTTTCAAATCATCCAGTAACTTTGCTATATTTCGATCATCATTTTTAGGTTCTCCAGCGTACCGTGCAGAATAAACGCCCGGCCTATTATCAAGCGCTTCCACTTCAAGACCAGAATCATCGGCAAAACACGGCAACTTAAAAAGCGTAAAAACATGTGTTGCTTTCAGCAGGGCATTACCTTCTAAAGTAGCCGCTGACTCTTCAATTTCATCGTGATAATTTAAATCATTTAAGGAAAGTAATTGGATATCTGGAGGAAGCAACTGGCGAATTTCAGTTGTTTTATGTTCGTTATGCGAGGCGAATATTAATTTCATGGTGTAAATAATTGTATAAAATTTTGCTTTATGGCTAAAACAGAGAATTCGGAGATTACCTTTTCGCGGCCATTTCTTCCGATTCGTTCGCGAAGTTCCGAATTGAGAATTAATTGTTCCAAGTAAGCCTTCCATTCCTCAAGATCCTTTGCTAAAAAACCATTTATTCCATGCTCCACTATTTTGGTATTTACCCCTACAGGCGAAACAACCGTTGGTATTCCGAGCGCCATGTATTGCAGGCCCTTAAAGCCACATTTACCCTCCGACCATTGATCCATCTCAAGCGGCATTAAACCGATACTTATTTTTTTTAGGTCTTCGATTTCGCTTTCCTTTTTCCATTGAATGAATTTAAAATTTACTAGATCAAAATGGGGATTTTCATTTGAAATAACCATCAATTGAACATTATATTTCTCGGAAATACTTTTGAAAACAGGTAACAAAGGCAATAGGTATCGAAGCGTTGTATGGGTTCCTGTCCAACCAATTGTCAGGGTTTTAAGCGAATAATCAATGAATGAATTATGGTGATTTTCGGTATCAATAGTAGTCGGAATGATCCTTACTTTTGAATTATATTTCCTAGCATAAGAGGCGAGAAATTCATTTCCAGCACTCACTTTTCCAGCCCATTTAATGCAAAACTTTACTTTCCAGTAGGATTTTAAACGATGGAAACGCGCATTATTTTCGCTATAGTTATCCATCCAAATGGCATCATCAAAATCATAAATGTATTTCTTCCCTAGTATTTTAGAAATAATAAACTCAAAAATGGGTGGACCAATGGGTGCTGCTTCACGATGAATAAACACATGATCATATTTCCGAAGCGTAAAAAGTAAGATGACCCGCTTAAAGAAACCCTTAGCAAAGCCAAGCAATTTTTTAATCACTTTTCCTTTGCTATAAAAATGCTCCCAGGTAATTAAGTCTAGGAACGGGAAAATAGTATATTCAAAATCATTTTCGTTTAAGAAACTAAGGTATTGCTCAAACCGAAAGCGCTGCGAAGGAGCTTCATTATAAGGATAAGGAGTAAGTATTGCGATTCTTTTCTTACCCATCTACGTCTTTTTTTTCAATGTATTGTAAACCTCATTATAACCTTTAACACCTTGTTCAATGGAAAAAATAGTGTTTACTGCGTTCAAGGTTTTGTCTTTATCAAAGATGATTTGATCAAAGGAAAAGGACGAAAATGCAGCATGTGAAAGCTCGTCAAACACGAAACCCGATTGATGTTGCAAGATTATTTCGCTTGTGTCACCAATTCCGGAATTACAAATAAGGGGAATTCCCATTGCCATAAATTCTGCTTGTTTAATGGGAGACGATGCCTGTTTTGAAAAGGATGGTCGGATAAAAAAGAGCCCATAATCAATTACTTTCATAACACTGGGCATTTCTTGGTAAGGAACCGATACAACGGTAATGTCTTCCATGGCTATTTGCCTTTCTTTCGCTTTTGAATATACCAATTCTCTTGCATCTTTGGTTAAAAAAAGAAAGTGAAGCTTCTCGTTTTTTAGTTTTTGAATTTTAAAGAAATCTAACATTTCATCCAACATATACCAAGTCCCCAAGGAACCAACATACCCTAAAATGATGGCGTCTTTTTTCAACGTAGTTAGATCCAAGCTTGTTTTTATTGTAGCTTCCTCCACAAATAACTTTTGATCCACGCAACAAGGAATAACGGATATTTTTGGTGAAATTTCTAGCTGTGGGTATACTGCAAGCACACTTTTTTTTCCTGCATTAGTAAGGGAAATGATGGCATCAGCATCTGAGAGAAGCTTCTCCTCTTTTCGTTTGATATAGGAATATATTTGTCTATAAATCAGATGCTTTAGATTCCACAAGTTTCCCTCCACCCTTTCATCTGCCCAAAAACCACGCATATCAAAAATAAAAGGACACGCGAACTTTCTTTTAAGTTTGAGGGCAATTAAACCAGGTAGATAGCTTCTGCAATGTATGGCATCAAAATGATGAGACTTTTGTAAGGAAAATGCGCTGTTTTTCATGCGCATCAAATCGTACAAAGTAGATAACACCGGTGGTTTTTTGGTATAAAATAATGGGTGCCACCTTATATTCTTCCCTTTAATTTGCTCTTCAATAATGGCTTGAAATTGTGCAAATGCTTCTTTTTTTTCGAAGCTAATGATGTGAAAAGAATGACCGATTTTCTCTAGACCTAGTAAATAAGGTAAGATTTGTGACTGGCCTAAAGCATCTGTTAAACCATCGTAAGACAAATAAAGGACCTGTTTTGTCATTCTTACAAAAGTACATTTTAAAAATAAGCAATATATCCAAAATGCACCTTTCCTTGTTTTAGATCAATGGGATTATTGAATTGCTTTCCAATGGCGTAACTAATAGAAAAGATCCCGATTTTGGATCCTATAGAAAAACCTACGCCTGTACCAAATGGCATATCTTTGACATAAAGATTAGAACGATCTTCGTAAAACGCTTGGTCATAAAAAACAAATACCGCTGAGTTTTTATCCACTAAAAATCGATATTCAAGCGTCGCAATGGCTTTGGAAGTACCGAACAATTCCTCCTCATTAAATCCCCGCAAGGTGGTTAAACCACCAAAGCGAAATCGTTCGTTTTGATACAATGTGGGAGCATAATAAAAATCATACGAAAGAGCGCCTTTCAAAACATGTCGAGCAGCTAAGCGAAAATACTTTTGAAAGGAAAGTGCGCCTTTAAAAATGGTAGAAGAAACAGCGGCAGCGGAATCCGCTTTAGCTACCCTATTACCCACAAAAAGCTCAACATTAATGACCTGTCCTTTCGAAGGATTAGGTATATAATTAAGCTCATTTTTCAAAAATGCTAAGCCGTAGGCTGATGTTTTACACGATACCGACTGACTAAATCCGACACTAGAACTAGCCCCAGACAATCGATCACTCGAATAATATTGATAAATTCCTTTCAAAAAATTTCCATTTTTAAATTGATATTGAATGGCTATAGCACTTTTTATCTCCAAAAACGTAGAATCTCTTTTGTACAAGTTGAACTTAAAATCGGTTCCAAATGAACTTTTAAATAAATACGGGTAATTTATTTTTACCATTAGCGATTGCGTTGCAGGCTGAATACTTCTCCAAAAAAAATCAATTTGTTCAGCTTGCCGCAAGGTATTCACCAACTTTAATTGCAATTCCCCTGTTAAGCCAATTTTTTGGCTAATAGGATTGGGCTGCAAACCCACTGCGCCATTAAAGCTACTTATTCGTGCCGATTTAAGGTATAAAAATAGCTCAACACCATCAGGCGTAAAAAGTAATTCGGACGCTTTAATAACTTGAATATGCATGACTTGCTTCAATTTTTGATCCAAGGTTCGCCATTGCTCTTCATCATACGTATCTCCGATATGAATACCTGTAATACTTTGAATAGAAGCCGCAGAAAAAGTAGAGTCGCCTTTAACCTGAATGGATTTCCATGTATACTGAAGACCCGATACTATTTTTAGCTCGGCCTTTAAATCGGTTGAATTTAGTTCGCAATTGACCAAGGATATTTGCGCGAAAGGGTAGCCGTTTTGAGTAAGGCAATCCAAGATCTCCTCCATCGTACTACTTAATTGAAAGGCAGATAAATTAAGTTCTTCGCGATTACGATATAAGCCCTCATAACGCAAACGTCTCAAAAACAAATAATCATCCGGGCTAAACTCCAATGCTATTCGCTTAAATTTTGGTCCAATGTAAAGCGTTGATCGAACGGAATCATTCTTTTCCGAAACACTGTCAATACTCGCCAAAAAATAGCCCTGCTTAATTAATTTAAATCTCACACTCGTAAGATAAGCTTGAGTATTTGCTCCTTTTGAAAGGGTTAAGGTTTTTTTTAATTTTTGAGGTAATTGTTCATTGCTTGATGCTTCGAAAATAATTTTTTTTACTTGAGCATTCAGAAAAGCAGGACATAAAAAACATACTATTAATAGAACGTTAAAGAAACATGAACGGACTGTTTTTATTAACATATTTTAAAAAATAATTTTTAATTCGGCTTAATTTTCATCTTTTATTGTAACTTTACCCTACTAAGCTCCGTTAGAGGAAACACAAACAACAAAACTTACTATTATGAAAACGAAAGTAAATTTATTAATTCTTTTAACTGTAGTAACAGTTATTTTATCATCTTGTGGTGCTTCTCGCAAAGCCGGTTGCGATGCTTATGGTAAAACTAACGTTGAACAATCTAGCGATTTAGCTTCTAAATAACTTATTTTTTGATCAGCGTAAGCGCTGAAGATACAAAGCCATTTCAGTTTTTATCTTCAGCGCTTCTTTTTTTGCCCCTTCGGCAAATCCCTCACCATCTTCGGCATATAAAATTGCCCTTGAAGAGTTCACCAAAAGTCCTACTTCTTTATTAGCACCATAATTAAACACCTCTTCCAAAGAACCTCCTTGGGCACCTACTCCAGGTACCAAGAAAAAATGTGAAGGTGCCAATTTCCTCAATTCTGCGATTTCCTCTCCTCGTGTTGCTCCAACCACAAACATTGTGTTTTCATTATTTCCCCAACTCAATGCTTTTTTAATTACTTCAGCGTAAAGCTTTTGCCCATTCACTTCAAGCATTTGGAAATCCGCCGATCCTTGATTCGAGGTAAGCGCCAAAAGCACCACCCACTTATTTTTATAGCTAAAGAAAGGCAATATGCTTTCCGCGCCCATATACGGAGCAACCGTTATGGCATCACATGGCAAGGTTTCAAAAAATGCTTTGGCATACGCCAAGGAAGTATTGCCAATATCACCACGCTTCGCATCTGCAATAATGAAGCAATCTTTTGGGATGTAATTAATTGTCTTTTCAAGAGCTTGCCATCCTGCCACGCCATGTGCTTCATAAAAAGCCGTGTTTGGTTTGTAAGCGACACAATATTCCTTTGTGGCATCGATAATGGCCTTGTTAAATTCAAATATTGGATCTTCTAACTGTAATAAGTGCTTGGGTATTTTTGTTAAATCGGGATCCAATCCCACGCATAAAAAGGACTGTTTTAGATGAATTTGGGCTATCAATTCACTTCTTGTCATACGTTATTTCCTTTTAATTTTTCGGCATTCTCGGCCATTTTTAGGGCATCAATCATTTCTTGAATATCACCATTCATAAAAACCCCTAAATTATACATTGTTTTATTAATTCGGTGATCCGTTATTCTTCCTTGCGGATAATTATAAGTTCTAATTTTTGCAGAACGATCTCCGGTAGAAACCAATGTTTTACGATGAGCCGCTCGTTCATTATGCAAACGATCTAATTCAGCTTGGTATAAACGAGACCGAAGCACTGAAATTGCTTGCGCTAAATTCTTGTGTTGAGACCGCCCATCTTGACATTCCACCACCACACCTGTTGGAATATGGGTTAATCGGATAGCGGATTCTGTCTTGTTAATATGTTGCCCACCAGCACCTGATGCACGGAAGGTATCTTTTCGCACGTCATTCATATCGAGTTCAAAATCCACTTCTTCCGCTTCAGGTAAAATCGCTACCGTAATCGCCGAAGTATGAACGCGCCCTTGCGATTCTGTTTCGGGAACACGTTGCACGCGATGTACACCCGATTCGAACTTCAACATACCATAAAGTCCTTGACCCGTTATACTCAAGGATATTTCCTTAAAGCCTTTGACAGAACCTTCAGAAGAGTTAATTATCTCGTATTGCCAACCGACATTTTTAAAAAACATGGTATACATTCGGAAAACATCCTCGACAAAAATACAGGCTTCATCTCCGCCCGTTCCAGAGCGTAATTCCATGATGGCATTTTTATCATCTTCCGGATCTTTAGGAATCAACATCAATTTTATTTCTTCCTCGAGGATAGGCTTACTTTTCTCTAATTCATCAATTTCCATCTTTGCCATTTCGCGCATTTCAGGATCCTTTTCACTTTCCAACATGGCCCTGGAGCTTTGAATGTTCTCTAAAAGATTTTTATATTGTTTGTAGATGATGTTGAGGAGATCTAAATCACGGTATTCTTTATTCAATTTAACATAGCGCTCCATATCCGAAATAATGGCAGGATCGGTAATCAAATTACCCACTTCAAGAAAACGATAATGAATGGCTTCTAATTTAGAAAGTAAATCTGTCATGCTTAAAAAAAACGTAGGCAAATGTACGCACTATCTCGCAGAAATGATACGAACGCGCAGTATTGGGTAAAGAGAAACCACGGTGTAGCTTATTTTGAAATAATCTCCTTAGATGTGAGCACAAAAAGTGTTCAACAAATCAGAGACCTTTAGATGATTTGTAAAAATTATCACTATTTTAGCCTAACGCAATAAACCTGCGCATATACAACAATATATAGTTTATTGAAGAAGGTTTGTAGCGTGTATAAGTAAGTTAGCGGTCATTGTAGCGACAACCCAACAACGTGACAATTAAACATGAGACATAAAATAATGGAAAAACACAAACGGACAACTTGAAACACATTTTCAAAATATTGACAATTGTACTTATCTTGACCGTTACAAAATCCTATGGTCAGACGAATGGCTGCGACACGGTTTATAGTTATCTAGAGACAATGCCAAAATATGACAACGACTTAAAAGGACTTTCTGACTACTTGATGAAAGAATTAGTCCCAATTATTGGTGACTGTATAAAGCGTGACATCGACATTATTGCAAGCTTGTATATCATTTTGACTATTGACAGCAACGGAAAAGTAATTGACGCAACTTTTCCAAAAGATAATTTGACCTCACTTTGTAAAGATGATTTAAAGAGAAAACTTTTGACAATGGACGGTTGGACAGCAGGAAAAATTAATGGACGACCTGTATGCAGTAAATTTAATTGGCCAATTAGTTGTTTAAAATGGGAGTAACAGGACAAAAGATGACAAACTTGAAAGAACAACGAACCGCTAACAGCACCTACCCAAAAGGCGGGGTTTCGTGTTCCAAAGACAGTTTTGTGGTTAATCAAACATTAGTTTTTCAAATCAAGTTTTGTGGTAAAAGTCCCGCCCTTTGGGTAGCTGCGAAACGTTAGCAGAAAGCGGACATCCAGAGTGAATCACTATGAGATTAACAGTAAAAATAATAAGAGCGGCAATTATAATTTATCTAATATTTATTGGCCTTCTTTACATTTTGTCACTTTTCTCAATTGAACCCTCCAACAAAGAATTCAGAGAAATTTATGCAGAATTGTATGTTATAGGAATTCCATGTGTTATTCTTTCATCTCTGTTCCTCACGATTAGTTCAAAAAATTCAAAATGGGTTAACATCCAATTCGCAATATTTACACCAGTTGTTACATTTTTTGCATATCTATTTTTCGCATTTCTTGCCATATATTTTGAAGACCATTGGGTAAATAACACAATAGTCTATGAAAACAAAATAAATAGGCATCATACAATCAATGAACAATTAAAAGATGTTGGCGCACTCGGTTATGGTGGTGAAAGAGTTGTTGAAATAAAACCTTTTTTAGGTATTTTTCAAAAAGTGACAGAAATGGATACGACACAAATGAACCATAAAGATTGGAGTTTAGTAAACCGACAAGGTGATATAAAGTGGCCCTAAATAAGCCATCTGCTAACACACGTCTAGGGTAAGAGCCGGAATCGTTGTAACGAAAAATGATAAATTGAAAAACTTAAGATCTGGGATCGCATATAAAACTAACTTTAAAAATCGTCTCCTGCCCCAGGCGTGGGAACGTTAGTGGCAAATGGTAGGACGACCCTTCAAAACTTAAAACAAAATTAGGTGAATAAAATGGCAACAAAAAAAACTTGGTCTGAAAAATTGCATTGTGATAAAGAGCCAAAAATCAAACGAATAGATTTTGATTTTGCAGATATTCCAGCAAATAGCAATATGTTTAT
>JBIIOQ010000043.1:0-12788 GCA_044336865.1 Crocinitomicaceae bacterium | reverse complement strand
TCAAGGGCCTTTCTTCGAATGATCAATGAAGGTGATTTTGATGCCGCTTTAGCCGTTGCCAGAGAGCAGGTGGAGGGTGGAGCTCAAATATTAGATGTGAACATGGACGAGGGGATGATTGATGGTAAAGCCGCGATGGTTAAATTCCTTAACCTAATTGCATCTGAACCTGATATAGCTAGGATTCCCGTGATGATTGATAGTTCAAAATGGGAGATTATTGAGGCTGGACTGAAGTGTATTCAAGGAAAAGGAGTTGTGAATTCGATTTCCTTAAAAGAAGGCGAAGATGTTTTTGTAGAGCAGGCAAAAAAAATAAGACGCTACGGCGCTGCCGTAGTTGTAATGGCCTTTGATGAATTAGGTCAGGCGGATTCTTACGAAAGAAGAATTGAAATCTGTCAACGCTCTTATACCATTTTAGTAGAGCATGTAGGATTTTCTCCTACCGATATTATTTTTGATCCAAATATTTTTCCTGTTGCTACCGGTATGGAGGAGCACAACAATAATTCCGTTGATTTTTTTCGGGCTACAAAATGGATAAAAGAAAATTTACCCGGTGCATCAATTAGTGGTGGAGTATCCAATGTTTCGTTTTCTTTTCGAGGAAATAATATGATGAGAGAGGCCATGCACTCTGTATTTCTTTATCATGCTATTCAGCATGGGATGAATATGGGTATTGTCAATCCATCTATGTTAACGGTTTATTCCGAAATTGAAAAAAATCTACTCGATCATGTGGAAGATGTTATCCTCAATCGAAGACCTGATGCAACAGAGCGTTTATTAGAGTTGGCGGAAACGGTGAAAGGAGATGGCAAAAAACAAGAAAAGGATTTATCTTGGAGAAATGTGCCCGTTCAACAAAGGTTAGCTATTGCCTTGGTGAAAGGATTGGTAGAATTTATTGATGAGGATGTCGAAGAATGTAGGCATTTATATAAGCGACCGATTGAAGTGATTGAAGGTCCTCTTATGGATGGGATGAACGAAGTTGGGGATCTTTTTGGCAGCGGAAAAATGTTTTTACCACAGGTCGTGAAGTCTGCGCGCGTGATGAAAAAAGCCGTTGCCTTTCTATTACCGTTTATTGAATTGGAAAAAGGTGGAAAAAGGTCGTCTTCCGGTAAAATAATCATGGCAACCGTCAAAGGTGATGTACACGATATTGGAAAAAATATTGTTGGAGTCGTTTTAGCGTGCAATAATTATGAGGTCATTGACCTAGGCGTGATGGTGGCTCCTGAGCTAATTATTCAAGCTGCAATTGATGAAAAAGCAGATATCGTAGGATTAAGTGGTTTAATTACCCCTTCTCTTGATGAAATGGTGCTACTGGCCAAAGAAATGGAGCGAAAAGGCTTAAGCATTCCTCTTTTAATTGGTGGAGCGACAACATCAAAAGTACATACAGCAGTAAAAATAGACCAACATTATATGAAAGGTCAAGCGGTTCATGTCCTGGATGCCTCAAGGGCCGTGACAGTTGTCGAAAGTCTTTTAGGGACAAAAAAAGAAGCTTTTATTACTGATATAAAGCACGAATACCATAAGATGCGTGAACATCATGCGCGCCATCTCGAACAAAAGAACCTTGTTTCTATTGAAGAAGCTAGAGCTAATGCCTTGTCTTTAAATTTTGATGGAGGAGAGATTATTCGACCTCTTTCCCTTGGGCTTACAGTATTTGATTCACTCGATCTGAATAAATTAATAGATTATATTGATTGGACTCCCTTTTTTAGAACTTGGGAATTACATGGCAAATACCCGGAAATTCTACAGGATAAAGTGGTGGGTGAAGCGGCTCAGGTTTTATTTAAGGATGCACAAGAAATGCTTTCTAAACTTATTAGCGAAAATTGGCTACAGGCTAAAGCAGTCGTGGGTTTATTTCCTGCCAATGCTGTTGGTGATGATATTGAAATTTATAAGAATGAACAGGATAACGACCCAATTTATACCCAACGAACGATAAGGCAAGAATCCAAAAAAGCAGCAGGTCAAGCAAATTTAGCACTCTCTGATTTTATTGCCCCAAAAGCAAGTGGCATAAAGGATTATATTGGAGGATTTGTCGTTACGACAGGACATGGCATTGAACTTAAAGCGCTGGAGTTTGAAAAAAATAATGATGATTACAACTCCATTCTACTTAAATCTTTAGCAGATCGATTGGCTGAAGCATATGCTGAATACCTTCATCAATTAGTGCGAAAAGAGATTTGGGCTTATTCCAGTTCGGAACGCCTTTCTAACGAAGAATTGATTCATGAAAAATATTTGGGCATTAGACCAGCGCCCGGTTATCCTGCTTGTCCTGATCACTTGGAAAAAATCGGTCTATTTAAGCTTTTAAATGCTGAGGAAAACACAGGGGTTTACTTAACCGAAAGTCTTGCTATGTTTCCTGCGGCTTCTGTAAGTGGTTGGTATTTCGCCCACCCTCAAGCAAAATACTTTGGCACAGGAAAAATTTCAAAAAAACAGGTTGAGGATATCATTAATAGAAGAGGAGAAGAATATGATGATTTTTCAAAATGGTATAATTCAATAGCCTTAGATTAACAATCTGTAAAGTATGCTGTAAAAGCAACTTTTATACTTAATTTAGTGTCTTGATTGGGTCAAAAATTTATAAATATTTTCATTAATGAGGTTTCTTCTAGCAAGTTTAAGTTCGTTATTTTTCTTTCAGGTATTTGCTCAATCGCCTGTGGCTAATTTTACGGCGAATCCATTGAGCGTTTGTGCCGGGGCTCCCGTATCTTTTACCTCCACTTCCTCTGCTAATGGGGGCGCAGCTATCGTTAGTTATGCCTGGAACTTTGGAGATGGTGTTTCTGCGAGTACCCAAAATCCGGTACATGCTTTCACCAATGCAGGTACTTACACGATTACGCTGGTTGTTACCAATTCAGTTGGTGGAGTAGACTCAGAAGTCAAACCCAATTACATAACGGTGCTTCCATCTCCAAATGTTGGGTTTAATGTTGCTGGCTTAGGTTGTACGGTTCCGTTAAGTTTAAATTTTACAAACACATCTTCTTCTGGAGCCAATTATACCAATAGTTGGACCTTTGGTGGAGGGCAGCCAGGGACTTCAACAAGTACCAATCCGCAAGGAATCAATTTCAATACTGCCGGTAATTATGGCATTCAACTTACCGTAACCAATACCAGTAATGGATGCACGTCGAGTATGGTAGATTCTGTGGTTGTGAGCAATTTTCAATCGGGCATCACTGCACCCATCATTGCCTGTGTTGGATCTAGTATTAGTTTTCAAGACAACTCAACGGCAGGAGCCAATCAATGGAGTTGGAATTTCGGAGGGCAAGGCACGAGCACGCAACAAAATCCTAGCTTTACTTTTAGTACAGCGGGTTCGTACACTATCTCGCTAACTTCTCAAAATACTAGCTCCGGTTGTACAGATAATGCGACTCAGCAAATCACCATACAAAATGCTGTTACACCTAGTTTTACCGCTAATCCTACCACCAATTGTGCGCCTGCCTCCATTAATTTTAACAACACCACTGGTCTTGCTGGAACCTATACATGGAATTTTGGAAATGGCCAAACTTTTACGGGAAACAATCCTCCGCCACAGATTTATACAACAAGTGGTTCTTTCAATGTCACCCTTTCTGTGAGTACCGCCTCGGGTTGTAATGGCACTGTCACTCAAAATAATTTCATTAACATTGTTAATATTGAGGCAGGATTTTCCGCCAATGAAACCGGTGGTTGTACGCCTCTTACGGTTCAGTTTACAGATACGTCTTCAACCCCTAATCCCGCTAATCCAATTGTGAGTTGGCAATGGAATTTCGGAAATGGTCAAACCTTCAACGGACCAAATCCGCCAAGTCAAACCTATACCTTAGGGCTTTATGATGTCACTCTCGTTGTAACTTCTCAATCAGGTTGCACAGACACTCAGGTTATCAATGATTATATCACTGTTGGTGATATTGACCAAGTAGGTTTCACCATGAATCCCTTAACAACGTGCGCCAAGCAAAATGTCAATTTTACGAACACAACAGTCATTAGTGCTCCTCATCAACCCAACGAGGTATCCTACTTTTGGGATTTTTCCGATGGAACATCTACCCAAGAAAATCCTCAACACCAGTTTACGGCTGATACAGGATATATGTCTGTGACCTTGGTAGTTGATTTTCGTGGCTGCTTGGATTCGATAACTATTGATTCAGCTGTTTATGTCTTGGCACCTATTGCAAAATTCACACCTTCTTCTCAACTTTTTTGCAATCCTGGAGCTTTTCCAGTGAATGTTAGTTTTACTGATGACGCAATTCATGGAGAACAGCCGGATAATGTGAACATGACTTGGGAATGGGGCGATGGAACAGCCAATACGAATATTGGAAATGCGGTTTTGGATGGAGTCAACAATGGGAATACCACCCATAATTTCGCTACTTATGGGTCCTATACGGTGGAGCAAGTCGTCCGAAATTTTACTACGGGTTGTAAAGATAGTATTACCAAAACCATTAATATTTCTCAAATTGCGGCCCAATTTACCTTAGCCAACGATTCTATCTGTAAAAACGATTCCCTTCAAATGCTTGATGCTAGTTCTTCTTGGAGCAATCCACCTAGCGCTCACCCATTAAGCAACTGGAATTATTCCATGGGTAATGGTCAAAATGTAAACAATGGCCCGAATCCTTATTATGTTTATACTAATCAAGGCTTGTATAATATAACGTTAACGGTTACGAATAGCGTTGGATGTACCGCTCAAATTATGCATCCCATCAGGGTTCTAAATGTTCCTTTTGGCATATTAAGCACCTTGGATGCAGTGGGATGCTCGCCCTTTTCGGTAACGTTTAATAACAATTCGTTGACGATTGGGAATGGTACAGCACTTTCTTATTTTACGACAACTTTTTCCGACGACAACAGTACCTTGACGACCAATTCAGCTAGCCAGCCCATTAACCACACCTTTGTTGGGAATGGAAGTTATTTTGCGACCATGGTTGCTTACGATTTGTTCGGTTGTGGGTCTTCCCCCGCCACCGTTCCGATTACCATAACGCAACCAATAGCGGCTTTTAATTTTCCACCGGTCGTGTGTAATTTAGATTCAAATTTAGTTGTGAATAATTCAACAGGTGTTGGTAATTTATCGTATCAATGGTTGATTAATGGGCAAGTGGTTTCTACATCGAGTACTCCAAATCTTTCCTATACTTTACCTGGGAATATCCCATTTGGTCAGCTGAGCGACAATTTTGTATTGACCATGGTGGCGATTGATTCAAATAATTGTCCCGATACGGTGAGTCAAAATATAACGGTTTCAATTCCACATGCCCAACCGACGTATAGTTTTACGGGAGCGATATTGAATACCAATGGGGAGTATAATTGTCCACCTCTCTTTGGATCTTATGTAGACTCGTCGCAATCTATTGGCAACATCAGCGCTTGGAACTGGCAGTTTGGAAATGGAAACAATGCCTCTATCTTGGAAAATCCTAGTAACACTTTTGTAAATAATGGCGTTTTTGACCTGTATTTTGAGGTCACTGACGAATATGGTTGTACCGACGATACTACGGTAAATGATTACGTGGCGATTGGAGGCCCACAAGGAGATCCTTTGGTTTTTCAAAATGGTACCATTTGCTCGCAAGGTGCTGGTTTTTTAGTGCAGTCTCCAATGAATTTAGACAGTTTGATTTGGGATATGGGCGATGGTAATTTCGTGTATAATCAAACCAATTTCTTTTACAATTATGATTCGGCAGGTTTTTATGTTCCATCTGTAACCTTAATCAGTATAGATGGTTGCGAAATTGAGATTTTATTAGATACGGTTACGGTTCAAGATGATGGGCTGGATGCCAACTTTACCGCCAACCCGATGTTAGTAGATCAGAACGACCCTGTATTATTTGATGATTTATCTACTTTTATTTCTAGTCCAATTGTCAGTTGGACTTGGGATTTAGGGAATGATAGTACTTATACCTTGGGAAATGATGCAAATCAAACCGCTACCTATGCTTTGAGTGGGCCATACACCATAACCTTAACAGTGATAGATGCTCAAGGATGCGAAGACACTTACACCTTGGTGATTAATGTAAAAGATCCGGATCTAATTATTCCCAATGTGATTACCCCTAATGGCGATGGTAAAAATGACTTTTTTATCTTGTCGGAAGCCTATTTCAAGACCTATAATGTCTTGATATTTAACCGCTGGGGAAATGTGGTATACAATTTAGAAAATCAAACGGGAACAGCGCTTTGGGATGGCAAAACCCTGAACGGAACCGCCTGTACAGATGGTGTTTATTTCTATCGAATTACCGGAGAAATGCTCGGTGGCACCTTAGTAGATAAAACTAGCTTCGTTACCGTAATTGGATCAGAATAATCCATCTTCACCTGCTGGTTTGTACCCAGTATCTTCCACCAAATTATTGGAGCAGGCAGCTGCAACGGCTAGTTCATCGCATCGTTCATTTTCCGGATGTCCGGCATGACCCTTAACCCAATGAAAAGTGATGTTTAAATTATTTTGAACGGCTAAATAACGAAGCCATAAATCCTTATTTTTTTTACCTTTAAATTGCTTTAATTTCCAATTGTCAACCCAACGTTTTGTAATTGAATCGATAACATATTTTGAATCGGAATATACTTCTATTGGGTAAGATTTTGATTTTAGGTTTTCAAGCGCTATAATAAGCGCTAGTAATTCCATGCGATTATTTGTGGTTAATTTAAATCCACCACTAATTTCTTTCTCTTTACCATTAAATTTAAGTACAATTCCATAACCTCCCGGTCCGGGATTGCCTCTAGCTGAGCCATCGGTAAAAATTTGTATTGGTGTCATTTTTTTACTCTTTTAGGGTCAGCATTAATAAAGGCTTTCCACCCGCCTCCTTTAGTTTTATTATGTGCGCCAATGCCTTTAGAGAAATGATGACAAACAGCAACAGCCAATCCGTCTGTAGCATCTAAATAAGTGGGGAGTTCTGCTATGTTTAATAGTTTTTGTAGCATTGCCGCTACCTGTTCTTTTGACGAGCTTCCGTTGCCTGTAATCGATTGTTTTATTCTTCTTGGAGCATATTCTTCAAAGGGAACATTATGGTTTAAACTTGCTGCAATTGCTACTCCTTGAGCCCTACCTAATTTTAACATGGACTGAACGTTTTTTCCAAAAAAAGGTGCTTCAATAGCCATTTCATCCGGTTTATATTCTAAGATTAAACCATTTAATCGATCCAATATGCGCTTTAATTTATCAGGGTGATTTTCTAACTTACTTAATTGGATAACACCAAAATTTAACATACTCATTTTCCCGTTTTGAACATGAATAATACCATACCCCATTACGGTTGTTCCGGGGTCAATTCCAAGAATTATTTTATCTTCAACCATTCAAATCAAAATCAGTGGTTAAAACTAATAAATTAAAGTCGTTTTTAGCAGTTGCAGTAAGAATTCTAGCATTTCTTCTAATTTGCACACTACTTTATTTTCAATTAGAAAAAAAAAATATATCATTAAATCAGATCGAATTTGTTCATTTTTGGCCTTTACTTTTAGTTGTTTTATTGGTTCCCATAAATTGGTTCTTAGAATACATGAAATGGCTTTTAATGCTCCAAACTATTGGCGATGGTGATCATCCAAATCGTCTTAATGCGTTTTATGCTGGAATGGTAACGGGCTTGCTCACCCCCGCAATGGCAGGAAATTTTTTAGGTAGAATATATTACTTTGAAAAAGGCAAAAGGTTAAAACTAAGCATCTATACTTTGTCCGCTAATTTTGCTCAGTTTTCTATTAGTATAATATTTGGTGCTTTGGCTTATGTTCTTCTTGCTAGAAGCCATGATATTAGTGCAAATTCCTTCGAATTAATAGGCATAATATGTTTTGCGATGCTGTGTTTACTTTTTTATTTTTTTGGAGAATTAACCCTGCGATATTTGCCAATTAGACGGCTCAAATCACTTGCTATAATGGTCAGTAGGGGGCCATCTAGATCGAATCAAATGGGTATTTCTTTTTTGCGATATTTACTTTTTATTACTCAATTTTCCTTGTGTATCTATGCAAGTACAGGAATTTTTTCCATTCATTTTTTGGCTTGGATAGCTCTTGTTTTCATGGCGGTTACCCTAACACCGTCTTTGTTTTTAGGTAAAATTGTCGTGCGTGAATCAATTGCTGTTGCCATACTTGGTCTCGCAGGGATTGCGCCTATTCCGGTTTTGTTAAGTTCACTGAGCACATGGTTATTAAATTTAATCATCCCTGCCATTTGGGCATCTCTTAAACTAAAAAAAATAAATGGCTGAGTGTTTTGTACTCTTGTTTTTGGTTGCATATGCTATATCTGTCGGCGCTTTGGTGTTTCTGGGTTGGTTTAGGCAACAAGTCAAAGAAAAAAAAGCTAAAAAAGCAAGGGTGTTACTAGAAGAGATAACGCTTATTATTCCTTTTCGAGACGAAGCGAATCGATTAGAGGGTTTATTGAATAGTATCTTATCGAGCGAGCGACAAGTAAACAGCTATATTTTTGTTAATGATCATTCCTCAGACGATTCGTCAACATTAATCAAAAACAAACTACAAGGTTTGCCCATTTTGATTATTGATTTGCCAAGCGGCTTGAGTGGAAAAAAACAGGCAATTAAATTTGGTATTCATGAGGCGAAAACAAACTATATATTAACATTAGATGCTGATGTTTCTTTCGGAAAAAATTACTTATACTCCCTGACCAATTTGGAGTTTGCCGATCTATACATTTTACCTGTGCTCATGAAAGCGGATAACTTCTTTCACTCTTTTTTTGAATTCGATGTTCTATTAATTAATGCCTTGAATGCAGGGGTTAGTGGTTTGTGTAGGCCAATTGTAGCAAGTGGGGCTAATTTATTAATTTCTAAATCATCGTATGAATCGTGTTCTCGATTTTCACTTCATGAACATATTGCAAGTGGTGATGATGTCTATCTAATGAAAGACTTGCGTGCGGAAAATAAAGAGATTTTACTTTCTACAAGTAGTCAACTTTTGGTAACTACTGAAACACCAAGGTCTTGGAGGGAGTTCTTGAACCAACGGATTAGATGGATTGCAAAGACAGGTCATGTCAATGACCCACTTGCCAATGCAATAGGAATTGGGCAAGCTATTTTTGCAATGAGTTTTTTAGCTTTAATTATTTTCCTTTTGATTTCAAGTAATTATGGTCTTTTTTGGGCTCTTTTTGGCATTAAGTGTTTGCTAGATTTTATTTTTTTTAGCCCCTACTTTAAGCGCTTTAAGCGCTTTAATGCCCTGATGCTATTGCCTCTTTATCAAGTAATTTTTCCTTTTTATCAATTTTTACTTCTCTTACTACTTCCTTTTTTTAAGCCAACATGGAAAGGACGTCAAACTAGAGTTGTGAAGCAATAGACTTCATTTGCTTTATTGTACGTAAATTTGCAACATGCGAATACTCATGGTTTGTTTAGGAAATATCTGTCGTTCGCCCATGGCCGAAGGTTTAATGAAACGAAAAATTTCAGAAGCAAAATTGGATTGGTTTGTTGATTCTGCAGGAACTGCTAATTATCATGTTGGTTCGTCACCAGATCACCGAATGATAGCGATAGGCAAGCAATTCGGTACGCCAATTCACGACTTAAAAGGCCGGCAATTTTGCGCGAAAGACTTTGATGATTTTGATCTGATATTTGCCATGGATCAATCCAATGAAAAAAATATACTGAAGTTGGCGCCTAGCCCTGAAGCTAGCAAGAAGGTGCGCTTGATTTTAAATGAATTACACCCAGGATCTAATCAACAAGTTCCTGACCCATATTATGGCTCTATGGCTGATTTTGAAAATGTGTATGTGCTCTTAGATACCTTAACCGAAGCCGTTAAAAACAACCTAATCAATGACAAAAACAGGTAAATTATACTTAATTCCCAATACGCTTGGTGGAGAATCAGTAACGGATATTATCCCCGCTGACGTTATTAAAATAGCAACATCTTTGCGATTTTTTGCTGTTGAGGAAATAAAATCTGCTCGCCGCTTATTACGAAAAATGGACCGAGAATTTCCAATCGACGAGTCAACCTTTTATCAAATTAATAAAACAACAAAAGAAAGTGATTTAATGGATATGCTACTTACCTTAACGAAAGGTGAAAATCTCGGCATTATTTCAGAAGCTGGTTGTGCAGGGATTGCTGATCCAGGTTCAGATTTAGTGTTTTTAGCGCATTCTCAAAAGATTGAGGTGGTTCCAATGGTTGGCGCCTCATCCATATTATTGGCACTAATCGGCAGCGGTTTTTCTGGACAGCATTTTACCTTTCATGGCTACCTTCCGAGAGAACGAAAAGATAGAATTCGAAAAATGAAGGACATGGAGATGGATACCCGAAGAAAAGGGGCAACACATATTTTTATGGATACGCCTTTTCGTAGCATGCATGTCTTAGAGGATCTGCTCAATGAATGCGCTGATTCAACACAATTATGTATAGCCGCCAATTTAACAACGATCAATCAACGTATTCAAACGATGGCGGTATTGGATTGGCGTGAGCATGCTTTTGACATTACAAAAATCCCTGTCATATTTTTAATTGGTACAGGTCAATAATGCGATGAGGTAAATAGTTTTCTAATATTTTAGAATATAGATAGTACATGGAAACACCATTTCAAGAACAAATTAAGCAGGGCGTACCCTTAAACTTGCCAGCCCTAAAGCAGTATGATTTTTCAGTGAATCATGCACCAAAACGAAAAGAAATATTAACGGCAGATGAAAAAAAACTTGCCTTAAAAAATGCCCTTCGTTATTTTCCAAAAGAGCAGCATGGGGTATTGGCTGAAGAATTTTTATCAGAATTATTGACTTACGGTAGAATTTATATGTATCGTTATAGGCCGGATTATCAAATGTTCGCTCGTCCAATTTCAGAATACCCTGGAAATTCATTACAGGCTAGATCGATTATGTTAATGATTCAAAACAACCTCGATCCTGCAGTTGCCCAGCATCCACATGAATTAATTACCTATGGAGGAAACGGCTCCGTCTTTCAGAATTGGATTCAGTATCGTTTGACCATGAAGTATTTGGCTGAAATGACGGATGAACAAACCCTAGTGATGTATTCCGGTCATCCAATGGGTTTATTTCCATCTCATCCAAAGGCTCCTCGGGTAGTGCTTACCAATGGGATGATGATTCCGAATTACTCAAAGCCAGACGATTGGGAAAAATTTAATGCACTTGGTGTAACACAGTACGGACAAATGACAGCGGGATCATATATGTATATTGGTCCGCAGGGAATTGTACATGGAACCACAATAACGGTCTTAAATGCTATCCGACGTTTGTCAAAAACCAAGGATGATTTACATGGAAAATTATTCGTTACAGCTGGTTTAGGTGGAATGTCTGGCGCTCAGCCAAAAGCGGGCAATATAGCCGGGGTAATAAGTGTAACGGCAGAAGTAAATGCAAAGGCCGTGCATACAAGACATTCGCAGGGTTGGGTCGATGAAGTAATTGATAATGTGGAAGAATTATGTGCACGTGTTCGTGTTGCAAAAACAGCTAAAGAAGTTGTTTCTATTGCTTTTGTCGGAAATGTGGTAAGTGTTTGGGAAGCATTTGATCTTGCTGGAATTCATATCGATTTGGGTTCTGATCAAACTTCTTTGCATAATCCGTGGGCTGGAGGATATTATCCTGTAGATTTATCCTTTGAGGCATCAAATGAGCTAATGTCATCGGATCCGATCTCTTTTAAAAGGTATGTGCAAGAAAGTTTGCGACGGCATGCGCAAGCCATCAATAAACATGCTGAGAAAGGGACTTATTTTTTCGATTATGGTAATGCTTTTTTATTGGAAGCATCACGTGCTGGTGCTGAGGTAATGCATCAAAACAATATTGAGTTTAAATATCCATCTTACATTCAAGATATTCTTGGCCCACTTTGTTTTGATTTTGGATTTGGGCCATTTCGTTGGGTATGTGCTTCAGGTAAACCGGAAGATTTAGCCAAAACGGATGCTATTGCTTCATCGGTGTTAGAAGAAATGATGCGTACAGCTCCAATGGAAATACAAGAGCAATTAGCAGATAACATTCAATGGATAAAGGGTGCACAAGAAAATAACTTAGTGGTGGGTTCTCAAGCAAGGATATTATATGCAGATGCTGAGGGAAGAATGAAAATAGCTAAGGCATTTAATGACGCGATTCAAAGTGGAGAAATTGGACCTATCATTTTAGGACGTGATCACCACGATGTTTCGGGTACGGATTCTCCTTACCGAGAAACGTCTAATATTTATGACGGATCAAAATTTACTGCAGATATGGCCATACAAAATGTAATTGGTGATAGTTTTCGAGGTGCCACTTGGGTTTCCATTCATAATGGTGGCGGTGTAGGTTGGGGAGAAGTTATCAATGGTGGATTTGGAATGTTGATTGATGGCAGTTCTGATGCGGAAAGAAATATAAAAATGATGTTGCATTGGGATGTAAATAATGGAATTGCTAGAAGGAATTGGGCGAGAAATGAAAATGCAACCTTTGCCATTCAGCGCGCCATGGAAGCCGAGCCGTTACTTAAAGTAACGATGCCGAATTTGGTCGATGATCAAACCTTAGACAAGCTATTGGATTAATCAGGATTTAACTTTTGGTTGCTTCTTTTTAGGATGG
>JBIIOQ010000003.1:0-138586 GCA_044336865.1 Crocinitomicaceae bacterium | reverse complement strand
AAAATTAGATGATATCTATCGTATTTCCAATTATGTTTGTAAAGATTCATTATTGAATGCTTTAATTGGGCAGGTGTACCTCGAAAAGAACGGCGATTTTATACTTATTCCACTTGTAGGAAAGCAAACTATTTTATTCGGTTCTGCTAATTCTGATGAGGTAGTAGCAGATAAGTTTAATCGCTTGAAGGTTTTTTATAAAGAAGGAATGCCCCATGAAGGTTGGGAAAAATATAATACGATAATAGTAAAATATGAAGGACAAATCGTTTGTAGAAAATAACGAAACACAAGGAGGTGTGAAGCGTTCAAAAATTGTTGTTGGTTTGGATATTGGAACAACGAAAATTGCCTGTTTTGTCGGTAGAAAAAATGATCATGGTAAAATTGAAATTTTATCCATGGGAAAAAGTGAATCCTTGGGTGTGATGAGGGGGGTTGTTTCAAATATTCAAAAAACAATTTCATCCATAAAATTAGCGGTAGAAGAAACACAAGCTCGTGTTGATGGTGACCTAACCATAAAAAATGTGAATGTAGGAATTGCTGGTCAGCACATTAAAAGTTTGCAGCATCGAGGAATTTACACCCGAAATAATACCGAGAACGAAATCTCTCAAGAGGATGTAAATGCCCTCATTAAAGATATGCATAAATTAGTAATGGATCCAGGAGAGGAAATTATTGATGTGCTTCCTCAAGAATATATTGTGGATAACCAACAGGGAATTAAAGACCCAAAGGGAATGGCTGGGGTTAGATTAGAGGCTAATTTTCATATCATTACTGGACATGTAAGCAATGTTCAAAATATCAGAAAATGTATCGAACATGCTGGTTTGCAGATTAAATCGCTCGTTCTTGAGCCTATTGCTTCAGCCCATGCCGTTCTTAGTGATGAGGAAAAGGAAGAAGGTGTTGTCTTAGTAGATATCGGTGGTGGAACAACGGATGTGGCTATTTTTTACGAGGGTATAATTCGTCATACGGCTGTCATCCCTTTTGGTGGAAACGTTATTACTGATGATATCAAAGAGGGCTGTAAAATTATGCGTCGACATGCTGAAAATTTAAAGGTGCGGTTTGGAAGTGCTTTTGCATCAGAAAGTAAAGAACATGAGGTAGTTTGTATTCCAGGACTCAAAGGAAAGGATCCTAAAGAAATTACCTTGAGGAATCTAGCCAAAATAATTCAGTCGAGAATGGAGGATATTATTGAGCTTGTGCACTATGAAATCGAAAATTCGGGTTATAGCAAAAAGGTTTTGGCTGGAATTGTTGTTACAGGCGGTGGAGCACAAATGAAGCATTTGACTCAATTATTTGAATTTACAACAGGCTTTGATACTCGAATTGGGTATCCTACAGAACATCTCGCTAATACAAATCAATTAGATAATTTGGCTAGTCCAATGTATTCCACAGGAATAGGATTGGTTATTAAAGGTTTTGAAAATTTAGAATCGTTACCATCTGAAGAAGTAGAAGCCCCTCAAAAAAATAAAATAATTACCCACAACGACCCTAAGTTAAGAGGTAATTTTTTCAATAAAATTTTAGATAAGTTACCCCGATTATTTGACGAAGATTAATTAATAAAAAATAAATAAATTATGGAATTTGATATACCTAAAGGAATGTCCTCAATTATTAAAGTGATTGGTGTTGGTGGTGGAGGCAGTAATGCAGTAAACCACATGTTTAATCAAGGAATTGTTGGGGTCGATTTTATTGTCTGTAATACCGATCGCCAAGCCTTAGATATTTCTCCTGTCCCTCATAAAATTCAGCTCGGACCAACCCTTACAGAAGGAAGGGGTGCTGGTATGATACCTGAGGTAGGTATGAATGCTGCAATAGAGAATATTGAAGAATTACGAGAAGTGCTTTCGAAAAACACTAAAATGGTTTTTGTAACTGCTGGAATGGGTGGTGGAACCGGAACGGGTGCTGCACCTGTTATCGCTCAAGTTGCCAAAGACCTTGGCATTCTTACAGTTGGAATCGTAACTATTCCATTTGACTTTGAGGGAAGAAAGCGTAGGCTGCAGGCGGAAGAAGGATTGGAAAAAATGCGTCAAAATGTGGATACTTTATTGATTATCAATAACGAAAAGTTACGTGAGTTTGGTAAAAATATGGCGCTTACAAAAGCATTCGCTGAAGCTGATAATATTCTTACCGTTGCTGCAAAAGGAATTGCAGAGGTAATTTCCGTAACCGGAATGATTAACGTTGATTTTAATGATGTGAATACGGTTCTTCGTAACAGTGGCCACGCAATCATGGGTAGTGCCATTGCTGAAGGTGAAAATCGCGCTATTGAAGCTGTTCAAGCGGCATTGAATTCTCCATTACTTAATGAAAATGATATCCTTGGTGCTAAATATGTTCTATTAAATATTACCTATGGTGATAAGGAAGTAATGATGGATGAAATTACCAATATTACTGACTTTATTCAAGATGCCGCAGGAGCAACCGCTGATGTAATTTGGGGTCATGGCTATGATCAAAGTCTGGGCGATAGTATTAGTATTACTTTAATTGCAACAGGTTTTTCTTCAACACCCTATACCGGTTTTGAAACCTTACCGGAACGTAAATTAATTACGCTAGGGGATGAAAACAAAAAAGAAATTATGAGTCAAATGGTTTCGCCTATTGATTCACCGATTGAAAATATGAGTGATGTTTTGGCTAAAGAACCATTCTTAAAAGATAGTGAAGTATCAAGTGAAAATGATACTGCTTTTGTGAGCGAAACTATATCACCACTTGATTCAACTAGCGTTATAAATGATGAAATCAGTGAGGAGGATGCACCATTTCTTATGACAAATGAAGCGTCTGATGAAACTACTCTTTCCTCAAATGATACCAATAAGATTAGCTATGATTTATTTGATTCGGAGACGAACTCAGGAGACGATTTTTCTTTTGAATTAAATCAAGATGAAATAAACAATGCATCTATTGATGCTGGAAGTTCAAGTGATGATGAATCAGGTTCTCCTGTGGTTTGGAATATTGAAGATAATAGTACACTAAACCAAAGTGAGCCTTCATCTGATGTGAAAGCACCAGAAATTATTAGGCATGTTTTGGAAGATGACCTCGCTGTAAATTATGATGAATCTAGAGCACAGGCCATTCTTTCGCCAGAAGAACAGCAACGAAAATCGGATGAACGAAATGCTAAGATTTTGCAGTATACTCAAAAATTAAAAATGCCTGATGGCATTGCACAATTTGAAAATGAACCTGCTTTTGTTCGACGAAATATTCAGGTGAATTTAGATACGCCAAGCAATGAAAATCCAATTTCTAGGTTCGGATTGTCTGATGATGACGCTGGATCAGGTTTGCGTAATAATAATTTCCTTCATGATAATGTTGATTAAATGAGTTTAGCAACGGATATTAATGATGCGATAAAAAGCGCCATGCTAGCCCGTGATAAAGATCGTTTGTCGGCATTACGGGATATTAAATCTAAAATTTTAATGGAAGCGACTTCTGGTGGTGGTGCCGAAGTTAGTGATGAACTCACCATAAAAATATGCCTCAAGCTGTATAAGCAGCGAATGGAAACCTACGAATTATATATCAATCAGAATAGAGAGGATCTCGCTCATGACGAACTCGTACAAGCGAAGGTAATAGAAGAATATTTGCCTAAAATGCTGAGTGATGATGAGGTGAAAAAAGAAGTTGATAGTGCCATCGCATCTACTGGCGCAAAAGGATTGCAAGATATTGGCAAAGTGATGGGAATGCTCTCTGCTAAGTTAGCTGGAAAAGCCGACGGTAAACTTATCGCCGTATTTACTAAGGAAGCGCTCGCAAAGTTATAAATGAAGGCCGATTTAACGATATGTATTCGTCAACTCCACGATAAAGGCCATTCGCCAGGCACTTCTACTAATTATTCGTATAAAGATGTTTCAGACCAAATTTGGGTGACGCGATCAGGGATTGATAAAAGCCAAATATGTGAAGATGACTTTATTTCCTTGGATCGAAACGGTGAGCCAAGCCAACAATACCAAGGGGTGAAACCTTCTGCTGAAACAGGTATTCATGTTGTTTTGTATGATCTCTTCCCCGAAGCTAAGGTTGTTTTACATAGCCACGCGGTCTATCCAATTGCCTTAACTTCTTGCCATAAAGCAAATCATTTAAGTTTTTCTGGTTACGAAATGCAAAAGGGATTTAAAGGTGTTGATACTCATGAAGGTCTTATTCAGATTCCTGTTTTTGAGAATGCTCAGGACATGACTTTTTTTATGCATGAACTAAGGTATCGTAAAACGGAATTGGTCCATGGTGTTTTCATGATTCGTAAACATGGTTTTTATGCTTGGGGAGAAAATTTATTTGACGCTAAACGACACCTCGAATCCTTCGATTATCTTTGTCAATGTGAATGGTTAATCTATACTAAATAATAATGGCGCTATTGTCAATTCCTGATGAAAATTTTAACTCGGTCGATGCCCAGGTAATTCGCTTGTTTATGAAGGATAGGGGGATTTTTTTCGACCAATGGACGTGCGATCATGTATTTAATGATAACGCTAGCACAGAGGAAATAATCGCGGCATACCAGAAGGACTTAGCGCCTTTTATGGAATCGAATGGCTACTTGACGGCTGATGTTATTTCTATTAATGCCTTAACGGAAAATTATGACGCTATTCGAAATAAATTTTTAGCCGAACATACCCATAGCGAGGATGAAATTCGGTTTTTTGTCGATGGCTCGGGTAAATTCTGGTTCAACTTGGAGAAAGAACCTGTTTTCTATTTGCTTTGTGAAAGGGGAGATCTGATTAGCGTTCCGGCAGGAACCAAGCATTGGTTTGATGCTGGGGAGCAAAATCCTTTCGTGAAAGCTATTCGGATTTTTATTGACCAAACGGGCTGGATTCCCAACTATACGGGTTCCGGTATCGATCAACGGTATTTGTGATGTCTTACTTAAACGGAGTTCGTTGTATTGTTACTGATATTGAAGGCACAACCACTTCTATCTCTTTTGTAGTAGATGTCTTGTTCCCGTATTTTCGTCTGCATGCCTTAGAATGGTTGGATGATGATTCGGATTCATTCAAATCTATTTTAACGGAAACTCAACATTATCTTCAGTCTCAAGAGGGCATCTCCATTCTCGATAAGCAAGCGCTAATCGAAACATTGATTCAATGGTCTGTTGAAGATCGCAAAATCACACCTCTCAAGAATTTTCAAGGTTTGGTTTGGGAAAAAGCGTACTTGACTGGTGAGATCCGTGGTCATGTTTACTCGGATGTAGAACCTAATTTGAGGAAATGGAACGATTCAGGGATTTCTTTGGCGGTTTTTTCTTCGGGTTCGGTTCAAGCACAAAAACTTATTTTTGGATTTTCAGAAGCAGGTGATCTGTGCCCTTATTTCAATGCTTACTACGATACTCAAGTTGGCGCTAAGCGCGACCCGGCTACCTACGTCCGAATCGCTGAGCTTCAAAAATTGGATCCTCACTTGATCTTATTCCTCTCGGATGTTCCTGAAGAATTAATCGCAGCTGATGCTTCCGGTTTTAAAACAATCCAGTTGGTTCGCCCGGGAAATACGCCCAATTGGCCACATGTTGTTGAGAATTTCGACCAAATAACATAAAAAAAGCCCTCCCGGATGGAAAGGCTCTTCAATGTTTAATCTAACTAGATAAAATTTTATCTTTTTAATTTTTCTTCCTTCATAAAAGCATCAATACCTGGAAAAAAGGATGTTGAGATATATTGATCCTTATCAATATTAACGTGGTAAATGGAATTGTTAAAGGTGTAAGTATGTAAAGGGTAGGAATTTATTAGGCGATCTAAAGTATTCATTAGTTGTTTTGATTTACGTTTATCCTTTAAGGAATAAAGTAGAATTTTACTTCTATCAACTATTGCGCTGGTTAATTTGTAGAATTTGTGATTTACGATGAAACTTTTGCTCAGATATTCTTTCGAATCGTTGGCAACAATATTAAACGGCGAAACACATGGAATGATTTGATCTTTGGGATTATTTTTAATTACAAATAATATACAATCCACAACAATATCTACGGGTATAATATTAGCAGTAGTTCGATTACTGATTATTTTAAAAATACCTTGCTTGTACAAAATTATAGCACCAGTTGATGCCATGTAGTTGTCTATAAAACCATTGAATGGAAAATTCATACTAGGACCAATTATACTCGGGCGGATTATTTTTAACACGATATTTTTTTGAGCGCACTCTCTAATTAAAACGTGCTCGCATATATTTTTTGTTTGAGTATAGTTATCTAAATGGTGATCATTTGTTTCAATTATTTCATTTGTTTTATTTTTAAGAAGATTCTTTTCATCTCTAGGCTGAACAAATGCCGTTGAAATATGAATAAATGACTTTAAGTTTTTACAATTTACAACCACAGAATTGAATAAATTTAATGTGTTTGTTACGTTTTCTTGATATTCCTTTAAAAAGGGATTATTGAAAGAAACACTTGCTGCTGAATGTATAACATACTGTACAGAATCAAAAAAACCTTCAGGATGGCTGTCTTCTTTCAATTCTGAGAGATCAATTGGTATTATATGAATTTTACTGCAATCACGACCCATTGCAATTTTTTCTAATCGCTCTTGTGGGCTAAGGCCTTTTTTAGTTCTGATGAACACAAAAATTTTGTCATATTGGTTTTCGTCAAGAATTTTCCATAAGAGTACTTTGCCAAGAAAACCGGTTATACCTGTTAATAGAATAGACATTTAAAAAAGTTGGATTTTAATTATTCCGGCTAAAAAATGTAGTTTTTCATAATGTTTTTCGTTGGATTAAATCCAACTTTAAAAACCCTTTAAGGGCTTATGTATTATTATGGAATAATTAAGACCAGTCAAATTGTTATTAATTTATTAGTTAAAGATACAAAAAAAAAAGGGACCGAGGCCCCTTTTTTTTAATCAACTGAAGATGATTAGTTTTTTACGACCAACTTTTTAGTGACAGCAGAACCATTTGAGCTTACTGTAACCATGTAAAGGCCATTACCAAATTTCTGTGTATCAACAGAAATATTAGCTGTACCGTTTAATGCATTTAATGCGGTGTTGTATACTTCTTTTCCAGTTAAATCAACGATAGAAATAGAAACTTCAGCAGCACTGTTTCCAGTTAACGCGATTGTCGCATTTCCATTAGCAGGATTTGGGCTTACATTAAATGTATTAATCGTGTTATTCTCTGAAATAGAAGCATTCGAGAAGTTCATTCTCACCATTGGAGTTGAAGTGGTATAGTACCAAGTCGTGTTAGTCATATCATAATAGAATGAGGTTTGCGTTGCAGAAACACCAGCAGTACCAACTACTAAGTCGTCTGTAGCGCCACCGTCACCATTAGAGTATGCTACTACCAAGTATGGCTCACCAGCGTTAAGGGCAACAGCTCCTCCTGCCAAAGGCAATGTAACAACAGCATCTATATCATTTCCTGTAACTACATAAGGGCTTGATTCGTCTACAAATACAAAATCTCCCGTTGTTGGGTCGATAGAATATAACTTAACAAACATTTCAGTTCCAGGGTTGGTGTTAGGGTGTAAATAAACATCAATTGCAGATAATTCATCAGCGCCGAAGATATCGAAGATATTTCCAACTTCAAACCCCATTCCTTGGTTGTAAGAACCACTTGCTAGGGTACCTAAATCTCTAGCGTAAATACTATTGTTTACTCCAATAGTCGCCGCATTGGCGATGGTGTTATCCGCTGGGTTGGCATCTGTATTTGGGGATTGTACGCCACAACTCACTGTGTAATTTGTTACAGTTGCTGCAGGGGTAAAGGCTGCCGTACACTCTAAAGTATCAAATGTACCCGCAACGACAAGAGTGGGAGCAGATCCTGAAGTATATGGTGTAGCTTGAACACCAAACTGAGCGGTCTGGTTTAGAGCACCTAAATTTGATATAACTCCACCAAAGTTGATTTCAGTAACTTGGGCTGTAGGAATTTTGTAGTAAGGCATACGCTCACCCCAAGTACCTGTTGAGCCCCAATAAACACTCGTTACAGCTAAATCGTAATCATCTGGCTGCATAAGTTTCACATCGTCAACTGCCCAAAACCAGTCGTATTGACCAGTGTATTTGAATCCAATTCTAACGCTATCTTGCCCGCCAATTTGGCTAGAAAGATTAACTTGAACTGTTGCAGGATTAGTAGTATTGGTATTAACGGTCATGCCTGCATTTACTTCAACTTCTTGCCATGTTGTTCCACCGTTAGTCGAATAAACTACATAGGTGCTTTCAGCATACCTTCTGTGTGTTTGTTGAAATACCATAACTACCAATGGCTCAGCACTTAAGTCTATGTTTTGGTTAAAAACAATCTGTGCATTTTGAGTGGCAGTAGCGCCAGCACCATCTGAATCGATCAAAGCATAGCCATTTGCGGCTGTTGTATGTGCTGCTGGTGTCAATTCAGGTCGGGGCGCAGCATTTAAATTTGTTGTAACGGTCCAATCTCCAGCACTATGTGGTGGCGTTCCACTTGGAAAATTTGAATTCGACCATTGTGTTGGGTTCGAAAAATCATTTTGCCAAAGTGTAATACCTTTGGGCTCAGAGATAACACCATGGGGTGCTTTTTTGTCAAAAGAGACGGAATGTTTTGGAGCCATAGTTGCCGTATTTTTCTGACCAAAGGCCATTCCCAATACCAACATGCCGCAAAAACTAAAGTAAATTTTTTTCATCTTTGATTTTTTAAAGTTCGTACAAATTTAATAGAATAATAATAAAATACAAACACTTTATCTAAAATTACTTGACGCAAAAAAGGATTAATATTCTCTGTTAAATAAATAATCAGAAAGGTTTACCAAAAGGGCTTTGTTTGGAGAATAATCAATCGTTTCAAGTGCTTCCATTGCTTTTAAATAATAGAATTCTTTTTGTTTATGACACTGTTCATAGACCCCTAGATTTTCAAAGATATGGCGCGCCAATAAAATCTTTGTCGAATGGTCTTTTTCTGCATACATTTCGGTTAATCGATGTTTATTTGCTTCATCTGCAAGTTCATCCGCAAGAATGCACAATAAGGTTTTTTTATTCGCAATGATGTCCCCACCAATTTGTTTACCTACTTGTTCTTGTTCACCATATAAGTCTAATAAATCATCTTGAATTTGAAAGGCGATGCCTAGATTGATACCGTATTGGTATATGAGTGCTTGATTCTGTTTTGAAGCGCCAGCGATAATGGCTCCAAATTGAAGGGCGCATCCCAGAAGAACAGATGTTTTTAAGCGAATCATTTCGATGTATTCTTCTGTGCTTACAGCTGTTTGTTGTTCAAAATCCATATCCATCTGCTGACCTTCACATACTTCAATAGCGGTCTTATTAAACAAGTTTATTAAATCGTAGAGTTGTTCTTGCGATTGTTTCGCAAGTTGTTGGTATGCCTTCACAAATAATACATCGCCTGAGAGTATGGCAATATTAGTATTCCATTTTTCGTGAATCGTTGCTTTACCTCTTCGAATGGGAGCCACGTCCATAATATCATCATGCATTAAACTGAAATTGTGAAATAATTCAACGGCAATGGCAGCTGGTAATGCATTCTCTTTTGATTCGCCAAAATATTCAGCCGATAATAAGGTTAAAATTGGACGAATTCTTTTCCCCCCAATTTTCATGAAATAATGAATGGGATCGTATAAGTTTTTGGGAGAAGATGGTAGGTCGAGTTGATTCAGTTCCGTTTCTATGAAACTAAGGTAGGTCTCAAGTTGTTTCATTTTCGCTTTATCAAATTGAGTAGGTAATTCCCATAGCCACTCTTTAGCAGGGCTTGAGCAATTTCTTTAAGTTCCTCTTTACTAATGAAACCATTCCGATAGGCAACTTCTTCAATGCATCCGATTTTTAAACCTTGTCTTTCTTCAATTACTTGAACAAATTGTCCGGCTTGCATGAGCGAATGGAATGTGCCAGTATCTAACCATGCTGTCCCACGATCTAATCGGGCAACTTTTAATTTTCCTAATGCTAGATAAGCGGCATTGATATCAGTGATTTCGTATTCTCCTCTGATGGAAGGCTTAAGATTTTTCGCAATATCAATAACAGAATTATCATAAAAATAAAGTCCTGGTACTGCAAAATTCGATTTTGGTTTTTTGGGCTTTTCTTCAATGGAAATGGCATTCATCTCAGCATCAAATTCCACTACACCATAGCGTTCAGGATCACTTACGTGATAAGCATAGACAACTCCGCCCTCAGGGTCGTTATTTTCTTTTAGCAAAGCATCCATTCCTACACCATAAAAGATATTGTCTCCAAGAATTAAAGCAACCTTATCTTTTCCAATAAATTTTTCGCCGATTACAAACGCTTGCGCTAAACCATTTGGCACTTCTTGCACTGCATAAGAGAATTTACATCCCAAGGATTTTCCGTTGCCTAATAGCTTTTTAAAGTTCGGTAAATCATGCGGTGTTGAAATGATTAAAATTTCTCTAATTCCCGCACTCATCAGAATGGATAGCGGATAATAGATCATTGGTTTATCATATACCGGCATTAGCTGCTTACTCACTGCTAAGGTAATGGGATGTAACCTTGTGCCAGAACCTCCGGCTAAAATAATACCTTTCATCTGTCTATTTTAAACGTAACTACAAAGCGTTTATAACCACCGAAACAAATCGCCAAAAAGTCTTTTTCCCCAAGGCGTATTGCCATATTCTTTTTCAATTTTCGCTCTAAATTCTGACATGGTATAATATTTATTTTTTCCTAGATCAATTTTAAAGGTTTCTGCGGGAATACTTTCTAACAACTCCACTTTTTTGGCGAAATAAATTATTCCGCCATCTTCCGTTGCAATACCCATAATTAGTCCTGGCAATCCACAAAATCCTTCCGGACCAACGGATGGAGTAATTGAAGTTGTATACCAAGCATAAATACGTGTCGAATCATTTTTTTGGTAAACAGCTTTTCGACAATTATAACCGCTTATAACTCGTTTGTTATCGGTGATTTTCCATGGTCTAGCTGGCAATGAGTCTCTGATATAAATATCCTGACCAAAAATGGAAAGGATAGAAACTTGTTTTTCTTGATTTAAAAATTGATAATATTGATTTTTAGTAGTCATCCAAGCCATTTCATCAACGGTATTAGTTGGAACGGGTTTAAAATAAGAAATGCTATCGTTAAAAGTCAAGGTGAATTCTTCGTTTTTTATCTTATTGTCCTCATTGACAAATCGTTTCATCCTAGGATCGTTATACCGTTTCATTAAATTGGTTCTTCTTTCGTAGGTAATTTTTCCTGTGGTATTTACTTGTGCCCATGAACTAACATGAAACAGACATAAAACCAAGAAAACTAATTGCTTAATGCCAGCCGGTGAAATCATCTTCTTTCGTTTTATTGTTATTGAATTTATAAGTTAGTTTCATCAGGAAATACCGCGATATAATTTTAGTAAAGTTATCGGTAATGATGTTGCCGTTTAATTGTCGTTGAACCGTTAGGTTTTGGTTGAGTATATCATTGGCTTGTAAAGAAAGAATGGTATTTTGTCTTGCGCCAAATTCTTTCTTTATCTCTGCATTAAGGATAAACAGATTTTTATTATAGCCATTCGCTCGTTGAGAATTAATCGAATATTCAGCATCAAATTCAATAATAACGTGCGCTGGCAAAGTCCATTTGAAATCTATACCATAATTTTGAGCGGAATAGGGTAGGTTTGAAGAAGCTGATAAGGAACTGACAGGATTGTTATAACTGTAGGATTGGCTGATTTCAATTTCAAGGGAGTCTAATTGAAATTCAATACTTAAACCACCACTCAAAGCGGTATTCTTGGTAATATTTTGCTGGCTATTTATAAAGTTTGAATATTTGGTATACGATGCATTTACATTTGGTGAGAATTCTATTTTTCGATTTAAAATAGGAAATCCAACTCCTGCAAATATGTTTGCAAATAAATTACCATCGACATTTTCAGTTTTAGAAGTCTGCCGTCCAATACTATCAAAGTCAGTCGAATTAGCAAAGGCATTATTCGTTAAGGTGGCATTGGCCCCCGACCAAATGTATTTCCCTGTCATCGCTTGCCAGGAATTAAAATTAATGCGTAGGTTGTGAACGTAATTTGGTTTTAGATCGGGGTTACCCACTTTTATTCTGTTGGGGTTGCTGTTATCTTGAACCGGTTGAAGGTCTGAAATGCTAGGTTGTGAGGAGTTGGTAGTATAAAAAATACCTAGTCGCTTACTCATACTTGGCTTAAATTGATAGCTAAATCGAGGAAGGAAATTATAGATTTGCTGATTGATGCTGGTATCGCTTACTAAATTATTATTGTTAATCGAAATCGATCGAAAACCAAGGCCGCCGATAATGGTTTGGATATTGGTTTCATAAATAAGTAATGCTGTTCCTCTGTGTTGCAAGCGCTTATTGTCAAATTCATTACTTAGAAACGAAACGTTTTCTGTGTAAGAACTATCAAGGCCTCTATTAAAGGTTTGCTTGTCTTGTTTTGAGGTGCCATATTCAAACAAATATTCTACTTGTCCTTTCCAGTTTTTGTTGAATGGCTCTGTGTAGGTTAAAAAACTGTAATGACTGATGCTTGAATTATCATTTATCTTTTTCTGGTCAACGGAATTAATAGATTGGTTAAAAATAGATTGCGTAATCAGTTTTCCATCTGTTTTATTGTCAGTAAGCTGGGTTACGTATTTGAACTCAAGCATTCTTCGTGGCAATCGGAATTTTCTATTGATTGTCATTTCATTTCGAAAATTAATTCCTTTTGATTCATTAACATTTTGAATTATGGTTTCAAAGGTTGGCGCAAAGTCTTCACTTAGAAATTTAGCTGAACTGGTATTGTCTGTATTTGCAATATCAAAGGAAACACTTGGCTTAATTTCAAAAGAGGTTAAGGAATCTAAATTACTACTGATGTTAAAATTAATTTTGTGTGATTGGTTAGTTGAGATGTTGTTGCTTGAATCTCTCGTGTAATAGCTTGAATCTGCCAAAAAATACTGCGACAAACTATTTTCAATAGCACTTAACTTGTTATTGTAAAAAGAGTAATTAAAGCCAACTTTTCCTGTTTTACCAAAACGATCTGAATAGTAAATCCCTGCTTTTAATGTCTGTGGAACTCCTCCGGTTAATTTTTGAGCACTTTGATCCCACATGCTCATCCCGCTGCTTTCTCGCTCATTTTCTAAGCCGAATTTGTTCATGTCTCCCCATCCAAAATTAGATCTTGGGGTATTAGAGCTTAGAACGAAAACAGAAATCTTTCGTTTTTTATCAAATTTATTGAAGAGCAACTCCCCTTCATAAAAGCCATTCTCACCGATTAATCCAAAATCTGATGCGCCAGAAACTTTTCCAAAATAGCCCCGTTTAGCTGCATCTTTTAATTTTAAATCCAAGACTTGAATTTTTTCATCATCACCTAAAGCGGCATCTTCGTTTTTCTTTTCATAGATCTCGACAGATTCAACTCCTTTAGCGGCTAAGTTCTTGGTTGCGATGGTAGGATCTGAACCAAAAAATTCATCTCCATCAACGAGTACTTGACTGATTTCTCTTCCTTGAGAGGTGATTTTTCCGTCTTTATCAATTTTTATTCCTGGCAATTTCTTTAACAAGTCTTCTACTACGGCATTTTCACCAACTTTAAATGAATCCGCTACATATACTAAGGTGTCACCTCGATAATAAATTGGATTTTTATTGGCATATATCATGATCTCATCAAATTCTTGCACTTTAGTTCCTAACTTAATGGAGTTGACATTTAAAAGTGCATTTTCGGCATTTCCAAAAATATAAATCGTTTTAGTTTCAAAACTGGGATGCTCAATGTATAGTGTAAACGTGTCGATCTCAAATCCTTTGAGTTCGAATTGCCCTTGAAGATTAGAGTGGGTATAACTCAGTAATAGGGAGTCTTTAATTCTAACAGCGGTAATGGTTGCATTATTGACAGGTTTTGATCCCGTAGAATCATAAATTGCTCCGTTTATTTTCATGGCTTGCCCAAGAACCAGATTGCTGAGAGAGAGAAAAATGAACGAGAGCGTAAGGAAAAGGAGATTTTTCATAACGTTTGTTAGCTTAAAAGTTATCAAAGGTACGAAAAATCAAAGAATGATTACTCTTCTACAATCTCTGCTTTTATTAAACCCTGAAAGGTAAAGCCGTTTGATTCTGTTACTTCTTCAAACTCCACTTTAAGTAATTTATTCAGGTATTTTTTTTCATTTTTTTTAAGTGCTTGAACGACCTTGTCATCTGGCTGAATGGCTAAAACTGAATAATAAGGATCTTTTCCAATTGCGCTAACAATAATAAATTCTTTTCCTCCAATACTCATGAAGCTTTGAAATCGAGTTTCAAATCGCCCTTTTTGATTTAATATCTCAAGTGCTTCATCAACTTTAAAAGAATATTTTTTATCGGTACGAAAACTAAGGGCAGCTATACTCTCTTCATCTTTTGCTTTTCTCGAGCTGCTATATAAAACCACTTCATTTTCATAATAGTATGATTTTATTTCCTTGCAATAGCCCTTTTTATCATTAATGAATAATGATTTATTCAACGTGCTAATTAGCTTCCTATTTTTAAAATAGAAATGAAGACTAACTTTAATCCCTTTACCATCTGAGTATTCTTGAGATAATTTTAATATCTCGCCATTTTTATCAATTAGTCCAGAGACTGATTGAGTTTTACCTTCGTCATTGCTGTAAAGTAAACTACGAATTTGGATTAAAGATTGATTTCCATCAATTTGCTTTATTACATTTTCATATTGAGCTTCGTTTTTAAAAGAACTTATCCCATTTTTAACAATAGCATTCGGATCTTGTAATGGTTTAGTATTTGTGTTACAAGCAACTAGGGTCAGCAGTGTAAGAATTAGGTAAGAAATTTTTTTTAAGGTCATAATAGCCGGTTATTCGTCGTTCTTAAAGGGTAAACTTTTTATTATGTTACAAAAATAAAGTTATTTTTAGTGTTTTTAAGCTTGTTTTACTAAAAGAATACTTGGAGCTTATTGAATCTGCTTATCACCTACTAAACATTGAGTATTTTTGCGCTATGGAAAAAGCAATTGGAATTGATTTTGGATTAAAAAGAACAGGCCTGGCCATTACAGATGATTTGGGCCTAATTGCTAGTCCATTAATAGCGGTGCCGTCTGAAAAACTCATGTCTTTTTTAATTGATTTAATTCCGAAGGAAAAAATTAAATTAATCGTCTTAGGTTATCCTACTTCAATGGACGGTTCTGATACTCATATTACTGAAAATGTACGTCTTTTTAAAGTGGCCTTAGAGAAACAATTCGCTTTACCTGTAAGGCTACAAGATGAACGAATGTCTTCATCTCGAGCCATGCAAGCGATTCATCAAGGAGGAAAGGCAAAACAAATGAAAAACAAAGGATTAGTAGACACAATAAGTGCTACCTTGATTTTACAAGATTACATGGAAAGCTATGAATTATAAGCCTCTTTCATTACTTTTGCACTAAATTAGTTGACATGATTTTGCCTATTATTGCTTTTGGTAATCCAATTTTAAAAAGGATAGCTGAGGATATACCGGAAAATTTTGAGGGTTTATCGGCTCTTTTGTCTGATATGTTCGAAACAATGTATGCTGCTAAAGGTGTTGGGCTTGCGGCTCCTCAAATTGGTGAAAGTATTCGATTGTTCATAGTCGATGGATCGCCCTTTGCAAATGAGGAAGGGGAAGAAATTGATCCTAAGGCGATTGGAATAGAGGGATTTAAAAAAGTATTTATTAATCCTATAATTGAGGAAGAATCAGGTGATTTATGGCCTTTTCAAGAAGGGTGTCTATCCATTCCTAAGATTCGTGAGAATGTCAACCGAAAGGAAAGAATTTGTGTTTCATATTATGATGAAAATTGGACTTTTCATCGCGAGGAATTTGATGGATACAAGGCACGTATAATTCAACATGAATATGACCATTTGGAGGGGATTTTATTCACGGATAAATTATCTCCGCTGAAAAAGAAGTTGCTTTCAAAACGATTAGGTAATGTTTCAATAGGGATTGTTGAGGTTGACTATAAAATGAAATTTAATAAGAAAAATTAGTATCGATGATTAATAAAGTTTTATTCTTGTTTGCCCTATTGCTGCTATTCTCTTCTTGTAAAAACGGAGCTTCTGAAAAAGAAGATGCGCTAAAAAATAAAGGAGTTGGACTTTCTAGAAATGAATTAAAGGCTTCTATTAAGCAAATGGAGGATTCTATTACTGGCTTACTTCAAAATAAAGACAGAAAGAAATTAATTCCAAGTTTGACCTATATAGAATTAATTAATCGTCTCAAGAGTTATTATCAACGATTTCCAAATGATCCCTATTCATCCCAATGCTTATTCGACATCCACATACAATACTCCTCTTTAAACGCGAATGAACTTGCTATCGCTTATGGGGATACTTTACTGAGTAAATTTCCTAATTTCCCAAATAGTGATTTACTCTTGGAGAGCATGGCCACTACTTACGACATTTATATCGTTCCCCGTGACACGACCAACGTTCGAAAATATTATACCTTGCTATTAAATCTAAAAGGAATCTCTTCCCAAAAGCGAAAAGATACTCAAGAACGTTTAAAACATATTGAATTGGGGCTATTTGATTACATAACCTATCAGTCAAAGCATCAGGCCAAAAATAAATAAAGAATTATCTTGTTAATGTTCTGTTAATTTTTTTAAGATCGGAATTAAGCACGTATCTTTGATAAAAAAACTTAACCTATGAAAAATTTAATTTTATCTTTTTGTCTATTATTTGTAGCTGCAACAGCAACAAATACATTATCTGCCCAAATTGAAAAAGGTGCAAAAATCGAATTCACTAAAGAAATTCATGATTATGGCACAATAAAGTATGACGCAGATCCTTACTGTACGTTTGAATTTAAAAATACAGGAAATGAACCATTAATCATTTCAAATGCAAAAGGTTCATGTGGATGTACAGTTCCTGAATGGTCTAAAGAACCAATTGCTCCAGGTGCTACAGGTTCTATTCGTGTGAAATACGATACAAAGCGTCCTGGTGCGATTAATAAATCTGTGACTGTTTCCACTAATGTTGTTACCGGAACAGATGCTACAGGAAATCCAATTTATTATGATGCGCTTCTTAAAATTAAAGGGGAAGTAGGTCCAGCTCCTGAAAGCGTAACTCCAGTTAATAATTCTGGTGCTCCAATAGGAAACTAATATAAATCGTTTATAAAATTAAAGGTCGCTTGAAAAAGCGGCCTTTTTTATTGTTCAAAAAATTGCCACAAAGACTCTGCGGGAACAGGGGCAATTATTGTGATCGGTTCTTTTGTAGTGGGGTGATTGAAGGATAGTTCGCGTGCATGCAAACAAATGGAGCCATCAGGATTAGATCTTTTCGCACCGTATTTCAAATCGCCTTTTATCGTGCATCCAATCGTGGATAACTGCGCACGAATTTGATGATGACGACCAGTTTCTAAATGTACTTCAAGTAAATGGTAATTATCGGATGATTTAATTAAGCGATAACTAAGTTTAGCCTCTTTACCACCCAATGTCTTTGGGGTACAGACATAACTTTTATTTTGCTTCTCATTTTTTTTTAAAAAATGAATAAGCTCTCCTGATTTTTCTTTGGGTACGTTTTCTACAATAGCCCAATATATTTTATGGGTATCTTTTTCTCTAAATTGTGCATTTAATCGTTCCAATCCTTTGCTCGTCTTTGCGAATATGACCGCTCCACTGGTCGGGCGATCTAAGCGATGCACCACTCCACAAAAAACATTTCCTGGCTTATTGTATTTTTCTTTGAGGTATTCTTTTATGCCATCAGGCATCGTTTTATCGCCTGTTTTATCCCCTTGAACAATTTCTGAAGGCAATTTATTCACGACAATTACATGATTGTCCTCGTACAAGATATTTTCAGGATTCAATATGAAGGGATTTAGAAGACGATTTGTTGTATGACTTATTACGAATACTAGCAATTATCGTTAGTAGTAAGAAAAAGCCAATAGATACGATTAGCCAATTTGGCATTTTACCTAATCCATCTCCTTGTGCATAGGAATGCAAGCCTACGAGCATGAAATTCACGCCAAAAAAGGTAAATAAAATGGCTGAATATCCCCAAAAAGAGGCCACGTTGAAAATAAATTTACTTTTCATGGCTGGAATATAACGGAAATGTAAAATAACCGCATAAACCAAAACAGAAACTAAGGCCCATGTTTCTTTTGGATCCCATCCCCAATATCTGCCCCAAGATTCGTTCGCCCAGATTCCGCCAAGGAAGGTGCCAATGGTAAGCATAAATACGCCAATGGTCATGGTCATTTCTGAAATATAGGTAAGTTCAGTTATGTTACGAGTGACAATTTCCCCATTTGATTTTCTTCTAAATAGATAAAGAATAAGGTTTAATAAACCAAGAACACAGGCTAATCCCAAGAATCCATAACTTCCGGTAATGATTGCTACGTGAATCATCAACCAATATGATTTAAGCACGGGAACTAATGGTGTGATTTCCGGATCTAATAGATTCATCTCTGTTACAAAGATCATTAAGGCAGCAAGGATAACTGTCCCGGGTAATACAACTTCATTTTTACGTGAAAAAAGAAAGCCCGCAATCATGGTTATCCATGCAATAAAGATTACTGCTTCGTAGCCATTACTCCATGGGGCATGCTCCGAAATATACCACCTAAAACCAAGACCAACGCCATGATAAACGAAGAAAACAATCAGAATGAAAACAAATACTTTTCTTACAATTGCTAGTATTTTTGTTAGTCGAGAATCTATTTTTGTGAAGACGGAAATATAAAAAAGGATCAGCATCAAAAATCCAACACTTAAGTATACTCGCCAAGTATTAAGGAATATTTGCATTTTATTATAGCTAATCTCAAGCTTAACCCTCGATTCAGAAGGCACGACATTCGCACCTATTTTGCGTTGGAATTCTTTAATCTTTTTTAATTGTGTAGAAGCTTTACTGTATTGCCCTGTCTTCGATGCCTCGTCTATAAATGATAAATACTTGAGCGTTTCAAGGGATGAAAGTGAATCGACTTTCATTAATGACATTTCCATGGGTATATACCATGAATTATTAGCATCATTCTTTTTGGGAATAATTCGCATATATTGCCAGGCAAAAATGCTATTTGTTACTTCAAACTTTTCATTTAGCTTGATGATTTTTTTATCGAATTCGTCCCGTTTCGATTCTGATTTTTGAAATGCTGCCTGGTAGATAGCCAACCACTTAAAGTTACCATTGCTTGCCACTAAATCAGTTGCAGACACATGTTTTTTGAGTTTCAGGCGTTCCTGTAGAACGGCAGGTACAGCAATTAACTTCTCTTCTGCCCAAAAGTCCGGATACATGTGCATGCTGATGATAACCTGAACACAATTTAAATCCTTGTATTTATTTTTCCCGTGGATTTTTCGTAATAATTGGTCGCTCAACGAATGAAAAGGAACGATTCTGCCTTCATAATTCTGAACTAATAAGGATGCTAATTCTTCCGAGTGAGGAGCACTAATCACACGGTGAACAGCTTCTTTTTCATTTTTCGAATGATTGTGTTGGCCAAACCCTTTATTACTTAAAGTCGTACTTAGCAGTAGCAAAATAAGCAGCGCGCTTTTTTTATGATCTTTTAACTTTTTAAGTTTAGAATTTAGGTCCCTGAATCGTCCATTAGGAGAAAAAATAGACAAGACCATTCCAATGGCCATTAATAAGTAACCAAGATACGTTACATTAGTACCCGCTTCATCATAATTCACACTTAATTGAGTTCCCTCCTCATTTTCTGCCGTTTTTGGATTGTCTAGGTCGTAGCCAGATTGAAAGAATCGATATCCTTTATAATCCGTTACATTATTCATAAATACTTTCCGCTTGTTATTATAGTTGTTTTTTTGATCTATAATGGTTAATTCACTTTCGAAGGATGATGGAGATTCTGAACCCGGGTATTTTTTAAGCGTGAATTCATTACATTCTACTGAAAAAGGCAAGGGCATTCGAATGGCTCCATATTCTAGTTGAACTTGGATTCCATCAATTTCAATATTTTTTGGTGTCGGCAAGGCTCCCATGCCCCCCATTACTCGTACTATCTTCTTTTCTTTTCCACATTCAACAAGTACCGTTAAATAATCTGAACCAACCTTTTTCTTTCCGGAAGGAAATAACTTTTTTCGTGCATGCTTAATGACTTGTTTAACAACAAATTGTTGATCTCCTGCTTGGTAAAGTGTTTTAGTGCGTAGAGTGTCCCACTGATTTAAAGACAGTTTATGGTATGCACTGTCGGGAATTTCCGCCCCCGTTTGCCTTACCTGCTGCATTTGCGACATCGGTAAATATCGGATTGGGATAGATGATTTCATTACATATAATTCGCCAATTTTTTTGATTTCAACGCCGGGCGTAGAGAGTGTCTTATTAAGCGATATCGGAATGTTTCCAACCATAAAAAGCTCCTTGCTTTCCAAATAATTGGATTGCATTCCCTCCGTTATTAAATCAATTACATCGCCTTTAATACTGGCCTTGATTTCAACGCTGTCAATCATTTTAGATTCGAAATTAGCGTAGCTGACAGTTATTTCCTTTTTGCCAATATTTACGGAATGCTTAAAATAATTTTTAAAGAATGGAATTTCAACAGGGCTTAAGAAGGTTTGAAAAGCATCTGTTTTTGTTTCTTTTCCATTGCTTGCAAAGACTAGTAATTTAGGATCAGCTGAATAGATAAAGTTAGATGTTGATCCCTCGCGTATGACCATTAATCCTTCAAAGCCCAGGTAACGCGTTAATGCCGCACCAATCATGATGATTAAAAAGGCAACGTGAAAACTTAAAACTGCAATTTTTTTGGCTTGCCACATTTGATAGGCAATAATGTTTGAAATTAATCCAAAGCTCAAGTAGATAAGAAGAACGGTAAACCAAGTAGCGTTATAGACTACAATTTTAGCGGTTTGTATGCCGTAAATAGATTCTAGGAATGTCGCCCCACCAATAGCTACAAGGAATAATAGCAATCCCATGGAAATAAAACGCATGGCAAAAATTTTTTTCAATAAGCGATTTATCATGGTACATTTAATTCAAGCCACAAAAATAAGCATTGCATTGGGGATAAATGAAATTATATTTGCTTTTTATACTACTATTTTAACGATTATGGTCAAGTATTGTTTATGCCTATTTTTTATTGTGATTTCATTCTTTCAATTAATTGGGCAAGTGTTGGTTTTAGATACAATCCGAATGCAACATTTATACTTGAAATATGGTGAGTTGCGAAGCTATAAAGCACAAAAAAATGGTGAAATGCGTAGGATTGATATTTGGCTTCCTGAGCATTATTCTCCGAAAAAAAAATACAATGTTTTGTATATGCACGACGGTCAAATGCTTTTTGATTCAACGCAAACATGGAATCACCAAGAATGGAAAGTAGACGAAGTATTAAGTTCTTTGCTGATTGATGAAAAAATTAATCCAACGATTGTGGTTGGAATTTGGAATGATCCTGCAAACCGTTATGCTGAGTTTTTTCCCGAAGCAATTTATGCTGATTTGGACACCAATTTTTCTGGAAAATATATACGAGAACTATGGCATCAAGAATTGCGCGCTGATGCGTATTTAAAATGGATTGTCGACACCATAATTCCTGCAGTCAAGCAAGAATTTTCTTGCTATGATGGAAAATCGCACACCTTCATGATGGGATCCAGCATGGGAGCTGTCATTTCAATGTACGCTATGTGCATGTACCCGAAGATTTTTGGTAAAGTCGCCTGCATGTCTTTTCACGGGCCAATGGTGAACATCGCGATGGTAGAAGAGAATCATCTTAATAATATGATGATTCCGTTTATTTCTTTTTTGAAGCGGAATCTTCCCAGTCAGCACGGTCATTATATTTATTTGGACCGAGGAGATAAAGAATTGGATGCCTTATATCCGCCGTATCATAAGTTGTTAAATGAGTTTATTTCAAGTCGGTATAAGCGCCAACATTTTAAGTCGCTTGTCTTTAATGAGCAGGGACATAATGAAAAGGATTGGTCAAAGCGTTTAGAAATACCAATGTGTTTTTTATTAAAATAAAGACCATTGCAAAACCCACAACTCTTCGTTATTCCAAAATTTAACCACTTCATTAACAAGGGTTAACTCAGTTGTAAAATTTTTATAATGCCTCAATTTAAAGATTTTGCAACGGTCTTATAATGTAGTTATTATCACCTAGAATTTTGGGGCATAAAAAAACCATCGATCAAGGACCGATGGCTTTTTATATAATGCCGTCTCTAACTATCCGAATAAATCGGGAAGAAAGAAACGTGAAAGGGCTCGAAAGCCCTATAGTCTTACATCATTCCGGGCATACCGCCACCCATTCCACCCATTGCAGCACCAGGGTTGTTTTCTTCTGGTTGGTCTGCAATAACGCATTCTGTGGTGAGTAACATTGCGGCTATTGAAGCGGCGTTTTCAATTGCGATTCTAGTTACTTTAGTAGGGTCAATAACACCTGCTGCATATAATTTCTCGTACTTATCTGTGCGCGCATTATAACCGAAATCATCTTTTCCTTCTTTTACTTTCTGTACAATTACAGCACCCTCGCCTCCAGCATTTGCAATTATTTGTCTAAGCGGTTCTTCAACGGCTCTTCTCACGATTGCTATTCCGGTGGTTTCATCCTCATTTAATCCAATGATTTTATCCAATGAAGAACTAGCGCGAATTAGGGCAACACCGCCTCCAGGAACTATTCCTTCTTCCACAGCAGCACGCGTTGCGGCTAATGCATCATCTACACGATCTTTCTTTTCTTTCATTTCCATTTCAGTAGGAGCACCAATAAATAGCACGGCAACACCGCCAGAAAGCTTAGCTAAACGCTCTTGCAATTTTTCTTTATCGTAATCGGAGCTTGTAGCTTCGATCTGAGCTCGGATTTGAGCTATTCTATTTTTGATATCTTTTGACGTTCCTTTTCCATTGATAATGGTAGTATTGTCTTTATCGATTTCTATCTTCTGAGCCGTTCCTAACATATCCATAGTAACATTCTCTAAGGTCATTCCTCTTTCTTCAGAAATTACTTGTCCGCCCGTTAAAATGGCAATATCTTCCAACATCGCTTTTCTTCGATCCCCAAAACCTGGAGCTTTAACGGCTGCAACTTTCAAGGAACCCCTCAATCGATTGACTACCAATGTGCCTAAGGCCTCACCATCGACGTCTTCAGCAATGATTAATAATCCTTTTCCAGCTTGAACGACAGGTTCTAAAATGGGCATTAATTCTTTCATGCTTGAAATTTTCTTTTCGCAAATAAGAATCAATGGGTTTTCCATATCAGTGATCATCTTTTCAGGATTGGTCACAAAATACGGTGATAAATAACCACGGTCAAATTGCATACCTTCTACCGTTTTCACCTCTGTTTCTGTGCCTTTAGCTTCTTCAACGGTAATTACACCATCGTTGCCCACCACCTTCATTGCTTTGGCAATTAATTTTCCTATAGCTTCATCATTATTAGCTGAAATGGTAGCAATTTGTTCTATTTTGCTATTGTCGGATCCAACTTCTTTGGATATTTTCTTTAGATTTTTAACTATTTCTGCAACTGCTTTATCGATGCCTCTTTTCAGATCCATTGGGTTAGCACCTGCCGCTACATTTTTTAAACCTGCCGTAATAATCGCTTGAGCAAGAACGGTAGCAGTGGTTGTTCCATCACCAGCTATATCGGCTGTTTTTGAAGCAACTTCTTTCACCATCTGCGCCCCCATATTTTCAATAGGGTCTTTTAATTCGATTTCTTTCGCTACGGTAACACCATCTTTTGTAATCTGAGGAGCACCAAATTTTTTACTGATCACTACATTACGACCTTTAGGACCGAGTGTAACCTTTACTGCATTTGCTAGAGCATCAACACCTGTTTTTAATTTTTCGCGTGCTTCAACATCAAATAATATATCTTTTGCCATTTTTTTTTAAGTTTTAAAATATTCCATAAACATCTGACTCTCTCATGATGAGGTAGTTCTTTCCTTCAATCTTTATTTCTGTTCCGGCATACTGGCCGTAAAGTACCGAATCACCTATTTTTAAGGTCATAGGCTCATCTTTTTTCCCAAGACCAACTGCCATAATGGTTCCTTGTAATGGTTTTTCTTTTGCTGTATCTGGAATAAAAATTCCACTTGCTGTCTTTTGTTCTGCTGCAACGGGTTCAATGATCACCCGATCTGCTAATGGCTTGAATTTTATTGTCATATTTTATTAATTTTTAATCGTTTTTTATTCGACGAATTTTGTACCAAACTAAAATGTGCGACAATTTTACATTGCCTTAGCTTTTATAGAAAAAAAAATGTCAGTAGGCGTGACATACTGACATTTTTTAGGAGCTCTTTAATTATTAGTTAGGCTTCTGATTACTCGGCTGCTTTGAAGGTGTTGTATTTTCCTTTTGTTGTTGTTTCTGTGGTGCTTGATTTTTAGTTTCGGTTTTTATGCTAGGCTGCAACATCGTAATAATGATACTAGCGGCTACTATTGTACCAGCAAGCGACCAAGTCAATTTATCAATAAATTCATTTGTTTTCTTTACACCACCTAATTGAGCTGGCGAACCAAAATCAGAACTTAAACCACCACCTTTTGGATTTTGAATAAAAATAACCAAGGTTAAGAGAATTGCAGCGATGATTATAATTATGGATAAAAAAGCACTCATGTTCAATTAATTAATTTATTAGACAATTGTTTTATTTGGGATGCAAAGATACTCTTTTTTTTGGGATAAATTATAATTAATTGTTCATAAACATAGATTGCTTTCGGATAATTTCCTTGAAGCACAAATATTTTTGCCAATGTTTCACTCACCGGCATTTTATTCCCATCAATACTTTCTTTTGCCTTTTTACTTGGTGAATAAAATTCCCGCTTAGGTTTCTCTATAGAAATCATGGTTGTTTTTTTCTCCTCTAACTCTGGATTATTCGTTGTTTCACCAAGGGTAAGCCATTGATTGAATGATTTTGGCGTGCTTTCAATTTCTGCTTTTGAAGGTAAAGCTTTACTTTCCTTGGGCAACTCATTTTTTGCTAACTCTGTATCAACTTCAGCGCCCTGTTGATTAAATTCATGTATAAAAGTAGTTGTTGCGGCGGATGCATTTATAAGCGTTTCCAATTCAGTATCTGCCTTTTCTGTTGTTTCTGAAACTGGGTGTATTAATTCTTCTGTTTCTGTTTCAGTTACTGCATCTGTTTCTGTTTCTATTTCAGCTTCTGTTACTAATTCTACTACTGCTTCTACTTTTGCTTCTGTTTCTTCCTCCAATTGATTAACAAGCTGATACAAAACGTTGCGATTGGCTATTTTGAATGCGTGTTGATGTAGTTCTTCTTCAAATTGGATGTGCTCCATTTTTTTTAAGCCTCTCAAATAAGCAATAGCAAAAACGGAGGCATAGGGATACAGGCCAATTATTTCTTTAAATTCAAGCATTTCAGACTCCTTGAAGACCTGCAGATCGAATAAGCGTTTATTGATATTTGATTTATTTAAGATCACCAATTACTCATTAATTTGTTAATAAGGTCTTGCACAATTTGTTCGGTAATGTTTTCTAACAATTCATTTTCAACGGATGATAGGTTAGTTGTTGCTTCAAAATCTGCAAACCTAGTACTTGTTAAGGTAATGGCCTGTTCTTCTGGTAAAGTAGTGTTTATAATAAATTGCACGCTGAGAGAGAGCCTGTTTTTCGAAGCATTATCACCATTTTCTATGGCAATTGGACTAACTTGATAATTCAAAATTTGTCCTTCAATTTGCACTTCAGCATCACTTAATTTGGTGGCTAGCGAAAGCCGTGTGTTATTTTGAATGCCATCTTTCACTTTTTCACTGAGTTGTGCGGCATAAAATAGGGGGCAGTTTGCTGCATTTATTTCTAATGTTTTCATATGAAATGCTTTCCATTCAACCGGCATAGAGCCACTGTCTTTAAAACTAACACTTGTTGGCCAACAAGATGATAGGGTAATTAAGGAAAGGACAACTAGAAGTAATTTCATCATTCAGCTAAATTATATTCTTTTATTTTACGGTATAAGGTTCTTTCAGAAATTCCTAATTCGCTTGCTGCATATTTTCTTTTACCTCTATGTTTTTCTAAGGCTTTTTGAATTAATTCTTTTTCCCTATCCTCTAAAGATAAGGATTCTTCAAATACTTCGTGAGTTTCGAAAACTTCAGAACTATTTTTGTTAGCGACGGGTAGATCCGGTCTTCCCGGGGGCAATGTACGAGAGCCAGTATTAATGTGCTCGTTCAAATCGCTGTAAATTCGATTAACGACGGCTGTTTGATCATTATTTAAATGAATATTTTCTCCTTGAGAAATTAATTCGACAACTAATTTTTTTAGCTCTGTCAAATCTTTCTTCATCTCAAAAAGAAATTTATACATTATTTCCCGCTCCGAGAAGGTCTCGTTAACACTTTCATTAATTCTAACAGGCGATTTGTCTAATAATTTAGGTAAATAGGAGTCGAGTAAAATGGCATTTATTTCACGTACTGTTTCAATTACTGAAAGTTGCTCTACCAAGTTTTTGAGCTGACGAATATTTCCTGGCCAAGGATAAGCCACCAGCAGTTCAACGGCATCATCCGTTAGTTTTATGGAAGGCATCCTGTATTTATCGGCAAAATCTTGCGCAAATTTTCTGAAAATTAAATGTATATCGTCAGATCGATCTCGCAAGGGGGGGAGTTGAATAGGAACGGTATTCAATCTATAATATAAGTCTTCTCTAAACTTTCCGCTTGAGATGGCTCTAAGCATATTTTCATTGGTGGCAGCAACTACACGAACATTCGTTTTAATTACTTTAGAAGATCCAACACGGATAAATTCCCCTGTTTCCAATACTCGTAGTAGGCGAACTTGGGTTTGCATCGGCAATTCAGCCACTTCATCAAGAAAAATAGTGCCGCCATTAGCCACTTCAAAATACCCTTGCCTGCTACCGCTAGCGCCAGTAAATGAGCCTTTTTCATGACCAAAAAGTTCCGAATCAATTGTTCCTTCAGGGATCGCCCCACAATTTACGGCGATATATTCTCCGTGTTTTCGTGCGCTAATGTGATGAATAACTTGAGGGATGATTTCTTTTCCTGTACCGCTTTCGCCTGTTACCAAGACCGAAATATCTGTTGGGGCAACTTGTATAGCAACTTCTATGGCACGGTTCAATAATGTAGCATTACCAATAATACCAAAACGTTGTTTAACCTGTTGAATATTCATTGTATATTTAATTTTATTCTAGTCAATTATTTCGCCCAGCAATGTGGCAGAAGTGCAAGAGGTGATTTTTACCTGAACATAACTACCTTTTTCTTTACTTGTCTTAGGAAAGATAACCATCGTATTTCTGCCTGTTCTGCCGCAATAGTGTTCTTCTGATCGCTTGGAAGCCCCTTCAATCAGCACTTTTTGTATGGTGCCAATTTGCTGCTCATTTGAGATCAAACTATGTTTTGTTTTCATGGCAATTATTTCTTCTAGCCGCCTCCCTTTTATTTCATCTGGGATATCATCCTCAAATCGACGCTCTGCTAGGGTTTTAGGCCGCTCAGAATACTTGTACATGAAGGCATAGTCGTATTTTACTTCATCCATTAAGGTCAATGTCTCTTTATGTTGATCCTCTGTTTCGCCACAAAACCCAGTGATAATATCTGTTGATATAGCGCAATTTGGGATAATACGCTTAATAGCTGCAATTCGCTCTAAATACCATTCACGTGTATAGCCCCGATTCATTTTTTCTAATACTTCGGAATTACCGGATTGAACAGGTAAATGAATGTAGTCACAAATATTTTCATACTTAGCCATCATGTGTAAAACTTCATCGACCATGTCTTTTGGGTGCGAAGTGCTAAAACGAACGCGTAATTCTGGTGAAACGAGTGCTACAAGCTCTAATAATTGTGAAAAATCAGTCGTGGTTTCAGCAGGATTTTTAATTTCTCCTTTGGAGCTTAGGTTCCAACGATAGCTATCTACATTTTGACCCAATAGCGTTACTTCTCTATATCCCTCCGAAAAAAGTTGTTTACATTCATCAACAATTGTTTTTGGGTCGCGAGACCGCTCTCTGCCTCGTGTAAACGGAACGACACAAAATGAACACATGTTATCACACCCGCGAGTTATAGATACAAAAGCAGAAATCCCTCCTTGGTCTAAACGAACAGGGGAAATATCAGCATAGGTTTCGTCGCGTGATAGCAACACATTGACCGCCTTTTGACCAGTGCCAACTTCTTCAATAAGGTTAGGAAGATCACGGTAAGCATCTGGACCAGCAATTAAATCGACTAGTTTTTCTTCTTCTAATAATGCTTTTTTCAGTCTTTCCGCCATACAACCTAAAATACCAACTACTAAATTGGGATTCTTGTCTTTACGACGTTTAAATTCGGTTAAGCGATTCCTGACCTTTGTTTCTGCATTTTCTCTAATCGAACACGTATTTAGAAAAACAACATCTGCTTCGTCTGCATTTCTAGTGGTCTCATAGCCTTCTGATTTTAAAATGGAAGCAACAACCTCACTATCCGAAAAATTCATCTGACATCCATAACTCTCTAGATAAAGTTTTTTTGTGCCGATAATCGAATCCTCAGACTTACATTCGAATGCTTCTCCTTGTCTTGACTCGTCGTGAATTTCACTATTTTTAAGTTCCATTAAGCTGTAATAAAATAACTGGATGTAAAATTAGGTAAAACGGCGGTAGTGTCAAAATGTCAGTAAAAAGATTTTTTAACTATACTTAACCTAGGTTAATTAAAAGAATAAAAATATTTCTATCAAAGTAAATTGCTTCGTGTACTGAATTCATTTTACATTTGTACCGAAATTAGACAGCATGGCAAAAAATTTAGTGATCGTTGAGTCACCAGCAAAAGCAAAAACAATTGAGGGGTATTTAGGCAATCAATTCATTGTAAAATCGAGCTATGGCCACGTGCGTGACCTAGCTAAAAAAGGATTGTCTGTTGATATCAGCAATAACTTTAGTCCGGTATATGAAGTGACTCCGGATAAAAAAACATTAGTTGCGGATTTAAAAAAACACGTTAAGGCTGCAGAAATTATATGGTTAGCAACAGATGAGGACCGTGAAGGAGAGGCTATTTCTTGGCATTTATATGAAACATTGGGACTCAAAGATGAAAATACAAGGCGAATTACATTTAATGAAATAACAAAGACCGCGATTTTAAAAGCGATTGACAATCCAAGAAAAGTCAACAAAGAATTAGTTGATGCGCAGCAAGCTCGTCGTATTTTAGACCGAATTGTCGGATTTGAATTATCTCCAGTACTATGGAAAAAAGTGAAGCCCGGATTATCTGCTGGTCGCGTACAATCCGTAGCGGTGAAATTAATTGTTGATAAAGAAGATGAAATTGACGCGTTTAACTCAGCAGGATTTTTTCGTGTCCTTGGTCAATTTAAGGCGCTTAATGGAAATTTCAGAGCAGAATTAAATAAGAATTTAACAACTATAGATGAGGCTAATGCCTTACTTCAACAATGTATAACAACAAATTTCTTTGTTGAAAGTACCCAAAAGAAACCTGCGAGTAAATCACCATCTGCCCCTTTTACAACCTCCACTTTGCAACAAGAAGCAAGTTTGAAATTAGGCTTCTCTGTTACCAAAACGATGAGTGTTGCTCAGCGTTTATATGAAGCAGGGTGGATTACCTATATGAGAACTGATTCCATGAATTTATCGGAAACGGCAATGACGGCCGCAAAAGATCAAATTATAAAAAATTACGGTGAAAAATATTGGAACTTAACGAAATATACAACTAAATCAGCAGGCGCCCAAGAAGCACACGAAGCGATACGGCCGACCGATTTTTCCAACAGTGAGTACTCTGGAGAAAGCGACGAAAAAAGGTTGTATGATTTAATTTGGAAACGTGCAATTGCTAGTCAAATGGCACATGCGCAGTTAGAAAGAACGACTATAGTTTTAGGAGGCTTAAACACAGGGCATCATTTTCAAGCAAAAGGGGAAGTGATTCTTTTTGATGGATTCTTAAAGGTTTATTTAGCGTCGAATGTTGACGAAATAGAAGAGGAAGAAAGTGATTTACTTCCATTGGTAAAAGACTTAGAAATATTAGAAGCGCAAGAAATTAAGGCTACAGAACGATTTACGAGGCCACCCGCAAGGTATGCTGAAGCTTCTTTGGTGAAAAAACTGGAGGAATTAGGCATCGGCCGGCCATCTACTTATGCCCCAACCATCACTACGATTCAAAATAGAGGATATGTTGAGAAAAAGGAAAACGAAGGGCAGCTGCGAAAATATGTAGAGCTAAGCTTAGTTAACGGGGAAATCAATACCACGAATAAAACGGAAACAACAGGAAAAGAAAGAAATCGACTCTCTCCAACCGATATTGGTGTTTTAGTAACACGATTTTTAACTGAAAATTTCGAAAAAGTACTTGATTATAATTTTACAGCTCAGGTTGAAGCTAAATTTGATGAGATTGCAATGGGCAATATCAAATGGACTCAAATGCTGAATGAATTTTATAGTCCTTTTCACCTAACTGTTGAGAACACCTTAGAAAATTCTGCTCGTGTTACGGGAGAGAGGGCCTTAGGTGTGCACCCAACTAATGGTAGAAAAGTAATCGTTAGAATGGGGAAATATGGCCCAATGGCTCAAATTGGCGATGAAGAATTAGATGGGGAAAAGCCAGTTTTTGCATCCCTGCTCAAAAATCAATCGATTCATACGATTACCATTGATGAAGTGCTGGAGCTTTATAAATTACCGCGTGTACTTGGAGTATACGAGGACGTTGATGTTAAAGCAAATATAGGTCGATTTGGCCCCTATGTGCAGCAATCAAAATTATTTGTTTCTATTCCTAAAGAGGAAGATCCTATGACCATTACATTGGAGCGGGCAATTGAGCTTATTGTAACTAAAAAAGAGGAGGATGCTAATCGCTTGGTTAAGTCTTTTGAAGCAAGAGAAGATGTTACGCTATTAAATGGAAAATATGGTGTTTACCTCAAAATTGGGAAATTGAATTATAAACTACCAAAAGATTGTGACACTCAAACAATTACTTTAGAGGAATGCCTGATTATTGCAGAAAATCAACCGCAAAAATCTAAAACAAAAAAAACATTTAGAAAGAAATAATAGTTTATATTTGTATCAATGAGCGGCAGTGTTAATAAAGTAATCTTAATTGGAAATTTAGGAAAAGACCCAGAGGTTCGGCGTTTGGAAAATGGAGCCGTACTGGCTTCTTTCTCTATAGCAACCTCTGAATCTTACATCGACAAACAGTCGGGAGATAAAAAAGAAATAACCGATTGGCACGATATCGTTTTATGGCGTGGATTAGCTGAAGTTGCTGAGAAATATTTGGTTAAAGGAACTAAAATTTATGTCGAGGGTAAGTTAAAAAAACGCTCGTGGCAGGATAAAGAAGGAGTTACTCGCTACAGCACTGAGGTTGTTGGTGATGAAATGACGATCTTGTCCAAAATAGAAAATAAAGAAAATAATGCTGCACCCTATCGTCAGGAAGCCAACAAAGAAGTGGTGCAGAAAATTCAAGATTTCTCCACTGAAGAGGGAGATATTTTACCTTTTTAATTTAAATGATAAGCATCGAGCCTCCCAGTTTTCAATTCCCTGAAGTAATAAGTGCAGGATTAAGTAATGAATCTATCGTTTACTTTGTCATTATTTTCTTCCTGCTTTTCGTTTGCGCCGTTATGTCGGGATCCGAATCGGCATTGTTTTCAATAAAACCGGAGGAAAAGAATAAACTTAAGTCCGAAGATTCAAAAGAAGCCAAAACAATTATTCATTTGCTTTCTAATCCGCGGGACTTATTAGCCACTATATTAATTGTCAATAATTTCGTAATTGTTGGGATTGTAATCTTGGCCACCTTTGCTTTAGATGAGGAATTTCCTACAAAACCAGGTAACGAGCTTATTCGATTTTTAATTGAAGTGGTCGGCATTACCTTCATGATATTACTTATTGGTGAAGTTATACCTAAGATTTATGCGACAAATAACGCAGAAAAAGCATCAAGATGGGTAGCAAGGCCTTTGTACTTAATTAGTAGAACACCTCCAGTATCTTGGTTGAAATGGGTGCTTGTTAGTGGAAGTAAATTCATTTCTTTATCAAAAAAACAATCCGCTAATATCTCAGCAGATGAACTCGAACACGCCATTGCGCTCACCAAAGAAAGTGCAACCTCTGATGGTGAACAAAAATTATTAGAGGGCATAGTAAAGTTTGGTCGAACTGAAGCATCTCAAATAATGAAGCCAAGAATTGAAATGGCAGCTTTGGATGCCGATTCTAATTTTAAGGAAGTACTCGCTTTTGTATTAGAGGCAGGCTATTCAAGAATTCCGGTATACAAAGAAAATACAGATAATGTAATTGGAATATTATACATAAAGGATTTATTGCCATACCTATCAAATGAACAAGATTTTAACTGGATTACGGTCATTCGGAAACCCTTTTTTATTCCAGAAAATAAAAAAATAAACGATTTACTGCAAGAATTTAGGAGTATGAAAATGCACTTAGCTGTTGTGGTGGATGAATATGGTGGTGCTTCCGGAATTATTACCCTTGAAGATATTTTAGAGGAAATAGTTGGAGATATTACAGATGAATTTGATGACGATGAAATATCATATCAAAAATTGGACGATACCACTTATATTTTCGAAGGTAGAACGACCTTAAACGATTTTTATAAAGTCGTTGGATCTGATGGAAAAGAATTTGAGGCTCTTAAGGGTGACGCTGAAACAATCGGTGGGTTTATCAACGAACAAGCAGGGCGGATTATGAAAAATAAAGAATTTATAACGCAAGGAAATTTTAAATTAATTATCGAATCTTCCGATAAGCGACGAGTTAAACAAGTTAGGGTTTTAATAACTAGTTAATCATGCTAAAGAAGCGGAAGATTTATTTTGTGATAGCGTTTGTGATTTTTACAATAATTACTATTTATTTCACAAAAAATTTAATTTTTCAGCAAGAGTTTAATCCAAAACCACCAACTTATCTAAAGGTAAATTTACCGATGCACCAATACCATAATGAGATGGTGGCTTGTTTCTTAAACGTAAGTTCTGCTGATATTTTTACATTGAAAAAAGTGTCAACCGATTATTTGGGTCAATGCGCTCAAGAGATTGATCTCGGTCCAATAAATGGGACGCTCTATTTGTATTATAAGGGCTTTAATACAAGAGATTCATTGGGCACCTTGATTAATCTCTCTAACGATATGGTTGATGATCACAAAATAAAAGCCGATAAAATTGACTTTGAACAAATTATTGATCGTGAAAGAAAGGTGTACGGCACATTTTTTACCTTCAAAGGTAATGTAGCAACGAATTTTCAATTTTACCTAACGGATTCAGTTTCGAATTTTGTAAGAGCGGAGGTGCTATTAAATTGTCGTCCGAATTATGATAGCTTAAGGCCAACTCTTGATTACTTGAAAATTGATTTGCTAAAGTTTGTCAATACCCTTGAATGGAAAAAAAACTAAATGATGTTTACCTGGGTTTAGGAAGCAATTTAGGAGATAAGATTGCCAATCTTAATCAAGCACTCAATTTAATTTCAATGGAATTCGGAACGATAACTCGAACGTCAAGTTATTATTTTTCCGAGCCGGAAGGATTTATTTCTGAAAATGAATTTGTGAATTTGGTGATTAAGGTCGAATCAAAGAAATTGCCTTATGAAATACTAGAAGGAATTCAAAAAATAGAAAGGTTAATGGGAAGAACTATTAATACAACTGGCCAATATCAAGACAGAATTATTGACATAGATATTTTATTTCACAATAGCGACGTTATTAATGAGGTTAATCTTGTTATTCCACACCCACTTATTTTGCAGAGAGAATTTGTTAAATCTCCGCTTTTAGAAATACTCGATGATTTGGCTTTATTAAAGCTTTGCACCAATTAAAATTTGTGATTAATTAGTTCTTTTTTTTTTTTTAATTATTATAGTTACTTTTGTTTGTTATTTTTAATAAAAATTAATTATGAAAGCAAAGAATTTAAAATTTTTAGCCTTAATTGGTCTCTCTACATTAGCTATTTCTAGCTGTGATTTATTAAAGGATGTTAGCTACTCTGTAACTCCTAATCCTTTAGAACTTCACGGAGACAACGTGAAAATTTCTGTTACGGTAAATATCCCTGAAAAAGGAATTAATAAAAAAGCGAAAGTTGAAATTACGCCAACATTAGGAAATGCGAAGCTTTCCACTTGGACTATTCAAGGAGAAAAGGCAGTAGGTAATGGTCAAACTGTAAGTTTTAAGCCAGGAGGAACTGCTACTTTTGAAGAAGTTGTTGCCTACGATCCTTCAATGGAAGCATCTGCATTGAAATTGACAGGAAAGATTTTTAAAGGAACTAAAGAAAAAGAGCAGCTTCCTGAAACAACTATTGCTGATGCTACGATCATTACACCGCTTTTAGTTCGTTCTCAATTTATGATGATTTATGCAGGAGATAATTTGGTTCGTTCAAATGACAAAACTGTTTCTGCCGAAATTAATTTTGAAAAAGGTAAATCAGTTGTCCGTGCAACGGAATTAAAAGACAAAGACATATCAGATTTAATTCTTTGGTTAGCAGCCGCTCAAATGAATAATAAAATCATTGTTAATTCAATTGATATTAAAGGATTTGCATCTCCCGATGGAGAAGAGACTAAAAATGGTGCTCTATCAACTGAAAGATCTAGAATGGCTCGTTCCGCATTTGTTGCACTATTGGCGAAAGCTAAAATGGTAATGTACACAGATACTTCAAAGTATGCCTTGATAGGTTTAGGAGAGGATTTTGATGGTTTTCAAAGCCAGTTATCAAGAACTACAACCATAAACGAAGATGATAAGGCGCTGATTGTAAGAATTATTCAAATGGCTAAAAATAAAGATGATAGAGAACAAGAAATGATTAACCTTGGAAAATCTTGGAAGGAATTAGAAAAAGAAGTATTCCCAATGATTAGAAGGTCAGTAATTACTATTAATTACACTGAAAATGGATGGACGGATAGCGAATTGCTTTCAGCATCAAGCACAAATCCTGCTTCCTTAACAGTGGAAGAGTTATTGTTTACATCAGAAAAATTGGTGAGTGACTTAAATGAAAAAGCGAGAATTTACCAAGTGGCTGCAAGCACCTATCCAACTGATTACCGTGTTCATAATAACTTAGGTGCAATCTTATATACGCAAAATAAATTGTCTGAGGCCAAAGCAAGCCTAGAGAAAGCGAATAACCTAATGGATAATGGCATGTCAAAAAATAATTTAGCTGGAGTGGCTATGTCAAGTGGTGAACGTGCAACGGCTAAAAAATTATTGGCTCAAGTAAAAGAAAAATCAGATATGTTGGCCTATAACAATGCCATTATTGCCGTATTGGAAGGGAATTATACATCAGCGATTAGTGGATTTGGTGAATATGCAACCTATAACAAGTCCTTAGCACAAATTTTAGCTAACAAATTGGATGAAGCTAGTAAAACGATTGCAGCTAGCCAAGATAAGGAATCAGCCGATGGTCATTATCTTAAAGCGATTATCGCTTCTCGAAGCAATGCTGGAGCTGATGCTGTTGTGAGTTGCCTGAAAGCTGCTTTTGCAAAGAACCCAGGTTTGAAAGAAAAAGCAGGAAGAGATAGAGAATTTATGAAATTAATGAACGACGCAACATTTTCTGCTGCTGTTAAGTAATTAAAACTTGCCTGCTAAATTTTAAAGCCTCGGTTAATAGCCGAGGCTTTTTTCGTTCTACTCATTAAATAATTTTGCTCTAATTGGCCTTCCGTGGCAATAAAAGTTGTTTCGCACTCAAGAAATTGCACATCCATTAAGGTGGAATATCCACAATAGCTCATTATTTTTTTGCTGCTGATTAATAATTTGTCAGCTGCTAACCAATCATGGTTTGATTTAAAATATGGCCTTAATACTTCAGGCAGGCACTCGAGAATGTGTTCCGAACCGATGATAAACTTTGGGTCGCTTTCTGCAGTAAATCCTTCCGTGAAGTGAGTGATTAGTTTATTCGAAAAGGGTAGAGGCCCACTGACAAGCAGGATGCATTGTATTTCCTTCAATGGCTTTTCTTCTGCTAACTCCTGCCGCTTAAAACGAGACTGTATGCCAATGTACATGGAGTTAGTATTCAGACGTGTAGATAACTCGCCTGCATATCGTTTTTCTTCATCGTCTACAATCCAGATGTAATTAAATTTCCTGATGAAATAGCGGTGAAGCCATTGTAATGGGAACCAAAGTCCCTTAATTGGCAGTTTGCATTGGTGTGTAATAAAGATGGAGCAACAGGTAGAAGAACGAAATCCATACCGATGGTCTGAAAGGACTACATCAATGCTATGTTCACTAATAAGTTTAGAAACCATTTTTAATTCTTGCCTGTAGCGCCTCGATACTGGAATAAGGTTGCGCCAAATGTAACGCATCCTAAAACCATTTTCATTGAAAATAAAAGGGTAGGGAGCATGTTCGATGTAGGTAATTCCGTCATTAAAATACTGCTTGAGTATCGCAAAATCAGCTTCTCTTCCTGCGAAATAAAGTTCATTTTTGTTTTTTAATAAATCTTCTATTATTGAGATGCAACGAGATAAATGCCCATAACCCCAATTTAATGGAGAAAGCAAGATTTTTTTATGCATGATTTCGTTTGGAAGCATCATTTTTTAAGCAAAATAAACAAATTTACATCGTATTATGGTAAAGGTATCGTTGAGATTGGTTATTTTTGACTTTCATAATAAAATAGATAGTCTATGTTCGATAATAATGAATTTAAAAAATACGCAACCAAACACATGGGCTTAAATAGCATGAGTGTTGACCATTACATAGAATCTTCTATGACGCCTTATATCATAGAGGAGCGACCAATGAATATGACGCAAATGGATGTTTTTTCAAGGTTAATGATGGACAGAATTATATTTTTAGGTACCGGAATTAATGATCAAGTTGCCAACATTATAAATGCTCAATTACTTTTTCTTGAATCGGTTGATCCTAAAAAAGATATTCAAATTTATATGAATTCACCTGGGGGTTCAGTTTATGCTGGTTTAGGAATCTATGATACCATGCAATACATTCGGCCTGATGTTGCTACTATTTGCACAGGAATCGCTGCTTCAATGGGAGCTGTTTTATTGTGTGCCGGCGCAGAAGGAAAGCGTAGTGCTCTGAAGCATTCTCGTGTCATGATTCATCAGCCATTAGGAGGTGCCCAAGGCCAAGCATCAGATATCGAAATTACCACAAGGGAAATTCTTAAGTTGAAAAAAGAACTCTATGATATTATAGCCCTGCATTCAAAACAAACCTATAAAAAGGTGTCTGCTGATTCTGATAGAGATTATTGGATGACAGCAAGCGAAGCAAAAACGTATGGTATGGTGGATGAGGTTTTACTTCGTAATCCAAAATAGATACTAATGGCTAAAAATGATGCGCATTGTTCTTTTTGTGGAGCGGATCGCAAAAATGTTTCGTTATTAATTGCTGGTGCAACTGGTCATATTTGTGATGCTTGTGCATTGCAAGCCGTTAATATTGTTAATGAGGAACAAAATCTCAAAACTAGCCTCAACTCCAATGCCTCCAAATTGCCTAAAGTTCTGAAGCCAACCGAAATAAAGAAAGGTTTGGATGAATACATCATAGGTCAAGATGCTGCTAAAAAAGTGTTGGCAGTCGCTGTATATAATCATTACAAACGGCTTAATGAAAGTTCGCTTGATCTTGACGAGGTTGAAATTGAAAAGTCGAATGTTGTATTGGTTGGTCGTACTGGAACAGGCAAAACCTTGTTGGCTAAAACAATCGCTAAAATGTTGGATGTCCCGTTTTGCATTGCGGATGCGACAGTGTTAACAGAGGCTGGCTATGTAGGGGAAGACGTTGAAAGTATTTTGTCGCGCTTATTGCAAGCCGCAGATTATAACGTTGATTTGGCGCAAAAAGGAATTGTTTTTATTGATGAAATTGATAAAATTGCTAGAAAAAGCGACAATCCCTCCATTACTAGAGATGTTTCTGGTGAAGGGGTGCAACAAGCGCTATTGAAATTATTGGAAGGTGCTGTGATTAACGTTCCACCTCAAGGAGGAAGAAAGCATCCCGAACAAAAAATGATTCAAGTCGACACCAAAAATATTTTATTTATTTGTGGTGGAGCTTTTGATGGTATTGAGAAAATCATTGCAAATCGGGTTAATAGACAAACAATTGGTTTTTCAAGTGATGACCAAGGTTATCACGAAACTGATGCTTTGTTGCAAAATATTTCTCCCGCCGATCTACGCTCTTTTGGACTCATTCCTGAATTAATTGGTCGTTTTCCTGTGTTGAGCTATTTAGAACCGTTAAGTACCGAAACATTAAGGAGAATTTTAACCGAACCTAAAAATGCATTAATCAAACAATTTGTTCGATTATTTGAGATGGATGGCATAAAGCTAACCTTTGATAAAGAGGTGTTTGATTTTATTGTCGATAAAGCAGCAGCTTTTAATCTTGGAGCTAGAGGCTTAAGATCGATTTGTGAAGCCATATTAATGAACGCGATGTATGATTTACCATCAAGTAAATCAAAGGCATTACACATTGATATTACCTATGCGCAAGCTCAATTTGGGAATACAAAATTGGGCAAGTTGAAGGTGGCGTAATTCAAGTAGTGGGAATCGATGAAAAGTTATTAAATTTGCAGTCTTAATTTAGTTTTTATGAAAACAATTCAATTCAGAGAGGCGCTTAGAGAAGCCATGAACGAGGAAATGAGAAGGGATGAACGTGTTTTTCTCTTAGGTGAAGAAGTCGCTGAATATAACGGGGCCTATAAAGTGTCGCAGGGAATGCTAGATGAGTTCGGACCGAAAAGAGTGATTGATACTCCTATCGCTGAATTAGGGTTTTCCGGCATTGCAGTTGGTGCTTCAATGAATGGTTTAAGGCCTATCGTAGAATTTATGACTTGGAATTTTGCTATTCTTGCCGCGGACCAAATAATTAATTCAGCCGCTAAAATGTTGCAAATGTCCGGTGGACAATATAATTGCCCAATTGTGTTTCGTGGTGGAAATGGCCCTGCAGGACAATTAGGGGCTACACATTCTCAAAGTTTCGAAGCGTTTTATGCGCATGTTCCCGGATTAAAAGTAATCACGCCTTCGTGCCCAGCAGATGCAAAGGGACTTCTTAAGGCAGCAATTCGCGACAATGACCCGGTTGTTTTTTTAGAATCTGAAAAAATGTATGGTGATAAAGGTGAAGTGCCTGAGGGAGAATACATCATTCCAATAGGTGTAGCTGATATCAAACGAAAAGGTTCGGATGTGACAATTGTTTCTTTTGGTAAAATTATTAAAGTAGCATACGAAGTTGCTGACATGCTTCAAAAAGAAAACATCAGCGTAGAAGTGATTGATCTAAGAACTATTCGACCGATAGATTATGATACGATTGTTACGTCCATAAAAAAAACAAATCGCTGCGTTATTATAGAAGAGGCTTGGCCTTTAGCAAGCATTTCTTCGGAAATTGCCTATCATTTGCAACGTTATGCATTTGATTACCTCGACGCTCCAGTCGAACGTGTGACTCAAACGGATACGCCATTTGCATTTTCTCCAACCTTAATTGAAGAAGCGTTGCCTAATGCTGAGCGCCTCATCAAGGCAGTAAAACGCACACTCTACCGCTAAAATACTTGTTTAGCAATAAATTATAGCGGTAATTAATTTTCATTTCTTTTAGTTTTTGTCTATCTTCGGATTCAATTCTAATTCAAAACGATGAAAAATATTTTACTTTTTTGCTCTTTTTTTGTGTTTTTAACCTCTCACACCCAAACCATTGTTTGGCAAGATGATTTTGAAATTCCCAGCGCTTGGACCCTTAATGTTCAATCGGGTTTGAATGGACCAGATGCGAATCTTTGGGTGATTTCCGATGCTGAAGGAGGAATGCCAGCGGGTAGCTGTGGAACAGCTGCCAATGGAAATAAAACACTACATGTGGGCTGTCAAGGTACTTGGTGTGTGGGAAGCGGTGCGACCTATAATGCTGGTGATGGCGGTTTGGGTTTTATGGATGCCACAACGCACAAAAGAACTTACCTAAATACTGATATTAATACGTCAAATGTTTCTAATCTTGTCTTAGAATTTGATTACATCGGAATTGGTCAAGCTGGTGTAGATTATGGTAATGTAATCTACAGCATAAACGGAGGCTCTACATGGACTGTTCTACAAAGTATTTCAGCGGCACCTACTTGTCCCAATGGGCAGGGATTATGGACGCATAGCGTCATGTTAATGCCTATTAATTGCGCCAATATACCCAATTTAAGATTGGGTTTTGAATGGAATAATGACAATGACGGTGCAGGAACCGATCCTTCACTAGCCATCAATAATTTAAAAATATCTACTACTTCCAGTCAATCTGTTAGCGCTGATTTCTTAGCGTCCTCGACTAATTTGTGTCAAGGTAATTGCTTGACCTTAGTTAACAATAGCACGGGTGCCACTTCTTCCCTCTGGGATTTTGGAAATGGGCAATCGTCAACGCAAGAAAATCCCGCTCCCTTGTGTTATTCGGCCCCAGGTCAATACACCATTCAATTGACAAGTTGCGCCGGTGCTACCTGCGATACCGAATCGGTGGTGATTAATGTAGCGCCTCTTTTAGTTGGTGAAGTATTCGTAAGTGCCACCGGAACTTACACTTGGCCTGCTAATGGGATTACCTACAACGCTGCAGGAATTTATATCGATACGATAAGTAATGCAAATGCGTGCGACAGTATAATCACCCTGAATTTAGAGTTGTTTGTTGGTGGATTTGATGAGATTTCTCAAGGCTTGGGTAAAACAATCATTAAAATTACCGATATTAGTGGCCGTGAAATAGAACGTAAATCGGCTCAGGTCGTTTTAATCTATTTCTCAGATGGCACCATTAAACGCTTATTTATTCTAGATTAAATGATTTTTTATGATGAGGATTAAGTCAATTTTACCGATATTTTTCTTCTTTTTTATTGGTCTTAATAGTTTGTCATTTGCCTCCCATATTCTCGGTGGAGAAATTTATTATGATTCGCTAGGCAATAATCAATATAAAATAACCATTGAAATTTACAGGGATTGTAATAGCGGCACAACCTACGATAACCCTCTTTATTATACTGTATTTTTAGGCGACGGTTCGTATTTTGGTGAATTTGATGTTGCGCTCTTCAGCAACCAACTCTTGCCCGTGGTTTATGATGATCCGTGTGTCACTGCTCCGAATAACATTTGTGTGGAAAAAGGGCTGTATATCGACACGATTACTCTTCCTTTTAATCCCAGTGGTTACCACATATCTTATCAAAGGTGTTGCTGGGCCAATAATGTTGACAATATTATAAATCCTGGTGACAATGGAATCACGCTTACAACTTTTGTCCCAGGGTCAGATCTGACCAATATATACAACCAAGGCGCAAGGTTTATCAATTATCCACCACTCGTACTTTGCTCTCAAAACACCCTGAATTTTGACCATTCTGCTTACGACCCCGACGGTGATTCCTTGGTTTACGAGCTGGTATCGCCTCTCGAGGGAGGGAGCCTTGCTAATGTAATTCCAAACCCGGAGAGTCCGCCGCCATATTCTGATGTGCAATGGAATCCGAATTTTTCGGGTTTAGTTCCTTTTGGTTTGGGTTCAACAATTACCATAAATAACCAAACCGGTCAAATGGCTTTTACACCAAATCAAATTGGAAATTTTGTGGCGGGCGTTATGGTTAAAGAATACCGAAATGGTATTTTAATTAATTCAAAGATTAGAACCTTCGCTTTCCGGGTGGTTGCTTGCCAAGTTGAAGTGCCAATTACTGTTAATATAACCGGGCCACCTCAACTTGTTGAAGATTGTGGCTTCGCAGGATTTATCATCTCACGGACCGATACTACTGAAAACTTAGTTATTCAAATTCTTCTAAGCGGTAACTCTACCAATGGTGTGGATTATCCTTTTATTACCGATTCATTAGTGATTCCCACTGGAGTATTTGCCGATACCATCGGAATAGAAGCCCTTTTAGATACCTTGGTTGAAACAACCGAAACGGTCTCTCTGAGTGTTATCGTACCAAATCCTTGCGATGGCACATTTGACACCTTGTCTATTTCCTTAAATTTAGTTGATTATCAACCATTAACCTTAAGTGCCCTGGACTCCATAAATATATGTGCCTTAACAGGCGAAAACGCCAATCTTTTGTGTGAAGTTGCTCAGGGTTTGCCACCCTATGTTTTCAATTGGGATCCAGGCAATTTTCCTAATGCAGATTCTATTACAGTTTATGGGAATACCCTCCTGCCTAACCTAAATCTGTATAGCATTGAAGTGACTGATGCCTGCGGAAAAGCGATTCTGTACGACTCTATAAGATTATATAATCAATGTCCCTTGTCTACACCTAACGTAGTAACGTTTAACGGTGATGATAATAATGATTATTTTCTAATTAATAATCTCGAGGATTATGACGCTGTTCACTTGACCGTTTTGAACCGTTGGGGAAATGTTATTTATGACAATGAGAAATATTTAAATGATTGGAATGGTAAAGATATGTCAGGAAAAGATATTGAGGATGGCGTTTATTTTTACACTGTGGTAGCGCAAAGTGAAAAGTTCATTTACGATGATACTAAAAAATCACAGTTTCTACTCAGTGGGTTTTTTCATGTGTTTCATTGATTTTTATTTTATTTCAACATTTAATTCAGCTTTTCGCTTAATTATTTACATGTTTTTTTAGCCATTTCTATTTTTATCTCATTCTTCAAGGAGTATTTAAGCGGTATATTTTAGCTAATTAGCTCAATTTTAATTGATTCCAAATTTTTCCCAAAAATTCTATTTTTTTTTAACGATTTGTTGTGAGTTAAATAAAATGTGGTATCTTTGCACCCCTCAAAGAGCGTTTGAGGAGTTTTTATTTATTACAAATTAAGAGTATTTTATGCCTACTATACAACAATTAGTTCGCAAAGGAAGAACTGCGGTGGTGAAGAAAAGTAAATCTGCTGCGCTTGATTCATGTCCTCAACGAAAAGGAGTGTGCGTACGTGTTTACACAACCACACCAAAAAAACCGAATTCTGCAATGCGAAAGGTTGCTCGTGTGCGCTTAACCAATGGTAAAGAGGTTAATGCGTATATTGGCGGTGAAGGCCATAACCTTCAAGAACACTCATTGGTTCTTGTAAGAGGTGGCAGGGTAAAAGATTTACCTGGAGTTCGTTATCATATTGTCCGAGGTGCTGAAGATACAGCAGGTGTACAAGGTCGTTCTCAAAGAAGATCTAAATACGGCACAAAGAAACCTAAGCAGAAATAATATATAAGCTTTAAAAAATGAGAAGAAGAAAAGCAAAAAAAATCGCCATTCTGCCAGATCCAAAGTTTAATGAGATCGTGGTTACGAAGTTTGTGAATAATTTAATGTACTCTGGAAAGAAAAGTTTAGCTTTTAGAATATTCTATGATGCTATTGAATTAGTAGATCAGAAATTGGAAGACCAAGCACCTTTAGATGTTTGGAAAAAAGCATTGGAAAATGTTACGCCTGCAGTAGAGGTTAAAAGCCGACGTGTTGGTGGTGCTACTTTTCAAATCCCCACACCTGTTCGCGAAGAAAGAAAATCATCTTTAGCGATGAAATGGTTGATAGGATATTCTCGAAAGAGAAATGAGAAGACAATGGCACAACGATTAGCAGCTGAAATTATCGCCGCTTCTAAGGAAGAGGGTGCTGCATTTAAAAAGAAAGAAGACACGATGCGTATGGCAGAAGCTAATAAAGCATTTTCACATTTTAGATTTTAATTAAGAAATGGCAAGAGATCTTAAATATACCAGAAACATTGGAATTGCAGCGCATATTGATGCGGGAAAAACAACCACTACGGAACGAATTCTCTACTACGGTGGTGTAAGTCACAAAATTGGTGAGGTGCATGATGGTGCAGCTACAATGGATTGGATGGAACAAGAGCAGGAAAGAGGAATTACAATTACTTCTGCTGCCACTACCCTAAACTGGAAATACCGTGATCAATTGTATCATGTCAATATTATTGATACCCCAGGACACGTTGATTTTACAGTAGAGGTTAATCGATCACTAAGGGTATTAGACGGATTAGTTTTCTTGTTTTCAGCTGTTGATGGTGTTGAGCCTCAATCTGAAACAAATTGGAGATTAGCCAATAACTATAATGTTCCTAGAATTGGTTTTGTTAACAAAATGGATCGCCAAGGAGCAGATTTCTTGATGGTTTGTCGTCAAGTAAAAGATATGCTTGGTAGCCACGCTTTGCCACTTCAAATAAACATTGGTGCTGAAGATGGTTTCTTAGGAGTTGTTGATTTAATCAACTTCAAGGGGATTGTTTGGAACGAGGCGGATTTAGGGATGACTTTTAAAGAAATTCCTATTCCTGACGATGTTATTGATGAAGCTCGTCAATTGAGAAGCGAATTATTAGAGGCTGTTGCAGAATTTGATGAATCTTTGATGGAGAAATTCTTTGAAGATGAAAATTCATTAACTGAAAGAGAAATATTAAATGCATTAAGAGCTGCTACAATATCAGGAAAAGTTGTTCCTATGATGTGTGGTTCAGCATTCAAAAATAAAGGCGTTCAAGCAATGCTCGATATGGTTATGGAAATTCTTCCTTCACCTATGGATATCGAAGGTATTGTTGGAATTAATCCAAAGACTGATTTAGAAGTGTCTCGTCAACCGTCATTTGATGAGCCTTTTGCCGGTTTGGCTTTTAAAATTGCAACCGATCCTTTTGTAGGACGATTATGTTTTGTACGTGCTTACTCTGGAAAGTTAGAAGCGGGTTCTTATGTACTAAATACTCGTTCAGGAAACAAAGAAAGAATTTCTAGAATTTTCCAAATGCACGCGAATAAGCAAAACCAAATTCCTGAATTAGGAGCTGGTGATATTGGTGCTGTAGTTGGATTTAAAGATATCAAAACAGGTGATACCTTGTGTGCAGAAAATGCACCGATTATTTTAGAATCAATGAATTTCCCTGATCCTGTTATTGGTTTAGCAATTGAGCCTAAAACACAAGCAGATACAGATAGACTTTCTATTGGTTTGAATAAATTATCAGAAGAGGATCCAACTTTCCGTGTGAAAACGGATGAGGAAACAGGTCAAACAATCATTTCAGGAATGGGTGAACTTCACCTTGAAATTATTATCGACAGGTTAAAAAGAGAATTTAAAGTAGAAGTAAGTCAAGGTGCTCCCCAAGTGGCGTATCGTGAAAATATTAACGGAACCGTTGAACATCGTGAAGCTTACAAGAAGCAATCTGGTGGTCGTGGTAAATTCGCTGATATTTTGGTTCGTATTTCCCCTCAAGATAATCCTGAAAAAACAGGTCTTGAATTCATTAATAGTGTTAAAGGTGGAAATATCCCACGTGAATTTATTCCTTCTGTTGAAAAAGGATTTAAAGAATCAATGAAGAATGGTGTTTTAGCCGGATTCCCGATGGATTCAATGAAAGTTGAATTGCTCGATGGATCGTACCATGCGGTCGATTCTGATTCCCTTTCTTTTGAATTGTGTGCTAAAATGGCATACCGTGCAGCAGTCAAAGGGTGTCAGCCAGCTTTACTTGAGCCGATTATGAAATTAGAAGTGGTTACTCCTGAGGAGAATATGGGTGATGTTGTGGGAGATTTAAATAGACGAAGAGGAATGATGAGGGGAATGGACGATCGTAATAATGCTAAGGTATTAAAAGCTGATGTGCCACTTTCTGAAATGTTTGGATATGTTACGCAGTTGCGTACAATCACTTCGGGAAGAGCAAATTCTTCTATGGAATTTTCACATTACTCTGAAGCACCTAAAAATGTTTCTGATGAAGTTATATCAAAAATAAACGGTAAAGTCACTGCATAATAATTAAATACGATGAGCCAGAAAATTAGAATAAAGTTAAAATCTTACGATCACAATCTAGTAGATAAGTCTGCAGAGAAAATCGTAAAAACGGTAAAATCAACAGGTGCAGTAGTTAGCGGACCTATTCCTTTGCCAACACACAAACGTATTTATACGGTGTTGCGCTCGCCTCACGTAATGAAAAAAGCGCGTGAGCAATTTGAATTGTGTTCGTACAAGCGCCTAATTGATATTTATAGTAGTTCGTCAAAAACAGTTGATGCACTAATGAAATTAGAGCTTCCTAGTGGAGTGGATGTAGAAATTAAAGTTTAATATTAATAATTAAGTTATGCCTGGAATAATTGGTCGAAAAGTCGGAATGACTAGTATCTACAGTGCCGAGGGTAAGTCATTACCATGCACAGTGATAGAAGCTGGTCCCTGCGTAGTTACACAACTAAAAACGCAGGACAGAGATGGTTACGAAGCCGTTCAATTAGGATTTGGTGCTCGAAAAGAAAAAAATACCCCGAATGCATTGAAGGGTCATTTCAAAAAAGCGAACACTACTCCTTTAACGAAATTGGTTGAGTTTAAAGGTTTCAATAATGTAAGTATTGGAGATGTTATTAACGTCACCTTATTTGAAGAAGGTGAGTTTGTTGATGTAGTTGGAACTTCAAAAGGAAAAGGCTTTCAAGGTGTTGTTCGACGTCACGGTTTTGCCGGAGTTGGACAAGCTACACATGGTCAGCATAATCGTTTACGTGCGCCTGGTTCAATTGGTGCTTGTTCATTCCCAGCTCGTGTATTTAAAGGAATGAGAATGGCAGGACAAATGGGTAATAAAAGACGTTTGGCACCAAATCTTGAAATACTAAAGGTAATGGCGGATAGAAATATTATAATAGTGAAAGGATCAATTCCTGGAGCTAATGGTTCAACTGTAACAATTAAGAAGTAATGAAAGTAAAAATATACGATGCTACAGGATCGCTTACTTCAAAATCAGTAACGCTATCAGATGATGTTTTTGGTATAGAACCAAATAATCATGCTATCTACCTTGATGTTAAACAGCACTTAGCCAACAGACGTCAAGGAACACATAAAACGAAAGAACGAGCAGAAATAGCTGGTTCTACTAGAAAAATAAAGAAACAAAAAGGCACAGGTGGCGCAAGAGCCGGTAGTGTTAAGTCTGGTACTCGCGTAGGTGGTGGAAGAATTTTTGGTCCACGTCCTCGAAACTATCATTTTAAGCTTAATATTAAGCTAAAGCGCTTAGCTAGAAAATCTGCGTTTTCCTTTAAAGCTCAAAATGAAGGGCTTATGGTATTGGAAGACTTGGCTTTTGCGAATGCTAAAACAAAGGAATTTGTGAATTTGATGAATGCACTTCAACTTTCAAATCAAAAAGTATTATTGATTTTAGGTGATAAAAATGATAGTGTTTATTTGGCTTCTCGAAACCTTGGAAAAGTTAAGGTCGTAACAGCAGACAGCGTAAATACTTTTGATGTGCTAAATGCTAGGAAGGTTGTTATGACGAGCAGCTCAGTGGGTCGAATTGAAGAAATACTAAATTAAGGGTTATGCAAGGAATTATTAAAAAACCAGTAATTACCGAGAAAGCTACAGCGGCAAGCGAAAAGCGAAACGCTTTTTCTTTCGAAGTAGATAGACAGGCAAATAAAATTGAAATTAAAAATGCTGTTGAGAAAATGTATGGTGTGCACGTGGTTGCAGTCCGAACATTGAATTATGGCGGTGGTAAGTCTTCTATGAAGTACACTAACAAAGGTATTGTTGAGCAAAAAAGCAAGCAATGGAAAAAAGCAGTTGTTACTGTAGCAGATGGTGAAACCATTGATTTGTTTACTAATTATTAATTGAAACAATGAGTTTAAAAAAATTCAAACCGACAACTCCAGGCCAGCGACATAAAATCGCGGTTGATATGAGTGATATTACTGCGTCTAAGCCGGAGAAAAGCTTGGTTTCTAGCATGAAGAAATCGGGTGGTAGGAATAATGATGGTAGAATGACAATGCGCTATTTAGGCGGTGGTCATAAACAAAAGTATAGAATCGTTGATTTTAAACGCGATAAGCATGATGTACCTGCCACGGTTAAAACAATTGAATATGATCCTAATCGTACAGCTAATATTGCTCTTTTGTTTTATGCTGACGGTGAAAAAAGATATATTATCGCACCAACTGGTTTGAAAGTAGGTGATGTGATCTTGTCTGGAAAAACAGCTACACCGAATATCGGTCACGCAATGTTTTTATCAGATGTTCCTCTTGGTACTGTTGTTCATAATATTGAATTAAAGCCGGGGAAAGGTGGGTCGATCGCTCGAGGTGCTGGAACATATGGTCAACTTAATGCGCGTGATGGACGATACGCAATTGTTAAAATGCCTTCTGGAGAAACCAGATTGATTTTAACTACTTGCTTAGCAACTATTGGTTCTGTTTCCAATTCTGAACATAATCTTACCGTTTCTGGTAAGGCTGGCCGTTCAAGATGGTTGGGAAGACGACCACGTGTTAGAGGTGTTGTAATGAATCCTGTTGATCACCCAATGGGTGGTGGTGAGGGTAGAAGCTCCGGAGGTCATCCAAGATCAAGAAATGGAATGCCTGCGAAAGGGTTTAAAACTAGACCAAAGACTAAGTATTCAGATAAGTTTATTATTGAAAGAAGAAAAAAATAGAATATGAGTAGATCATTGAAAAAACCGCCATTTATTCATTACAAGGTAATGAAGCGTGTTGATGAAGCGCAAGCATCTAAAAGTAAAGCTGTTATTAAAACTTGGTCTAGAGCTTCAACCATAACGCCAGACTTTGTTGGACTTACTTTCGCCGTGCATAATGGGAATAAATTTATTCCAGTTTTTGTCACCGAAAATATGGTTGGTCATAAGTTAGGAGAGTTTTCTCCAACTAGAAATTACCGAGGTCATGGCGGAAATAAAAAAGATAAAAAACGATAAGATAATAAGATAGTCATGGGTGCTAGAAAAAGATTAAGGGCAGAATTGCTTAAAGAAACGAAGAAAAAAACAGCTATCGCTGAATTGAATAATTCTACGATCTCACCAAGAAAAATGAGGTTGGTTGCGGATATGATTCGGGGAATGGAAGTTAATAAAGCGTTGAATGTATTGAATCATAATGCCAAAGATGCTTCGTTAAGCTTGGGTAAATTATTACGCTCCGCAATTGCAAATTGGGAAGCTAAAAATGAAGGGTTAGACGTGAGCCAAGAAAACTTGATTGTTAAGACAATTGATGTTGCAGGTGGCGCCATGTTGAAAAGAGTACAGCCTGCTCCTCAAGGTAGGGCACATAGAATTAGAAAAAGATCAAATCACGTGACTATCATAGTTGATGGCGTAAATAATTAATAAGAAATGGGACAAAAAACAAATCCAATTGGCAATAGGTTAGGTTACATCACAGGATGGGAATCAAACTGGTATGGTGGAAATGATTACAAAGACAAAATTGTTGAAGATGATCAAATTCGTAAGTATCTAAGCGCAAGACTTATTAAGGCAAGTATTTCGAAAATAATTATCGAACGAACGCTAAAGTTAGTTACGGTAACAATTAATACTGCTCGACCAGGTGTTATTATTGGTAAAGGTGGACAAGAAGTTGATAAACTAAAAGAAGAATTAAAGAAGATTACTAAGAAAGAAATTCAAATCAACATTTTTGAAGTTAAACGACCTGAATTGGATGCTCGTTTAGTGGCTGATGGTGTTGCAAGACAATTGGAAGCTAGGATTTCATTCCGTAGGGCAATTAAAATGTCAATTGCTTCTACAATGAGAATGGGTGCGGAAGGAATTAAAATTAAAATTTCTGGTCGTTTGAATGGTGCGGAAATGGCGAGATCTGAAATGTATAAAGATGGTAGAACACCTCTTCATACGTTTAGAGCGGATATTGATTATGCACTTTCTGAGGCGCATACAACCTATGGAAGACTTGGAATAAAAGTGTGGATTTGTCGTGGTGAAGTATATGGAAAAAGAGATTTGTCTCCGAATGTGGGGGTTTCTACTCAATCAAATAATCCTGTGCCTAACAACCGACCAATGGCACCAAAAAGAAAGAAAAAATAAAACGGAGTAAATAGATAAAAATGTTACAACCTAAAAGAACAAAATTTAGAAGAGTACAAAAAGGAAGAACCACTGGTTTAGCTCATAGAGGAGCGACTATTGCTTTTGGTTCTTTTGGCCTGAAAACGTTGGAGCCAGGATGGATCACTTCTCGTCAAATTGAAGCTTCTCGTATCGCGGTAACGCGTTACATGAAAAGAGAAGGAAAGGTTTGGATTAGACTTTTTCCTGATAAGCCTGTAACATCTAAACCTGCAGAGGTAAGGATGGGTAAAGGTAAAGGTGCCCCAAGTCATTGGGTGGCAGTTGTAAAGCCAGGTAAAATTATGTTTGAAGCGGATGGCGTTTCTTACGAAATCGCTAAAGAAGCAATGCGCTTGGCTGCTCAGAAATTACCCGTTAAGTGTAAGTTCGTTGTGAGAAATGATTTTGTTATACCGATTTAATTTATAATTAAAATGAAACGAGAAGAAATAGTGCTTTTATCGAACGAGGATTTAACGAAACGTTTGAAAGATTTTAAAGATCAAATGATCAATTTAAAGTTAACGCATAAAATGGCACCCATCGAAAACCCGATGAGAATAACAGGTTTGCGTAAAATAATTGCTCGGTTGTGTACTGAGTTAACGGTTAGAGAAAATATGGCGAAAGCCGAAAATTAAAAAGCTTATATGGAAAAGCGGAATCTTAGAAAAGAGAAAATAGGTACGGTAACAAGTAACAAAATGGAGAAATCTATCGTAGTTGCTGTTGAACGAAAAGTGAAGCACCCGAAGTATGGTAAGTTCGTGAAAATGACAACCAAATTCGTAGCACACGATGAAAAGAATGATTGTAATGAGGGCGATACCGTTCGCATTATGGAAACTCGTCCTTTGAGTAAATCAAAGAATTGGAGATTAGTAGAAATTGTTGAAAGAGCGAAATAAACTGAATAATGATACAAACAGAATCTAGACTTTCAGTAGCAGATAATTCCGGAGCAAAGGAAGTCCTTTGTATTCGAGTATTGGGTGGTACCAGAAGACGTTACGCGTCAGTAGGTGACAAAATTGTTGTCGCTGTGAAAAGTGCCATGCCCAATGGAGCTGTGAAAAAAGGAACTGTCGCAAAGGCAGTAGTTGTGAGAACAAAAAAAGAAATCAGAAGGCCTGATGGATCGTATATTCGATTTGATGATAACGCTTGTGTTATTTTAAATCAAACAGGTGAAATGCGAGGCACTCGTATTTTCGGACCTGTTGCACGTGAATTGCGAGAAAACAACTTTATGAAAATTGTTTCATTGGCACCTGAAGTGTTATAATTAGTACAATATGCAAAAGAAATTAAACATAAAAGTAGGAGATTCTGTTCGTGTTATCTGCGGATCCTCCAAAGGACAAGAAGGAAATGTTACGGCTATTGATCGCACTAAAATGAGGGTAACTGTTCAGGGTGTAAACATGATCAAAAAGCATAATAAGCCTAGTGCTTCAAACCCGCAAGGTGGAATTGAAGAAAAAGAAGGAACGGTTCACATCTCAAATTTGATGGTGGTTGTGAATGGAGAAGCGTCTAGAATTGGACGGAAATTGAATGAAAAAGGAAAATTGGTTAGATACGCTAAAAAATCAGGAGAAGTAATATAATGACGACTTATTCACCAAGACTTAAGGAAAGGTATAACACTGAAATTATTCAAGGGTTAACTGAACAATTTGGATACACTTCTGTAATGAGGGTTCCTAAATTGAAAAAAATTGTACTAAGCCAGGGCGTTGGAGATGCCGTAGCAGATAAAAAGTTAATTGAAAGTGCTGCAGCTGATCTTTCTAGAATCGCTGGACAAAAAGCAATTACAACATTGTCGAAAAAAGATATTTCGAACTTTAAGCTGAGAAAAGGAATGCCAATCGGTACGAAAGTTACTTTGAGAGGCGATAGAATGTACGATTTTTTAGATCGACTTCTAGCTGTATCTTTGCCAAGAACAAGAGACTTTAGAGGGATTAACCCTAAAGGTTTTGATGGTAGAGGTAATTTCAACCTCGGAATTAAAGAGCATATTATTTTTCCGGAAATAGATATCGATAAAGTTAACCGAATACTAGGAATGGACATTTCGTTTGTAACCAGTGCTGAAAGTGATGAAGAAGCTAAAGCATTATTAGACGCATTTGGGTTTCCATTTATTAAAAAATAAAAAGGAATGGCAAAAGAATCAATGAAAGCGCGTGAGCGCAAAAGAGAAAGGTTGGTTGATAGATACGCTAAAAAGCGTGCTGAACTAACAAAAGTATTGAAATCAACATCTGCAGATGAAAATGTGCAGGCGGAAAAATGGAACGCCATGATGGCTTTACAAAAACTGCCGGCTAATTCTTCGAAAGTAAGAAAGCATAACCGATGTGGATTAACGGGACGCCCAAGAGGGTATATGAGACAATTTGGTATTTCAAGGGTGACGTTTAGAGAAATGGCACTAAACGGAAAAATACCGGGTGTGAAAAAAGCAAGTTGGTAATTGAATTAATAAATAGAAAATGACTACAGATCCTATAGCAGACTTTTTAACCCGAATTCGTAATGCGAGTTCAGCAGGTTTGAAAATGGTTGAAATACCTGGGTCGAATATTAAACGCGCAATGACGCAAATTTTATTCGATCAAGGGTATATTTTGAATTATAAATTTGATGATGACGATAAGCAAGGCATCATTAAAATAGCGTTGAAATATAATATTTCAACCAGAGTACCAGCAATAACTAAATTACAACGTGCCTCTAGACCAGGTCTACGAAAGTATAGCGGTTCTGCTGAAATGCCGAGGGTTTTAAATGGTCTCGGTATCGCCATAGTTTCAACTTCTAACGGTGTGATTACCGATAAAGAAGCAAGAAAATTGAAAGTTGGTGGTGAGGTTTTATGTTATGTATATTAATAATTAAGTTGTAGAAGATGTCAAGAATTGGAAAACTACCTATAAATATACCGGCTGGCGTTGATGTTAATATCAACGGTACTTCGGTGACTGTTAAAGGTAAATTAGGTGAAATGTCACAGGAAATAGATCCATGTATTACTATATCTATTGATAATGGTGTTATGACTTTCGTGAGAGAATCAGAAGCTCCAAGCCATAGGTCAAAACATGGTTTGTATCGTGCGCTCATTCAAAATATGATCATCGGTGTCTCTGAAGGTTTTAAGAAACAAATGGAGGTAATTGGTGTTGGTTTTAGAGCAAATGCTGAAGGTCAGCAAATTGAGTTGTCGCTTGGATTCTCCCATTCAATTATATTGGAAGTGCCTGACCAAGTTAAGTTAACAACCTTAACTGAAAAAGGTAAAGCGCCACTTGTTACTATCGAATCTTATGACAAGCAATTGTTAGGGCAAGTAGCAGCGAAAATTAGAGGCATGAGAAAACCTGAACCTTACAAAGGAAAAGGAATTCGATTCTTAGGTGAAGAAATTAGAAGAAAAGCTGGTAAATCAGCAGGTAAGAAATAAATAAGTAATCATGGCATTAGATAAAGTTTTAAGACGAGCAAAAATTAAGCGAAGAATTCGCAAAAAGATTAGCGGTACCGCAATGGTTCCTCGCCTATCTGTGTATAGAAGTAATAAGCAGATCTATGCGCAAATTATTGATGATATCAGTGGTAAAACACTTGCATCCGCTGGTTCTTTTAAAGAAAAAGCAGCTCAAAAAGTGGCGAAATTAAACCAAGCAATCTTGGTTGGAAAATTGATCGCTGATAAAGCTAAAAAAGCAGGTATCGAAACAGTTGTTTTTGATCGTAATGGTTATTTATATCACGGTAGAGTTAAATCACTTGCTGATTCCGCTCGTGAAGGTGGACTTAAATTTTAATAAGAAATGAGCGCAATAGCAAATAGAGTAAAATCATCAGACATTGAACTTAAAGATAAGTTAGTGGCTGTAAATCGTGTAACTAAAGTTACCAAAGGTGGACGTACATTTAGTTTTTCAGCAATTGTTGTTGTTGGTGACGAAAATGGTGTCGTAGGTCACGGCCTAGGAAAAGCCAAAGAAGTAACTGAAGCCATCACCAAAGGTATTGATGATGCCAAGAAAAACTTAATTCGAGTGCCGATTCTACATGGTACAGTTCCTCATACCCAAAAAGGAAAGTACGGTGGAGCTGAAGTGTTGCTTAAACCAGCAACTAATGGTACTGGAGTTATTGCAGGTGGTGCAATGCGTGCTGTACTTGAAAGTGTTGGAGTTCATAATGTATTGGCGAAATCGCAGGGTTCGTCTAATCCACACAACGTGGTGAAGGCTACCATAGATGCGCTTTCTAAAATGCGCGATGCATTGGCTGTTGCGCGTCAAAGAGGAATCTCACTTGATAAAGTGTTTAACGGTTAATAGAAAACGATCATGAGTATTATAAAAATAAAACAAGTTAAAAGTGCTATTAAACGACCTGCTGATCAAAAAGCAACGATAAAAGCACTTGGATTTAGAAAGCTGAACCAAACCATTGAAAAGGAAGGTACGCCCCAAATCTTAGGAATGATAAATAAGGTTAAACACCTTTTAGTAGTTGTTGAATAGTAAGAAATAGAACAAATGGAATTAAATAATTTGACACCTGCTAAAGGGTCTGTAAAAAAAGAAAAAAGAATTGCTAGAGGGCAAGGTTCTGGACATGGTGGAACTTCCACTCGTGGTCATAAAGGAGCGAAGTCAAGATCCGGTTATTCTAAGAAAATAGGATTTGAAGGTGGACAAATGCCGCTTCAAAGACGTGTGCCCAAGTTTGGATTCAAAAATATTAATCGTGTGGAATATAAAGCGATCAATATTGATGCTATTCAAATGCTAGCTGAATCGAAAGGAATTACCGATTTTAATATGGATGTATACAGAGAAAACGGCCTAATATCTAATAATGATTTAGTGAAGATTCTAGGTAGAGGAGAATTAAAATCAAAAGTGTCTGTTTCAGCGCATCAATTTTCTGCAAAGGCAATTGAGTTGATTGAAACAAATGGAGGAAACTATACAAAAATCTGATTAACTGTTAAATGAAAAGACTACTTACAAATCTTCAGAATATCTGGAAAGTTAAAGAGCTCAGAGAACGAATTCTTTTAACTTTAGGTCTTATACTTGTTTATAGGATTGGATCTTTTGTAATTCTTCCGGGTGTTAATTATGAAATCCTAAGACAAGCCTCTGAAGGTGGTTCTCAAGGTCAAAAAACATTGGAGAATTTATTATCCATGTTTTCTGGTGGTGGTTTTACGAATGCTTCAGTTATGGCCTTAGGCATCATGCCTTATATTAGTGCTTCTATCATCATGCAATTATTAGGAATGGCTGTACCTGCTGTTCAAAAAATGCAGAATGAAGGCGAGTCAGGTAGAAAACAAATTAATAATTATACAAGAATTCTTACCATTGTTATCTGTGCACTGCAAGCGCCAAGTTATTTATCAATGTACGTTGAATCTAAAGGGGCTATGCCTCCTGATGCTGGGGCTTTTTGGTGGACGCAAACGATTCTAGTTTTAGTAGCAGGGTCTATGTTTGCTGTGTGGTTAGGAGAAAGAATTACTGAAAAAGGTATTGGTAATGGTATATCCTTACTAATTGCTGTTGGTATATTATCTAGACTACCTGGTGGATTTATTGCTGAAGTTGGTAAGTCGTTTGAGGCTGGTAATATGATTAAACTAGTTCTTGAAATCATAGCATTCATGCTGGTTGTTTTAGTAACAATTTTAATTGTTCAGGGGGTTAGAAGAATCCCACTCAATACAGCAAAAAGAGTTGTTGGTGCTAGAGGAGCGGATGCTCAAGGTGCAAGAAATTACTTGCCAATTAAAGTTAATGCAAGTGGTGTAATGCCAATTATATTTGCTCAGGCTATTATGACAATTCCTATAATGATTTTCGTTGGTGCAACTAATTCAACAGGTGAAGGTGGTTTTATTCAACGTCTCTTAAGCAATCCTTATGGTTTTGGCTATAACTTGTTATTGTGTATTCTGATTATAGTATTTACGTATTTCTACACTGCCATTATGATTAATCCTCGCAAAATCGCGGATGATTTGAAGAGAAGCGGTGGATTCATACCAGGGGTTAAACCGGGAGAAGATACTGCTAATTTTATTGACACATTAGTTTCTAGAATTACTTTTCCAGGATCTTTATTCCTTGCATTAATTGCAGTAATTCCCGCTATCGCTAAATTAGTTGGAGTCAATGATGCCTTTGCTATGTTTTTTGGAGGCACATCATTATTGATTATGGTGGGTGTTGTTTTGGATACCTTACAGCAAATTGAAACGTATTTATTGAATAAACACATGGATGGATTGATGGATGGTAGTAGAGTAAGAGGAAGACGGGCACCTAACGAATTATCAGGATTTTAAGATGGCAAAGCAATCCTCTATAGAGCAAGATGGAACAATACTCGAAGCATTACCGAATGCAATGTTTCGTGTGGAATTGGAAAATGGGCATGTTTTGACAGCACATATTTCAGGTAAAATGAGAATGTTTTATATTAAAATATTACCAGGAGACAAAGTAAAGGTTGAAATGTCCCCTTATGACTTAACAAAAGGACGTATTTCGTTCAGGTATAAATAATAGATTAAATTAATTACGATGAAAGTTAGAGCATCTGTTAAAAAGCGTACAGCCGATTGTAAAATCGTGAAGCGAAAAGGAAGGGTTTATGTGATAAACAAAAAGAATCCAAAATTAAAACAACGACAAGGTTAAATTATAATTTATGGCACGTATTGCAGGTATAGATCTACCAAAAAACAAAAGAGGAGTAATTGGCTTAACATACATTTTCGGTATCGGAAGAAGTATGGCGAAGAAAATACTGACCGATAACGGAATTGACGAAAACACAAAGGTTCAGGAATGGAACGATGATCAACTAGCGTTGATACGAAATTCTGTAAATGAAGTGAAAACTGAAGGTTCTCTTCGTTCCGAAGTTCAACTAAACATTAAGCGTTTAATGGATATTGGATGCTATAGAGGAATTCGTCACCGTTCTGGTTTACCATTGCGTGGACAACATACTAAAAATAACTCTCGAACTAGAAAAGGGAAGAGAAAAACAGTTGCGAACAAGAAAAAAGCAACTAAATAAATTTTAAAAAATGGCAAAAGCAAATCAAAAGAAGAAAAAAAATGTTAAAGTCGAGGCGACGGGCGAAGCTCATATCCAAGCGAGTTTTAACAACTTAATTATCTCCCTAACCAACAATGCTGGACAAGTAATCTCTTGGTCTTCTGCAGGAAAAATGGGATTTAAAGGTTCAAAAAAGAATACGCCGTATGCCGCGCAATTAGCTGCAGAAGATGCTGCTAAAGAAGCACATGATTTCGGATTGCGTCGCGTAAAGGTTTATGTTAAAGGACCAGGTGCTGGTAGAGAATCTGCGATTCGTTCGTTGAATAATGCTGGAATTGAAGTTACTGAAATTGTAGATGTTACGCCGCTTCCGCACAACGGATGCAGACCACCGAAGAAAAGAAGAGTATAATATATTTAATAACCAGTCATCGAAGGAAATGCCTTAATTCATGACACAATAACTAAAAAATGGCAAGATATACAGGTCCTAAGACCAAAATAGCTAGGAGGTTCCGAGATCCAATTTTCGGTCCTGATAAAGCGCTTGAAAGAAGAAGTTATGGCCCAGGACAACATGGTCCGTCCAAACGTAGGGGTGGTAAACAATCTGAATATGCTATCCAACTTGGTGAAAAGCAAAAGGCTAAATATACTTATGGTATTTTAGAAAAGCAGTTCGCTAATATGTTTGAAAAAGCATCTCGCATGAAAGGAATAACAGGTGAAAACTTATTGCAGTTGTGTGAAACACGATTGGATAATACAGTTTATCGTCTTGGTGTTTCTCCAACGCGCAGAGGAGCAAGACAATTGGTTTCTCACCGACATATTACTGTAAATGGTGATGTTGTAAACATCCCATCGTATCATGTAAAACCAGGTGATGTAATCGGTGTCCGTGAAAAATCAAAGTCGCTTGAGGCAATTGTTTCTTCTTTGGATGCAAGTAGTAAAAAATATGATTGGTTAGATTGGGACCGATCCTCTATGTCTGGTAAGTTTTTAAGTCTTCCTGGAAGAGAAATGATCCCTGAAAACATCAAGGAACAACTAATCGTCGAATTATATTCTAAATAATTTATAAAGCAGAAAAATGGCAATTTTGGATTTTCAAAAACCTGACAAGGTTATCATGATTCAATCAGACGAATTCAACGGAGAGTTTGAATTTCGTCCTCTTGAACCAGGTTACGGAATTACAGTAGGTAATTCTTTACGTAGAATTTTGCTTTCTTCCTTGGAAGGATTCGCAATAGCTTCTATCAAAATAGAAGGGGTAGATCACGAATTTACGACGCTTAAAGGTGTTGTAGAAGATGTTACCGAAATTATTTTGAGCCTTAAGCAAGTGCGTTTCAAGCAGCAAATAGAAGGTACTGATAATGAAACAGTAATCGTTTCCGTTAGTGGGCAAAATAAATTAACAGCTGGTGATATTGGTAAGTTTACAAGCGCTTTTCAGGTACTAAACCCTGATTTAGTTATTTGTAACATGGAATCGTCGGTAAAGTTGGAAATTGAACTTACGATCATTAAAGGTCGTGGTTATGTGCCGGCTGAAGAAAATAAAAACACTAGTGCTTCTTTTGGTACTATATTTATTGATTCAATCTTTACCCCAATCGTAAATGTTCGCTATTCAGTTGAAAACTTTAGGGTTGAACAAAAAACAGATTACGAAAAGTTGATTTTTCACATCACCAGTGATGGGGCAATTCACCCGAAAGAAGCGCTCAAAGAAGCAGCTAAAATTCTTATTCATCATTTTATGTTGTTCTCTGATGAACGCATTACATTGGATAGTGAAAGCAAAGCTGAAACTGAAGAGTTTGATGAAACATCGTTACACATGCGTCAATTGTTGAAAACGAAGCTTGTCGATATGGATCTTTCTGTTCGAGCATTAAACTGCCTTAAAGCAGCGGATGTTGAAGCATTAGGTGATTTAGTTGCGTTTGCGAAATCAGATTTATTGAAGTTTAGAAACTTCGGTAAGAAATCGTTAACTGAATTAGAAGACCTTGTAGATAATAAAGGATTAACATTCGGAATGAATGTTGCAAAATATAAATTAGATAAAGACTAGGACTAGATCTAGAATAATTGAAAGATGAGACACGGAAATAAATTAAATCATTTAGGTAGAAAATCAGCCCATAGAAAAGCAATGCTTTCTAATATGGCGTGTTCGTTAATCGAACACAAACGTATTTCTACAACTATTGCAAAAGCAAAAGCGCTTCGCGTTTATGTAGAACCTCTTTTAACAAAGTCTAAAACAGATTCAACGCATTCTCGTAGAATTGTTTTTTCTTATCTGCAAAGTAAGGAGGTGGTTTCTGAATTGTTCAGAGATGTAGCTCCGAAAATTGCTACGCGTAATGGTGGTTATACACGTATTATTCGCTTGGGCTACCGCTTAGGTGATAATGCTGAAATGTGTATGATTGAACTGGTAGATTTCAATGAAATTTATACTAATGAAACAGCGAAAAAGACAACACGTCGTTCAAGAAGGGGTGGTTCTACTACTTCTGGAGCAGCGACTACTGAAACTGTTGCGGATGCTGAAGTGGTAAACGAAGAGGCGCCAACGATAGAGGCTGAAGTAGTAGCCGAAGAGGTTGTAGCTGAAGAAGTAGTAGCTGAAGAAGTTGCTGCTGAAGAAGTAGTAGCCGAAGAGGTTGTAGCTGAAGAAGTAGTAGCTGAAGAGGCTGTTGCTGAAGAAGTTGTTGCTGAAGAGGCTGTTGTTGAAGAAGTGGTTGCTGAAGAAGTTGCTGCTGAAGAAGTGGTAGCTGAAGATGAAACGCCTTCCGCAACGGATGATGCGCCAACGGATAATGCTGAAGAAGCAACTGATCCAAACAAAGAAGCATAAGATTTTAACATATGTTGATAAAAAAAAGGCGATTTTTCATCGCCTTTTTTTGTTTAATCAAGCGCTGTTTGCCTTAAGTTAATACCTTTGTCGAAATTCATAACATGGAGTCTCGTAATCCTGCCATCTTGCTTTTAGAAGATGGAACTGTCTTTCACGGTTCAGCAATCGGTTCAATAGGAACATCCGCAGGGGAAATTGCTTTTAATACTGGAATGACAGGCTATCAAGAGGTATTTACGGATCCTTCTTATTACGGACAATTACTGATTATGACCACTGCTCATATTGGTAATTATGGAACCCACGCATCAGAATCAGAATCCAACTCCATTAAATTAGCTGGATTAGTAACTAAAAAATTCTCTAATGGTTTTTCTCGACCTGCTGGCGAAATGTCGCTGCAAGAGAAATTGGTTCAAAATGGAACGGTGGGAATCTCTGATATTGATACGCGTGCGCTTGTTCGTCATATTCGTAATAAAGGCGCTATGAACGCAATTGTTTCGTCGGAAATTGATGATATTGCACAATTAAAAGAGAAATTATCTGCCGTGCCTTCCATGGCTGGCCTAGAACTTTCGTCATTTGTGACGACTAAAACCACCTATGAAAAACAGCCTGATCAACTATTGTATAGAGTAGCTTGTATTGATTTTGGCGTGAAGCAAAATATAATTGATTGTTTGGTAAACAGGGGATGTCATGTGAAAGTATTTCCAATGAATACTACTTTATCAGAGATTCAATCATTCAATCCCCATGGCATCATGCTCTCTAACGGTCCTGGTGACCCTTCTGCTATGCCGAATGCAATTGCTTTGGTAAAGGAAATAGTAGAAACATCACTGCCTGTTTTTGGGATTTGTCTTGGACACCAAATTTTAGGATTAAGTCAAGGGCTTAAGACCATTAAAATGTTTAATGGCCATCGTGGGATAAATCATCCTATAAAAAACTTGCGCACAGGAAAATCTGAAATCACATCTCAGAATCATGGCTTCGTAATTTCTAAGGAAAGTATCGCCTCAAATGACAATATTGAGGTAACGCATATCCACTTAAACGACGACTCAATAGCAGGGATCTCCTTAAAAAATAGACCCGTTTTTTCAGTGCAATATCATCCGGAAGCATCTGCAGGCCCTCATGATTCTCGCTATCTCTTCGATCAATTCATTGCCAATATGGCGCTTATTAATAATTAAAGTATGAGCAAAATTTCACGTGTGTTCGCTAGACAAATTCTTGATTCTAGGGGTAATCCAACAATAGAAGTTGATGTACTTACATCAAACGGAATCTTGGGACGAGCAGCTGTTCCTTCTGGTGCCTCAACAGGTATTCATGAAGCAGTGGAGTTAAGAGATGGAGATAAATCGAAATACCTTGGGAAAGGTGTGCTCAATGCAGTGAAGAATGTCAATACGATTATTCATTCTAGCTTAGAGGGTTGGGACGTTTATGATCAACAAGGTATCGATACGTGTATGATAAAATTGGATGGCACAAGCAATAAATCGAATTTGGGAGCAAATGCTATTTTAGGTGTATCCCTTGCTGTTGCTAGAGCTGCTGCTAATGAATCCAAATGTAGTTTGTTTAAGTCAATTGGAGGCGATCAGGCTGTCACCTTGCCTATCCCAATGATGAATATTCTAAACGGAGGTTCACATGCGGATAATTTAATTGATATTCAAGAATTTATGGTGATGCCTGTTGGAGCAAGTTCATTTTCGGAAGGTCTTCGATGGGGAACGGAAGTTTTTCATCAACTTAAAGGTGTTTTGAAGGCACAAGGAATGTCTACAAACGTTGGTGATGAAGGTGGTTTTGCTCCAAGTTTGGGTTCTAATGAACAAGCAATTGAGGTGGTGATTCAAGCGGTAGAGAAAGCGGGATTTTCCCTTGGTAAAGACATGTATATTGCCTTAGATGCTGCAGCATCGGAATTTTATAATGCAGATAAAAATCTTTATCATTTTGAATCAACTGGGGATAGTATGTCGCCCACTGAAATGGTAGATTACTGGAAAAGTTGGGTTGATAGGTATCCAATCATTTCTATTGAAGATGGTTTAGCAGAAGACGATTGGGCAGGATGGAAGTATGCCACGCAATCATTAGGAGATAAAATTCAATTGGTGGGAGATGATTTATTTGTCACCAATACCAAACGGTTAACCCGTGGCATTGAGGAGGGAATTGCTAATTCAATTCTAGTAAAGGTTAATCAAATTGGAACGCTTACCGAAACCATACAAGCTGTTGAGTTGGCTCAAGCTCATAATTATACCGCAGTGATGAGTCATCGAAGTGGTGAAACGGAGGACAACACCATCGCAGATCTTGCTGTGGCATTGAATACCGGTCAAATTAAAACAGGCTCAGCTTCTCGTAGCGATCGCACAGCAAAATATAACCAATTATTACGCATAGAGGAAGAATTGGGTGCTAAGGCCAACTATTTAGGAAAAGACTTTAAGTTTAGTCGGTAATTCTTACCAAAGGTTAAGCTGCGAGTCTAAGGAAATGTTAACCTCTCCGTTGGATTGAAAAGTAATTCAGAAATTATAAAGAATTTCAGTGAAACAACACAATAGATTGAATTATTCTATTGGTGTTCTCTCTATTTTGAAATATTTGGCTTCATAACCGACATTATCCACCAATTTCAATATGGTATCGTCCAGTATTTGTTTATCTATAGCCGTAGTAAAGTGAAGTATACTTTGATCGTCTTTATAGATATTTTCCGCCCCTTTCAATGTAAGTTGTTTCATGAGCTGAGGCGAAAGGAAAGGACACATCAAAGCGTGTGCCTCAGCGCTTATTGAATAGTTCATTTTAGACTGTCCAAATAAACTGCAGGTACTGATGAGTACAGCCGCGATTAAGAGTTGTTTTTTCATGTTCATTTAATTTATCTAATAACTGTAATGTGACCGTGTCTGACTTCCATACCACTCACTAATTTATAAAAATACACACCTTCTAGTAAGTCTTCATCGCTAAAGTCTTTACCAGAGAAAGGCGTATCGTATCGAGAGAATTCGTAAACTAAATTTCCCCAGCGATTGAATATGGACATGGTATATTCTAAACACTCGTCTAACCAAAAATCTAAATTTAATACATCATTGGTTCCATTGGAATTAGGTGTTATCACATTGGGGATAGTTTGTTCATCCAAGGTTTCTTCAGCAATCAAGGTAATACTTTTCGTGATGACATAAGCACATGGGTAGTCGTTGGTTACGGTTAAGGTAACATTGAAATCGCCAGCCGCCCCGAATGCATAGGATGCTGTCATGGCGTTCAATCCAAAAGGTGTGTTGTTGGTTTGCCAATCTACATCGGTGATCACTTCGTTGTTTGGAAAACTACCGGTCAAGTTCGCGATATAGTCGCACAATTGAACGAAGGTGAAGTCTGCACTTGGATTGGTAGGCACATTGACAGGTAAAGTGACTGTTCCCACGCATCCACCAATCTGACTGCTTACTTGAAGGGTCATGCTGGCCAGTCCAGAACTGCCATAATCATGAAGAACCGACGAGGTTTGCTGTGGGATTACCGTTCCATTTGGCGCCCATTCAAAATCTAATTGGTCGTTGTAAATGTTATTGACTGTGCTCGTGCTTGTAAATGAAATTTCAGTGGAATAACAATCTGCTACATACGTAAAATCAGCTACCGGAATAGGATGGGATTGTATCGAAACGATATCTGTATGCGTGCATGAATTGGTATCGGTTACCGTTACCGTGAGATTATAGGTACCGACTGCCGGTGGAGCCCAAGGCGATCCATTTGAGCTATTGACGCTCCAGCTGTAGCTTACCGAATCTGGAGATGAGGCGTTCAGCACCGCGGTGTTGCCAAAGCAAACCAAGGTATCGTTTCCAGCATAAACATCTGGTTGATCTAATATAAATGAGTCCGAAACAGCACAATATTCGGGAATTGTATACGTGGTGTAATAGTTGCCCACAGGCAATGTTCCTGGATTGAAGATGCCTGAACTACTCACGTTTGTACCACTCCAAACGCCACCTGCAATATTTGCTTGAAAATTGACGGGTGCACTGCTAGTACAAATTAAGTCGGGAATGGTAACTTGTGGGTCAATCACATAAATATTCCTGATTAGGGTATCCGAGTTAATGCCGCATGACGAGTACAGATAAATTTGGTAAACTCCTGCAACTGGAAAAGACATCGCCGGATTGATTGGTCCGTCAAAAAAGGAGCCATTGATGTTCCATTGTTGAAAGCAGGTTAACCCTACAATGGTAGTATTACTCAAGTATACTGAGTCATTAATGCACACGGTAGTATCCGAAATAGTAAAATTCGGAGTGCTGCTGCAAGTCTGACAAATGTACTCATCGTTGGGCAGGTAATCCAATACTCCAATAGATGGAACATCACTCGCTATGCTAATGCTTTGATTCGCTCCAGAATTGGTAGCTACTAGGTTGATATTTACGATTTGAAGCGGCGGGATGTGCATTTGACATCCGACATTTCCTACGCTATCCGTTTTAATAAAAAGAGGGTCAAAGCTAGCATCGGTATTTCCGAAATAGGCAGAAGTAGTAAATGCTGAAATGGAAAAGCCGTTATCATTGTTATATTTCACCCCAACACCTTTGTCTCGATCAGCACCGCCGTAGCTTTTTGCCCATTGTATTGTCCCGCTTTGGTTAATTGAAAACAACAATATGTCTTTCTCTCCAAGGGCCTCGAAAATATTTAAGGCGGGATTTGCTGCAGTAGGAAATGAACTAGTTTGACCAATAATGGCATATCCTTGCGGATATTTAACAATGTCTCGAGATTGATCTCTGCCACCACCACCGTAAACATTGGCCCAAATAACCGAGCCATCAGTTAGTGATAATTTGGAAACTATGATATTGTGGTCGGCAAGGCCTCCAAGTAGAGTAGGGGCTGTAACCATTAAACTATTGTCTGTTAAATCGACTGCGCCTTTACATGACCATGTAATGTGATCAACGTCGCCATAACCTGTGCCGCCGTATGTTTTAGACCATATAAATGCACCCGACGAATTGAGTCTAGCCACTGAAAAATCTTTTCCATTTGAGGCGCCAATGCCCATCAACATGATATCTCCGTTAGGGAGGTCATCGAGCCATAGACCCATGTCCCCGAGTCCAGTGATTTGACGGCTCCAGGTGAGGTTACCCACATTGTCTGTCTTTATTAAAAATAAACTCCCGGAGTTTCTGCCGACAGAAATGATGTCCCCGGCGCTGGTTTCAATGGAGTACATCATCCATTCGAAATTGTAACGCTTAATCCAGATTAAATTACCGCTCCCGTCTACTTTCATATTAAAGGCTCGATAGGTTGAACTTCCAGAATAGAGCCCAGAAATCAAGAAGCTGCCATCATTCATTTGGAATATGCTTTTCCCGCCTTCTTGCGCTGCGGTACCATAGGTTTTAAACCAGTCAATATTACCACAAACATCAAGTTTATAGGCGTATACATCACAATCTCCATGACCACCTACACCTTCGTGTTGACCGGTGGCAATAAATCCACCATCATTCGTTACCTCCATTTGCAAGGCTCCCTGCATGCCCGGCAGATTGTATTTTCGGTAAAAAGTATTGTTTTGAGAGAGAATGAAGAAGGGTATAAGAAATACTGATATCAGTATACATTTATGGGTAGATTGCATAGAAAATGTTATTTACTTCATTAAAAGTAAAGTAAAAAATCGAGATATTTTTAAACATAAGGTTAATCTTATGCTATTCTTTCTTAACTACCTCTTTTTGGATGCAAAATTTGCTTAATCGTTATTTTGAAAAATTGGGAGCTACAATTAGCTCTTTTGTCCCGTGTGTCCAGGTATAAAATCCTTCACCGGACTTAATGCCTTTTTTACCCGCCGTAACCATATTCACTAATAAAGGACAGGGAGCATATTTTGGATTTCCAAATCCGTCATGTAGAACACGTAGAATGGCTAAGCAAACATCTAAACCAATAAAATCTGCTAATTGCAAAGGTCCCATTGGATGCGCCATACCTAATTTCATCACGGTATCAATTTCCTCAACACCCGCAACGCCCTCATATAAAGTGTAGATGGCTTCGTTAATCATAGGCATCAAAATTCGATTGGCCACAAATCCAGGATAATCATTGACCTCAACAGGTACTTTATTTAATTTTCGGGAAGTATCCATAATTAGTTCCGTTACCTCATCTGAAGTGGAATATCCTCGGATAATTTCAACTAATTTCATGACAGGAACTGGGTTCATGAAGTGCATGCCGATGACCTTATCTGGGCGATTAGTAACGGATGCAATTTTTGTGATCGAAATAGACGAGGTATTACTAGCCAGAATTACTTCGGGCGCACAAATGCGGTCTAATTCAGCAAATATTTTTAGTTTTAAATCAATGTTTTCTGTCGCGGCTTCCACCACTAAATCAACGCCCTGGAGACCATTTTCCATTTGCGTTTCAAGTGAAATATTACTTAAGATACTTGTCTTTTCAGAAGCGCTTATGGCCTCCTTCGCTACTTGTCGATCTAAGTTTTTTGTAATCGTCAATAATGCCTTGTCTAAAGCAGCTTGCGAAACATCAATTAAGGTAACAGTATATCCAAATTGCGCGAATACATGCGCAATTCCGTTTCCCATTGTACCAGCACCAATAACAGCAATTTTTTTCATGTTAATAAGATTTATTTAGCAAATATAATCATAGTATCTTTGTCAAGTATGGACTTAAATAGAATTAGCTCAATTGTAAAAGGAGATTTTTTTAAATCATTTACAGTACTGATGTCAGGGACGCTAATTGCTCAGATTATTGGCTACGCAATAGCACCTATTCTAACGCGTCTATATACTACCGAAGAAATGGGAGAACTTGGGTTTTATATGAGGCTTACGGGCTTTATTGCAGCGATTGCTACCTTGCGTTACGAAGCGGCCTTGCCCTTGCCCAAAAAAGATGAGCATTCTTTTTTACTCTATCGCCTAGCCTATTTGATTTCAATGGTAGTGCTGATTATTGTTGCCATTGTATTTCTGTTTTTAATTCTGTCAGGCATAGGAAGTGAGTTTGATTGGTGGTTTTACCTTTTTACCATCCTCGGAACCTCTTTTGTTATTATCATCAACGTTGGAACTAGTTGGTCGGTCAGAATGGGCCAATATCCTATTATTTCCCGCCATAAAATAGTTAATTCTTTAGTCGCTAATCTCTTGAAGTGGTTATTTGCATTTTTTCATTTGAGCGCATTTGGATTAATTTTAGCCACACTTTTCGGGTATTTTCTTTCTTCCTTAGAATTTGCCTTTAATTTTAAGAAAATCCGATCTAAATTCAAGGGTAGTATCTCCAATAAAAAAACAAGGGCCTTGATGTTAGAGCATAAAGAATTCCCAACCTTAAATTTACCCCATGTGTTTGTAGATAATGGCAGAGACATGTTAATTGCCACCCTAATTTTTACCTACTATTCTGTTGGTATTTATGGATCATTTAATCATTCTTACACCATGTTGCGGATTCCTTTAATGCTAGTTGGGGTGGCTTTAGGACAAGTATTCTACAATAAAGCATCTGAATTATACAATCAAAATAAATCAATAATGCCTTTGCTGACGAGGATGCTATTACTATTGTCTGCGTTGTCTATCGTGCCTTTTACCATCTTGTTTTTTTATGGTGAACCCATCTTCATTTTTATCTTTGGGCCTAATTGGGGTCAAGCTGGTGCGTATTCTGAAACAATGTCGGTGTGGCTACTATTTAATTTTATTCTTTCTCCAATTACCGCCCTTCCTTTGATTATAGGGAAGCAAAAGGTTGCCTTTCTATTTGGAATCATTAGCTCCCTTATTCAACTACTTCCTTTGTGGCTATTACCGATGAATTACGGAAATAGTGAGGAGGTATTTGACTTTACCTTACAAATTATTTCGTATTCCCAGGCAGCATGGTTGGTTTTCACCTTGTTCGTCTTTTATTCTATGGCTAAAAAGGCAACTGCTAAACAGATTTAATTGCTATCACAGCTAATACTTAGGATTAAAAAATCTAAGGAGATTAGTTGGTTTTGGCGATTCTATTCCATAAACGCCTTTTATTAGTAACTTTGTCGCAAAATGAAATTCACAGAATTAAATCTTAACGAACAGTTGATGGAAGCAATTTCACACATGGGATTCGTTAATGCAACACCGATTCAACAATTAGCCATCCCTCAAATTTTAAATAATAAGGATTTGATCGCTTGTGCCCAAACTGGAACAGGTAAAACTGCTGCATTCATTTTACCAATTCTAAATAAATTAACGGGAAAGGAAGATTATTGCATCGATACCTTAATCATCGTGCCTACCCGTGAATTAGCCGTTCAGATTGAGCAAGAAATTCAGGGTCTTTCCTATTTTGTTTCTGTTGGTTCAAAAGCAATTTATGGCGGTGGTAGTGGTAAAGATTGGGACCTCCAAAAAGATGCACTCAAGGATGGAACAGATATTATTGTTGCCACTCCGGGAAAATTGCTCTCGCATATTGCCCAGGGATATGTAGATTTTTCCAAAGTAAAACATTTGGTATTGGATGAAGCCGATAAGATGTTAGATATGGGTTTTACAGATGATCTTATGTCAATTATTTCAAAGCTACCTGAAAAGCGTCAAACGCTCATGTTTAGTGCAACAATGCCTAATAAAATCAGGGAACTAGCCAAGAAAATATTAAAGGATCCGGAAGAAATCACACTTTCCATTTCAAAGCCGGCAGAAGGAGTAAAACAATCCGTATACTTGACTTTCGACAATCAAAAAGTGCCGCTTATCAAGCATATTCTTACCGAAAGACCAGATTATTCATCTATAATTATATTTACTTCGTCAAAACGTAAAGTCAGTGAAATTGTACATTCGCTTCGCAAAAACGGGTTTCGGTCTCACGGTGTTTCTTCTAATTTAGATCAAAGTGAGCGAGAAGAAGTACTTCTTGGATTTCGTTCTAAACGAATCAGAATCATTGTCGCAACAGATGTTATGAGCCGTGGAATTGACATTAAAGAAATTAATTTGGTTATCAATTATGACACTCCTTTTGATGCGGAAGATTATGTTCATCGCGTCGGTCGCACGGCTCGTGCAAATACAAAAGGCGAAGCAATAACGCTTGTGAATGAAAAGGATATGAGAAAACTGACGCAAATTCAAAAGCTAATTGAAGCTGAGATTACTCAAATTCCTCTGCCAGATGATTTAGGAGTAGGTCCTGAATTTAAAATTCAATCAAATTCGGCAAGAAGACCATTCAAAGCGAAGCGTTAGAATTAGCTGTCAATCGAAGCATTAGAGATTGATTGATTTATAATTTTTCGTAAATCGAGGAAAATAATTCGCGGTTTTTTTCTTTTGTTGCCCTTACTTTAATAATGACTTTATTTTTTAATTCAATTGTTTTTTGATCCATTTTCATGGCTAACTCAAGATCATCCGATAATTTCTCATTACTGATAATGCCATTTTCTAAATGATTAATCCATTCTTTTCCTTTTTCACCATACTTATTTAAGAAGTTTAAAACGAACTCTGATTTATATATCTCTGTAAATGCGATTTATTTATTTTTCCTTTCCTTTATGTACATTTGTCTGATTCTTATTTCTATATGAATACGAAAATGTGATAAAAATGGATAAACCTTTACGTTCTGAATTTTCAAAAAACGTAATTACATTAATCACTGGAACTACATTTTCGCAGATTATTCCTCTTTGTGCAATGCCTATTTTGAGTCGTTTATTTACGCCCGAAGAATTTGGTGTTTATGGATTTTACTTTTCTATTATTACTATATTAGTTGTCTTTTCTACTGGGAGGTATGAGTTTGCGATTCCACTGCCCAAAGAGAAAAAAGATGCTTGGCATATTTTGGTTTTATCAATTCTTATTTTGTGCATATTTTGTTTGATGTTAGCACTAATAATAGCTTTTTCTAATAATCAAATAATTGGTTTTTTAAATAAGCCTGCGATTGGAAAATTATTTTATTTAGTTCCGGTATTTGTATTTCTAACAGGACTTTATAATATACTCACAATGTGGATGCATAGACAAAAAATGTTTGTTACAACATCATTTTCGAAAATTCATAATAACTTATGGGAACAATTAGTGAGTATTTTTCTTGGATTTAAAAAAAACAATATCAATTTAAAAACTTTTTCAACTAAGTTTTCTAGTTTTTTTTCAAATAGTAATTTGGTAATTAGTGCTAATAATATTGGATTTAGTGGGCTACTCATAGGTCGTTTTTTTGGCTTGCTCGTTTCTAATTTCTATTTGCTTTTTAAATTTAAAAAGCAGGAGAAAACTCTTATTTATAAAACTGAAAAATTAGAGCTAAAAAAAGTTGCGCTGCTCTACAAAGACTTCCCTAGAATCAACATGTTTCATGCCTTATCTGATGAATTAAAAACAAGTGGTTTATCTTTTGTGATTCTTTATTTTTTTATGGATAGATCACTTGGTATATATAATCAAACTTATAAATTACTTCGTGCCCCATTAGGTGTTATTGGTTCAGCTTTTGGACATGTGTTTTTTCAGAAAGCTGCCGAAATGAATTATAATAATCTACCAATTAAAGCATTGGTTTTTAAAACAATAAAAAAACTATTTTGGATTGCATTACCTATTTTCTCTCTCATTTTCGCATTGTCACCGTGGTTTTTTACTTTTTTTCTTGGGGAGAAATGGTCTGATGTAGGTATTTATGCGCAATATATGACTCCTTGGCTATTTGTTAATTTCATTTTCTCTCCTATTTCCCAAGTTGGGATTATAGTGGGAAAACAATTTCAATTTTGGATGATCAACTTGATAAGTAGTATTTTGGTTTTCCTATCTATGATTATTGCAGGATTATATATTAAAGATATTAAATCTGGACTAATAATAATTTCTATCACTCAGGTTATATTTAGTATCTATTTGTATAAATGGTTGAATAGAATAATTGATGAACATGATCAAAAAAATATTGCAACATGATTTCTTCCTTTCCTTTTTGGAATTATAAAAAAGCCATGGGAGCAGTTTATTTTAGCTCCTTAATAGTTGGTGTAGGTTTATCATTTGGCAATATTTATTTTTTTCATATTATATTATTTTTAGTATATTCTTTAATTCTACTGCGACAAGAACATAGGGATTCAATGTGGATTATTTTAAAAAAACCATTGAATGTATTCTTGTTTATCATTTTTTTCTGGTTTGTTTTAAGTTATTTATGGTCAGAAAATAAAACCTACGCAATAGTATCTCTAGTTCATTTTTTAATAGGAATATTGGCGGTGCTACTGGTCCAATTTTTTGTGGATACTAAATCTTCTTTTACATTTTATAAAAATAAAGTATTGTATCCTATTTTTCTTTTGATATTATTGCTTTCCTTACTCGAGATTTTCACAAGTTTTAGATGGCCTATATCTTCTTTCTCTAACTATAATGATTGGTTTGGAAGAGAAAATATCATAATGAATATTTTAAAAACAGAAAGGGTATATGGATATATAGACTCTTCACCGACCGTATTTTTCTGGAATCCTAATAATTTGGCTGTATTTCTTTGTCTATTTTTACCATTCTTAAATAAAAATAGTTGGCTTAATGGATTTCTTTATCTCACCACTATTTTTGTAATATATAACACGGGTTCCCGATTATCAATTATTTCTATTGGATTGGTTCTATTAATTATTTGTTTATTTAAATTTTCAAATATTCGTTTTTTGATTTACTTCATAAGCATTTTGATACTCCCAATGATATTTTTTCCAAATTCTACCGTAGCAACAAAAGCCAATGAACCCATTGAAAGCATTATTGGAATTAATTTAATTCCAATAATTGGATTAAATTATAAAGCTCCCATATTGAAAGATATAAATAACAATTCGAAAAATATTAGAAAACAATTGTACAAGCAAGGATTACAGGATATTATAGATTCCAAGCTGCTAGGTGTTGGTGCTGGAAATGCAGAGTGGTATAATTTTAAACGAAAAGATCTTACACAAAATATTACAAGTGTACATTTTTATTGGTTGGAATTATTTATCAATGGGGGTGTAGTTGCTCTGTTACTTTTTGCAAGCTACTTTTCACAAATAGCAAAATATTTATATGGACTTCGAAAGAGCGAAATAACAATTGCTTTTGTAACAGCTCTGATTATCTTTTCGCTTGCTGTGATTTCAATGAGTTCTGCTAATTATTTTTTACCGTACTACGGATTTTTAGGCTTGCTCCAATCCTGGATCACTTGTAACCAAAAAAATGCATGAAAAAAATACTATTATTGGCTGATGCTAATTCAAATCATACTAGAAAATGGGCAAGAATTCTCCAGTCGCAGGGTCATCAAATATCAATTTTTAGCCTTTATCCAATTCTTGATTCATGGAACGAGGAAAACAATATTCCAGTGACTTCTTTTTTTAGAAGTTCAATAATAAGCAGATGGAAAAAACCTCTTTATGTTTTTGCTATTTTTAAAATTTCCAGCTTAATTTCTCGTAATAAACCACAGATAATTAATGCACATTATGCCTCGAGTTATGGATTATTGGGAGCACTCAAAACGCAAAATAATTTATATCTTAACTTTTGGGGAAGTGATGTTTTCGTTTTTCCTAAGAAAAATTTCTTAAACCGATTTATTCTTAAATGGATCATCAAAAGGAGCACTAAGGTTTTCTCATCAAGTTTAATTATGACAAAAGAGATATCACTTTATTCTTCAAAATCAGTTGAGACAATAAACTTCGGTATCGACACTCAAATTTACATGCCTAAATCTATCAAAATAATTGATGCTTCCAAGACAATAAAAATCGGAATAATCAAATCATTAGAACCAATTTATCGAATCGATTTAGCGATTAAAGCATTGCTATGGCTTCAACAAAATACGTTGTTAAATTTGGAATTACACATATGTGGTGGGGGTTCAATTGAGCAAGATTTGAAATGCATATCAAATGCTTCTGTTTATTTTAAAGGGAAAATAGAACAAAATTCTGTCCCTTCATTTCTTCAAAGTATGGATGTTTTTTTAAATACAACAGAATTTGAAAGTTTTGGAGTGTCCACCATTGAGGCTATGGCATGTGGTGTTCCTGTTGTTGCTCATAATTCAGGAGGTGCTTCTGAAATAATCAAACATAATGTAACAGGTATATTGTACGCACCAAATGAGGTCGAAAATATTGCCAAGGCATTATTAGAATTAATAAATAATCCCAATAATGCTAAAAATATGGCTGAGCAAGCACGGTTATGTGTTCAACAAAACTATGAATTGTCGAAAATTTCACAAAAAATAAAGGCTTTCTATTAAATTTCTAATTGTTTTTTGTGTCTAGTTAATATGGTTTAATCCAATATTTATTCGTTTATTATTGCTCTACTTTTTTTATTATCTTCACCAGCTAATTATTTTAGTATTGACAGGATTAAATAAGGTTGCTCGTAAAGAGAAACGATTATTTTTATTTAAGAAATAGAAATTAAGTTAATATTCATCAACAATGAGTAGAAAGTAGTAGCAAATGAGTTTCGAACGATTTTATTTAATTTCCTTGAGTTTACTTTCTGGTATGTGGATACTTTTTCCGCATTTCACTTCCATTCTTGTGTGCTTATTTGCGTTGGTTGTTTTTTATGGCATCATTAAAAAAGAGCTGGTATTTACTTTTCATCTTCTTCCTGCTTTGCTGGTTTTGTTATACATTCTCTATATAGTGTATATGATTCCCACCAATCATTTGCCCATTGCTATGGATTTTTTAGAATATAAGTTATCGCTACTTGTATTTCCATTCTTGTTTTCTTTTCAACCGAAATTTAGATTGGATTGGAAGTATGTTTTTTATTCGTTTCTTATTGCTGTAACTGTTTTGGTGGTTTTTGATCTAATTCAAGCAGGCCTTAATTATTCAAACAGTGGGATATTAAATTCATTCTACTCTTCTGCTTTGTCTCCTGCACATCATCCCACTTATCTTACCGCTTTTTTATCCTTAGCGATTTTCCTTGTTTTACAATTGTCTTTGACTTCTGCTTTTGCAAAATTAAAATGGGTTTTATATGGGATTATTGGCCTTTTTGTTTTAATGCACATTCCTTTGTCGAGTCTTTCTGGCATGTTATTTCTTTGTCTTTTCTTTGGAATTGCATTTTTAATTTATTATCTGAAAAAGAGGAGGTGGGGACTAATTATTTTTATTTTTTGCGCTGGTGCAATTATGGGATATACCATATTGAGAGTGCAGCCAAGTTTAAAGGAAAACATTAACAATACCTTTGCTTTAGTAAATTTATATGCTGCATCACCTCAAAAATTTATTCAATCGCGCCCATTTCCAATGGAGGGAAATGAAGCAAGATTGGTGGTTTGGACGGTAGCATTCGATATTTTTATAGATCATCCCATGGGAGTTGGATTAGGGAACTTAGAAGAAATGATGCACCAACGTCTCGTTCATCTTGGACTGAATCAACAGGCAGCTTTAAATTATAATCCCCATAATCAATACCTTCAAATTGCAGCAGAATTAGGGATAATTGGTTTATTGCTCTTTTTAGCCATTTTGTTTTATGGGATAGTGTGGGCCATCTCATCGAAAAATTGGCTGCTTTTATTAGTCATCCTCAATCTAGCGATTAATTGCTTATTTGAATCTATGTTACAACGCCAATCGGGTATTGTATTTTATTGTTTTTGGATTTGTCTCTTATCAAGTCGAATGTATAACAAAGAAACCAAATCAATCTTTAAAGATTAAACAATGAAAATTTCAGTAGTTGTGCCTTGCAGAAATGAAAGTAAATACATCGCAGAGTGTATTGATGCCATTTTTAAGTGTGAGCTTCCCAATAATACGGAATTAAATGTTTTTATTGTTGATGGAATGAGTGATGATGGTACGCGTAAAATTGTCCTCGACTTAAAGAAGAACTACCCCTTTTTACATTTGATAGATAATATAAATCAACTCACACCTTTTGCTTTTAATTTGGGAATTTTCGCGGGAGGAAAGGTGGATTATGTTCAAATTGTTGGTGCAAGGCACATTTTGAGCAATAATTACGTATTAAATAGTATTCAAAAGATTGAAAGCGATCCAAGCGTTTGGTGTGTTGGTGGTAAGATTATCAATGAGTTTATTAATAATACGGGGCAGGTTATTTCTAAAGCCATGTCAACTTCCTTTGGAATGGGCCTTGGGAATTTCAGGACTTTAAACAAATCCGGTTTTACTGATACTGTAACGAGTCCTATGTATCCCTATTGGGTTTTTGATAAAATTGGTTTTTTTGATGAAGAACTAATAAGAAACCAAGACGATGATTTTAATTATCGTATAAAACAGGCTGGAGGGAAAATATTTTTCGATAATGAACTTTCTTTGAAATACTATGTGCGCGGATCTTATAAAGCGCTTTCAAGGCAATTTTTTCAATACGGTTACTGGAAGGTATTTGTCAATAAAAAACACAAAGCAGTGACAACTTTGCGCCAGTTGGTCCCCCCATTTTTTGTACTTTATATCTGTCTTTGGTTGATTTCACTTTTCGGTGGCAAGTTGATTTTCATGATTTCTTCTATTCCACTTATAGGATATCTTTTTATGAATTTGTATTTTTCATTAAAAGCCAGCGATCAAAAGGTAAAATGGTTCGCAATTTTTAAAACATATCTTATTTTACATTGCTTTTATGGATTAGGTTATTTGAAAGGAGTTCTTGACTTTTTTCTTCTTAATCAAAAGCCTTCCAATAAACAAAAACGTTTATCGAGATAATGCTTAACTTTGGGATATTAATTTGATTATTAAATTAAAAACATGATTCCTTTTTCACCACCTAGAATTGATCAAAAAATTATTGACGCGGTTGTAGAAACTCTCCACAGTGGTTGGATTTCTACAGGCCCCAGGACAAAGCTTTTCGAAAAGAAAATTACCGAATACTGTGGGTGTAAAACGACTGTTGCTGTTAGTGCTTGGACAACGGGCATGGAGGTGTTTTTGCGTTGGTGGGGTATTGGTCCAGGTGATGAGGTTATTATTCCTGTTTATACTTATTGCGCAAGTGCGAACGTGGTGCTTCATACCGGAGCAAAGTTGATCATGGTCGATATTAATAGGGATGATTTTAATATTTCAATAGAAAAAATTAGGGCTGAAATTACGCCTAATACTAAAGTAATAATGCCTGTTGATATTGCTGGGTTACCGTGCGATTATAAACGAATTTATGAGCTGATTGATGAATTTAAGCCCATCTTTTCCCCATCAAATGATAAGCAAGCCTTGTTGGGAAGAATCTTACTTGCGGCTGATGCAGCACACAGTTTTGGTGCTCTTTTTAATGGTGTTAGGGCAGGTGCTCAGGCGGATGTTTCTTGTTTCTCGTTCCATGCGGTAAAAAACTTAAGTACGGCTGAAGGTGGAGCAGTTTGCTTTAATCTACCGGATAGCTTTAATCATGACGAAATCTATAAGGAATTTTGCATCAAAATATTACATGGCCAATCAAAAGATGCGCTTGCAAAAATGCAGAAAGGAGCATGGCGATATGATGTGTTAGAAGCAGGATACAAATGCAATATGACGGATATTCAAGCCGCTATCGGTTTGATTGAATTAGAACGCTACCAAGAAAATATGGATCGGCGGGCAGAAATTTTCCGGCAGTATTATGAAGGATTTAAATCGCTTGAATGGGCTACTTGCCCTATTTCTGTTGATGATTCAAGACACACGTCGTACCATTTATTTCAGCTATGTATTGAGAATATTACAGAGGTACAACGGGATGCAATTATGCATGAAATTTTTGAGCAAGAGGTTTCTGTAAATGTCCATTTTCAGCCTTTGCCGCTCTTCACAGTCTATAAACAATTAGGGTATTCTATCGAAAATTATCCTGTTGCGTACGCAAAATATGCTTCAGAAATCTCTCTTCCTGTGTATTTCCAATTAAGGGATGATGAAGTTCAACTCATTATACATGCTGTTAAAGTCGCCTACTCTAAAGTAATGGGATGAAACGTCTTTTTGATCTTCTGTTTTCAATGGTCGTTTTGATTTTGTTTTTCCCCTTAGGAATTATAATATCCCTTTGTATAATCATTGACTCGAGAGGTGGTGTTTTCTATAAACAAGAACGTGTAGGTTTAAATGGTGCCGTTTTTACTATATTGAAATTTAGATCGATGTATGTTAAAGCTGATTTGAATGGCTCATTGACCGTTGCTAAGGATCCGCGAATTACCCGAGTGGGTTGGCTGATACGAAAACTTAAACTGGATGAATTTCCTCAGTTTTTGAATGTCATCGCTGGGCAAATGAGCGTAGTTGGACCACGACCAGAAGTACAAGAATTCGTTGATTTATATACTGATGAACAAAGGGAAATTTTAAGGGTAAAGCCAGGGATTACAGATGAAGCTTCCTTGGCTTATTTTGATGAAAATAACATGCTCTCGGATTCATCAAACCCAAAACTTACCTACATCCAAGAGATCATGCCACGTAAAATCGAGATTAACCTCAAGTATCTCTCAGAAAAGAGCTGGTATTCTGATGCTATTGTAATTCTTAAAACAATGCTTAGAATACTCAGGATTAAATAATATGTAGCAAGCTTCTATCAGAAAAATCTAATTATATTATTGTATATCCACATAGCTGATGCAGATTTTAATCTCATTTGATATATTTTTATAACTTTGGTTGGTAAATATTCAATAGAAAGTCACAAATAATTGGTCAAAAGTTAATATTTACAGTAAACTATAATAAATTAAAGATGTAAATGCTTAGGATTTTACTTGTACTATTCATTCTTTGTTCCATTTCTTCGTTTTATAGTCAAACGAAACTCAGTGGAAAGCTAGTAGATGCCTTTTCAGGTGAACCCTTAGAAGCGGCTAAAGTTAAAATTAAGGGGCTAAATAAGGGCGGTATGACCGATAAAGATGGCTTATTCTTTATTGAAATTGAGTTGGTTTTCCCAATAACGTTAGTCAGTTCTTACCTTGGATATGAAGATCAAGAAACAACTCTATACTTTTATCCGCAAGACAGCATAATTATCCGCCTTAAGCCAAGCTCTATTAAAAATTTTGCTACTATTAACATTCGAAGTTTTGCCAGCGAAAAAGAAAAAGAATCTGCATTATCGGTAGAAACGATGACTTTAAGTGAAATCAAAGCAACGCCTGCCTTGGATTTCTACGACGGTTTAAGCCATATGAAAGGAGTTGATTTAACATCTGCTAGTATCGGATTCAAGGTAGTTAATACGAGAGGTTTCAACTCCACCTCACCCGTGCGCACCCTTCAAATTATTGACGGAGTAGATAATGCGTCGCCTGGCTTAAATTTCGCATTGGGTAATTTTTTAGGTGCCTCCGAATTAGATTTATTAATGGTAGATATCGTTTCTGGAGCTAGTTCTGCTTTTTATGGACCTAACGCTTTTAATGGTGTCATTAGCATGCAAACCAAAAGCCCCTTTAAATTTCAGGGATTCAGCGCTAGCATTAAAGGAGGAGAGCGCATGTTGAACGAATACGCTGTTCGCTATGCTAAAGCATTTAAAAACAAAGCTGGCGAGGATAAATTTGCCTACAAAATCAACATCTCTTATTTGAATGCGAATGATTGGGAAGCAAATAATATGAATTCTGTCGAGGGGCTAGATACCGATGAACGGAATCCCGGCGGATACGATGCGGTTAACCGTTATGGGGATGAAAATTTATCTCCAAATATCAATAATGCACTAGACCCAGCCGCAATATGGCAAACTCCTGGATTGAAAAGATGGCACCGAACGGGCTATTGGGAAAAAGATGTTGCCGACTACAAAACGGAAAACTTAAAATCGTCTGTCGCGCTGCATTTTATGATTAAACCAAAGCTAGAATTTATAGTGGCGTCCAATTTTGGAACGGGTACTACAGTATATCAAGGCGATAACCGGTTTTGCTTAAAAGACATTTTGTTTTTTCAGAATAGATTGGAGCTCCGAAAGAAAGATGATTTCTTTATTCGTGCCTATGCGACGAATGAAGACGCGGGAAAATCTTACGATGCTGTACTTACCGCATTTTTATTGCAAGATGCAGCAGCAGACGATTGGGATTGGAATAATCGATACAGACAATATTGGTCTAGTCAAATTACCAATCGAGTAAGGGCATTAGACCCTTCTGTTCAGTGGACGCCAACTGTTGGTGTTCCGCCAGATTATGCTGGAATAAATGAAGTTGTAAATGCTAACCAAGATTCCATGATCGCATGGCATGCTGAAGCAAGTGATTATGCTAATAGCGCCTACAGCAATTGGGAAATGGAAGCTTTTTTTAAACCGGGCACTCAGCGATTTGATTCCTTAATGGCCGACATCACTCAAAAAACCTCTTTTCTAGAAGGAGGATCGCGCATTCAAGACAAATCAGGACTTTATCATTTGCATGCAGAGAAAACCTTTAGAACCTCGTTCGCAGATTTTACCCTAGGTGCAAATGGCCGCCTCTATAATCCTAGGTCGCAAGGTTCTTTGTTTAGTGACACCAACGGTGTTAAAATTTTAAATAAAGAATTTGGAATTTATGCCGGTTTAGAAAAGCACTTTATCGATGATAAACTAATTTTTAAAGCATCCCTGCGTGTCGATAAAAATCAAAACTTTGATTTTTTGCCCTCACCCGCCGCCTCAATTATTTGGCAACCAAACAAGCAACATGCTGTAAGGGGAACTTTTACATCTGCTATTCGGAACCCAACCTTGTTAAATCAATACATGTATTATAATGTAGGTCGCGCAAAACTTGTTGGAAATATTAGCGGTTACGATTCCTTGGTCACCATCGAATCGCTGCGTGATTTCTACTACACACAAAATTCTGACACCTTGCGTTATTTTAACCTAGACCCCATTGCACCCGAAAAAGTGAAGTCGTTTGAAATAGGCTACAAAGGCACGTTTTTTAATAAGTTGTTTCTAGATGTCAATTACTATTTTAATTATTACACCCAATTCATTGGTTACGTTAATGGAGTAGATATTTTTATCACACCTCTCAACACCCCAATTATCAATAATGTCTACAGGATTGCTACGAATTCTAAGGAATCGATAACCACGCAAGGAATTTCTCTAGGTTTGAACTATTACCTAGGAGAACATTATGCCTTAAATGGAAATTATTCTTGGAATGCATTGAGGAAACAATCCGACGATCCGATCATTCCGGCATACAACACACCAGAACATAAATTCAACGTGGGTTTTCAAGGGCGAAATTTTACAATCAAGAAAGTAAAAGGCTTAGGATTTAATGTCAATTATAAGTGGATTCAGGGATTTTATTCTGAGGGTTCTCCACAGTTTTCTGGCAGTGTTCCCACCTATGGCTTAGTGGATGCTCAGGTGAATAAATTCATAGAAAAAGCAAAACTAACCGTCAAACTTGGTGCTTCAAATCTTCTAAATAATAAAGTACTCCAAGTTTTCGGTGGACCTTTTGTCGGTAGAATCATTTATCTCTCGCTATCTTTTGATGTGAACGACAAATAATTAAATGCTTATCACAAAATTAATATATATCTTTGACTCAAAATTTAACCTAAAAAACAATTTTATGAAAAAAATAATTCTACCCTTTCTTTTTGCTTTTGCCATTTGTGGGAATTTATTTGCACAACCGCAACGGTTTGTTGACGAAGTGTTTTCAAACTTCACCCAGGAGAATAATATTCTTTATTCTCAAAATTATTCTGTCATAGCGGCATCTCAGGGTGTTCCTTATGTTCCAACAGGAGCATCAGCTCAGGTTCCACCATTGGTTTTTGACATATATGAGCCAGATGGCGATACCATGGCAGAGCGTCCCTTGATTATCATGCTTCACACCGGTACTTTTTTACCTATCATTTACAACGGAAATGCTACTGGTATGCGGAATGATGTAGCCACAACAAATATTTGTAAGAGCTATGCCAAAAGAGGATATGTGGTTGCCAATTTAGAATACCGTTTAGGTTGGAATCCAACGGCTGCAACACAAGCTGAAAGAGCAGCAAGCTTAATGAAAGCAGTTTATCGTGCTATTCAAGATACTAAAAGTGCTGTTCGTTTTGTTCGAAGAGATTATTCAATTACAAATCAATGGGGAATTGACACATCGCGAATCATTTTGTGTGGTCAAGGTTCAGGAGGTTGGGTTGCACTCGGTTATGCTACAGTTGATAAATTAGCTGAAGTTCAATTACCTAAATTTTTAGATGGTATGGGTGTTCCGCTAATTGATACTGCGATTATTGGAGATTGGGATGGAATTGGTGGACAATTCAATATGGAAACTAACCTTGGTTTCTCTAATGATATTGATATGGTTTGTAGCATGGGTGGTGGACTTGGTGATATCAGCTGGTTAGAAGCTGGCGATGTACCTATGTGTGCTGTTCATTGTCCAACAGATCCTGTAGCCGTTTATACAACTGGAGACGTTTCAATCGCTTCTATTGGAATAGTAACTACTGATATCAACGGAAGTTATGATGTTATTAAAAAAGCGAATATGCTAGGAAATAATTCAGTTCTTGATCCTGTTAATATGGGGAATGATCCGTACACACTTGCTGCTCAAGCAGCTTCTGCTTCTGCGGTAGGAATGATGGATTTTGGTGGTACTGCCATCGGTGCGCCAGTTGACAATGTATTCCCATACATCACAGGAAATCCGTTTGAAGCAGCTCCTTGGGATTTTTGGGATTCAACAACAACGTGTGGTATTGCTGTAGCGCTTGGTTTACCGGCTGCTCAAGGTACTGCTGCACACGTTTCAAATATTCAACAAAATCCTGATATGAGCTATCCTAAGTCAATGGCTTTTACAGACTCAACATTGGGTTATTTTTGTAGAAGAATTGTACGCGCTACTAACTTAGATGGTCAAACAGGCTTAAATGATCTAACGGCTATCGAGTCAGGAATTAATCTTTTTCCTAACCCAGCGATGCAGAACTTAACAATTCTTTCAGAAAATGGAATGATTAATTCTATTAAAATGTATACGACTGCTGGAAAATTGGTAAAAGAAGAAACAAATCTTTCTTCTAACCAAGTTCAACTTAACGTCCTTAATTTAATCGAAGGCCTTTACTTATGTGCTATTGAGGTGAATGGTCAAATCGTTACCAAACGATTAATGATTAAATAATACCACATTATAATTACTGAAAAGCGCTCCTTGGGGCGCTTTTTTTTTGCTCAAAAATCCTGAAGAAGCGCAAATGAAAAATAATATTTTATTCTTAATATATAACAAGTAATAATACGATTTATCATTATACCTTTGCAATGTTCCATCGGGTATAGTTATGTCAATCCTGCTTTTAGCATTAAACAGTTGGGTTATGATTGAGAATCGCGCAAGATATTGCCCAATGTTACAATAAACAATAATTATTCATTTAACTAAAAAAAAACATGGCAACAACATGGCAATTAGATCCAACACACAGTGAACTTGGGTTCAAGGTTAAACACCTTATGATTACGAATATTAAAGGTGAGTTTAGAAATTTTAGTGCGGCAATCGATGGAGAAGAATTTAGCAAAGCTGCTATTTCAGCCATGATCGATACGACTTCTATCTTCACGAACGAAGATAACCGCGACGCGCATTTAAAAAATGCAGATTTCTTTGATGTAGATAATCATAAAGAAATGACATTTAAAGGAAGCTCTTTAAATAAAATTGATGATGAAAATTTTGAGTTAACGGGCATACTTTCTATCAAAGGCATCAGCAAAGAAATAAAACTTGATGTAGAATACGGAGGTACCAGCACAGATCCTTGGGGAAATGAGAAAATGGGTTTTTCTATCAATGGGAAAATTAACCGTAGTGATTATGGCTTAAATTTCAACGCCGCACTAGAAACGGGTGGTTTTCTTTTGGGTGAAGAGGTAAAAATAAGTGCCGATTTGCAGTTTGTAAAAAAATCAGCATAACTTTTAGATCAATACCAAGGCATAACAGTGCTTGGCATCAATAAAAATAATGAAAGCCAGCATTAACGCTGGCTTTTTTATGATTAAAAAACGGAAAATAAAATGACAAAAATGACTAACGAAGAGGGCATCGTTAGTGAAGAACAATTTTTTTATTATGCTAATTCAGATAAACCCATTAATTTTATGTTTTATCTTTATAAGATAAACAAACGGATATCTTCTTATTTCTTTTATGTAATTATGAAAAGAGTATCAATTATTTTTTTCTTTTTGTTATTGAATTTCGTTTCCTTTTCACAAGTTGATAGGGATTCTATTATCCCAGTGATTGAGCTGATTGATACTTCCGTGGCTATTCAAAAAGTAAGCATTGTAATTCCGCCTTTTATCCTGATAAATTCTGATACAATAAAACTTGGTGAATTTGATGAATTGGTGTGTGATTCGTACTGTGCCGCCGCTGTCCCTGCTGTCTATGATGCGTTGCATTCTTTTCATTCTCGAAGAGTCGATAAGTTTGGTGGGTACATAAATCACAAGGTTAACATAGGACTTGAAAATATTCGAAAAAAAGGGTTCAATTCTGATGTAAAACGTCTTTACATTCAAATTAATCCCAAAACGTTGACAGTGTATTGGATTGCAGTAGTTGGGCCAAGTACAGATGGTCGATGTTACGTCCGTTTTGACAGCCGTGGTTCAGCTGGTGGAGGATATGCTGCAGTTCAACCGCAAGTAAAATCGATGCATCGATTATATCCAACGCTATCTGCGGAAAAATTATTGGAATTTACTGATTCTGTAGTGCAGTGTTATGAGTGGAATGGAAATAGTCTCCCGTTCTATTATAATACCGTAAATATTTGTCAACACTTCTATAAATACTATGATGCTCAGATTGGCTCAGGGATTTCACTTGAAGATTACACGAAACTTTTTCCTGTAAGCAACGAAGGTTCTTATACACCAGTAACGAACTTACCGAGCCATAAAAATACTGTGCCATCTAAAAATCGTAAATACAAGGTTAAGGCAGGGGATAGTCTAGGTAAAATTGCGCTTAAGTATCATACAACAGTTTCAAAGATAAAAAAAGCCAATGGCTTGCGATCGGATATGATTCGAATTGGACAGGTATTGAAAATTCCATAGTATTTTCTGGATGATTAAGCTTGAGTGTTATTCATACTAACATCCCAGGCGATTTTATTAATGCGTGCACTCAAGCCATTCGTAAGGCCAAATCCACCTTTGCCTTGTAGGATATTTGACGTGTAGAATGTAATCCCATTGTAGAATCCCCAAATGGTTTGACCAAGTTCGTTCATTTCCTTATTTACTGCTTTTTCAATTTGTTTCTTGCGCCAGTATTTTTTAAAGCTTTCTGTTTCATTATTTAAGGGAATTGGTTCAATTCTATTTAAAATTTCATTAATCATTCTTGAAATCTGATGCTCGTTAATTTGGGTGTTCATCATCATAGCTACTTGTCTATCAAGTTGGTTCCGATCATTCATATAATTAGTTAAAAGAAGCTTAGGATCAATACTATTTGGGTTTAATCCACTAATGTGTTTTGCACGCAATGGATAAAGCGAGCTTGAAAATTGATTCTTGCATCTAAACATATAATTTGACATGCCAGCAAATAGTTGACTGGTGGTATCGTGTGTATTACCAATGATGAGGTAGTCGCTTACTGTTTCTTGACCTAATTTCCTGACCCGTCTATTTTTTAAAAAAGCAAGAATCTTTTTACCATTGCCAAATTCCTCAAATCCCTCAAGTTCGAAAGAAGATATATTCTCAATTTTGCGCACTAAGCAAAGAAGATCATTATTGTAAAAAGGCCTGTATTGATCTGAGCAGATGTTTAATAATGCCCCGTTATCTGATCGCGTTAAGGCCACCTTGCCTCTCAGTAGCTCGTTGCTTGTTTGCACCTGTTTTAAATTCAATTCCCAATTAAGCATTTTGTTAAGTTTAGTTTTCATAGCGAATAGTTTAAGTTTATTTTACAAAGAAATATAATGTATACGTATTATAAATACGGAGTGTAAAAAAGTACTTAAACGCTTTAATTTTAGGTGCTATTTAGGCTAATAAATTAGTAAGCGCTGAATTATTTGATTGATTTATGACTAGTTAACTATTTATGTTAACTAATTTATTGGGCTAAGCAAAACCGTAAGTCCGCATAGCTACTTTGAATGACCAGGAATATTAAATAGTGAATTATTTAATTAATATAAAACGCAAAGCATTCTATTATTTTTATTCGTTTTGGATTTTTGGATTTGACGTGCCTGTAATAACGAATAATTGGGTGCGTTTTTTATTTGATGGATTAATAATAGCAAACTTCTTTTCCTCAACATTTTGCCCTTTATCATTTGTAGCAAGATCAAAAGAGGCATTCTTTGTTAACTCAAATTTCTGAGAAGAATTCGATTGCTCGAACACTTTGCCTGTTTCATCCATTAATAAATAATAAATTTCGTTTGTATTTCTTTCTTGCACGCTTATTTTCTTAGTTTCTCCTGCTTGAACAAAAAACCAGCCTTTTGAGCGTTTTCCTTGGGGCGTATTCATACCAAGAGCTACATAGATGTTATTTTTGCTATTATTGCTTAATTCTACAATCGACGTTTTAAAGTCTGTATTTTTCTCATTTACCTCCGCAACATCAGGTGCCATAAAATAAGCACATCTCAAAATATCTAAGTCGGAATAACGAAGCCAACAGAACCCACCTTTTCCCCAATTTTTCCCCCAACTATTTGCGATTTTAAATGCACCTCCTCCCATATTGTCATCATATCCCACGATACAAAGCGCATGACCCCCTGCTCGATTTTTGTTGTTTCTGAAATTTTCAATTTTAATAATGCCATTTGAATCTAAGAATTTGGAATTTAAACTGTTTCCTTTTCCTCCGGCAAATACCTCCAAACCAATGATAACTGGGCAGTTATTTGTTAGCGCCATCTTCATTTGTAAGGCATTATTATGTTGTATACGCTGAAAATCACTGAGGCAATCTTTATATTTTTTCGTGCTTGCATCAACACAGCAATTTGGTTTATCGTATTGCTTTAAATAGGGACACCCTTTATTTACTAAAAGAGTTAGGCATTCATCTATCCAGGCGCCATTTTCACAAGGATTCGAATTATTTTGATAAGAAAATCGGTTAAAAACGCTTAGTGGTGAAAACGCTGGATAGTTTTTATCATGTTCAATTCTTTTCACAATTGTAAGACCATAATAGGTTGTTGCCCAGCCTACACAAGATCCAACATTACCTTGATCACCAATTTCAGGTAAGTATTGTTCCAAAGAATAACTACTTAGTATATTATTTGTTCCGCCCCCTCCTTCATTAAAATTGCTAGCGAATCCTATACCACTACCACCACCAATCTTAAATTTAAATATCTTTTCTTTTGAAAGCTTCTGATCATCGAAAATACAACCGGTACCTTTAAGATTTGCTTGCTTAGCGAATGGTAATTTCGATAATGAATTGGAGGCAACATTAGTATTGAATTTTACCGCTATAAAGCTAATCACTATGATTGCGCTTAAAATCAGTAAGCTTTTGTATGAAGTTAATTTATTTTTCATTTTGATTAAGATTTTTAGAGTTAAAGATTAAAATTACGCTATATTTACTTAAAAATTATATCAATTAAACTCTTATTTATGAAAATAGTACACTTTTATTTTATTTTATTATTTACCACGATCAATTTTTTAAGCGCTTACGCTCAAAATGCTATACAAAATGTAGATTATTTTCTAACGGATAAATCGGGCAAGAAAATTTCAGCCGTATTCTCCTCATTAAGCGATTTTGACAAATCGGGCAATGCCATATTTAGTATTGGTGGAAATTCTCACAATAATATGTATGATAAAATTATAGGCGCTAAATATGGAATTATTAATAAAACAGGTACCATAGTTCTTCCTGCACTATATGATGGCTTGGAAAAACTGATCTATGATAATGATTCCTTGTATGTTTTCACTAATGGAGTAAATCGGGGTTTAATGAACTTATTAGGAAGTGTAATGATTTCTGAACAAGAATGCACTTCGGTTTCTCAACTATATCTCAGCAATCCGATAGCTATTAAAGTTGAATTCTCTAATTATGATTGCCGGATCTATACAATTGATGGCAAGCCAATGACGCCAATTATGCAGGGATTTGATGAAGCAACCGGTGGATTCATTTTTCAATCTGGAGCTTATAAAGGTTTTATGGATAAAAACTATAAAATCATTTTTCCCGCAAAGTATTCTTCTTTAGAGTTGCTTCAGGATGGAAGTTTTTTAGTTACTGATATGCGCAACAAATCTTATGTAATGGATTTAAGTGGTAAAACACTGACTCTTTCTAAGTATGATGAAATGAGGGCATTAACAAGTTCTGTGGATTATGAGAAGGTGTTGGGCTATATTGTAAATAGTAAAGGTAAATATGGCTTCATAGATGCTAATTTAAAGAGTGTTATACCAGTAAAATACAAGTCTTTAGATGACATTGACTTTGGCTGTGATGACTTCATTTTTTCTTGCGAATTGAAGGAGAATGAAGTATATATTTTGAATTCAAAAGGTCAGCAGCTAAGTAAAAAGAGCTTTAAAAGCGTTAATCAAAGCATTCTTTTTGATAAGTATTTAATTGTTGAAAAAGCTTCAAAAGAGAAGCCTAAGAAAAAGAAAAAGAAAAAGAATGATTCAGATGACGAATTTGATTATTTTGAATATGAACCGTCGTATTATAATCTTGTCGACTTGTCTGGCAACCTTGTAATACCTACTGATTTTGAAGATTATACAACTGTATATGATGAGATGCCATTTTCTTTATTTCTACTTAAGAATAAAGGCACCTGGGTTGGATATTCTATAGAATTAAAGCCAATACTTGTTAGCCCAGCAGGTTCTACGGAAAAATTCACTTACATAGAAAATTTATCTGATGATTTATATATTGTTCAAATTGGTGGAAAAGACGAAGGTTATGGCAAACCGGATGGTGGTGTTTTTGGATTGTTTCGAGGAAATGGAACACAAATTTTACCTATAATTTATGAAGATATCACTTCAACAGGATACGGCGATGATTTGATGTTGATAGTTAAGCAAGCTGCGAAATATGGTTTGTATGCTAAGGATGGCAAAATGTTGGTAGATCATATTTACTATAGTATTGAGTGTGATGGTTATGATTGCATTGTTAAAGATTATATCGAACGTTTAAATATGGAAAAAATAGGTTTATTAAATGCTTTAACTGGAAAAGAAGTTATACCTGCTAAATATAATCAACTTGAAAAAATGTATTATTCAGATTTTTATGCTTTTTCCGAAAATAATAAATTTGGTATAATGTCATCAAATGGTTCAGTCGTACTTAAGCCGAAATACGCTTACATTAAAAGTGTCAACCTATATGAGAATGACCAATTCTTTTTAGCAAATTTATATGGTAGTATCACTGCTGATCCTTATGGTTATGGCACTGAGGTTGAGGGTGGTAATTGGGGGGTCATTTCAATTAAAGGAGATACATTGGTTCCATTTAAATTTAGGCAAATTGAATTTGTTAATGATTCAATTATGAATGTTATCGATTTGGAAGGGAACGCTTTTCTAATGGCATATCCCTCGATGAAAATAATAATAAACAAGGAAGCTAATTATATTGGCGCAATTGGTTACGATTACATAAATCCTATATATCTTCTAGGAAAAGACGTTATAATAGATGAGTATGATAGCAGATCAGGTGGTATTTATGGATTAGTGGATTTGAAAGGCAATGTTATTTGTGATTTTAAATATTCTGAAATAATAGACGAAAGCGATTTCTTTATTTGTAACTATATAGAATTTGACGGATTCGATTTATTAGATAATAAAGGGAATATTCTTCAAGAAAAAGTGGATTTTGTTCAAAAATTAAATGACTCACTCTTTATTGTTAGTAAATCTGGATCTGTTTATTTATACAATGTTCGTTCTAAATCAATCAATGATTTAGGTGGTGCCGTACAATACAGCGCGCCTGATTATTTTTATAATACAGCATTTATTGGTGTAAAAATGAAGAATGAAAAATGGGGAGTGATTAATGTCAATGGTGATTGGATAATTAATGCGGAATATTGTAATGTTACTGGAAGCAATCAACAATTTATTATTGCTGCAGTTTGTGCTGGTACCGCTTATAAATATGGGGTCATTGATTCTGAAAACAATATTTTAATACCATTTGAATATGATTCAATAGAAGAGGAATATGATTCAAAATACAATTGCGTAAAAGGAGAAACCCTATATACAATAAATGTGATGAATGAAATTCTCAAAAAAGAGGATGCTTCAGATGAAAATATCAGGTAAATAGAAACCGAAATAAACAATTAGGATAGGCAGTAATCTTTTGTTTTTACAATTAACTGAAATTAGTAATTTACTGTTCTTAATTGTACCACAAAATAATTACATTAACCCTAAGGCTTAACTATTTTTAACGCTGAATGAAATCCAGTAAAAAAACCGGAAATAGTTCCCTTTTATACTTGTTGATTGAAAGGATGTGGCATTTTTCTAACCTGTAAAAGTCACAGCCATATCCTGAAGATCTATTGAATCAGCATAATCTTAATGGATATCTCCCCATTCTTCAGTAAATAAAGCCCTGCAGGATAGTCCATGCGCAATTGTGTCATGGATGCTGGTATAGCCCGAATTAAATGGCCTTGTAAATCTACTAAATCAAATGGCTTTGCTGGCAAATGCAAGTATTCGCCACACTTTAAAATCGTTGGATATACCTCATATGAATCCAATGCTGTTTGTAGGCCTGCTCCTGAGCCAAAGTTACAATCAGACACCGCAGAACCGCATCCGTTGGTAGCCACCACAGCGTATTCTCCTCCTGCCATAGCCGTAAAAACTGAATCCGTTTCGCCAAAGATAGGCTGTAAATTAGGACAGGTAAGCCATTGATAGCTTACCCCACTTTGAATAGAGGAAGGGGAAACCATGAACTGATTGCCATTAGAAACACTCACTATGGGAACAGCTGGCGAAATCTCTATCGTTAGATTTAAGTTAGCCAATGAATCACAGCCTCCAACACTCGAGAGCATTGCGCTGTAAGCCCCACTTGATGTGTAGGTATTCCCATTCCAAATGAAAGAGTCGCAAGCAGTTTGATTAATAGTGGAGGATAAGGTACTGGAAACACTTATTAGAAAGGTATCGGCTACCCCAATACAAGTAACATAGTTAAAATATTGGGGCGTTACTATTACCTGAGCACTGTTTGAATTCCCAGCTGTAATTTGTGGCACAAAAGAATTGATGTTGCCTGTACCACTTACCGGGATCCCAATTGAGGCTTGAGAATTTGTCCATTCATAACTGGTTGCAACACCTGAGAAATTAATGCTGCCCAATGTATCGCCGCTACAGATAGAGATGTCGGGAATGGCATTAACTATTGGTTGTGGGTTTATATAGTAGAAAATGGTGAATGGTGATCCATTACAAGCTACTCCATTGCTTACAAATTGTGGGGTTGCGACAATTGTTGAGATAATTTGATTTGAACCAAGGTTAAAGGCGGTAAAAGATGGTAAACTTCCACTTCCAGAAGCTCCCAAGCCAATACTTGTATTGGAGTTTGTCCAAATTACGTTATTTGCAGCAACCGATCCATTTTGCCATACAACTGGTATGGCTATTTCTCCGTGACAATAGTTCCAATCAAATTGATAAATCGATGGGGTAGGATTAACCGAGATATCAAAGCTAAGGGCTTGGCCAGAACATCCATTTAAGGTTGGGGTAACCACAATAGTTCCAGTTGTTAAAGTCGTGATGGTATTTGGTGTTTGAAAAGGAGCGATGTTTCCCGTTCCTGATGAAGGTAGACCAATACCTAAATTTGAATTCGTCCAAGTGTATGTTGCCCCTGGTGTTCCTGAAAAAGTAAATGCGGTAGTAAATAAACCATTGCAAAAAGAGGTATTTGGAATGTTGTTGATGCTTGGGATACTATTTACTGTTACCACGCTGTTGGAGGTTGAACTCGCACCATTTTGAGTAGCCGTGCACGTGTAAGTTGTTGTTGCGCTTGGATTTACAGTAATGCTTGCGGTGGTTTGTCCCCCAGGGCTCCATAAATAGCTAACTCCAGCTAACGAATTAGCTGTTAGGGTAACCGAAGATCCCGCGCAAATTGATGTGCTGGCTGGAGAAATACTTAAAGGGGGTGGGGCTTGTAACAGCGATAATGTCGCATTGACAATGCCTCGGTTTAGATTTCCATGGTAAGCATAGCTAAATGAAGCCGTATTTCCTCTAGCCCATATCAGCGAAAGAGTTCCCGGTCCTGCCGTGAAGATATAATCGTTAGCATCTCCTGTATTCAATGCTCGCGTAGCTATAATGGTTCTAACTCCTGACGTTACTTGATCTGATGTAATCGTCCAGTTTTGTAGGGCATCCGTTGCTGGGGCATTGTAGCCGGTTAAATTGGCATCGAAATTTGGTAATAAACCCAAAGCGTGAACACCGACAACATCAGTGCCTGCTGTCATTGCTGAGGCGCCAAATCCGAGGGCAAACCATCGTCCTGACGGTCCCGTTAAGGTCATCGTTACGTTGGTATTAATATCTAGTTTGACAGACATGCTTAGGCCAGCGGTTGAAGATAAATTGACAACGCCCGTGGTATACGTTTGCGAAAAAGACCATTGAGAAAATAAAAGTAGAATGAAGAGTAGTGATTTATTTTTCATAAGATTTAAAAAGTTTAGTTAATTGTTCGTCTTTATAAAATAATAGCAAATCCTTCAGGTTTTGCCCTTGTGCATTCAGATTATCTGTTTTGGCACCAGCATCCAGCAGTAAAGAAATAATCGAATAGCGTCTCAAACTCATAGCAAAGTTCAAAGGAGTTCCAAATTGACTAAATTGACATGTATCATTTGGAGAATGTCCTTTTTCCAAAACATATTTTATTAGCTCCGAGTTATCTTTATAAATCATTCCATAAATCGCAGTTCCCTCGGGGGAGCAATATCCAATATCTGCTCCTTTATCCATCAATAATTTTGCAACCGCATTATTTCCTCGATACGAGGCCAAAAGAAATGGGGTCATGCCTTGTTCCGATATTGTATTCAAATCACTTGGGACTTTTTTAAGGTGTTCCTCCATTAATGTTACCGTTCCTGTTCGTGCAAGGTCATGTATGGATTGTGACCACGTGACTTGTCTCGTTATAAAAATAGAAACTGCAATAAGAATAATTGATTTCATAGTTGGTAAAAAATGCTAATTTTTAACAAAACATCACTTTTCCAAAGGTACGAATAGATTTATTATATCTATAATTTTTCATATCAGACAATTTTAAGTTAATATTGACCTATTATTAATTAAAATCTAACGATAATCATTATGAAAATTTTAATATTTTCGATTGCTTTGTGCCTAGCACAGTCAATACTAGCTCAAAATACATATCCTGCTGAAGGTAAATGGGTTCTCGAACAATTCCCAAACACCATGCATATTCTTGAAGGAGGGGTAAGATATACCTATTACTGTACAAGTGGAAATTGTGATTCTCTTTACAATACGTACGAAGCCGGAGACGCAAATGCAATTCCTGGCACTGAAACTTACACATTTGACAACAACATATTAACAACAGTCTTTTCGGGAGGCCCTTACAGTGCACCTGTAGAATGGGAATGTGAAGGTAATATCATGAAATTTACTAATATAAATGGAACAGTCAGATGGATTAAATTAAATACCAATGTAAATGATTGTATAACTTCAGAAATACTTGAATTGTCTGGTAAAACTCCTAATGATAATAAAATGTATGACTTACTAGGGAGAGAACTCCGAGAAGTTCCTGTAGCAACTATGTATATTCAAAATAGAAAAATACATATATCCTATTAAAATTTAATTACGAAAAACTAGCATAGGCATAGGAAATTTTCCATCTAAGTGGAAATGGTTTTATTATGACTAACTTCGTTTCTAGGTATGAGCGTATGAAACTTTTGAAATGTTTAATCTTTGCTTGGGCTATTTGCTTTGTTCATGCTATTTCATTGGCTCAATGTGCTTCAGGTCAATGGCCGGTAGCCATCAACATTATTCCTGATACGTATCCTGGAGAAACAAGCTGGAGCTTGATTGCAAATAATATACAAGTCGCGACTGGAACGACTAATTCTGCTAACGTTTGTTTGGATTCATCATCCTGTGTTCGATTTGAAATTTACGATAGTTATGGTGATGGTATTTGCTGTGGATACGGAAATGGATCATATACCATTCTTTGGAACGGAGTCCAAATGGCTACTGGTGGAGCATTTCAAACTATCGCTTCGCATTCCTTTAATTGTCCACAGGGAAGTATTTGTGAGAATCCCTTGCCCACCACATTGGGTTCAATGGTCGCCCCGCAGGCGAATACTTTTTATTCATTCATCCCTGATTCTACCGGAATCTATTCCATTAGTACCTGTAACCTAACAACTTGTGACACGAAACTGTGGGTCTACGGTGATTGCGCCAACGTAGATTTTGCGGGAACTGGAGCAGGATCTTTGTACTTCAACGATGATAATAATAATTGCGGTTTACAAGCGGATTTAGACGCTACCTTAACTGCAGGCGAGACCTACATAATTAGAGTTGGCTTAAATGGAAATAATCCCTGTTCTGGTGGTATTCCATTTTTGATTTCATACGATGGTCCGCTTTCCAGTGTGCTACCAATTGTCAAACTCACTTCGCTGGGTAATCCCATCAATAATGACGTAAAAGTGCCAGTTCACATGGAAATTATTGACAATGGTCTAGGGCAGTTGAATTATGTTAATCAAACCAATTTTGCTTACGAAGGAGATATAATGACTGAGCTTCAGGGATTTACAGGTCCGATATATCCAAAGAAAAACTATGATTTCGACTTGATTGATGCAAATGGAGCTAAAATAGATACCACACTTTTGGGACTTCCTTCAGAAAATGATTGGATATTCAAAGCAGAGTACTTGGATAACTCCTTACTGATTAATACAGTTACCTACGAATTTGCTCGTCGCATGGGGCGTTATGCTCCTAGAACTAAATTGTGCGAAATCTTTTTAGATGGAACGTACATTGGGGTTTACACCTTAACCGAGAAAGTAAAGCGAGATAATAATCGCTTAGATATCGCCAAATTGTCTGCTAACGATTTAACAGGAAGTGATCTAACAGGTGGTTACATCATAGAAATGAACATCAACGGCGATCCTGGAAGTTGGAATTCTGTTTATGACCCCATAAATAGTGCTACTACTTCAAATCCCGTAGAGTTTAAATACGTTTACCCCAAAGCCGATACTATACAAATGTTGCAAGCTAATTATATTAAAACCTACGTCGATTCCTTCGAGAACGCCTTAAATGCATCCAGTTTTATGAATGGAACGCTCGGTTATCGGAATTGGATTGATGTCAGTACGTTTATCGATTTTCTCATCGTTAACGAATTCAGCATGAATTACGACAGTTATGGGCGCAGCACCTACATGTACAAGGAGAAAGATACCGATGGCGGTAAGTTGTGTATTGGTCCACCTTGGGATTATGATCGCGCTATGGCCAGTAATCCAACTTCTGGCTGGGTATGGGAAAATACACACCCATATTGGCCCTTTCCGTTTTGGTGGTCGAAGTTATATACGGATAGCATTTATCGCCACGAATTGGCTTGCCGATGGCTGACCTTGCGTCAGGATGAATTCAAAACGGCTAACTTCATAGATTTTGTGGATAGTTTATCTGGAGTGCTTTTGCAAGGACCTGCGGCTCGCAATTTTTCAGTGTGGCAAACCTTAGGTAACTCCACCTATTCCGATCAAATCACCAATATGAAAAACTTTTTGGAGGATCGCTTGGCATGGATGGATTCGACCTTAGCACCTTTTGGTGCTGTTCTGCCAACCATTTCGATTCCGGAAGACACCTTGGTTTGCTTGAATACACTATATGAAGCGCCGTACGATCCTGCTTATTCGTACAATTGGAAACCAGGGCCCGAAACCCCAGCGATTGTGCTCGACTCTGCCGGTTTATACACACTAGAACTCAACGACATGTATGGCTGCTTTGCATCATTTCCCATGCAAGTGGCTTTGTCCATACCTGATTCTACCTTTCTGCTAACGCACCTTTCCGGTGATGTCAACTACTCATTTTCTGGTTTAAATGGACCTACTAGTCAGTATGTATGGGATTTTGGCGACCAAACTCTAACGGGTGAAGGAGAACAAGTCAACCATGTATATGCTACACCGGGTAACTATACGGTAAACATGATTGTGACCGATTCCTTAGGATGTATAGCCGAGTCATCTAAGGTAATTAACGTGACAGAAGGAGAAATTCAAGTGAATATAATGCCCAATCCATCAGTGAATAACCCAACAATAACACACAATATCCCTCAGGATGAAGCATATACTTTTATGCTCTTCGATGCTACCGGAAGAAAACTTATTGAACTGAGTCAACCTGCATCGCCATTTAGTTTAGAAACGATTGGGCTTGCGCACGGAACCTATTGGTTGCAATGTGTTTATAAAGAGCAAAAAATATCAAAAGGAATCATTAAACTTTAATGCAAGCATATAGTTAATATTCAAGTACCACAAAACCGTGGAGTTGAATTTCCTTCCCTCCTTCAGTTACGGCATCAATAAGGTAAAAGTAAGTACCCTCCGTCACTATCTTCCCAGATTTGTCCATCCCATCCCATGAGCCATTAGCATCGTTGTACTCGTAAATCAAGTTACCCCAACGGTTTAAAATCGCACAGTGAAATGAAACAATTCCACTTGAATTCACAAAAAACAATTGATTCCCTGCAGTACTCGAAAGAGATATAATATTGGGTACGGTGATTTCACACAGGTAGAAATTTACCAAGGCCGAGTCCGTTGATGAATAGCAATCGTTACTTGCGGTATACGTGTAAATTCCCGGATCAGTAACAGTTAAACTGGGCATGGTACTTCCGTTATCCCAAAGGCCTTGCCAGCTAGCAACATAATTACTTTGTAAGGTATAATCCGCCAGAGTTGAATTTTGTGGTTGTGGAAGCGTAAATGGAATTAAATTAATACTCGTGCCTGCGCAGGAGGAGGTGTCAAACAAAACGGTTTCTATATAGGGTGGAAAATGTACCTGAGCACTTAAGGCTACATTACAAGCGTCATCCGTAAAGGTTAGAGTGTAAATCCCCGCATATTGGGTCCAAACCATTGGGTTGTTACTCGTTGCATTCACGAAATGAATACAGGTGTCGGAGGCAGTCCACAAACCACCTTGGTCGCTGATCGTTCCCGTTACTTGGAATTGGTAATTACAAGCTAAGGTGTCGATATCTATAGCAGGAATGAGCTGAAATTGGATTTGAAAAGTATCACTTTCGTTACAAATAGCGTCGGTGTAAATCATTTGATAGATACCCGCTTGCTGGGTGGAAATAGACGGGTTCAAGCTTTGGTTCGAAGGGTTATAGTTGATGGTATTTCCTGGAGTTGAAACATAAGACCATTGGCCACCGCCGGCCGCTGCTTGCGTTCCTGTAATGTTGTAGCTTAAGCCGCAAATTGCCACATCTGCCTGAACCGAGGGATCCATGGGCAGGGTAATGTTTGTATTTAATACTTGATTACAGGCATTGTCTGCAAATGAAACGGAATAAATACCAGGAGCTCCAAAGGTGATGATTGGACTTAAACTATTGGCATTATTGAAACTCACTTGATTGGATGTGCTGGTCCATGTTCCCCCATTCGAAACGGCTGCAGGTGCTTGAAAGATTGGGTCACAAATGAGCGTATCGTTAAAAATAATAGCAGAATTTGCCCCGGTGATCAAGAAAGTTGTATCCGATTGACACAAGCCCAAGGAGTCCATAACGGTTACGGTATAGCTGCCAATAGGCAAATAAACACTTGGCTGGTTGTTCAATGCGGGATTGCTGAGCCCCCAATTGATGGAGGAATAATCTCCTGGGTTTTGGAGTCCGATCAGGGTGGCTGTGTCTGGCGGACAATAGCTAAAGTTTCCCTGAAGTGGGATGGCAACGGGTTGCGCTATGATAAAATCATTTGAAATATAACGGTAGCATCCATCGAGGCTCACGGTGACGCCGTAATTTTGTGAGGTGGTCAAGGTAGCTGTACTGTCGGTTGAAAAATCATCCCACAAATAGGTGTCATACGGCCCTAAAGCCACTCCAATATCAACACTTCCACAAATATTTGTAGCTAATAAGAAAGAAGAATCCAAGGCGTTCAGGGTCGTATCAATTTGAATGACAAAAGGAACAACGGTTACGCCTGGAGGCACATTGTTGTCTGTGGCGGTAATTAAAACATTATAAATACCGAGATTGGTGCTGGTGCCCACAGCTTGAAGTACGATGTTGGCTGTATTTCCACTGGTATTGGACAATTGAGTCAATGTGATTAGTCCACCTGTTGTGTAAGTGACGCTAGTCGTTTGATTAACCTCTGGAGAAAGGAAGTCTAGCGAAAAGATGGCGGTATCTCCAACAGAACAGATTTTAAATGTGTCGCAGCTGGCAATTCCTTGAGCGATTGGCGGTATATTTCCAGTATTGGAAGCGTCAAAGGCAAAACTTTTATTATCGAGCCAATCTATACCATCGGGTTGACCTTGTGGGCCATCGAAACTGCCACCGGCATGGTCAAAATATGAAATCAAGAAGTAGGAAGTACCATCACCTGAATTTGCGCCACAGGTGGCAGGAATCCCATAAAACCCATTAATTCCAGAAGAGGCATCTCCAGTAGTCCATTCCATATCTTGATAACAAAACGCGACATTTCCACCCTGAATAACAGGATCGCTGCCATTGGTAATGATGAGTTGAAAAGTATTCAATTTATCTCCATGCATGTTGAAGTAACCGACATCTTCCCAATTGATATATACGGCCGTTGGTGTGATTTTATAAACGACTTGTCCAAAACCGTTTCGGGTATCTACATCTGCCCAAAATGGCGCAACAATGGAGTTAATAGTAGATGGAAACGCAGAGGCAGAAAAGATTGCCATAGGACCATTGAAGGTAATATTTCCGTTGTTATTAATGTAAATTCCCGTATAATTCGTGCCGTAAAGATTAAAGCTAAAAGGTATTGGGATATATACGGATGAACCATCGTCGTTGGGTTGCATGGCTAAGGTATAGGTTCCATCAGGCTCCACATAACAATTGCAAGCAGATGATTTGTTGCTGTTGTTGGGCTTTACTTTAGCGGGTGCTAATGTGCTTATACTGGGTGTCACTTGAACGGTACCTAGCTGGCCACTTTGCTTCAGCGTCTGATACAGGGGAGAGTCTACAATAACCTGTGCAAAGAATCCCTCAGCATAAAAGCCCATAACTAGAATCCCAAAGGCCTTAATTAGAGCACTAAAACCCTTCATTTTACTCTTTTTAACAATCATAATGTGTTTTAATAGAACTAAGGTAACTATTTATTCGGGTCATCTCAGCTAAAATTCTGAAAATGTTAGGCTTTACTGCTGGACTGATTATATTTTTTTAATTAAATTCTTGATTTTTAAGATTAACATATTTTACTGGTAGGATTACGAACAATCAATATTTTTTCACCCTTGTCCGATAATTATCGGACGCTGTTTTCCTTGTCCTTTTGTCTTGATACAAAAGAACGAAAAAATCAAGTCGCTGATTATTCTTCAATTTACTCCACTCTTGAAATAAGACTGTTTCAGCGATCTCTGCGAGCTGCTTTACAGTGCCCTTATTTCAATTCGCTATGCTTTTTCAGAATAATAGGCGACAAGAGAAAAAAATAATTTTATTTTTTAAAAACGAAAGCTTGCATAAGAGAATGATTGTATTGAACTAAGACTTGGGTACCGTGCCTCTCGAGAGCTTATCGAGCGTAGTCGAGATGCGCTCGATGCCCTTGAAGTGAATTGAACGCTTTATTATGTATCTTGCAACAAAGCAACTTAATGTTAATTTTATTGTCTATTAACTTTATGTTAACAATATGTCCATGTTGAAATCTTTCTTCCTTGCGATTCTATTTTTTCTAGGTGGTTTATCTACTTCTGCTCAAAATTGGGACTGGGTTGTAAAGGGTGGCGGATCCTTATCGGATAAAGCAACGGATGTTGTGATGGATGGTTTTGGAAATACGTATGTTACTGGTTACTATAATGAACAAGCTTTTTTTGGTGGTATTCTAACTCCTTTTTCTTTTGCACATAGTAAGGAGGTGTTCATCGCTAAAATAGACCCCAATGGAACATATCTATGGGTGAAAAACGGAATAAACTATTACGACGATCGTGGCTTAGGGATGTGCTTGGATGAAAACGATAACATCTACATTACAGGTACATGTTGGGGTTCAATAACCTTTGGTTCCTTGTTCGCGGCACTTCCCTCTCAATACACGGATAATATTTTTATTCTAAAGTTAGATTCTAACGGCAATTTCATTTGGTTGGATGTAGTGGGGACAGATGTAGGGGACGACCATGGGAACGATGTGGCCTCGGATAAAAATGGAAACATTTACCTAACAGGTTTTATCTCCAGTTTTTGTTTTGGAGCGAATGGTCCTAGCACCGCGGAATTTGGTTCAATCACAACTGCATCAACTAACGATACCCTTGCCTTTTTAGCTAAAATAACTACAGCAGGAGCTTGGCAATGGGTAAAAACCTTTGATGGAGAAGATCAACAAAAAGACAATAGGGTAGCTGTCGACGAATTAGGAAACCCATACGTAGTCGGAGGATTTAGAAATACCGTGAACTTCGGTGCTAATACCCTAACCACGAGTGGTGGACAAGATGCTTTCATTACAAAATACGACGCCAATGGGAACCATCTTTTCGCACGATCTGGAGGGGGGGTATTGGATGATAGAGCCGATGGTATTGCTATCGGATCAGATCAACACGTATATATCACCGGCGAATTTAAAGACAGAGCTGGCTTTGGCTTAGATTCTGTCAATAATAATGGAGGTCCAAGTGGACGAGATATTTTTGTCGCCCGAATGGACTACAATGGAACCTGGAGTTGGGTAAAAAAAGCAGGTTCATCTAGTGGAAGTGATAGAGGTACAGCTATTACCACCAATAATAAACATAATATTTTCGTTTCTGGACAATTTAGAGGCAATGCCTCTTTTGGTGGCGACATTAACATAGATGCTGGTCTTGATAGTGTTCAAGCTTTTGTTGCGGCGATTGATACCCTCGGCAAATGGCGATGGGTCCTTCAAGGAGGTGGCGCATCAGAGGATAGGGGCACGTCAGTTTTTGCAGATTCCAATTGCAACCTTGTTACTTGTGGTTATTATGTTGGTGCTGCCAGCTTTGATAATTTAAATCTAGTTGGAAATATTAAAAAAGACATTTTTGTTGGTAAAATTGGGGATCCTTGTTTCGACTACGACGAACCACCTGCAACGAATGATATTTGTGAGGTATTACCAACGAATGTATTTACGCCAAACGGAAACGGTATAAATGATGGCTTACTTTTGACAGAAAATTGCAATGCTTCCAATGTTTCAATTCAAATTGTGAATCGATGGGGTGAGTTGGTATTTCAAACCACTGACATTACTCAAGCATGGGATGGAAAAGCATCAAACGGCGTTCCCGTGGTAGAAGGAGTGTATTATTATATAATAGAATATCAATTCATGACAGGTCAAACGGGTAGGCATACCGGATTTTTCCATATCTTCTATTAGGCGTTCTAAGCAAAAAAAAGTTACCTGAACTATTTTTCATATATTTATGTGGTCAACAAGTTGACTTAAACAAGGTATTTGACCAATATTTTGAGTTATTATGAAGCGTTATATTGTGATTTTTTGTATTCTTTTTTGTGTGCATGGGAACCTAGTGCACAGTCAAACTACTCAAGAAGATTCGATTAATCGCAGATTAATATTTAAAAATCTGGTTGGTTACAGCCTGGGAGGGCCTAGCTTTTTGTCCATTAATTATGAGCATTATTTTAACCACAATTGGAGTATTGAAGCGGGGCTAGGTTCGGTAATATTTATTTCAGGTGTCCATGTTGGCTCAAGGTATTATTTGGGTAATAGCAAACATCCAACAAGATTTGCTCCGTATTTAGGCGCAGCAATAGGTGCTGCCTCAATCATTGGCGGTGGTGGTTCGGGTGGAATTGATGGTTATGGTACCTTGGTTGCCTATGCGCCTCTGGGAATTCAATATATTTCAAAGGATGGTTTTGCTTTTTCGCTAGAAGGGGCAGGAATGTTTTTGGATAATGAGTTATTGCCTATGGGTGCTATTCGCTTGTTCTTCCCAATAGAAAGACTTAAAAATTCGAGACCAAAAACTGAGAGAATACCTAAACATAATACTCTTCCAAAATCGAAATCTAATCACTACAACGTAGGCATTAATCTTTTTTCGTTTATTAAACCTAATTATATGAAGGAATTGACCCCTGATCGCTTTTTTTCTTCTAATTCCAGCGTTGATTTTTTTATTGAAAAGGAATTTTCTTCAAAATTTGCCTTGCGTTTTCCTATTAGAATAGGATTTAATTCCAAGCATGATTGGGTTAGTACTGTTAATCAGGATATCTATCGATCGGCTAGAAAAACGATAATTGGAGACCTGGGTGTCGAACCGATATTCTATGTTTATAGTAGAAAGAAGTTAACAGGTTTGGTTGCCACAAGTGTTTGTTTAGGAATAGCACGCAACATTCTTAAAGATGACCTTGGTGGAACAAATTATCAATATCATGCTGGGGGCACGCTTCCGTACACAAAATTTGGATGTTCCCTTGGGATACGATGGTTATTTACAAGGTTTTTACAGTTGAGGTTGGAATATGGAGGGTATATTGCTAATAATCTCCATGGAAAATTCTATACCGGCTTATCTGGCAAGTGCTTCTTAGTATATCACTTTGGAGGCAAGAAAAAATAATTAATGTGATGAAGTAAGAAAAAAACTACTTTATTTGTAATAAAATAAGGTTAATAGCACGTGTAACCAATTAATAATAAAAAGAAAAGCCTCTTTCCCAAAGAGCATCTAAACATACTCGCTACCTTAAACTCATTACTCAAGAAAAGAAAGAGAATGAAGTAAAATAAAAACGAGAATGACGCTTTTAGCCCTGAGTTTATCGAAGGGTAGCTCTAAACTCTCACTCTGTTTTGTGGTCCCACTTGGAATCGAACCAAGCACCTACTGATTATGAGTCAGTTGCTCTAACCGAATGAGCTATAGGACCAAATTATCCGAAGATAACATTCATATTCTTTATCGTCCTATAGCGAATTGCCTGTCCCGACGCTTCGGGACTTGTCCCGATGTTACGGTCGGGAAGCTATAGGACCAATATTAATCATCAATAAAACAACTTTATGTTTTATTAAAATTGGTTTGCAAAAGTAGAAAATTCTTTAAGAAATACAAGTCAAAAATGTGTTTATTTTAATCAGGAGAAGCGCTAGTGCATAATAAATTTAACCATTTCTTAGAAGACATGGATTATGTTCTTAATATATTGCCCCAATTCGGTTCTTTTAGTTAATGGTTTACCTTATTCTTATCGAATGTAAAAATAACTATTTAAATTATTTCACGTTTTTTAAACTTTTTTTAATTGATTTTTTTATTATATTTGATGAATATACACTTCTAAAGTGCTTATTATCACTATTATTTATACTATTTAAAAAATACAATATGAAACTATACTCATTTAAATTAATACTTGCTATAGGGATATTAGTAGGTTTAAGTTCTTGTTCAAAGAAAGGATGTACAGATCCAACTAGTTTAGCTTTTAGTGCTGAAGCGAAGAAAGACGATGGTTCTTGCACATACCCCACGTCAATTAAAAAAGCTCTTGTCTTTAAGAAAACAGCGACCTGGTGTCAATATTGCGGAGATTGGGGAACTACGTATGCTAACAATATTTCCTCAACTTACGCTAAGGCACAAGTTATCACATTACATACAAATGATGACTTCGAATCGGCAGAAGGAGATTTAATTGTTGATGCCCTTGCTTCATCGGGTGTCCCTCATTTTTATGTAGGTACAACGGATGTTCCAAATTCTTATAGTACGCTTTCAAATACAGTTAATACAGAGCTTAATGAAGCAAATGATGTGGCTTTAGCAATGGAAAGTTCGGTTTCCGGATCTTCAATGGATGTTAAGGTTCAATCTCAATGGCAAGGTTCTGCAAGCACAAACGGTGTTTATTACCTTGCAGTATATATACTTGAAGACGGATTAATCAAAGCACAAACCCTTCCCGGAGGAGCGATAGACCCAAGTAGAATTCATAATCATGTCTTAAGGAAAGAAGCCTCAAGTACTGCGTTTGGAAAGCAAATTACTATTAATGGAAAAGGATTCTTGGAATCGTTTAGCATACCACTTAACAGTACTTGGGTAAAAGCTAATTGTTATCCCGTTGCTGTCTTATGGAAAAAGAACGGTTCAGATTTTAGTTTCGTTAACCTTGTTGTTAATGACTAATTCCAATTTTTTTTGGATAATCTGAATAGGTAAACTACTTGGCGCTAAAGGATGTTTTTATAGCAACAATTATATTTTATGTCCTCTATTCCAGATTTAAAGAAAGCTAAGATTCGATCGATATCAAATGAAGGGGGCTTTCCATAAGTCGCATTGGATATAATGAATGAAACGTTGTCAAACTTATCCCAAAATCAGCCTCTTAGATAAGCTAGAAATTGAAACAACTAGTTTTTTTAATTTATTTAGTAGCGAAAAAAATCACTTATAATTTGATCAATTTGTAACAGTTGTTTAGCTTGCTTGACGTCGTTTTTACATAATATACGCCGGAGGGTAAATCATTTACAAAAAGTGTTATTTTTGCTCCATCAATGGTTTGATTAACGTTAATTTCTCTGCCTGATGCATCGTTTAAAAATACTTCGCCGTTTAGTAAGCCCTCAATAATAATAACGTCTGCGAAAGGATTTGGCGAAATACTAAGAATATTATTTTCCTCCTCCAAGCCCACACCAAGACCAGGTAATTCGGTCCATTTGAAGATTTTTGGAGCGCCTAAAGAGTCAAAACTCATCTCTGCAATGGCTAGTTTTCCGCCTTTTCCAAGCCATGAATAGCTGTGGGTGGTGTCTGTGGTAACGGAAATTAATTGCCAAACGGGTGGGAAAAGAGGCAGTGCCAATATGGAATCGGTATAAATTTCCATGCTGTGTACGCGCAAAACGTCAAATGTTCCGTGCGGTGTAGTCAATTGACCCCAAGAATCCGTGCTGTCTTTCACAACAGAAGAGCGTCTATAATTTATTTGGCTGATTAATGGGTTAATGGAGGCGCCTGGAATTGTAACGTTGATGCCATAAGTATCTGTAAAAGTAGAGCCAAAGGTTCTCGGAAATTGATGTAAGGTTAGGGCAGGGGTGAAGACGGCATTGATGATGCCTGTACCTAATAAATCGCCGGAAAACCCTTGTGTCGTGAAACTTTGCGCCGATTTGTTGAAGTACAAATAGCTCGCATTATCATTTGTCATGGCTAGGTTGGAGCTACTGAATTGATTGGCGCTAGGAGTAGAAGCAACGGAAACGACCGATGTATTTTCATTCAGAACAAAAATACTGGTGTTCGTAAAATTCCAGGTTTGGTTTGGCCCACTTCCACCAGGTCCCTGATGTACGGTCATGGTATCGGATTTTCTAGGGATGTTATCTCCGATACTTGGCATATCGCCTTGATCGATGGTAATTTGAGCAGAAAGGCCACCGGTAAAAAGGACCAATGATAAAAGTAAACGTTGTTTCATAGCGTCTGTATTTTTTTTTCTAAGGTATAAATTTTTAGTAATAAAAATCATATTTTTGACTTTCTCATCTAACATTGACTATTTTTTTCGATGAAATACGAGTTAATTTAATTACATAACAGTACCTACCGTGAAAAATCTTATTCTTTGTTTCTCATTTTTTCTTTTTATCTCGGAAATTCAAGCTCAGGTTTTTGCGGCAGGTGAGGGGCACAGCCTATCTATTTGCAATGATGCACGAATTAAAGCGTGGGGACGTAATAATCGCGGGCAGCTAGGAAATGGGACCACAACGGATAGTAATCTCCCCGTTCAACAAAGCATTTTAACCAATGTCATAGCTGTTTCTGCAGGATCTGAATATTCGCTTGCTTTAAAGGAAAATGGGACCGTTTGGGCTTGGGGTGACAATAGCAGAGGGCAATTAGGTATTGGTAATAATTCGGATAGCCCCATCCCTGTTCTTGTTAATGGGCTCAATAATGTAGTTGCGATTTCGTGTGGTGGCTTTCATAGCATGGCTTTGAAGAGTGATGGCACCGTTTGGACTTGGGGATGGAATCTTTTTGGTCAATTAGGTCATTCGGATTATGTTGATGTCAATAGTCCCGTTCAAGTGCCTTCACTTACAGGAATTGCTGGTATTTCAGCAGGGTGGAATCATTCATTGGTACTAAAAAGCATGGGAGCTGTCATGGCTTTTGGTGATAATGGTAATGGACAACTTGGAATTGGGAATTCAAATTCAAATACTTGTCTACCAACAACCATAGTAGGATTCGGAAATGTTGCCGCGGTAGAAGCAGGAGGATATCACTCGTTGGCACTTAAAAATAACGGTTCTGTCTATGCTTGGGGGGCAAATTCATATGGGCAATTGGGAAATGGTACTAATTCAGATACTAATAGTCCGGTTAATTTGGATTTATTAGTTGATATTATTGCTGTGTCCGGTGCTGGATTGCATTCTTTTGCAATCAAAAGTGATAGCACATTACTGGCTTGGGGAACTAATTTGAATGGTGAACTGGGTTTAGGCACCAACATAAGCAGCAATGTCCCTTTATTAGTATCCACACTTAGTCCTGTTGTTTCCGTTTCAGCTGGTTTTAGTCATTCGCAAGCCTTGGATGCTAACGGCAATTTCTATAATTGGGGGACTAATTCGTTAGGTCAATTAGGTACTGGACAAAATATCGATAGCAATATTCCTGTTACTCCCATTAATCTTTGTGAGCTTTCAAATTTTATAGCAGAATCTGAGCTGGAATCTCTCCTTCACATCTTTCCCAACCCATCATCAGGTATTTTCTTCATAGATGAAAGTTTCCGAAATGAGGCGACTATGGTTTCTATTTTTGATTTTTACGGAACGCTTGTTTACACAGGATCGGCTGATAAGCTAATTGATATTTCCCATATAGCAGGTGGTGTATATGTTTGCCAACTAATGTCTACCCGATTGCATTCGGTTAAGCTTGTTAAATACTAATTGATCATTATTGTATTTTTCGAAAGCGAAATATACCCATTCCAAGAATCCCTAACAATACGGTTGCAAAAACTAAGTGAGCCGTTTGAACTAATCCTGGCATATCAAAGTAGGCCAACATAACGCCTGCAAACAATTCAAATCCAAGAACAATTATGGCATAGCGAATGATGGGTATCTTGTTGTTTTTTTCGTTTCTCCACGCAATAATAACAAGTAGTGCGAGTACCATCCAACTAAAACTACGGTGAATAAAAAAGGCCATTCCAAAATGATCACTCCATGTTTCACGACCCAATCCCGACTTGCTTAGGGCATCTATATACTCTCGAACCTGGGTTCCCAAAAACATTTGATAAAAGCTAATTCCGAAAATAAACCACCAAATGTAGAAATCCATTTTAGGAAGTGGAATCTTTTGCACTTCTCTGGGCTTCAAACGATAGATAATATATAACTGAATTAGCAAAATGACTAATGCCAGAAATAAATGGATGGTAATTGTCCAGGGCAATAAATTCGTTGCGACTACAATAGAACCGAACCATGCTTCAATTCCGATTAGGATTACATTTAGTGCTGAGAGCCAAATTAATGTTGACTTCCTATAATATAGGAGGAACCACCCAAATCCAAAAAGAAGCATATTGCCGCCTAAAAATCCCAATAAACGATTGATGTATTCAACCCATGTTTTTGTTGGGTTAAATGATTCCTCTTTATAAATATCAGGATCACTGCTTAGCTTAGTGGCAGTATTTTCCATGCCTATTGTTTGAAGGAGACGATTGAATTTTTCTACTTTTTTTGTTCGTTTGGCGAGAAAAATTTCCTTGTAATTATCAGGCAACTCTTTTGCTGAGGTAGGTGGAATCCAACTCCCAAAACATTTTGGCCAATCAGGACAGCCCATTCCACTGCCGGAAATACGAACAAAACTTCCTGCTGTAATAATGAGATAGATCAGGATTAAGGCACACCAATTAAATCGAACGAAGGCTAAGGAAAATTGCATATGCAAAATTAACTTTTTGACATAAAAAAAGGGGCAGAAGCCCCTTTATATTTTAAGAAATTTTTTGTTACTCAACAACTAATTTTTTGCTTGAAATTTCTCCACCAATGTTAATTTTTACTAGGTAAACACCAGCATTAAGTTGATTTGTATTCATCTCAACAGTTGATAAGCCTAGCCAGTTTGAATAAGTAGCAGCTTTAAGCAAGTTTCCATTAAGATCGAAGAGCTCAATAGAGACATCGTTCGCTTCTTCTAAAGTTATGGCAATGGTCGCTTTATCAGAGGCAGGATTTGGATAAATTTGAATTGCAGCATCTATCTGATTAGGCAATGCATCAAATATTCCTGCCGAAGTTCCATTTTCGTAGCCATTTGTAACGGCTTCCGTTATGGTAGCTGTTCCTGCATTATCAATTCTACCATTAGGGCTCATGATCATTCCAATGATATTGATTTCATTTTCATCCCAAGTTGATGGTAGGGTAAAACTAAAGTTAACAATGTGATTTTCTCCTGCGTTAACGACTGCTGGAAATGCTCCAGTAAATCCAGTGAAACTTGGAGCTATAACTCGCGCAACATGGTCATAAACCATTTGAGAAGCTGGAACAGGATTTGGTAACGATTGATATCCACCCATCACGCCGTTTCCACCTCCTGCATAGGCATTTGATTGATTGTAAGCAGAACCTACACCGGTTACGGCATCCTCGGTTAATACACAAGCCATAGTATAGCTGCTTGTAGCAGGTAAAGCGAATGTTGCTTTAACAGATACATTTAAGATTCGAGTGCTTGCATCCCATGTAGCACCGTTAATTAATGTAGCCACTGGAGGTGTTTGTAATCGAGCAAAAAAGTCTGGTGTCATTCCTGAAGGATCCACTTCACTTCCTCTATCAACTAAAGCACTTGGATAGCCAGAGATGAAAGCGCCAATTCCTGCATCATAATCAGTTACAGTCATTACATCACCATTGTGAACAGCAATTCCTGCCCAAAATCCATCATAATCGGTTGCAAATTTATCCATAAAAACAGCTCCTCTTGGACACCATTGGCACCAAGTTCCTGTTCCTTCTTCGCTTACAACCATTTTACCTGCAGCTGGAACAACTGGATTGATACTTTGCGTCATTACATTATCACTTATATCATTGTCAACTCCACCGTTTATATCGTAAACTGTTGCCACTACATTTTGACTTCCAGCTATCAATAGCATGGAAGGCATAGTAACATTATACGTTGCTAAACTTGCCAGGTTAACACCTGTTATATTTTGAGTATAGGTTGTTCCATTGTAAGTAACATCTACTTTGAATGAGGTAATGGCAGTAACACCAGCATTTTTTATGGAAACAGATGGGGTAACATTTTGACCAGCTATATTTCCACCTACGTTTAATTGCGAAACCATCGCATTTAAATTTTGAAGCGTGTAAGTTTGGTGATCAAAACTTACATCATCAACATAGAATTGAGAATTTTGAGTAGGAAAAAAGTCAGTAGATGCTACTGTATTTATCCCATTTGTCCAAGTTCCAATCAATACGCCATCGATATAAGCCTTCCATACTTGTAAGGTTAAGTTGGCTACAATTTTTAATTCAAACCATGTGGCTTGAGGATAATTGGTTGAAACTAAATTTGAAGTGATACCATCATCAATAGTTAAGCTTCCTGCGTTTAAATTCACATTTAATGCCCATAAATTCCCAATGGTTACTGCCCCTTGAATATTGTAGTAGGCTTTTTTACCTGTATTCACATAAAGTTTATTTTGCAGTGTGAAAATACCAGAATTGTATAATTGTCCAAACTTTAGCACAACATCTTGAGGTCCTCCATTAGCCGCAGTGGATGAGAAATAGATTGAATGTGGATTTGAACTAGATTGAGCGGCAGTGATGGTTGCATCTTCGGCGCCACCTTCGGTTCCAGACCAAGTAGACCATGTTAATGATTGCGGTCCTAAATAAGAACCAACGGTATACGAATCAAAATTATCAGAAAATAGTTGTCCAAAATTGAAAAAGCTTATTGAAAAAGCGAATGAGAGTAAAAGTATTTTTTTCATAATTAATAGTTATAAATTGTTAGGTGGGTAAAGTTAAGGTAAAGTTAAGGAAAAGAATAACATTTCATTATAGAAAATTAATCCTGTTAAAACGGACAAGATAAATCCAAACCTTATCTTTAAAAGCTTATTCATTGCTTTATTAGATGCTAGTCATATTTTTTTTTCATTAAAAAAATTAGCTAGAAAAAAGTCAGTAATCACCCTGTTTGGTAATTTCTTCAACTCATTTTTATAATTTTTTAATCAATCATAAACAATTATTATTAAATTCGGCTCACACAAATTAATTAAATCATGGAAAATAAAGTAGACAATTCGAATAAAATTGAAATGAAATTTGGACATCCAAAAGGACTTTGGTTCATGTTCGGAACAGAAATGTGGGAGCGTTTCGGTTATTATTTAATGTTAGGGATATTTTCCTTATATATGATTGATGGCTGGAATAACGGAGGAATGGGATTTTCTGATGGAACAAAATCAGACATCTATGGCACCTATCTTGGCTTAGTTTATTTAACGCCTTTTATTGGTGGCTTACTTGCTGACCGACTTTTAGGATACAGAAGGTCTATTATCCTTGGTGGTTTGATGATGGCAGCTGGTTACTTTTTATTATCCATGCATTCGACCACCTCTTTTTACATTGCTTTACTTTTGATTATTTTAGGAAATGGTTTTTTCAAACCAAACATTTCAACCTTGGTTGGAAGTTTATACAGTGAAGATTCTTTAAAAGACAAAAAAGATGCTGGATTTAACATCTTTTATATGGGAATCAACATTGGGGCTTTCATTTGTAATTTTGTAGCCGCTTACATGCGAATTAACTATGGTTGGGGAGCCGCTTTTGCTGCTGCAGGTGTGGGGATGCTAGTAGGAGTTATCATCTTTATTTTAGGAAATCGTCACATTAAAGCGTACGATGTTGTTAAACCACTTCAAGATGGCGATATGTCAACTGGAAAAATTTTAGGTTTAACAGTTTTGCCAATGTTTCTTTTTGGAACAATAGGATACATGCTTCCTGGTAATTTCTTAGGGTCTGATACGAATGATGCCTTTATTATTGGTTGTCTTCCAGTGATTGGATTCTTTATCTACTTGGCTTTCAAATCTGAAGCGAAGGAAAGCCGGGCAATTAAAGCACTTTTAGCTGTATTTACTTGTGTGATTTTGTTTTTTGCAATCTTTCATCAAAATGGAGATGCACTTACTATTTGGGCTGAAGACCATACCGATAGAGAAATGTCGGCAGGCGTGGCAGGTGTTGCAGATAAAGTAGGAATGGCTCAACTTGTTGTAAATAATGATTTGGTTTCGTCTGATGATAAAACTTTTAATGACTCAATTGGTAAATTACAAAAAGTTGCCGATGCGATGCCTAATTCAACGAAGGAGGAATTAAAGGCTAAATCTTCATACAACATGAATATTGAACTACAAAAGAAATCTCGGATGTATTTCAGTAATCTTGCAAAGGATAAAATTCCTGCAAAGGGGAAAGACTTAAAACTCTATTCCACTGAATTATACCAATCTATCAATCCTTTTTGGGTTGTTTTACTAACACCTGTAATGGTCGGTATATGGGGTTTCTTCAGAAGAAGAAAAAGAGAACCAAGTACGCCTACGAAAATTTTCATTGGATTAATCATTACTGCATTGTCTGCATTAGTAATGGTAGGTGCCGTATTTGCTACAAACAATATGGACATGAAAGCGAGTTCTATGTGGTTGATTGCATCGTATGGCGTGATTACCATTGGTGAATTGTGTTTGTCCCCAATGGGTCTTTCATTGGTTTCCAAATTAAGTCCGCCGAGAATAACAGCCTTAATGATGGGTGGATTTTTCTTAGCCATTTCAGTTGGAAATAAACTTTCAGGGATGCTTTCAAGTTTATGGGAAACTACCCCTCAAAAAGAAAATTTCTTTTATCTCAACTTTGGTTTGGTAATGGCTGCTGCGCTTATTTTATTGGCTATGCTGCGTTGGTTAAACCGTGTAATGAAAGAAAATAATGTTCTTTAATGGCAAATAAGACAGAAATTACCCTCGAACAAATTCAAGATTTTAAAGGCAAATACCCCAAGCAATTGTGGTATTTGTTTTTTATAGAAATGTGGGAACGCTTTTGTTTCTATGGAAATCGTGGAATGCTTACCATTTTTATGGTAGATGTCTTATTGTTAAGTGATAAGAATGCTAATCTACAATATGGTGCCATTCAAGCATTCGTTTATGCCTTTACTTTCATTGGTGGTTTGTTTGCCGATAAAATTTTAGGTTTCCAGAAATCGTTGCTTTGGGGTGGAATTTTGATGATATCAGGAAGCGTTGTTTTGGGTATTTCAGCGGAACATTATTTTTATTATGGCATCTGCTTACTTATTATTGGCACAGGTTTTTTCAAGCCAAATATTTCCACCATGGTGGGTGAGTTGTACAAAGAAGGTGATGTGCGTCGAGATGCCGGTTTCGGTTTGTTTTATGCGGGAATTAATGTTGGGGCGCTGCTCGGTGGTGCCATTTGTGTTTATGTAGGGAAAATGTATACCTGGGATCTAGCTTTTTTACTTTCTGGTGGTTTTATGATTGTTGGTTTGATTACCTTTCTTGTTACCAAGGCAAATCTTGGTCCTATCGGATTGGCGCCAATACCAGCAAAACCAACAAGTGCTAAAAGAAATCAATGGATGGTTTATGCAGGGTCAATCTTAATTCTCCCGGGTATTTACCTGATGATTACCAATACGCATTACACGGACATTTTTATGTACATCATAGGTCCTGCCACACTAATGTATTTGATGTATGAAATGCTAAAGTTGGGATGGCAAGAAAATAAAAAGATGCTTGCAGCCCTCGTATTTATTCTCCTATCTATTCTATTCTGGGCTTTCTTCGAACAAAGTGGCGGTTCTTTAAGTTTATTCGCAAAAGATAACCTGAACTCGGATCTTCTCTCTTTAAAAATCGATCCAAATGTGATAAATAATTCATCCAATTCCTTGTTTGTTATTATTTTCAGTCCGCTGATCGGCTTGCTGTGGATTTGGTTGAAGCGCAAGAAAATTGAACCCAATTATTTTGTAAAATTCGGCTTGGCATTTCTATTTCTTGGAGGTGCTTTCTATGTTTTTTATGTTAATCGATTTTTTACGGGTGCGGATGGTAAAACATCACTGCTGGTTTTTACAGCTGCCTATTTTGTAATATCCATTGCTGAATTGTTTCTTTCGCCGATTGGCCTTTCCCTCATGACAAAACTTTCTCCCAAGAAACTTTGGGGTGTGATGATGGGCTTGTGGTTTTTAGCGAGCGCTTATGGACAATATGTTGCCGGAATTCTGGGGGCAGGCATGGCATCACCAGATAAAAACGCAAGTGCTACTGTGAAACTAAATCTATACACAGAAGGATATCATCAATTAGCGATCTACGGAATTATTACAGGAGTAGTGGTGATTATTTTAGCGCCTTTCCTAAAGAAATTGATGAGAGGAGTTGATTAATTATATATTCAAAAATTTTAAGGAATTATATTTTTTGAGTATTCGCAGTCGCACCAATAAAATATTGTAATGTTAAAAACCAATAGTTTTTTTAATCTAGAATTATTTAGTGACTATCAGCGTCCCTCACGGCGTACATTTTCGGCCTTGAATTTAATGGTTTTTGCTATTGCAATGAAACTGTTAATTTTTAAAATTTCTATAAGAACATTTTTGAAAAATATAAGTTTCAGAAAGGAGTGAAAATTGTTCGCAACGAGTTATAAGTAGTTCTAAAATAAGAATATGCGAACAAAAGAGAAATTCAGAGCCTTGATTTTTTCGTTCTTTTGTATCAAGACAAAAGGACAAAGAAAATAAGGTCCGATTTTTATCGGACAAAAAGAATAATCAGCGCCTTGACTTTTGTTTCGCTGCTACTTCTTGGTGTTTTTTTTTTTTTGTCAATAAAAAAAGAAATGAAAATAGAATAATTTCTCAAATTGAGCTAATTGTTCGCGTTATGAATTTGATTAGGATTTTGATTGCTGGCACAAAAGTGTGTACACTCGAATTATATTTTATACTACTAAAAAAAACCTCCTTGAGAACAAGGAGGTTTAGAAATCAAATTAAAGATTTAAACTATTATTTTTCGGCTTCAATCTCTATATCACTTTATTCGACAGAAGAAGTCTCATCTATTTTCATTTCTATAAGTAACCACTTTTTAATTTTATTTTTATTACTTTCCAAGCAATCAAAATATTTTTTAATCTGTGGCTCTTTGGTATTAAAACTTTCAATCATGATTCTTTTGTCCATTGTACGTTCATCTCCCATAGAGTACAAAGGATCAGGAACAGTTTCTATTGGTAAAAAATCTTCTGTAAGTTTAATTAATTCTTTATCTTCAGAATTGAACCTATACCCCACTCGTTCTGCACCAATGTAAGAGTGTTCGTATGAAGTTTCTGGGTCATTGTATTTTCCAAAAGTATATCTGTAAATACTTCGATCATCTTTCCACTCTTCATATGTTTCTGTATATCTTATTGCATATTTCGTATTTGTAGAAGAATCAATCCTTTCAGCTTTTCCTAAAAATATTCTATATCCTGACTTTTTATTTTTATCATCGAAAGTCATTTCTTCTGTTAAAATTCGTTCGCTATTAAAAATCTGCCACCTCTGATTTTTAACTTTAAAGCCATCTATATATTCTGCCAAATATGTAATTTCTCTAGCTCGATCTTTACTTAGAGTGGCACATGCACCAGTGTAAGGTTGGCCATCAAGGTTAGTGATGCCCTTGTCAACTTTAAGCGTATTGCACTCACAAGCGTATTCTGGTCCGTTTGAATCTTCTCCCCCACCGCATGAGGCTAAAAATAAGGTCAGGGCAATTACCCCAATTTTAAATTGTGTTTTCATATATAATTTTTTATAAGTTTCGTTAAATGTACCATTAATTAATTTAGTATACTTAATGTACTACTAAATTCCAATGGTGATAATTAGAAGCCTGTTAAATTGAGCTAATTGTTCGCGTAATGAATTTGATTAGTATTTTGATTGTGGCACAAAAGTATGCACTCAAATTATAATCTATACTTCTTAAAAAAAGCATCCCAATTCCAAAGATAGTTCCCCATAATTTCATCCATTCTTTTTAAGAATAGTGGATTTGGAACTTGCATGCGCTTGAAATATTCGTCTTGGAAATCATTCAAATTGTATTTGTAAAACACGGCCTTTGACATACCATAAATCATATTTTTTGACGGCATGTTAATTCTATTAATAAAACTTCTATAGTCTTTAATTATGTTTCGGATATCCAATTCGGATAGTTCGTAAATCGTCGCTAACTTTTGGTAGATTAATTTCTCAACTCGCTCAGCTTGACTACTTTCAAAGGTGCTCTCAAGTAATGAAATATTGCCTGAAATCACAATTAAAGCGAATTCATTATTGTTTGTCAAATCAATCTTAGGTGATTCAACAAAAGCAGGATCTTCATTGATCCATTGAGCAATAACGCTAAATCCATTGTCAACAGAATCATATAGCGCATTTATGAAAATGTTGGCAACTTGATTGTCACTTAATTTTTTCTTTATAAATGTTCCAAACATAAAATATGTATTTCTATTGGCTTTCTACAAAGTTAATATTCGCCTAACATCAAATTTGATTTATTTTAAGGGGTTTTCAACGTAGTTTTCAACAGAATTGATATTTATTGGCATTATATTCATAAATTTGCCCAAAAATTATTTTAATGAAAGGAATTATTAAAACAGTTAAGGGGGATATGCTTGTCTCTTTTTATACCAAAGACGCTCCAAAAACAGTTGCTAATTTTATTAAATTAGCACAGGAAGGCTATTATGATGGTTTGACATTTCACCGTGTCCTAAACGATTTTGTTATTCAAGGTGGTTGTCCAAATTCTCGATCTGGAGCTAATGGTATGCCAGGAACAGGCGGACCTGGATATCAAATTGACTGTGAATTAACTGGCGAAAATCAATATCATGATCGTGGGGTATTATCTATGGCTCACGCTGGACGAAATACCGGTGGATCTCAATTTTTTGTTTGTCATTCAAGAAATAACACCTCTCATTTAGATGGTGTTCATACCTGTTTCGCAAAAGTGATAGATGGAACGGATGTCATTGATGCTATTAATCAAGGTGATTTAATCGAATCTATTGAGATTTTAGAAGATTAATATTTCGGTTCATAAGTTGTCATTATTTAGCTAGCTGATAAGAAGTCTGCTAATGATTTTATGATTTAGTGTTTTCTACCAAATATTTCCAAATCACCACCATTCCAAAGGTGTCTCTTTCGCAGTATTTTAGTAAATGCTTTCTAGTTTCATTGAATTCACCCTCGAAGGTATTATTAATCATATTCAAAAATATATTACTTGCATCACCTCCATTGGAGATTTCTAGATCCTTATAACTAAATGCTGGCGAAATAGCGGGCAAAACAGCTTTTATTGATGCAGAACCACCCATTTCCGGTTGATAATGCCATCCATTTCTAAATGGAACCAAAAGATCTACAAAACGGCTAATTAAATCTTCAATAAATATTTGTTCTTCAGGGAATGCAATGGCTAATTCCTTAAGTCTACTTATTTCAAAAGTGGCATTATAGGCAACAATAGACCCAGTTGCTCCAAAGTCAAGTTTCATTTGTTCTATCAATTTTTTTCTTGGGTCAATTGACGTGCTATTAAAATCTTTTGGCTCTGCTAAAAATTCTTTATGAATAAATTCATCACCAACTTGTTCTAAAATATGTAAGGAATATTGAAATGGAACTTGCTGAAAAGGTCTTGTTCCGTCCAATATCGGCAATGCTGGAAAAATCGTTTCAAAATCAAAAAAATACAGTGGGAATTCCCAGGTAGTTAAAAATTCAGTTATGTTTGATTTGTCAAAGTGACTAGTGGTATTTTTTTGACCATTTACTTGTAAGTTTTGCCTATGGTTGAGGGGAGTATTTTCAGGTATGTCAATTATTTTAAATATTCCTTGTTGGTATAAATTCCAATCTAATCCTCTAGGACTGTAAAGTGAAAAAACAGATTGTTCTGGGATGTGTTTCCAACAATGGTGTTTGTAATCACAGCTGAATGGCGCGCTACAATGTTTCCCAATTTCAACGACAGGTTCTGTTTCACCGGCAATAATGGTCTTTAATTTCTCTAAATTTTCCGCTACCCAATCTTGATTTTCAATTACTTGTTGGGTAATATCAGCCAATGTAAAGAGTTCATTCGGAACTATGTCGCCTTGTTTGATATAGGCCGTATTGATGTGCATTAAAAAGAATTTGTCAGGTTTTAATCCTGATTTATTCATTACCCAATATTGTAATGAAGCGTCTGTTAAATGATATTTTTTAACTTCAGAACTGCTCTTTACTTCAATAGCCCATCTTTCATTTTCGGTATGATGTAGAATATCAAGCGCTGCTAATACTCCATGCGAACTAAATGCTGCCTCGTAAATTGTATTAATACCACCGTCAATCCAGTCTTTAGTATCCTGAATTGATTTAGAGAAATCATAATAATTTTCAGGGGAAGCATCCTTTCCATTTGGGAAAGCACTTTGAGCCAATTCTCCTATTATGTGCCCAGAAGCAAATAATAATTCTTGTTGTTCAGAAATTATTGGTTTTAAATCTTTTCTGTGGATGTCAAAATATAATTTTTTTGAACATTGAATACCGGATACAAAACGAGATTTTGAAATTAATTTTGTCATTGATTGCTGAATTGGGATTTAATGATGTTAATTAAATAATACGTGTTTAGTTGTAATTCAATTATAATTTTTTTTTACTGATATAAATAAGCTTCTTGATCTATGGTGACTTGTCTCACATTTTCCATTGCTTGTTTCATGTATCTCTTCCAAAATATCTTGGTGAAAATCCAATTAATCGGATAAAGCAATACATTATTTGAATAGAGAGTATAGCTGTATTCAATCAAGATTTTATCTTTTTCTATTTCACTTGTCCGCCACTCGCCAACAAATTTGCTAAAACTTAACATCCAAGCTTGAAATTGGTTAATTTCTATTTTCCAATAGTTATTTTCAATGCGTTCAATCACATTGTCCACCGAACCGAAACCTCCTTTATGTGTCAATGATTTTTCAACAAATACTTTTTTACTCGAACCTATCTTTCCCCAGTTTTCGTCTTCCGTGCAATGCGTTACTCTAGGCATTAAGCCAAATCCTGTGTGGACTTTAGTTACATCGCAAAGGATCGGGGATTTGAAAGCTCTTTCCAAAGAACAGTGAAAGATGGACGTAATCTTTATTTTCGTTTGCATATTTTTTGCTAGTTGTTGGTATTGATGTGCCCGTTCGTTGTACGTATCTATGTTTATCAATTCATCAAGCCAAATCGAAATAGAATCTTACAAGTTTCAGCCAAAATATGAGCGCTTATTTACTTGTAATGACAATAATTATGGAAGTGTTATTCAGTTTATTTTAAGGCATTTTTTTTTGTATTTATTAAATTAAAAATCATGTAAACAATTAATAATATAGAGAGCATTAGCATTCCTTTCATTCGAAAGGTACGGATGATTGATAAGATAATTAAGAAATTAATAAGGTAAACTAAAACTAAATAAAATATTTTTAATTTAGTTTGGCTACTCGCATAAAGATTTGAGCTACGAACAAGTAATGTGATTACAAAAGGGTAAACAATTAAGATCGTCAAGGAAAATACTATATAATAGAAAAATCCTTCGCCAAGTCCAGTCATTCGGAAGCTGCTTATGTTAATTTACTTTCCAAACTGCCCAATTATCAATTGCGCTAGTTCTTCTCCAATTCGATCTTGTGCTTCTAAGGTAGCTGCGCCAATGTGTGGTGTGCAAGCAATTTTTGAGTGATTCAATAAATCTTTCCTTGGGTTAGGTTCGTTTTCGTAAACATCCAAGGCAATGCCGCCAATAACTCCCTCTTCTAGAGCTACCAACAAATCATTTTCATCGATAACTCCTCCTCGTGATGCATTTACGATTATTACGCCTTTTTTCATTTTTGAAAATTCACTAGCTGTAATCACCGCACTTCCGTCCGCTTGTTTTGGAACGTGCAAAGAGATGTAATCTAATTTTCCTAATACACTTTGCAAGTCTGTTGTCGGCGTGATTTCAACGTCAATATTATTATTCAATCCAATAGGCACATTGATTTTTGCAGGAGTAGTAAACTGATCAATTGCGATCACATCCATTCCAGCTCCCAAGGCATATGAGGCGAGGCTTTGTCCAATTCTTCCAAAGCCAATAATCCCTATCGTTTTCCCTCTTAATTCAACACCTTTAGCATACTTCTTTTTAAGGCTTGAAAAATCACCACTTTCCATATTCTTAAATGAATCTTGGAGAAATCGAGACAAGGAAAATAAGTGTCCCATTACTAACTCTGCCACAGATTGTGACGAAGATGCTGGTGTATTAATAACGGTAATTCCTTTTTCGCGTGCGTAAGCGACATCAATGTTATCCATTCCAACGCCTCCTCGCCCAATTAATTTTAGATTGGGGCAGGCATCTATCACTTCTTTTCTTACTGTGGTGGCGCTGCGAACCAAGATCATTTCGATTCCTTGTTCGTTTACCGTTTTTGCTAGCTGATCTTGTTCGACTTTATCAGTGATAACTGTGAAGCCAGCAGCCATTAAAAGTTCTTTCCCTTTACTTGATATCCCGTCGTTAGCTAATATTTTCATTGGTATATTGGATTTCGTTTTACTAATTTATTTTATCCTTGAGATTCGAAGTGTTTCATAACATCAACTAAAACCTGCACGCTTTCAATGGGTAAGGCATTGTATAAAGAGGCACGGTATCCGCCCGTTGACCGATGGCCAGGTAAGCCAACAATTCCTGCAGCTTTCCATGCTGAATCAAATGCAGAAGTATTAGATTCATCGTTAAGGGTAAAGGTAACATTCATGTTTGAGCGATCCTCTGTTTTAACAGAGCCAGTAAAGAGCGTATTGCGATCGATTTCGTTGTAAAGTAAAGTTGCTTTTGCAATGTTGCGTTTTTCCATTTCTGAAACACCACCATTTTCTAGCAAATTTCGCAGGTTCAAAAGCGCTACATATACAGAAAATACAGGTGGGGTGTTTAACATCGATTCTTTATCTACTTGTTGTTTTAAGTCTAAATAGCTAGGCATAAAGGGCGAAGTAGATTTCCCTAAAATACTATCTTTTACAATGTAAATCGTTGCGCCAGCGGGACCTAAATTCTTTTGAGCACCAGCATAAATCAGATCAAATTTTGATACATCAATTACTTGAGAAAATATATCAGACGACATATCGCAAACTAATGGAAGATCAGTTTGTGGAAATTGCTTGTATTGTGTTCCGTAAATGGTATTGTTTGAGGTGAAATGAAGATAATCCAGGTTGGATGGAATGGTATAATCTTTTGGGATATAATTGAAATTTTTATCCTCAGAACTTGCCAAGACAGCTACATCAACCCCCACTTTTTTAGCTTCTTTTATAGCTCCAGAGGCCCAAGTTCCTGTATTAAAGTATCCTGCCCGTTTGTTGTCACGCATCATATTTAGTGCCGCTATGGTAAAACCCAAAGATGCACCACCTTGCATAAATACAACAGAATATCCACTTGGAACATTCAAAGCTTTTTTGACCAAGTCAATCGCTTCATCCATCACCGCTACAAAATCTTTGTGTCGGTGAGATACTTCAAGAATGGACAAACCATTAAAATCTAATACAGCCTCTGCGGCTTCTTTGAAAACGACTTGCGGCAAAATACAAGGGCCTGCGCCAAAATTATGTTTCATTTTTTCTAGTATTAAAATTATAGTTAGGGTATAAAAAAAGCCGTCGGTTAGGACAGCTTTTTAATTTTATTCAGCTTTCGGTTTTTTAACAGCGACTTTTTTCACTGCAGGAGCAGCTTTTTTCACCGTTGGTTCTTTTTTCTCTTTTTTGATTTTAACTGGGGCGATTATTGCTTTTTCATCACTTTTTCGCTTACGTGTATTACCATATGAGCCCATTACTCGTTTTCCCTTTGCAGTTTTTTTATCTCCTTTACCCATGACCTATTTTTGTTTTTAATGTAATTTTTAATTATTGAACAAAGTTAAAATTCTTTTTGAAATATACCCTCTCTTGAATCATCAAAACTTGTATTAACTTATTCTTTATTAGTGTAATCTTTCTTTTTTAACCAACCTTTAGACACAAAAAAGGCAAACAAGCAAGCTCCAATCAGAAACATTACCCCAATGACGATGAAATAGCTATTATGATATCTTAACTCAGGCATAATGTCAAAATTCATCCCGTAAACACCCGCAATGAAAGTCAGTGGGATGAAGATGGAACTAACGATTGTTAATACCTTCATTATTTCATTCATTCGTTGACCCTGTGCGGCATAATAGAAATTTGCCATACCATCTAATATCTGTTTTTGTGATTCAATTTCTGTAATGACTTGTGAACAGCTATTATACAAGCTATTGAAGTAGGTAATCGTATTTTTATTAATAACAGGACTGTCACTATTTACTAATTGATTGGCAATATCTAACATTGGTGTCGCAATTTTTTTTAGTTCAATTAATTTGCGTTTCTCTGTTTCAATTTTCATTAATATTGATTTGTCTTCAGTGATATGAAGCTCTTCTTCTAGGCGATGGACCTTTTGGCTAACGCTGTCTAATACCTCAAAGTAATTATCCACAATTCCTTCAAGCGCACGAAATAATAAGAAATCACTGTTCCTTGATCTAATTTTACCTCGGTTCTTTTCTATTCGATCTCTAACCTCATCAAAGTGATTGCCATTACTTTCTTGAAATGATATGAGGTATTGATCTGATAAAAAAAATGTTATTTGGTCAGTATGTAAAGAGGTTGATTCATCGATATTGGGTAAGGCCGAAATCACTTTAAAAAATATATAGCCAGTATTTTCCTCCACTTTTGGCCGCCTTAGCTCAAGAAAGATGTTTTCAACACTAATTTTATCAATAGACAAATGTTGGCATAATGTTTCAATTGAAACTTTATCCGAAAGTGAGTGAAAATTTAACCACGCAACATGATCTTCATCCAGCTCGCTACTTAAGAATTCCTTCGCAAAATAAGCACCAGTTTCTTTTTTTATTAAATAAAAAGATGAGTTGTATTTATATAATTGACATTCACTATTCTGCGACATGATTTTTTCTTGTGAAGATAGAAAAGATTTTAATAGGATTACTTCAGAGGTTCTATTTTTTCCTTTCCTGAAAAAGCACAAGTATCACATCCTTTTCCTGAACTGAAAAACTTTCGATTTACTCGATAACCTAAGTAGGCGAGGGAAAGGATTAACAATAAAACAACAGCTATTTCCTGAATCATATTCAAAAGTAATTAATTTATGTCAATAAGAGGTAGGTAATCAATGCGCCAACATAAGCCATTATCCCCATTATCACTAATTGTATAAGTGGCCAACGCCAACTTTTAGTCTCTTTTTTTACTACTGCCAAGGTGGCCATACATTGCATGGCGAATACATAAAAGACCATTAGCGATGCACCTGTTGCTAATGAATAAACCGGAGTGCCATCTGATCTTCGTGCTTCCTTTAAGTGAGTTTGAAGGTTCTCATGCCGTTCGTTTTCATCATGTACAGCATAAATGGTAGATAATGAACCAACAAATACTTCTCTTGCCGCAAATGAGGTGATCAGAGATATTCCAATTTTCCAATCGTAACCCAAAGGGGAAATGATTGGCTCAATATACTTCCCCGTTATTCCAATGAATGAGCCTTCTAATTTTGCTGATGCGATCATGGTTTCTTTTTGGGGCTCAGTAGATTTTTTATATAAAGCGGATTCTTTAACTGATTTTATTTTTGCCGACATGCTATCGGATGGACCATAGGTAGCCAGTACCCAAAGGAGAATTGAAATAGCTAAAATTACTTTTCCCGCATCCCAAACGAATACTTTGACCTTCTCTGTTATGGAAATCATGATATTTGTCCACCTCGGTTTTTTGTATTCAGGCATTTCCATAATTAAGAAACCTTTGTCTTTTGACCGAATAAATTTTTTAAGAACAAGTGCTAATAATAGAGCTGCGACCAGCCCTAAGGAGTAGAGCGCAAATAAAACCAAGCCTTGTAAGCTGATAAAACCAAAAACATACGTTTTTGGAATCACCAATGCAATCAGTAAGGTATAAACCGGTATTCTTGCACTGCAACTCATTAAGGGTGCAATGATGATAGTAACTAATCGTTCTTTCCAATCTGAAATAGTTCGAGTAGCCATAATACCAGGTATGGCACAGGCAACGCTCGACATCAAGGGAACGATGCTTTTACCATTTAAACCAAAAGGCCGCATAAGTCGATCCATGATAAACACCACGCGCGATAAATAACCGCTTTCTTCCAATAAGGCTATGAAAAAAAACAGCAGGGCGATTTGAGGTATAAACATCAACACCCCACCAATTCCAGGAAGTATACCCTGTGTAAGTAGGTTATTTAATACGCCATCAGGAAGTGCGCCGCTCAACCAAGTACTTAATGTGATGAACAAATGTTCAATCCAATCCATTGGAAAAGTGGCAAAGGCAAAAATGAATTGAAAAATAATTAACAAAACGGCCGAGAAAATAAAATATCCCCAAAATCGATGGATAAGAATAGCATCTAATTTTCTAGAAAATGTGCTTTTAACCGACGATTTTTTACCTTGTATCGTTGGCAATATCGCCCTTAGTTTTTCATAGCGATCTTGCATTTCTTGTTTTTGAGCATCTTTATCGTCTATTGGGCAAGGGAAGAAACCATTGTAAAAGAGACTAACTTCTTGCGCTCTTTTGGACGTGCTTATGGCAGCTAAAAGGCGCTCTTTGCCTAGTCCTATTCGCGCATTCATCGTAATCATTGGTGTTCCCGGAAATACGGATTCCAATGCTTGGATATCGATTTTAACACCGTTTTTTTCGGCAATATCCCACATGTTTAACACCAAAACAAGTGGAATCTTTAAATCATACAGCTGCGTGAACAGCAGCATGTTTCTTTCCAAATTAGAAGCATCTACCACCACGATAGCGAGTTCTGGGAAGTCTTCGTGTGAAGGATTTGTAACAACCTGACAAACAATTTCTTCATCCAGTGAATGTGGATAGATGCTGTAAGTGCCCGGAAAATCGGTCAATTCATGCTTTTGATCACCAATTTTTAAAGTCCCACTTCTTTTCTCGATGGTAACTCCGGGAAAGTTGCTCACTTGCTGACGTAATCCAGTTAGCAAGTTGAACATAGAACTTTTACCAGTATTAGGATTTCCAAATAATGCTATTTTCATATGGCAGATGAGGGAAATATAATCATATTGTTATACTGGAAACGTGTATGTATTTTGCTTCGTCCAAACGTAAACTAATCATTGAACCATGCATGCAAATCGCTATAGGATCCCCAAATGGCGCTTTGTAAAGCAATTCGAGCTCTGTGCCAGCCTGCATTCCCATCTCTATTAGTTTGTTTGACAAATATGGATGAGTGATTGATTCAACAATAACTATTTCGCCTAATGCTATTTCGCTGAGTGCTTTTGACATGTACAAATTTACAAATCTAATGTTTGCAATACCATACCTTTTTTATGGTATAATTATGCATTGGCCTTTAAAACAAACCGTGCTGTATGTCTTGTCTTTTGTTCAATGATAACAATTTTATCCTTGCAAATTGATTCAATTGTTTCCGTATTGTAATGTCGAATAGTTACTAGCTCAAGATTATCGTTGTACTTAACATTAAAAGTATTTTTTAATACACTTAAAAGCTTAGGGATAGATACTTTTTTAGCATCTACTAAAATTGAAAAGCTTAATGCAGAATTTTGCATCAAGTTTATTTTAATCTGCTCTTTTGCTAGTAATTCAAAAATTCCATGGAGATTTTGCTCGTCGATGAAGGAAAAATCTTTCGGTGTAATCGAAAATAATACTTGTTCCTGTTTGATGATGAAAGAAGCAATTAGTCTATCGTCTTTGGTCTCTGATTGAATTTCTGTTCCTGCTCCTAGTGGTTCAATAAACGATTTTACAAATAAGGGAATATTCTTATTTTGAAGGGGCTTGATTGTTTTTGGATGAATAACACTAGCGCCATAATAGGATAATTCTATGGCTTCTTTAAAGGATATTTTCTCCAGTTTTTTTGTGTTCTGAAAGTATTTTGGATCAGCATTCAACATTCCAGGAACATCTTTCCAAATGGTAACGTTTTCAGCTTCGCAGCAATAAGCAATTATTCCTGCCGAATAATCAGACCCTTCTCGTCCTAGAGTTGTGGTTGATCCATCTGAAGAATGACCAATAAATCCTTGTGTAACAAGAATGTTCGATCCGATGAATGCGGGCTCAATAGCTTGAGAAATTAATTCTTTAGTTACTTCCCAATCTACATTAGCCTCTTGATAATTAGCGTCTGTGCGGATTAATTTTCGAGCATCAATCCATGATGACCTAAATCCCATTTCATTGAGGTATTCATGTACAATATGGGATGATATAAGTTCTCCAAGCGAAACTATTTGATCGTATTCAAAGCCTAATTTATCCGATATCTTTTGCTGTGACAATTGCCTTAATCCATCAAAAATCAGGTCAATTACATGAAATATTTTAAAGTGCTTTTCTCTGAATAATTCACCTAAAATGTGATGATGATAAGCCTGTAAGTCATTAATTAATTGATGAAATTTTACGTGATCATCAGCTAAAAGGCAAGAAAGGATATCCTCTAATTTATTGGTTGTTTTCCCCATGGCTGAAACAACCACGATTATTTTTTCTCCTTCATAAAGCGAAAGAATTGCGCCAACATTTTTTACTGCCTCTGGATCTTTTACTGATGCTCCTCCGAATTTAAAAACTCTCATAATGTTATTAGGCTTAGCTTAATTTTTCGCATAATAATTTTAGCTCATTTCGTGCAGACTTACGACCATATAAAATGGCGTAGACCGCATCTAATATGGGCATATCTACCTGAAATTTTGCATTTATTTCCATAATGCTTTTTGTTGCATAGTACCCTTCAGCAATCATATTCATCTCTAATTGTGCGGTTTTTACGGAATAGCCTTTACCAATCATAAATCCAAAACTCCGATTTCGTGAAAATTTAGAGTATGCGGTCACGAGTAGGTCGCCTAAATAGGCACTCGTTTTTGTGTCGCGATGAACTGGGCTTACCACATCAATAAATCGTTCAATTTCTTGAATAGCATTTGAAACCAAAACAGCTTGAAAATTATCGCCGTAACCTAAGCCTGCGCAAATTCCGCTAGCTAAGGCGTATATATTTTTTAACACGGCTGATAATTCGGTTCCAAATAAATCATCGGTGGTGCTTGTTCGAATGTATCGACAGCGCAATAAAGCAGAAACCTGTTCAGCAATTTCAGGTGTTGTGCAGCCTATGGTTAAATAGGATAGGCGCTCAAGAGCAACTTCCTCCGCATGACAAGGTCCGCAGATAATTCCTATTTTGTCGTATGGTGTCCCAAATGTTTTGTGAATATATCGCGCTGGGATAGCATGGTATTCTGGCACGATTCCTTTTACTGCTGAAAACACAATTTTATCTTTAATTAATTCTGTTGGGAAGTCTATAAAGGTCTTGGTTAAAAAAGCGGATGGAGTTGCAATCACGATGATATCTGCTGCAGAAATAATTTCGGATAACTTGCTGCTAATGGTGATTTTGCTTAAATCAAATTCTACTCCCTGCAAATAATTAGGATTATGCTTGTAGGCTAATAAATGCTCAATAGACTCCTCGTTTCTAAGCCACCAATAAACATTGTTGCTATTGTTAGTAAATAATTTCACTAAAGCGGTTGCCCAACTCCCGCCTCCAATTACGGCAACTTTGGTAGAATTTAAGGTCATTTATGCTGGGTTAAAATTAAAAAATGCTGGTCTTAGTGGATTCAATCAGACAAGTAAATTTAGTTATAATTTATAATTTCTCCTGAATTTAATAATCCAGCGAATACATCTCTCAATTTTTCTAACTTCAACTTCGAATTCGCATTGCCCTCGATTGCCTCATTTTTCAATTGGTAGTACATACTCAAGGATTGACCGAAAAGATCTTGTTCTAATTGTTTTTTTATTTCAATTATTTTAGCATTTACACCTAGTAAATAATGTTCTATTTCCCCTAAGTTTTTTAGTTCGTCCTGAGATAAATTTTCTTTTTCTAAGAGCTCATGGTAACGAGGCAATAGTTCGCCCAGTAAGGAAATAAAGCGATCCAGCTCTTGGTCTAGTTGCTTTTTATTGGATTTAAAGTCGTCCATACGTCATACTTTGATAGCTAAAAGTAACTTTTTTTAATAAACTACAATTCGTTCATTAATTTTTTTTTAATAGTGTATGCTACTTTCTATCTAATTTTAGATAAGCTCCCAATCGCTAACATCGTTACCGGCAATAAAGGCCTTGTAATTCATTCGTGTTTTTCCTTCGGCTTGTAATTCTTGAATAGCTATATACCCGTCTGAACAGGGGAAAAGGATGCCGTTTTCTCCCAAGATTAGTTGCTTGCTATCTTTTTTAGGAGATTGACTATTAAGTTGTGAAGCCAATAATTTGAATTGAAATTGCTCTTGTTTCTTTCTGTTATAAAGCATACACCATGCAGCAGGATAAGGAGATAATCCTAGTATGTGCTTGTGTATTTGCTCGACAGTCATTTCCCAATTTATGGCACAATCTTTTTTAAATATTTTAGGCGCTTCCGTCGACACCTTTGATTCTTGTTCTATTGCTTGGATACCTCCTCTTGAAAGTTGATTGATTGTTTCAAGTAATAATTGTGCTCCTTCATTTTTTAATACATCATGCAATTCTCCGCAATTCATATTTTCACCTATCGATACCTTACGTTGGTCGATTATTTTCCCTGTATCAATAACTTCATTAATAAAAAAGGTAGTGACACCTGTTTCTTTGAGTCCGTTCATAATCGCCCAATTTATTGGAGCTGCTCCCCGAAGCTGTGGAAGTAAGGACGCATGTAAGTTTATTGTTCCCTTGGGTGGCATTTCCCAAATTACTTTTGGTAACATACGAAAGGCAACGACTACAAAAAGATCTGCTTTGAGCGCTTCTAATTGAGCCACGAACTGCTCGTCTTTTAAGTTTTCGGGTTGTAGTACGTTCAATGCTCGTGCTTTCGCAAAGATAGAAACATCACTTTCTTTCATTTTTTTTCCTCGACCTGCCGGTTTGTCCATAGCAGTAACAACACCAACCACTTGATGATGGCTATCCAAAATTGTATCAAGCGTCTTAACTGCAAATGCTGGTGTACCCATAAACACAATCCGTAACGGTGGGCAATCCCTTATAAAACTTTCTTTTTCCAATTGTAAAAGGTTAAATAGAACAATGATAATCCTCCTAAAATACTAAAATAAATATATTCCACTGTCCAAATCCAATAAATGTCCCATTGAAAAACTTTAATGAAGAGGTAGCTGAAAATAGTGTAGATCGCTACGGATACTATTTCAATTGACATGGATACGAGGGTGTTGCCACTTCCGTGAATTGTTTGAAAATAGACAGAAACTAATCCGTATAATAATATGGAGCAAGAGATTAATCGCAATATTGCTGCGCTTTTTTGTACATAAATTTCAGCAGGATTAATAGCCCTAATTAGTGCCTCAGGATATAATAAAGCGCCATGAAAGGTAATGAGTAAAAACCCAAAAGTTAGTAATTGGATTCTGCGTTGGATAATGGGTAATGCTTCAAAATTTCCACTGCCAATGTATTGAGAAATATATGTTTTTGTTGTGCCTGCAAATCCCCAAATAGGGACGAAGGCTAAAAAGTAGATGGACCTAATATTTTGTGAAACGGTTAAATCAAATTGCCCTTTTTGCTCTATCCAGGTAAAAAACATGGTCCAGGTCGCTAAGGCGAAGAATCCTTGAATTAATAGGGGAGTACCCACTTTGAGTAGTTCGATAAATGATTTTAGCTGAAACGAAAAATAGGAAAATAAGCGGTATTCTTTTCGTTCTTTTGATCTTATTAAATAACAAATTAAAAATACCATACAACACGCATCTGCTAATGTAGAGGCCAGAGCAGCCCCTTGTATTCCTAATTTAGGCATTCCAAAATTTCCAAAAATGAAAGCATAAGCCATTAAAACATTGCTTCCAGCGGTAATTAATGCGGCAATTAATACCACCATCGTTTTTCCTTTGGCAATCAGCATCGCTTGAATACTTAATGTAATCATGGCGAAAAACAAGGAAAAGGAACGGATGTGTAGGAATTCTCCTTGGAGTGAGGCAATGTTTTTATTAGCTGAATAGCTTACAATCCAATCGGGTATTAAAAAATAGAGGATTGAAAACATGCTAATCGCAAGGATCATTAAGGTAAATAAACTTGTCCCAAATACGCGGCCAATGGTTTCAAGGCGGTTTTCACCAATTCTTCGTGCGATTATAATTTGAGACCCATCACTCATGCCTAATAGCATCATGTAAAAAGTAATGTAAATCAAGCCGCCATTTCCTAAGGCGTCAAAGGCTTCTGTTGAATAACGGCTAATAAATGATGCGTCGGTTATTAATACGATGGATTGAATAAATCCAGAAACCATCATGGGTAATGCTACCCCTAATAGTGTTTTGTAGCGAAAATCTAGCATTATTCTACTTGTAAAATTAAGCCTTTTAAATACTCGCCTTCGGGATGAAATGCGCTGATCGGATGGTCTGCCGGTTGGTGTAACTGTTCTAAAATTCGAATGTTTCTTCCTGCTTCAATCGCTGCCGCAATAATGGTATTGGTAAAAAGTTGTTTGTCAACTACCTGTGAGCAGGAAAATGTAAAAATAATCCCGCCAGGTTTGATTTGCCTAAAAACATGGGCATTCAAACGCTTGTAACCTTGAATAGCTTGGTGGCGCTTATCGCGGTGTTTCGCAAATGCAGGTGGATCAATAACGATAATATCGTAAGCCTCTTCTACCTCTTTTAGGTATTCCATGGCGTCTGCAACAATACACGCATGCTTTCCTTTATATGTATTTAGCAGGATATTTTCTTCGGTTAAAGCGATGGCTTTTTTTGAGCTATCTAAGGAATGTACGATACTTGCTCCTTTATACAATGCTTGTAAACTGAATCCACCTGAATAGCAAAAAGTGTTCAAGATCTTCTTCCCTTTTGCATACCTGCCAAGGATTGCTCGATTTTCTCTTTGGTCAATGAAAAATCCTGTCTTTTGTCCGTTGATCCAATCAATATGGTAATTAACGCCATTCTCCATTGCTTGATGAGGTAGCTCACATGCTCCAAATAAATAAGCGTCTTCGACCTCATTTTTACTTGAAAGCGTATCGGAAGATTTAGAATAAATGGCTGTTAATTTATCCTTCAGTATGGTTTGAAGTGCAAGGGAAATATCCCCAATGCAACGATACATGCCAATCGAGTGACATTGAATAACGGCAACTCCGTTGTAGTAATCTATGATTAATCCTGGTAATCCATCTCCTTCCCCATGACAAATTCTAAAGATGGAATTCACTTTGCTGTCAAGTCCCAAATCATAACGCAACAGTAGGGCATTTTGAAGCTTCTCAGTGAAAAAATGCTCGTTAATCAATTCATTTTTAAATGTTTGAATTCTAACTGAGATGGTCGCATGCTGAAAATGACCTATGGCCAAAAAGTCATTTCGATGATTGTGAACGGCAACGATATCGCCGTCTTTTATGTCACTGGTGTCGGTAAATATTGCGCCTGAAAATACCCAAGGGTGCTTTCTTAATACGGAATGATCTTTCGCTTTTCTGAGTTGGATAATGGGATAATTCATGCCTGTAAAATTACTTAATCTTATTGCATGGCAACGCTTTCAATCGTAACATGACAAAATTATCTTTGTAAAGGACCATAAAAGATAGAATAAACTCACTACTTTTGATAAAAAAATTCAAATGGGAAATAAAAGAATCTTAAAAAAAGGACTAAATGAAATGGTCTTTGATATAGTGGACGAATGTTATTTTATACAAATTGCTGATCCGAATAAACTAAAAGCAACTGAAAAGTTAATTACTGAAGTGGCAGATTTTCAAGATGATCAATTAAGTAAAATGAACAAGGCTAAAGGTAAAGCTGAATTTAGAGCTATCTATACTGAGATTGAGGCTAAATCTGATTACTTTGTTGATGCTTTAAATACGTTAAACCAGTAACAGGATAGGATGAAGTGGAAATCAATTTTTGCCTTATTAGGGTTTATTGGTTTCTTTTTCATATTGTTTTTCTCAGGCGGAAAATCTACTTTTTGGAATGCGATTGCACTCGGTGGATTAATGGTTTTTCTGTGGATTTTAGAGATTATCCCCATTTATTTAACAGCGCTTCTCCCATTGGTACTAGCTATTCCACTTGGAATCCTTAAACCTGTTGATTTAGCAAGTGCTTACGGAAATAGCAACGTTTATTTATTTTTGGGTGGGTTCATCTTGGCCTTAGGCCTTGAAAAATGGAGGGTGCACGAACAAATTGCCCACGGAATATTAACTATTGTTGGGGATTCAAAACCTAGAATTTTACTTGGTTTTATTTTTAGCACCGGATTAATTAGCATGTGGATTTCAAATACCGCAACTGCCTTGATGATGCTTCCCATGGCAATGGCTATAATTCACGCGCTTCCTGTAGCGCATCAAAAATCAAAATTTAGTCTTTATTTAGTCCTATCGATTGCTTATGCATCGAGTATTGGTGGAATGGCCACACTTGTCGGTACGCCAACCAATACGCAAATGGCTGCTATTTTAGAACAAAACTATGGGATTACGATAGGGTTTTTTGAGTGGATGAAAATTGCCTTGCCCATTAGTTTGTTAATGCTCTTCATTATTTACGTTTATTTTTATTTTTCGCTGGGTAAAGAACGACTAGAAGCACATGATTTTAAAATTGTTAAAAAGCCTTGGTCCACGGAACAAATTAGAGTGATTTTAGTATTTGGTGGGGTAGTGTTATTATGGATCTTTAAGGATTTAATCAATGATTTTACCCCCGTAAAATACGACGATGAAAACGTGGCTATATTAGGTGCTGTTTTGATGTTTATTATTCCTGCTAATAAAACGAAAAAGCCACTGTTGAATTGGTCGGATACTGAAAAATTGCCTTGGGGTATTTTATTGCTCTTTGGCGGTGGATTGGCGCTTGCTAAAATGATAGAAGTAAACGGTATCGTAGCTCTTTTAACGGATGTACTCGCATCCTTTAATAATGAATCGATCTTTGTCATTATTGTTGCATTGGTCGCTATAACTATTTTCGCAACAGAATTATTATCTAACCTAGCCTTGGTCGTTATTTGTGTCCCCATTGTTGCTGCCTTTGCAAAATTAGCTGGATTTGATATGCTGCAATTATGTATTCCTCTTACCTTGGCAGCAAGTTGTGCCTTTATGCTTCCGATGGGAACGCCTCCTAACGCGATTGTTTTTTCTTCCGGTTTTGTATCTATGGGACAGATGGCAAGGGCAGGCTTAGTGCTGAATATAATCGGTATTATTCTCATTTCTTTTTTTGGAATATTTTTTTTATAATCTAGGTCCGCGAACTCAGGTTAATAATCTTTTGGTTATATTCGCTTAATAAATTAAGCATATGATTCACGCAAAAAGACTTTTTGATATTCCATATCACCAGCTAAAAAATTACCCAAGTGCAACCATGTTTGTAACAAAAAAATCAGGTGTATGGGAACCTGTCTCTACTAAATCTTTTCTCGATGAGGTAAATATGGTCTCCAAAGGCTTGATAGCTCTTAATATTCAAAAGGGAGATAGAGTAGGGGTTTCGGCTAATAATCGTGTTGAATGGAATATTTTTGATATCGCTGTTCAACAAATCGGAGCCATTTTAGTGCCTTTGTATCCAACTAGTTCTGAATCCGATTACGCCTTCATTTTATCGAATGCATCCGTAAAATTAATGGTGGTTTCTAATCTTGAACTGTATGCTAAAATTGATAAAATTCGAAGTCAGGTGCCATGCTTAACAGCGGTATTTACTTTTGAGGAAGTAGAGGGTGCAACACACTGGAATGCAATTCATCAAGCAGGTGTATCTATTCAGGACTCTGAGGTTACTGCACGAATGGCAGAGGTCTTGAGCGGTGATTTAGTGACCATTATTTATACTTCGGGCACCACTGGAAATCCAAAAGGTGTAATGCTTTCGCATAGTAATTTATTATCTAACGTTCAAGCTTGTATAGCACCTATTCCGGCAAAACAAGGGTCAAAAGTACTTTCTTTCTTACCTGTATGTCACGTTTATGAGCGAATGCTACATTATTTGTACATGTATTTAGGTTGCTCTATTTATTTCGCTGAATCCATGGAGACGATTGGGGAAAATATTCGTGAAGTGAAACCTGAGGTCTTTTCAGCCGTGCCCCGTTTAATTGAAAAAGTATTCGATAAGATAATGGCTAAAGGTGAGGATCTTTCAGGTATCAAACGAAAATTATTCTTTTGGGCAGTTGGTTTAGCGGAAGAATATGATTTTATGGGTAAAAGCACTTGGTACAAAATTAAATTAGGCATTGCTCGGAAGTTGATTTTTAAAAAATGGCAAGAAGCCTTAGGTGGAAATGTACTAGCGATTGCTTCTGGAAGTGCTGCTTTGCAACCGCGTTTAGCACGTATTTTCTTTGCTGCTGGACTTCCAATTCTTGAGGGATATGGTTTGTCTGAAACCTCTCCTGTTGTATCTGTTAATTGTTTTGTAAAAGGTGTCCGAATAGGTTGTGTTGGTCAGCTCATTGAAAAGGTGGAAGTTAAAATTGCTGATGATGGGGAGATTTTAGTAAAAGGTCCAAATGTAATGATGGGATATTTTGAAAATAAAGAAGCTACGGACGAGGTTTTCGATGCGGATGGATGGTTCCATACTGGAGATATCGGCACCTTTCAAGAAGGTAAATTTTTAAAGATAACGGACCGAAAAAAAGAAATATTTAAAACTTCAGGAGGCAAATATATTGTTCCTCAAGCCATGGAAAACAAATTTAAAGAGTCGCGCTTCATAGAACAAATTATGGTGGTGGGCGAAGGCGAAAAATTTCCGGCTGCTTATATTGTTCCAAACTTTGCTTTCATTCGCGAATGGGCAGAAAGGAATGATCATGATTTTAGTACTGCAACTAATGCTGATATGGCTCAATCATCGGTAGTGAATGATCGTATTGGTGAGGAAATAAGTCAATTTAATAAACACTATGGAAACTGGGAACAGATTAAGAAATTTGTGTTGTTGGAAAAAGAATTTGCAATTGCCGCCGGTGAAATTACGCCTACACTGAAACTTAAAAGGAAGAAAATTATGGAGAATTATCAATCAGAATATGCTAAAATGTATTCTAATTGACAAAAAAAAACCACCTTCAAGGGTGGTTTTTTTTAATAAATTTTTTTAATTAATTTGCTTTCTTAGAACAACAAGACTTCTGCTCGGTTGTACCACAAGCTTTAGTTTCAGTTGCACAACAAGATTTTTTCTTCTTACGCTTCTTCTTCTTGTCATCATCATTTAATTCAATTTTAGTACCGTTAGCCGCAGCATAGGTATTCATTGCCATTGGAGCCACAAATGTGGTTAATGTTAAGATTAAAAGTAATTTTTTCATAAGGTTTGTTTTTTGTAAATATATTAATTAATTATTGAGTTTTCCAAGTATAGATAACTTTCCTTGAACTTTTTCTCCAATTTCAATGGAAAGCGTTGTATTTAAAGGTAAAAAGACATCAATTCTTGAACCAAATTTTATAAAGCCAAATTCCTCGCCCTGTTTTGCCACACTCCCAATTTCATTGTAGTAACAAATTCGTCGAGCCATTGCTCCAGCGATTTGACGCACTAATATTTCTGACCCATCAGCTGTTTTTATCACCATACTTGTTCGTTCATTCTCTGTGCTACTTTTTGGGTGCCATGCCACTAAAAATTTTCCGGGATGGTATTTTTGATAGCAAACGGTTCCGTTAACAGGGTAATAATTCGCGTGGACATTCAAAGGCGACATGAATATCGAAATTTGTATGCGTTTGTCGTTAAAGTATTCTGTCTCCAATGTTTCTTCAATAACAACAACTTCTCCATCAGCAGGACATACAATTTGATCCGACTCATAGTGTTTATGCCGCTTTGGAATTCTAAAAAATTGAACTATTAAAACGAGTATAACTAAATTAAGCGCTTCTATAGAAATGAATAGCCATAGGCATTCAACACTAAAAAGAAGGTAATTTGTAATACCTATTGCAATCGATATAAAAAGTGATATTAGTAGGATAGAAAATCCTTCTCTGTGTAATTTCATTAGGGGAAATTACTAAAAATGATGGAATTGGGCAATTTTTTTTATTTGAGCCAGTAATAATCAACCATATTCCAGCAATAGAAAAATGGAATTGTGAATAAAGCTGCATCAAAGCGATCTAATATGCCACCATGCCCAGGAAGTATATTGCCCGTATCTTTAAGGTCTAAACTCCTTTTAAATAATGATTCTAATAAATCGCCAAATATCGCACCTGGGATTATAATAGCAGCTGAAATCATCCAGAAATATGTTTCTCCTTCATTGATGTATTGCCCAATAATATAAGCGAAAATTACTGTGAATAGCGCACCGCCAATTGTTCCTTCCCACGTTTTATTAGGTGAAATACGTTCGAATAATTTAGTCTTGCCAATTAATCGACCAGTGAGATATGCAAAAGTATCATTTGTCCAAATGAGTAGAAACATTCCAACAACTCTTGGCATGTATGAGGTATTTCTTAAGTTCAGATCAACGGCTAAATAAAATGGTATGACAACATAAATAATTCCAAAAACCAATAGTGATATGTTTAATATTGGGTTGGCTTCTTTTTTCCATAATTCGAATAAAACCAGGGTGAAAAACAAGGGGAATATGAAGGAAATACATAAAATAGGCAGTATTTTCATGCTAATACCAACTAATAATGTAAAAATAAAAACTCCAATTAAAACGCCAATTTCATCACTAATTTTTAGGAATGGATGATTTTTAAATAAGCGGTAAAATTCAAGTAAGCCGAGCAACATAAAAACAGAAAATGTTGCAGTTTGTATGTATGGCCCCCAAAGAATGGATCCAATAACAACAGTTCCAAATAGTAGGCCCGTAATTGAACGAATCACTAAATTATTCATGCTTTGGATCAATTAATTGTTTTGCAAGTTCAGCATTTAAAGGAAGAACGTATAACGAATAGCTTCCAAAATTTTGATACATGCTATCAACGGTATTTTTTTCTTTGAATTCGATGTCATTGTTCATAAGGATACTTCTACAGATTTCAAAAAAAAATTGATCACTGGTGTTTAGTATGCATACTAATTCAGGCATTCGTAGAGTCAGTTTCGTCGCTAGGTGGAACAACTTTTTTAGCACGTTTTTTTGGCTTCGGCACTATCTCTTCTTCTAATTCTTTATCCCAAACTCGTTTACCAAATATCAATTCCAAATCTTCTTTGAAGATAACCTCTGTTTTTAACAGTTTTTCCGCCAATAAAATTAATTTATCCTCATTTTCTTTTAAGGTATCCAAGGCACGTTGATATTGCTGCTCGATTAACTTGCTCACTTCTTCATCAATGATTCTTGACGTATCTTCAGAATATGGTTTGGTAAAGGCATCTCTGCCTTGAGAGTCATAAAAGGATACATTACCTAACCTCTTATTCAGGCCATAAATGGAAACCATTGCGTAGGCTTGTTTCGTAACTTTTTCTAAATCACTTAAGGCACCTGTACTGATTTTTCCGAATGTTATTTCTTCAGCAGCTCTGCCGCCCAATGCCGAACACATTTGGTCAAGAAGTTGCTCTGTCGTTGTAATACTTCGCTCATCAGGTAAATACCATGCTGCTCCAAGTGATTGCCCACGTGGAACAATGGTTACCTTTACTAATGGGTGAGCAAATTCTAATAACCATGAAATAGTCGCATGTCCCGCTTCGTGAAATGCAATGGCTTTCTTTTCTTCAACGGTTATTATTTTGTTTTTCTTTTCAAGGCCTCCTATGATACGATCTACAGCATCCAAGAAGTCTTGTTTTTCAACTTTCTTTTTACCATTTCTTGCAGCAATTAATGCCGCTTCATTACAAAGGTTAGCAATATCTGCTCCTGAAAATCCTGGTGTTTGCTTGGAAAGAAAATCAACATCTAAATTGGGTTCTAATTTTAATGGCTTCAAGTGTACTTCGAATATTTCTTTTCGTTCATTTAAATCGGGCATGTCTACATAGATCTGTCGATCAAAACGTCCAGCACGCATTAAGGCACTATCTAAAACATCTGCACGATTCGTTGCAGCTAATATGATTACACCCGAATTAGTACCAAATCCATCCATTTCTGTCAGTAATTGATTGAGCGTATTTTCGCGCTCATCATTTGAATTGAATCCATTATTTTTACCCCTAGCACGACCAATAGCATCGATTTCATCAATGAAGATGATGGATGGCGCTTTCTCTTTTGCTTGCTTAAATAAATCGCGAACACGAGACGCGCCAACGCCGACAAACATCTCTACAAAGTCGGAGCCTGATAACGAAAAGAAGGGAACTTTTGCTTCTCCTGCTACTGCCTTCGCTAAAAGCGTTTTTCCTGTTCCTGGAGGGCCAACTAAAAGAGCTCCCTTAGGAATTTTTGCACCAATATCTGTATATTTTTTTGGGTTTTTTAAGAATTCAACAATTTCAACAATTTCTATTTTTGCTTCAGCTAATCCTGCAACATCTTTAAAAGTGATATTAGTCGATTTCCCTTTATCGTACACTTGAGCGCGAGATTTACCAATGTTGAAAATTTGGCTTCCGCCTCCGCCTCCGCCTCCGCCGCCTGACATCCGTCTCATGACAAAAATCCAAATGAGGATAATAATACCAAAGGGCAATATATAGCTAAGTATTTGGGAAAAATAATTAATGCGTGTAATCATAATATATTTCCCTTCACGTTCTTCTAAATCATCTTG